>NZ_JBIBXY010000058.1:0-1130 GCF_043082785.1 Streptomyces sp. NPDC014764 | reverse complement strand
CTGCTATGTATAATAATCCAGATTTATTAGATGAATTCCGGCAGAGATACGATATTTTGCATACAAAGTTAATAACTGATGGAATTGATCCTGTCAAAATAACAATTACAAGATTATCCATAGATGGTCTTTGGTTTTCAGAAATATTTGGAATGGCACCATTAAATGAAGAACTAAAAACACAAGTTTTTGATGAACTAATAAACATGATTCAGGAGGACGAATAATGTCATATCTATATTTAGCACTTGCAATAGTGGGGGAGATTATTGGCTCTTCCCTATTAAAAGCATCTGAAGGCTTTTCAAAACTCTATCCTACAATAGGGGTAATAATAGCTTTCGTTGGTTGTTTTTTCTTTTTATCCTTGTCGCTAAAAACAATCCCCTTAAACACTGCATATGCATTATGGGCAGGTTTAGGACTTGTTTTGACTACAGTAATTTCAGTTTTAGTTTGGAAGGAAAAACTTAACATGGCTAGCATTGCAGGAATAACACTGATTCTTGTAGGAGTTGTAATATTGAATTTGTTTGGACCAGGACATGGAGAATCTGGTCATGAAGCAAGCGAAACTATTACAATGAATGAGACAATGGAATAACACATAAAAAAGTCCTTCTTAATAAAGAGAAGGACTTTTTAGCTTAATTAAGGGTATTTTTTGAAGTCCTTATTCAACAAACCTGCGTACGTTAGTTTAAGTGTATCACTTCACAATTCCAATAGAGTAGAGTTTATTGAGACATAATGAAATTAGCGTTTTAAATGACTTCTGACTGTCTCATAAGACTTGTATCAAATGCTTACCGTTGTAAATCCGCATTTCCCTGACGCTACCCCTAGAAGCGTCTTTTTTGCTTTTTAAGGGTTTTTACTAGGGGCAACCTCTTACAAAGGCGAGAGAGGCCCGTATGGCGTCTGTCAACGGTACCGGACCGAAGGGAGGATAAGGAGTTGATAGACTCACTTCACCAAGACCCTCTTGGTGTCTCAAAAGGCAACACCTTTTGAGCTGCCTACCGGCGAGGGAGCCCCTCAAGGATTGAGGGGTTGGGGAGTTCGATTAAGGGGGTCTGGGGAAGAGTTCCCCAGTGGGTTTGGGCAAAGCCCAAGGTTTGGCTTTTAGC
>NZ_JBIBXY010000057.1:0-1187 GCF_043082785.1 Streptomyces sp. NPDC014764 | reverse complement strand
GGTCATTTCACTGATCTATAAAATATAGAGCCAATTCTTAAAAGAGTAGGCTAGCAACAGATGCTGTCAAAACTGTAGCATTTTTGAATATAGCATGATTACCTTTCTAACCCAATGTTTTGCCCTTTTAAGCGTTGCTTTGGTTTTTGCTTAGCATTTACTTTGTGTTCCTGCTTTTGGGCTTGTTCTACCCCTTCTAGGATGGCTGAAAGAAAGTCATTGCTTTGGCTTAGGCTTTGCGTTTCTTGTTGAACTTTTTCAAGTGCTGGAGCAACTTTCTCTATTTCTCTTTTATGTTGTTCCAAATGCTCCCGATCTTCATAACCGATGGTTCGAATAGCTTGAGTTAACTGTTCTCGTTTTTGTAAATCTTTCTGATAAGCTTGTTGTTCTTCCTTGGAAAACAGAATTTTTCCTTTTAAGTAAGGATTCGATTCGATTCGTTCAATTCGTTTTTCTAGTTCAGTAAGATGATTAAAATAACTTTCTGCATTTTGAGCATTCCGAACAGCCAGATTATAGTTTTGAATACCTTCTCGATTTAATTCAATTTTATGCTGTCTTTGTTCTAAAGTATGTTTTATGTTGTCGAGCGATATAGTTTTTCCTTGTTTCTCATTTAGTCGGTTCAATTTAGATGCTGTCTTGTAATCCAAATATTGTCCTGCTGTTTTCAATTCAGGATATTGGATAGCTACTTTACGAATTAGCTTTTGCTTTAGTATTTCTTCTGTCTGGTTTAGTATTTGTTTTTGGTCTACAGATTTTAAGATGCTCCCGTTTAAAGTTCGAGTAGACGTATCAATTTGTTTACTTAATTGCTTTTTAGCTAACTGGATCTCTTCACGTGCAGATAAACCAGCTTCTTTTAAACATGTATTTAAGTGGTCATGCTGGCTGATGATTTTATCTTGTAAAGTGTTGATACTAGCACGCAAATTTTCTTTTTCCTTACGTTGGAAAAATCCTACTTTATCAAGTTTTCCCTTTAATTCTTCTAATGTTTTTTCATAATGAGAAAGCTGTTTTTCTGCTTGTTCTGCAATAGAAACTATGTGATTTTTTGTCTTTAAAGATTCTAGTGCTTTTCTTTGTTGTTCGGTCTGTACTTCTAATGATTTTCTATAGTTGGCAATTGTTGCTACCGTTGGAATTTCGCCAATAATTTGTTTGGCTGCCTCCACATT
>NZ_JBIBXY010000056.1:0-1201 GCF_043082785.1 Streptomyces sp. NPDC014764 | reverse complement strand
AGGAGGACGGTGTCGGGGTACTGGGTGTCGATCTCCTTGCGGACCCGCTTGAGGAACGCGTGCGTCGCCGGGAGGTTCTCGCAGTTCGTCCCCTCGGCCGCGTACAGATAGGGGACGGCGTCCAGCCGGAATCCGTCGATGCCCAGGTCGAGCCAGAACCTCAGCCCCGCCAGCATCTCCTCCTGGACGCGCGGGTTCTCGTAGTTGAGGTCCGGCTGGTGCGAGAAGAAGCGGTGGAAGTAGTACTGCTTGCGTACGGGGTCGTACGTCCAGTTGGACGCCTCGGTGTCGACGAAGATGATGCGCGCGTCCGGGTAGCCGGTGTCGTCGTCCGCCCAGACGTAGAAGTCCCCGTAGGGGCCCTCCGGGTCCTTGCGGGACTCCTGGAACCACGGGTGCTGGTCGCTGGTGTGGTTCATGACGAAGTCGATGATCACGCGCATGCCGCGCTGGTGCGCGGCGTCGACGAACTCCACGAAGTCGGCGAGGTCGCCGAAGTCGGGGAGCACCGCGGTGTAGTCGGCGACGTCGTAGCCGCCGTCCTTGAGCGGTGACTTGAAGAAGGGCGGCAGCCACAGGCAGTCGACGCCCAGCCACTGCAGGTAGTCCAGCTTGGAGGTCAGGCCTTTCAGGTCGCCGATGCCGTCCCCGTTGCTGTCCTGGAAGGAGCGGACGAGGACCTCGTAGAAGACGGCGCGTTTGAACCAGTCGGGATCCCGGTCCCTGACCGGTGTGTCCTCGAACGTGTCCGGCACTGGCTCGTTCACGGTCATGGCGTTCCTGGCCCTCCGTTTCGCTGTGCGGCGGGCGGTCGCTGGACGTGCAGGACATGCGCTGGAGCCCGCCCCGGCTCCAGCCGCACGTAGTTGGTGCTGCCCCAGTGGTAGGTCTCGCCGGTGAGGTCGTCGCGCACCGGCACCGACTCGTGCCAGCCCAGGCCGAGTTGCGGCATGTCGAGCGAGACCGTCGCCTCCTGGACGTGATGGGGGTCGAGGTTGACGACCACGAGCACGACGTCGGAGTCGTGGCGCTTGCTGTACGCCAGGACGGAGTCGTTGTCGGTGCGGTGGAAGCGGAGATTGCGCAGTCGGTGCAGCGCGGGGTGGTCCCGCCGGATGGTGTTGAGGCGGGTGATCAGGGGTGCGATGGTGCGGCCCTCGCGTGCGGCGGCTTCCCAGTCGCGGGGTTTGAGCTGGTACTT
>NZ_JBIBXY010000055.1:0-1230 GCF_043082785.1 Streptomyces sp. NPDC014764 | reverse complement strand
GGTTGCGCAGGCCGGTGGCCCGGGCGGCCCGGATCCGGTCCTCGGCCCGGGCCCGCAGCCGGTGACGAAGCTCGAGCTCGGCGATCGGCCGGTCGGCGGTGTTGGTCGCGAAGCACGTGATCCGCATGCCGTCCGCGTCCGTGATCCTCAACTGGGCGCCAGGGTGGGGCCGTTCCTTGCGGACGATCAGTCGCATGCCCTTCGGCCAGCCGTCCAGCAGCTTGCCGGTGAGCTCGGCGACCCAGGCCCCGTCCCGGGCCTCACCGTCGGTCTCGACGGCCGCCGTCCAGGCCGAGGCGGGGACCTTCAGCACGTGTTCGTGGATCGCTTCGGTGATCACCATGCCGACCGAGTAGGACAGCCACCGTCCTCGCCTGGCGAGCCAGGACACGAAGTCGTGGGTGCCGCCGGCGGAGTCCGTGCGGATCAGCGTCTGCCGTCCTCGCCGGTAGTGCTTGGGCAGTTGGGCCAGGGCGAGCTGGGCGGTGGTGATGTGGTCGGCGGCCGTGTTGGAGCCCGCGTTTCCCGGTCTCAGGAGGGCGGCGACGGGCTCACCGGTTCCGCCCGGGCCGTGGTCGACGAAGGCCGTCAGCGGGTGATGGCCGTAGGTCTTCTTCCAGGTCGCGGCCGCGTCCTGCTTGTCGGAGTGGGCGATCACGAGGACGCCATCGAGATCGACTACGACCTGACCGTCGGCGTCCGGGGCGTCCTCGCCGGCCAACGACCAGACCCGGTTGCGGACTTCGGACCGTGCGGACCGGATGGCCTGCAGGGCGGTGTCGCCGAAGGCGGCGAGGGTGTCGATCAGCCGGGAGATGGTCGGGTCGGAGGCGACCGGGCCGAAGACGGCCGGCTCACACCGCAGCATCGCGACGTCCGCGAGGCAGTCCCCGCCCAGCGCGACCGCCAGGGCGACGTCCAGGAGGGCCTTGCCGGGATCATGGACGGCCCGCGGCTTGCGCCACGGCGCCAGAGCCTGGGATATGGCCTGGTCAAGACCGGTCTTGCGGACGGTTTCGACGAGCAGGATCGCCCCGGCCTGGGAGACGACCTGGCGGCCGTCGTCCTGGACGCGGACACGGGGGTAGGGCCCGATAGGGTGCTCCCCCTGGGAAGTGCCTCTGGTTTCAGCAGGAACAAGGACCTCGACAATCCTCATTCTTGCTGGTCAGAGGCACTTCCTGCTTTTCTGACCGCCTGCCGGACAGCCCGCTTCATGAAAGCGCGAGG
>NZ_JBIBXY010000054.1:0-1482 GCF_043082785.1 Streptomyces sp. NPDC014764 | reverse complement strand
CTTGGGTTCAAGGGGTCGTCGCAACACCGCCTGGTTTCAGGTGGTGAGTAGATCACGTAGACGCTCGGCTGGGGTATCCCAGTCGAGCGTCTTGCGTGGGCGGCCGTTGAGTTCCTGGGCGACGTGTTCGAGATCTTCGGGACTGTGGACGCTCAGGTCGGTGCCCTTGGGGAAGTACTGCCGTAGCAGCCCGTTGGTGTTCTCGTTCGAGCCGCGCTGCCAGGGCGATGCCGGGTCGCAGAAGTAGACGGGCATGCCGGTGGCCATGCTGAACTGCTTGTGGCGTGCCATCTCGCTGCCCTGGTCCCAGGTGAGAGAGCCGCGCAGGTGGCCGGGCAGGGTCTGGATCGTGGCGACGAGGCCGTCACGGACGGTCTCGGCGTCGTGGGCTCCGCCCGGCAGGTGGACCAGCATGGTGTAACGGGTGCTGCGCTCGACCAGGGTGGCGATCGCGGAGCGGCCGCCCTGGCCGATGATCAGGTCGCCTTCCCAGTGACCGGGCACGGCCCGGTCCTCGATATCGGCGGGACGGTCGCTGATCATCACCATCGGGTCGGTGAACCGTGGGGTGCGCCGCTGGGGGTCCCTGCGTGGTTTGCGGCGGGTCCGGCCGGAACGGATGGCTGCCTGCACTTCCCGTTTCAGGCCACCGCGGGCCTGGAAGTACAGCGCCTGGTAGACCGTTTCCACGCTCACCCGCATGCTCTCGTCGTCGGGATGTTCTCTGCGTAGAGCGTGACAGATCTGCTGCGGCGACCACCGCCTGCGCAGTCCGTCCTGGACGAAGCGGCGCAGCCGTCCCTCACGCACCAGCTTGCGTTCCTTGGGCCGGGGCCTGCGCGCCGCGGCGGCGCGGTGGGCGGCGTAGGGCTGGTAGCCCTCGGTGCCTATGTTGGCATCGATCTCCCGCTTGACCGTGCTCGCCGGCCGCCCCAGAGCACGCCCGATAGCCCGCAGCGACTGACCCGCCGCGCGCAGATCACGGATCTTCTCGCGCTCGGCGAGCGTCAGGAACCGCGGGTGGAGCTGCTTTTCCAGGGCCGTCAGGCCCACCGGTGCCGTGGTCACACCGCACATCGTGACGGTCCCGGTGGCGTAGTCGACACGGCGGCCGTCGGCGTAAGTGCGTGTGGTGGCGGTCTTCTTGACGCCCCAGTCCCAGTCCTTGGCCGTGCGCTCGTTCACGCCGACCTGCCGGGCCGCGACCCGGCGGGCGACACCGGCGGCCCGAAGCCGCTCGTACTCGTCCCGCCCGGGATGCCGGCGCGGCAGGCGCACCGAGCTCCGTCCGGCCTTCCGGGCCCAGCTGAAAGCAGTGTTCCGGTTCACCCCCAGCTCACGCGCCACCACGGTCACGTTCCCCACGGCATCCAGCCGCGCAAGGAAACGCTCCCGCATCCCCGCAAGATCATCGCGTCCAACGGCCACGGTCCTCGCAACTCCCACAGATCGCGGGTGTTGCGAGGACCGTTAGAACCCAAG
>NZ_JBIBXY010000053.1:0-1510 GCF_043082785.1 Streptomyces sp. NPDC014764 | reverse complement strand
TGCGTCTGGGTCCCGCGGGGCAGGTCCTGGGCGGTCCGATGCTCGGCTGCGACGTGGAGTTCTGGCAGGACGGCGCCGACGTGCTCGCAGGTCCCGACGCCGAGGCGGAACTGGCGCGCGTGTCGCCGCAGGCCTCCGCCGACGTCCTGGCCGACTCCCTGGTCGCCCCCCGGCGCAACCGGATATCGGACGTCATGCCGACCGGTGAGCAGAAGTCCGCGAAGATCACGGTGCAGGGCCGCGACTACCCGACGTTCGCGCCGTTCACCGTGACCACGGTGGAGGACGTCACGTTCCCCATCGACGTCGTCTACACCTGGGTCGACGGCGAGGACCCCGAACTGCGCGCCAAGCGGCAGAAGTACAAGAGCGAGGGCGTCCCGGCGATCCTCGACAAGGAGACCAACGAGTCCCGCTACACCAGCCACGACGAGCTGAAGTACTCGCTGCGGTCGCTGGAGATGTACGCCGACTTCGTGCGGCACATCTACATCGTCACCGACGGCCAGAAGCCGGAGTGGCTGGACGCCGACGCGCCCGGCATCACGGTCGTGGACCACAAGGACATCTTCCCCGAGGGCGTCCTGCCGGTCTTCAACTCGCACGCCATCGAGACGCGGCTGCACCACATCCCGGGCCTCTCGGACCACTACCTGTACTTCAACGACGACGTGTTCGTCGGCCGCAGCGTCACCCCGCAGCACTTCTTCCACGCGAACGGCATCGCCCGCATCCCGTTCTCGCCGCTCAAGGTCGGCGTCGGCCAGCCGCACGGCGGCGAGACCGCGACCAACTCGGCCGGCAAGAACGTGCGCCAGCTGCTGATGAAGGCCCACGACCGCTTCATCACGCACAACTTCATGCACACCCCGCTGCCGCAGGTGCGGTCGGTGCTGAACGAGCTCGAGGAGATGTTCCCCGAGGAGGTCGGCCAGACCATGCGTTCGCGCTTCCGGTCGCCCGACGACATCGCGATGACCGCGTCGATGCACTACAACCACGCGTACATCACCGGCAAGGGCGTCCCGGGCAAGTTCCGCTTCCGGTACGTCAACATCAGCCGCGAGGACGCGGACCGCCGTCTCGAGGGCATCCGGGCCAAGCGCAACTACGACTTCTTCTGCCTCAACG
This sequence comes from Streptomyces sp. NPDC014764, assembly GCF_043082785.1. Classification (NCBI taxonomy): domain Bacteria; kingdom Bacillati; phylum Actinomycetota; class Actinomycetes; order Kitasatosporales; family Streptomycetaceae; genus Streptomyces; species Streptomyces sp. NPDC014764. Next base: position 379 of record NZ_JBIBXY010000053.1, on the reverse strand, counting down.
ACGTCGACGTGCCGCCGGAGCAGCGCGAAGAGGTCACCGCCCGCATGTTCTCCTTCCTGGAGGAGTACTTCCCCTTCCCGAGCTCCTTCGAGAAGGCACCTGAAAGCACCTCCTCCGGGAAGCGTTGATGGCACCGGCCTCGCGGCGGATCCGCCGGCTGGCGCGCCGGGGACTCGGTGTCGGCCGCAAGGTGCGCGACCGGGCCTCGGCGGCCCGGCTCGCCAGGCAGCGGCAGGGTCTGCTGGGGTCCGACGCGGGTGTGCGTCAGGCGTCGTTCGACGGTCAGCCGCTGTGGGGGCGGGTGGTCGACGGGTTCACGGCGGCCGACGCCGCCGCGGACAACATGGCCCTGGTCGCCGACGCGCTGGAGCGTGCGGAG
>NZ_JBIBXY010000052.1:0-1560 GCF_043082785.1 Streptomyces sp. NPDC014764 | reverse complement strand
ATACTTGGCTCTATTAGAACGTTTGCTAAGTTCTTGAAACGTCCAGAAATAACTTTAGATATTAAAGTTATGCCTATAGAAAAAAAGGGAGAATTGGAAATACTAACTCCTTATGAATACAATCAATTACTTCAAGAAGTGAAAAATGATGGTCACGAAAGAAATATAGCTATTGTTTACTTATTACTTCATACAGGTATTAGAGTTTCGGAATTATGTTCTCTAAATAAGTCGAATATTGATATTAGAAAAAGGCAATTAACCGTTAGAAATGGGTTAACTGGTGAAGAAAGGTATATTCCATTATCGGAAGAAGCTAAGAAATATCTTCTTAAATACTGTGACTCTTTTTATAGTGAGGATGCTTTATTTACTTCAAAATCTAATGAACGATTAACAGAAAGATCGATTCAATATATGTTGAAAAAGTATAATGTTCATCCGCATAAATTAAGACATACTTTTTGTCAAAAGCTTATAGATAAAGGAATAGGCTTAGAAGTTGTCTCGAAACTTGCTGGACATAAAGATATAAATGTTACTAAAAGATATGCAAAATCCAGGATGGAACAATTCGAACTAGAAGAAGCAATACAAAAAACTTTTATTAACGATACACTAGGATAGGTTGTTTAGTATTTAATTGTCTTTTTAAAGTTAACATCAACCGATGGGTAAGCTTAAAGTGAATTCAGATTTAGAACGTTTCAGGGGCTATTTTAGCTGATTTTAGGTACTTCCCTTAGTTAAGTTCGTTTTTAGAAAAAGGACAGTATTATAGATCGAATATAAAAGCCTAAAGACGTTCGACAATGGAAATTCTATTCGTTTTTTATATTTTAAAACTGATATTAGATATTTCTTTTTAAAAAGGATGAAAAGAATTGGACAATAAAGCGCAAATATATCGTTCTAATGTATCCATATCACAACTCGAAACAACGCTAAAAGAAAAAAATCTTTTAGCGTTGTTTGTGCAAAGACAGGAAAAATCCAATGAAAATTTTGGAATACAACTATATCTCTAGAGATATTACGGTATATCTACACTATATCTCCCGAGCCAAAAAGTGATATCAATTTAAACTCCTTGAAACCTAATAGGCACCGACTATTCATCACCTTTTATCAGAAGGTGATATCAGGTTTCCTTATGCTCTTTTTTTAAAAGGATAGATAAGCAAAGAAAATAGACATATAGATACTCCATACAGCATTATAAGCATTGTCCATGCTTCAAAAATGTTTGGAATGTCAAATAGATAATGGAATAGGATCCAGGAGGAAATAGAAGAAATAAAGAGATAGTGTTTTTGAATTATAGTCTTCATTTTTGATTATTTCCCGAAGGGAAAAAGACAGAATTTGCCCGAATATGGCCGGATTCCGTCTTTTGTTTGGGGTGCTGCTTGGGATAAGACGCATTATGTTAACTACTATTAAAAATAATTTTACGTACCCAAGTTTGGATGCATCAAATTATTTACCGATATTATTTAAATAGTCCTCTAATGCTTCTTCAATTAATATATAGATGTTTTTTTCTTGTAATAAAGATTG
>NZ_JBIBXY010000051.1:0-1697 GCF_043082785.1 Streptomyces sp. NPDC014764 | reverse complement strand
AAGAAAAAGAAATTTTACGCAATAAGATTACAGAAGTACAAGGTGAAATTCCAGAGCAAGAACAGCATTTGGCTCAATGCTTAAAAGAAGCTAATTTGGCTAAAGTGGAAGAGATTCCATTTGCTAAAAAGAATTTGAATAAACAACTGAAAGTAGCTACTCAAAAGCTTCAAGAAAACAATCTGACATCCATTGAACAGAAAATAGTTCTAAAGCAAACCGAAGAAATAATAAAGCAGCAAGTCATACGTAAAGTCATTTCTCACTATCCTGAACTTCAAAATGCCGAAAAATTCTTATCGTATGAGACTGCGCAAAAGCTAAATAACCTTAATAAAAAAGCTGAAAAGATTGTCGGTATAGATAGTATTAAATCCACTATTCGTGCTCGGAACAGACATATTGAAGAACATAAAAACTTTTTACAAAAGTTCCAAGTAGGTATTCAGCGAATCCAAAGGGTAGAAAAGTATTTTGATCAATTATTAGAGATTGAACAACGTTTGCAAAAAATTGATAGTAATCCCTTGTTAAAAGGAAAGGTACTTCATTCTGAAACAAATAAGAAAGCCTATGACGACCTTTTAAACATACAGAGTAAGTGCCAAGAATCTTTAAAAAAAGAAGGATTTCGAGATAAAGACCACTTTATTCATAATCGAGATAAGATTCTAAGTAATATGGACTTGAAAGATAAAACAATAAAAGAAATCGAAGATTTACAGTTAGGGAAGCATCAAGGTGGTTATGGAGCAAGCACAGAATTCTTGTCAGCCATCATCCGAGGCCTAGAACAGGCCCGAAACCAAACTCGAGGGGTAAATCCTAATGAGAAGCAAAAACAACGCTTAAAAGGGCAAAGAAATGAGTTGGAACGGTGATTAACACTGATAAAGAGAGTGAGCAATTCATACTTCTTTCATTTCAAACATATTATTGATCATGTAATACCTCCTTATTATGTAATCCTTAACAGAGACAACTGAGGGAGTTGTCTCTGTTTTGATTTTTGTTGTCAAACATGAAACTAACTAGCAATCCGCAGCAATTAAAAGAAAATGAAAGATCGCCGATATCATTATTGTTCCAAGTTTATATGTATTTCCCAAACCTAAAAAGACGGAATTTGCCCAAATATGGCCGAATTCCGTCTTTTGTTTTGTTGGTTGCTTGGGATAAGACGCATTATGTTAACTAACTAGCAAAATACTATCTAATTCTATTAAACACTTACAAAATAAGAATAAGAAAAAAATGTTATTATTAGTTATGATTTCCAACACAACGGGAGTAAAGTATCAACTAAGAAAAGGAGATGATTTCATGAAGCGAATTGATGTTGTTTTACTATTCGTGGTTGTAGTAATCTCGGTATTGCTGTTTCTTCTACTACTTCAAGGAAAATTGTCTAATGGCTATATAGTTCTAATAATATTAGGATTTGGATTAATTGTTGGATTCATTAGACGTTTTTTTTTTAACAACAGAAACTTGATTAGCAAAAAGAAAATTTAAAAAATTGAAGGATGGTTTTTATGGATATTTTAGGTATTATTCCTTTCGTTTTTTGGCTTATAGTTATCATAGGAGGAATATATTTACTTATAAAATTTCTCAAGAAAAAATAAAAAAGCCTAAGATCTTAGGCTTTTTTATTGGAATCAACTTTTAGAAAGAAATCCATCCACCAGTTTTCC
>NZ_JBIBXY010000050.1:0-1761 GCF_043082785.1 Streptomyces sp. NPDC014764 | reverse complement strand
ACCAACTCTTTATAGGGTTGGCTCCCATACTAAAGTATGAAATGACCTCCTACGAATAAATCGAAGGAGGTCATTTTATTTTATTCAAAGAAACATCAACGTTGACCTATTGGTCATTATTTGACCCTGTGGTCAACACTAGTTTAAGAGAGTTACTTTTTATTTTCAATTCCTAATATCTCTCTAGCTAAATGTATATCCATTGCTTGAATTTGTTCTTTTCTTTCCAAGATGGCCTTTTGGAAAGAAGCGATTAGCTTGATTGCTTCTTCCTCCCCTTCTATCTTTAAATGCTTCTCCATTAATGCCCCAATTTGAATGAGTCTTTTTGTTCTAGATTTACGCTCTTTTTCCTTTAATTGATTCGCAAGCCTTTGCTTCTCAGCTTGCATCTTCTTAATCTTTTCATCCATCTCTAATAGTCTTTCTTCTTCTGTCTTTCGAGCCAAAGCTCTCACTCCCCTTATAACCTTGTTTCCTCCATTATAATCAAATTATAGCTATAACACTAGAATTACATAATAGTATCTTCACTCTGCCTGTGGTATAATCACCCCAATGAACAAAGTGAAGAAGGGCGCACTTATACAAACTTCGTTTGTGTGCGGTTTGCGTTGCAAACAAAGAGCATATTCGCTTGGTGCGAATACAAAATCAAAACCCTCCATTCGCTAGTGGGCGAATGAGTATCCGCCATAATGCGGATACAAAAAAGGATTCGGAAGATTTTTATAAATACTCGTTGGCAATGTCAGCAATTGTTCAACTTGTCTTTATAATTTCTCCGAATTCATTTTTAAAAAATAAAAAAGGAGTAGATAGCCTTCTACTCCCTTTTTGGTGTGATACATGAATTTCAACAGTTGGCTTTAATATTTTGTTCCATTATGGAGTTTGTTATTCAATTTAAATTTAAAAAGGAGGTACAAGGATATGGCGATCTATCATTTCTCTGCTCAAATGATTTCCAGAGGAAAAGGGCAATCCGCAGTTGCGGCTGCTGCCTATCGTTCTGGTCAGCGTTTAGTCGATGAGCAAACAAATGAAAGTAAGTTTTACAAAAGAGAAGTGCAACCAGAAACCCATATTCTTGCCCCTGAAAAATCGCCAGTTTGGATTCAGAATCGTGAGATTCTTTGGAATGAAGTGGAACATTCCGAGAAAAGAAAGAACTCTCAATTAGCCAGAGAAATAAATATTGCTTTACCTAAAGAACTTTCCAATCAACAACAAACTGAATTAATCAAAGGCTACATCCAAGACCAATTTGTAGATAAAGGCATGGTTGCTGATATCGCTATTCATAGAGATGACTCCAACAATCCTCACGCTCACATAATGTTAACAACACGAGAAATTTCAGAAGAAGGCTTTACTACAAAGAATCGTGATTGGAACAAAAAAGAACTGCTGGAGCAGTGGAGAGAACAATGGTCAGAATACGCAAATAAAGCATTAGAACAATCAAACATCAAAGAACGAATTACACATAAATCTCACGCTGAACGTGGACTTGAAATCTTACCTACGGTTCATATGGGGCATGTCGCTTCTGATATGGAGAAAAAGGGGATGAAAACTGAGCGAGGTAATATTAATCGTGAAGTACAAAAGCATAATGCTATTGTTTATGACTTACAAAGATACCGCCAAGAGAAGCAACAAATAGAAGCAGAGTTAAAACAACAGGAGCAAAAGAAGTCTGTAGAATTAACTACTGAAGAACAAAAAAATGTGGACGCAGCCAAACAAATTATTGGC
>NZ_JBIBXY010000049.1:0-1786 GCF_043082785.1 Streptomyces sp. NPDC014764 | reverse complement strand
GTGTTAAAATAGCGCTGTTAACTTTTGCGATTTAAGTTAATTTGTATCTTATGAATATTGCCTAGATATTCATTTTCATAGTTTTTGGAATATGTTATATATTCGTCATGAGACTTTAGCAGAGTCTCTTTTTCTTTTTCCGTCAAAATATACTCTTCAGGCTTCTTTAACCCTCTACTCGAAAAATAAGACTTCTCTCCAAGTAATCTTTCGTCAATATTATCCTTTATCATATATTTCGTTATATAAGCCCCTACATTGTCCACGTGGTCTATTTTATTTATTTTAACAAACCCATGACCCCAGATGTCCGATAGAACGTCTACAGGCGTGTAAGGAAGGTTATAGACCAATAGGTGATAATGTATAGCCCCTCGTTTCTGAAACTCAATTACAGCAGTGTATTTTAGTTTTATTTTTAAAGTGTAATTCAGCCTTTGGATAAACTTTTTGAAGTTATAGTTAGATTGTTTTATGTCCTGCATGTTTTCAGCATATGTAAGTGTGAAAAATTTCGGTTGCTCGTTCCACGCATTTGCATTGGCATTTGCTTGGTTAAACACTTGCTTCCTTGCACGATATAACACATCAGACCTGTTCTTCATCTTTGTTTCAGCATCATTTATCCAATCATGATCAGACTGTTTTTTCCTACCAGCATTTTCACGAACTGCATCTTTACCTGTTGCTACCTCTTTCTCGTAGCTCAATAATTCCCATACACCGCCACTTTTTATTAGTTTGTGACGATACCTCAATTATAAAATACCTCTCTTCCTTGTCTAAATTTTTCTGCTTATTAATCGCTATAATCAAGTTAAGTAAGAAACAGAAATAGCGATTAAATATTAACCTATTTTTCTATCAGATTTAAACGGAAATATAAATCCTAAATCTACTAGAATTGTACCACTAAATTCGCCGCAGCCGGTTATTACTTTTCTATCAACTCCTGAAATTTTATAAAAGAATCCTGGTTGCAAAATGATAGTTTGTTTTAGTGCGTGTAATGTAACCACCATTACTTTTGTGTCTTCGGTTTTGTAATAAGAAATATTAAACATGTGCTCGTCCTCTTTTCTTGTTTTTTTAGTTGCGCTTCACCATCACCACTGCGTAGATCTACTCCATGAATCCTTGACTCGGAACCTTTGCGACCCAGATTACTTGCCACCGTCGCCACCTTCTAGAAATCTTTAATGTGGCAAACCGAACTAGGTTATCAGAGTCGCCTTTCCAAGTAAAGGAACCGCTACGCTTTCACTACGTAGAACTACTCCGTTAAAACTCTTTATCGTCTTTATATTCGCTCAGTATGTATGAAATCAAAGCGTTGACCGACATACCTCTCTTTTCAGCTTCTTTTTTTAACCATTCGTGTAGGTCTTCAGTAAGCCTTAGAGAAAAAACCGCTTTTCCCAATAACTTCACCTCCTTATGGTATCATTATAGTATCAAAGTGGTATCATGTCAATACCATAATGGTTAGTGTTATTTCTCTCGGTCTTTTATAAATAAAATAAATCCGCCTTGCGGTGTCGGGGGCCCCAACTGGAGTCACCCCACCCACACGCAAAAGGGCGGATTTTATATTTTCAAGGAAATTAAATAAGGACCCCATTATAGGAGTCCCATTGTCAAAGTTTGAACACTTTACCCGCTATTAGAAAACGGTAAAGTCATAGTATTTTTATTTTCTATGTGTTAAAATAGCGCTGTTAACTTTTGCGATTTAAGTTAATTTGTATCTTATGAATATTGCATATATATACATTTTAATAGTTTT
>NZ_JBIBXY010000048.1:0-1848 GCF_043082785.1 Streptomyces sp. NPDC014764 | reverse complement strand
GGATCTCGGAGACCGGGTAGCGCGACTCGCGGCGTACGGCCATGAAGATGCGGGGCATGACCGGGAAGTGGAAGGCCATGTGGCATTCGTCGCCGCCGGCGGCGTAGTCGCCGAAGTAGTCGACGACGTCCTCGGGCCACTGGTTGGCCTCGGCGAGGAGGACGGTGTCGGGGTACTGGGTGTCGATCTCCTTGCGGACCCGCTTGAGGAACGCGTGCGTCGCCGGGAGGTTCTCGCAGTTCGTCCCCTCCTCCTGGTACAGGTACGGCACCGCGTCCAGCCGGAATCCGTCGATCCCGAGGTCCAGCCAGAACTTGAGCGCGGAGATCATCTCCTCCTGCACGGCCGGGTTCTCGTAGTTCAGATCCGGCTGGTGCGAGAAGAAGCGGTGCCAGTAGTACTGCTTGCGTACCGGGTCGTACGTCCAGTTGGACGCCTCGGTGTCGACGAAGATGATGCGCGCGTCCTGGAACTGCTTGTCGTCGTCGGCCCACACGTAGTAGTCGCCGTACGGGCCGTCGGGGTCGCGCCTGGACTCCTGGAACCACGGGTGCTGGTCGCTGGTGTGGTTCATGACGAAGTCGATGATCACGCGCATGCCGCGCTGATGGGCGGAGTCGACGAACTCCACGAAGTCCGCCAGGTCGCCGAACTCCGGCAGCACCGAGGTGTAGTCGGCGACGTCGTACCCGCCGTCGCGGAGGGGCGACTTGAAGAACGGCGGCAGCCACAGGCAGTCGACGCCCAGCCACTGCAGGTAGTCCAGCTTGGCGGTCAGGCCTTTCAGGTCACCGATGCCGTCCCCGTTGCTGTCCTGGAAGGAGCGGACGAGGACCTCGTAGAAGACGGCGCGTTTGAACCAGTCGGGGTCCCGGTCCTTGGCGGGGGTGTCCTCGAAGGTGTCCGGGACGGGTTCGTTGACGCTCATGTGGCGGATGACCCTCCGATCTGCGGGGTGGACGGTCGCAGAACCGTGCTGTGCGTCCCGGAAGGCCCGTCCCCGGACCTCCCGCCGACGACGAGTACATGTGCCCCGCCCGGACCGAGACGCACATAGTTGGCGCTGCCCCATTGATAAACCTCGCCGGTGAGCTCGTCGCGCACCGGCACCGACTCGTGCCAGTCCAGGCCGAGTTGCGGCATGTCCAACGAGACCGTCGCCTCCTGGGTGTGCCGGGTGTCGAGATTGGCGACCACGAGCACCGTGTTGCCGTCCCGCCGCTTCGAGTAGGCGATGACCTCCTCCTTGTCCGTCCGGTGGAAGTGAATATCGCGCAGCTGCCGCAGGGCCGGGTTCTCCCGCCGGATGGTGTTGAGGCGGGTGATCAGGGGTGCGATGGTGCGGCCCTCGCGTGCGGCGGCTTCCCAGTCGCGGGGTTTGAGCTGGTACTTCTCGCTGTCGAGGTATTCCTCGCTGCCCTCGCGCAGCGGGGTGTTCTCGCACAGTTCGTAGCCGCTGTAGATGCCCCAGGCGGGGGAGAGGGTGGCGGCGAGGACGGCGCGGACCTCGAAGGCGGGCCGGCCGCCGTGCTGGAGGTAGGCGTGCAGGATGTCGGGGGTGTTGGCGAAGAAGTTGGGCCGCATGTAGGAGGCGGCCTCCCCCGACAGTTCGGTCAGGTACTCCGTCAGCTCCTGCTTGGTGTTCCGCCAGGTGAAGTACGTGTAGGACTGCTGGAAGCCGATCTGGGCCAGGGTGTGCATCATCGCCGGGCGGGTGAAGGCCTCCGCCAGGAAGATGACGTCCGGGTCGCTGCCGTTGATCTCCCCGATCACCCGCTCCCAGAACACGACGGGCTTGGTGTGCGGGTTGTCCACGCGGAAGATCCGCACCCCGGCGTCCATCCAGTG
>NZ_JBIBXY010000047.1:0-2389 GCF_043082785.1 Streptomyces sp. NPDC014764 | reverse complement strand
ACGGCGGTCTTGCCGCCGATGAGGGTGTCGGTGGCGCGGTTGATGCCGTCGACCAGGGAGTGGCGGCAGCCGTACTTGTTGTCGAACTTCGACTTGGTGACGGCGTCGTTCACGTTGATCGCCGGGAACAGCAGGATGCCGTCACGCTGCATCTCGTACAGACGGTGCACACCCGTCGTGGTCTCCTCCGTCACACCGCGGATCTCGGAGGCGAGGGCGGTCCAGTCGAGAGTGCTCGCCTCGAGCAGGGCGCGTACGGCGGCGAGTTCCTCGCCCGTCGCCTCGGGCAGCTCGCCGGTCTTGCGGTAGGTGACACCCTTGTGGACGAGGAGCGTGGCGTCGCCGCCGTCGTCGAGGATCATGTTCGGGCCCGCGTGGCCGGGCCAGGTCAGCGCCTGCTCCGTGCACCACCAGTACTCTGCCGGCGTCTCGCCCTTCCAGGCGAACACCGGGATGCCGGCGGCGGCGATCGCGGCGGCCGCGTGGTCCTGGGTGGAGTAGATGTTGCAGGACGCCCAGCGGACCCGCGCGCCGAGCGCGACGAGGGTCTCGATGAGGACGGCGGTCTGCACGGTCATGTGCAGGGAGCCGGTGATCCGGGCGCCGGCCAGGGGCTGGGCGTCGGCGTACTCCTTGCGGATCGCCATCAGGCCGGGCATCTCGTGCTCGGCGAGGGTGATCTCCTTGCGGCCGAACTCGGCCAGGGAGAGGTCGGCGACCTTGAAGTCCGTGAAGTCGCTGCGGTCAGTGGGCACTGAGGCTCCCCAGGGTCTGGACGTTGCGGTGGATGTCGAGGGCGGCGGTGGAACGGTTGAGGGTGATGTAGTGCAGCCCGGGTGCCCCTTCGGCCAGGAGCCGTTCGGCCATGGCGGTGGCGTGGTCGACGCCGATGCGGTGTCCGGCGGCCGGGTTGTCGCGGGCGCGTTCGAGGCGGTGGGCGAGGTCTTCGGGGAAGGCGGCCCCGGAGAGTTCGGCGAACCGGCGGATCTGGCGGACGTCGGTGGCGGGCATGATCTCCGGGATGACGGGGGTGTCGCAGCCCGCGGCCGCCACCCGGTCGCGCAGCCGCAGATAGTCCTCGACGTGGAAGAACATCTGCGTGATGGCGTAGTCGGCGCCGGCCCTGCACTTGGCGACGAAGTGCCGGATGTCGCTGTCCCAGTCGGGCGAGCGCGGGTGGCGCTCCGGGAACGCCGCCACGCCGATGGTGAAGTCGCCGAGCGCGCGCACGAGTTCGACCAGTTCCCGGGCATGGGTGAACCCCTCGGGGTGGGGGATCCAGGGCCCGTTGGGGTCGCCGGGCGGGTCGCCGCGCAGGGCGAGGACGTCACGGATGCCGGCGTCGGCGTACTGGCCGATGATGCGGCGCAGTTCGGCCGTGGAGTGGCCGACGGCGGTGAGGTGGGCGACGGGGCGCAGTGTGGTCTCGGCGGCGATGCGCCGGGTGACGGCGACGGTACGGTCCCGGGAGGAGCCGCCGGCCCCGTAGGTGACGGACACGAAGTCGGGGCGCAGTGCCTCCACCCGGCGGATCGCGTCCCACAGGGTGCGTTCGCCCTGGTCCGTCCTGGGCGGGAAGAACTCGAAGGAGAAGGTCGTCATCGCCTGACTCCGGTGTTGAAGTAGCCGGCCTCCGGGTGGTGGACGACGATGGCGTCCGTGGACTGCTCGGGGTGGAGCTGGAACTCCTCGGAGAGCTGCACGCCGATGCGTTCCGGCTCCAGCAGGTCGGCGATCTTCGCGCGGTCCTCCAGGTCCGGGCAGGCCGGGTAGCCCAGGGAGTAGCGGCAGCCCTGGTACTCGGTGCGGAGCATGCCGTCGAGTCCGTCCGGGTCGCCGCGGTGGATGCCGAGCTCCAAGCGGACGCGGGCGTGCCAGTACTCGGCGAGGGCCTCGGCGAGCTGGACGGACAGGCCGTGCAGTTCGAGGTATTCGCGGTAGGCGTCGGCCTCGAACAGCCGGGCGGTCTCCTCGCCGATGCGGGAGCCGACGGTGACGACCTGGAGACCGACGACGTCCGTCTCGCCGGACTCCTCAGGGCGGAAGAAGTCGGCCAGGCACAGACGGCGGCCACGGCGCTGGCGGGGGAAGGTGAAGCGGGTGCGCTCGTTGCCGTCCTCGTCCAGGATGATCAGGTCGTCGCCTTTGGAGACGCACGGGAAGTAGCCGTGGACGACGCCGGCTTCGAGGACGTTGTCCGTGCGCAGCCGGTCCAGCAGGGCGCGCAGCCGGGGCCTGCCCTCGGTCTCGATCAGTTCCTTGGTCAGACCCCACTGACCGCGGAAGAGGGCGGTCTCGTCGAGCCATGAGGCGTATTCCTTGAGCTGGATGCCCTTGACGACGCGGGTGCCCCGGAACGGCGGGACGGGGACGGGGTTGTCGGTGGCGA
>NZ_JBIBXY010000046.1:0-2830 GCF_043082785.1 Streptomyces sp. NPDC014764 | reverse complement strand
GTTGCGGGACTTAACCCAACATCTCACGACACGAGCTGACGACAACCATGCACCACCTGTCATCCTGTCCCCCGAAGGGGAACGTCCTATCTCTAGGATTGTCAGGAGATGTCAAGACCTGGTAAGGTTCTTCGCGTTGCTTCGAATTAAACCACATGCTCCACCGCTTGTGCGGGCCCCCGTCAATTCCTTTGAGTTTCAGCCTTGCGGCCGTACTCCCCAGGCGGAGTGCTTAATGCGTTTGCTGCAGCACTAAAGGGCGGAAACCCTCTAACACTTAGCACTCATCGTTTACGGCGTGGACTACCAGGGTATCTAATCCTGTTTGCTCCCCACGCTTTCGCGCCTCAGCGTCAGTTACAGACCAAAGAGTCGCCTTCGCCACTGGTGTTCCTCCACATCTCTACGCATTTCACCGCTACACGTGGAATTCCACTCTTCTCTTCTGCACTCAAGTCCCCCAGTTTCCAATGACCCTCCACGGTTGAGCCGTGGGCTTTCACATCAGACTTAAAGGACCGCCTGCGCGCGCTTTACGCCCAATAATTCCGGACAACGCTTGCCACCTACGTATTACCGCGGCTGCTGGCACGTAGTTAGCCGTGGCTTTCTGGTTAGGTACCGTCAAGGTACGAGCAGTTACTCTCGTACTTGTTCTTCCCTAACAACAGAGTTTTACGATCCGAAAACCTTCATCACTCACGCGGCGTTGCTCCGTCAGACTTTCGTCCATTGCGGAAGATTCCCTACTGCTGCCTCCCGTAGGAGTCTGGGCCGTGTCTCAGTCCCAGTGTGGCCGATCACCCTCTCAGGTCGGCTACGCATCGTCGCCTTGGTGAGCCGTTACCTCACCAACTAGCTAATGCGCCGCGGGCCCATCTGTAAGTGACAGCGTAAACCGTCTTTCAGCTTTCCTACATGAGTAGGAAAGGATTATCCGGTATTAGCTCCGGTTTCCCGAAGTTATCCCAGTCTTACAGGCAGGTTGCCCACGTGTTACTCACCCGTCCGCCGCTAACTTAAAAAGCAAGCTTTTTAAGTCCGCTCGACTTGCATGTATTAGGCACGCCGCCAGCGTTCGTCCTGAGCCAGGATCAAACTCTCCGATAAAGAGTAAGATTAGCTCATTGCTAAACTCTAGCTTTTGTTACTTGTTTTGTTTCTATAACGAAAGTTATAAAAACGATTATTGTTGACGTTTGTTTGTTCAGTTTTCAAAGAGCAATTTAATGTTGCTGTTAGGAGCAACTTTTATATAATAACACAGCATTTCACCGTGGTCAACTTCTACGAACAAACTTTTTTAAAAAAAGAAAGAATGTTTTTTTCGAATTAGCGACATCTACTAATATACCATTCGCATTCGTGGAAGTCAACTTCTTTTTAGAGGTTTCTACTAGTTGAAATGTTTTTCTATTCTACATAATAAACTCTCTTACAGCAATAGATAGTTCAACGTTAATAATTCCGATAAAAAAGAACAAGAACCAATATGGTTTTTGTTCTTTTAATTTAATATCATTTTTCCCCTGCGATCATTTAGTTCCTGCATTATTGCTTCTTTCTTTGAATTCCATAAATCTAAAGCATCATCTTCATTCATGTATTTACTAAAAGTTTTTAAAGCTTCCGGTTTCATCATCCAGTCTGTTAAAAATTCTACTCTTTTGATTTTACGTTTTGGTATATGACTGTTAACAAAATCTTGAATGGCATCATCTGAAGGATTTATCTCAATAATGTTTTTATCTATCTCATTCTTTAATTTGTACGTGATAAACCCTATTGGATTTTCTATTTTATGATCATCTCTAATTGACTCCATCACTTGAATTACATTTCTTTTCCCATAATTCAACCAACTTTGTATAGTTTTATTCGGAACTTTAACTCCTAAATCACTCGCCAAACTTTTAATATCTTTAATATCGTCTTTAGAAACAACAAAAAGATCATTTTCAAGTTCTTCTGTATCTAACACTGCATTTTGACTGGAATGAGATATCGGAATAGGTAAAGGTTGAATAATAGAATCTTTGGTTTTTATAAAGAATTTAATTTCTTTAACTGCCCTTCCTTGTTTTATCTCTTGAAATTCAAATGTGATATCTGATTTTTTATTTATCTGTTTTTGAGAAGGGAGTATTACACGCTGTTTAAAGTTTCCGTAAGCAGGATATATACTTGTTGCGCCCAACTTATGTCTTAGGTCCTCCATAGTGAGGGTTCTTTCTTGTAGACGTTCATATTGCTTAAGCAGTTCATATATCCTTATAGAATAATGCCCCTTTAGTTTACTTACGTTTTTTAAATGATACGATGTAAATTCCTTTTTCAACTCTAATAAATAAGGGGTAAGAAACTTATGTAGTGTAAGCTCGATTGTCCCCTTTTTATAGTTATAATCAGCTTGGGATAACCATTGAACTTGTACTAATCTTTCTTCGAATCTTATTTCATAAATTTTAGCTAACATATTCCTCGTAATTTCTTCTAGTTCCTTATACCTTGTATTACTGTTTCCGCCAATCAATTTTATGAAATCTTTGATTGTGAAAGTGTAAGATTGAAATTCCTTATCATTTGGTTGAACTAAACTAATAAGGGTTAAGATGATTTTTTGTTCTATCTCGTTTAATTTATATGCTGCTTCAATAAGCTGATTTGATTTCGTAATTAAGTTGTCTGCACTTATCTTGGATCCCATATTAAAACTCCTTTTTATTGATCATTCTAAAATATAACAAAAAACACAAATGAGAGTCTACTTGTGTTATATTTCAGAAAATTTAAAACACACACTCGATAAACGAAGTTTTTATTTTTTTAA
>NZ_JBIBXY010000045.1:0-3094 GCF_043082785.1 Streptomyces sp. NPDC014764 | reverse complement strand
CATGCGGAACCACCGGATCACTAAGCCCGACTTTCGTCCCTGCTCGACTTGTAGGTCTCGCAGTCAAGCTCCCTTGTGCCTTTACACTCTACGAATGATTTCCAACCATTCTGAGGGAACCTTTGGGCGCCTCCGTTACTTTTTAGGAGGCGACCGCCCCAGTCAAACTGCCCACCTGACACTGTCTCCCACCCCGATAAGGGGTGCGGGTTAGAATGTCAATACAGCCAGGGTAGTATCCCACCAATGCCTCCACCGAAGCTGGCGCTCCGGCTTCCAAGGCTCCTACCTATCCTGTACAAGCTGTACCAAAATTCAATATCAGGCTACAGTAAAGCTCCACGGGGTCTTTCCGTCCTGTCGCGGGTAACCTGCATCTTCACAGGTACTATAATTTCACCGAGTCTCTCGTTGAGACAGTGCCCAGATCGTTACACCTTTCGTGCGGGTCGGAACTTACCCGACAAGGAATTTCGCTACCTTAGGACCGTTATAGTTACGGCCGCCGTTTACTGGGGCTTCAATTCAGAGCTTCGCGCGAACGCTAACCCCTCCTCTTAACCTTCCAGCACCGGGCAGGTGTCAGCCCCTATACTTCGCCTTACGGCTTCGCAGAGACCTGTGTTTTTGCTAAACAGTCGCCTGGGCCTATTCACTGCGGCTCTCTCGGGCTTGCACCCAAAAGAGCACCCCTTCTCCCGAAGTTACGGGGTCATTTTGCCGAGTTCCTTAACGAGAGTTCTCTCGCTCACCTTAGGATTCTCTCCTCGCCTACCTGTGTCGGTTTGCGGTACGGGCACCTTGAATCTCGCTAGAGGCTTTTCTTGGCAGTGTGGAATCAGGAACTTCGGTACTATATTTCCCTCGCCGTCACAGCTCCGCCTTCACGGTAATGGGATTTGCCTCATTACCAGCCTAACTGCTTGGACGTGCTAATCCAACAGCACGCTTACCCTATCCTCCTGCGTCCCCCCATCGCTCAAACGATTCATAAGGTGGTACAGGAATATCAACCTGTTGTCCATCGCCTACGCTCTTCAGCCTCGGCTTAGGTCCCGACTAACCCTGAGTGGACGAGCCTTCCTCAGGAAACCTTAGGCATTCGGTGGATGAGATTCTCACTCATCTTTCGCTACTCATACCGGCATTCTCACTTCTAAGCGCTCCACCAGTCCTTACGGTCTAGCTTCAACGCCCTTAGAACGCTCTCCTACCACTGACATCATAGATGTCAATCCACAGCTTCGGTGATACGTTTAGCCCCGGTACATTTTCGGCGCAGAGTCACTCGACCAGTGAGCTATTACGCACTCTTTAAATGGTGGCTGCTTCTAAGCCAACATCCTGGTTGTCTAAGCAACTCCACATCCTTTTCCACTTAACGTATACTTTGGGACCTTAGCTGGTGGTCTGGGCTGTTTCCCTCTTGACTACGGATCTTATCACTCGCAGTCTGACTCCCAAGGATAAGTATTTGGCATTCGGAGTTTGTCTGAATTCGGTAACCCGATGGGGGCCCCTAGTCCAAACAGTGCTCTACCTCCAATACTCTTACCTTGAGGCTAGCCCTAAAGCTATTTCGGAGAGAACCAGCTATCTCCAAGTTCGATTGGAATTTCTCCGCTACCCACACCTCATCCCCGCACTTTTCAACGTGCGTGGGTTCGGGCCTCCATCCAGTGTTACCTGGACTTCACCCTGGACATGGGTAGATCACCTGGTTTCGGGTCTACGACCACATACTCTATCGCCCTATTCAGACTCGCTTTCGCTGCGGCTCCGTCTCTTCAACTTAACCTTGCATGTAATCGTAACTCGCCGGTTCATTCTACAAAAGGCACGCTATCACCCATTAATGGGCTCTAACTACTTGTAGGCACACGGTTTCAGGATCTATTTCACTCCCCTTCCGGGGTGCTTTTCACCTTTCCCTCACGGTACTGGTTCACTATCGGTCACTAGGGAGTATTTAGCCTTGGGAGATGGTCCTCCCTGCTTCCGACGGGATTTCTCGTGTCCCGCCGTACTCAGGATCCACTCAGGAGGGAACGAAGTTTCGACTACAGGGTTTTTACCTTCTGTGACTGGCCTTTCCAGACCTATTCATCTACCCCGTTCCTTTGTAACTCCATGTAGAGTGTCCTACAACCCCAAGAGGCAAGCCTCTTGGTTTGGGCTAATCCCGTTTCGCTCGCCGCTACTAAGGGAATCGCGTTTGCTTTCTCTTCCTCCGGGTACTTAGATGTTTCAGTTCCCCGGGTCTGCCTTCAGTTACTCTATGTATTCAAGTAACGATACTATCCCATTACGGATAGTGGGTTTCCCCATTCGGAAATCTCCGGATCAAAGCTTACTTACAGCTCCCCGAAGCATATCGGTGTTAGTCCCGTCCTTCATCGGCTCCTAGTGCCAAGGCATCCACCGTGCGCCCTTTCTAACTTAACTTGATTTGGCTAAAGATGTTACTCTTTACCCTAATTCTTCTATTTACATAGAGAATCTAAGATGGCGATTACTCGGTTTTATCTTGGTTTTTCTTCTATATGATTTAGTTTTCAAAGAACAATTTTATATCATGAGGAATTGCTCCCTCAAAACTGAACAACAAACTATCAACAATCTATGAATGGAATAAATCCATTTTTCCTTAGAAAGGAGGTGATCCAGCCGCACCTTCCGATACGGCTACCTTGTTACGACTTCACCCCAATCATCTATCCCACCTTAGGCGGCTGGCTCCCAGAAGGGTTACCCCACCGACTTCGGGTGTTACAAACTCTCGTGGTGTGACGGGCGGTGTGTACAAGGCCCGGGAACGTATTCACCGCGGCATGCTGATCCGCGATTACTAGCGATTCCAGCTTCATGTAGGCGAGTTGCAGCCTACAATCCGAACTGAGAATGGTTTTATGGGATTGGCTCGACCTCGCGGTTTTGCTGCCCTTTGTACCATCCATTGTAGCACGTGTGTAGCCCAGGTCATAAGGGGCATGATGATTTGACGTCATCCCCACCTTCCTCCGGTTTGTCACCGGCAGTCACCTTAGAGTGCCCAACTAAATGCTGGCAACTAAGATCAAGGGTTGCGCTCGTT
>NZ_JBIBXY010000044.1:0-3287 GCF_043082785.1 Streptomyces sp. NPDC014764 | reverse complement strand
CGGGCGCTTCCCTTCGGTCTTGCGTTTCCGACTCTATCAGATCTTTCCGATCCGATTTCCTCGGCGCTTTCCAGGTCGACGCTTTCGCGCTTTCCCTTCCGGCGGATCCGACTTTATCAGAAGTTTCGGGGCGGATTGACCGTCCTCGAATTCCGACTTATCGGGGGGGTGCTTCCGCGGAATCTGCGTCCCGGCGGGAAGCCAGTAGATGTTCACTGTCGCCTTCCGGGTCAGAACCCATCTCCAGGCAACTGTTCCAATCTACCTCCCCACCGGCACCGCGTCAACGGCTCCCGTGGGGCGAAGAAGACACTAGCAGCTCACCGGGGCCGGTCGCACATCAGGCGGCCGTGGGCACGGTGGCGCTTCGCTCCGATGCCTCCAGGTCCCCGGTGGCGCCCGCGCGAGCGGCGCGTCCGCCGAGGATGTAGACGTACGCCAGGAAGGCCAGCTCGGCGACGACGCCGATGGTGATGCGGGCCCAGGTGGGCAGGCCCGACGGGGTGACGAAGCCTTCGATGGCGCCCGAGACGAACAGGACCAGAGCCAGGCCGATCGCCATGGCGAGGGCGGCCCGGCCCTCCTCCGCCAGGGCGGTGCGGCGGGTGCGCGGGCCCGGGTCGATGACGGTCCAGCCGAGCCGCAGTCCCGTGCCGGCGGCGACGAAAACCGCGGTGAGTTCCAGCAGGCCGTGCGGGAGGACCAGGCCGAGGAAGGTGTCGAGGCGCCCGGCGGAGGACATCAGACCGAAGCCGACGCCCAGGTTGAGCATGTTCTGGAAGAGGATCCACAGCACCGGCAGACCGAGGAACACCCCGAGGATGAGGCACAGCGCGGCGGCCCACGCGTTGTTCGTCCACACCTGCGCGGCGAACGAGGTCGCCGGGTTGCTGGAGTAGTACGTCTCGTACTGGCCGCCGGGGCGGGTCATCTCGCGGAGTTCGGCGGGCGCCGCTATGGAGGCCTGGACCTCGGGGTGCGTGCCTATCCACCAGCCGAGAAGCGCGGCCACTGCCGTGGAGATCAGCGCCGTCGGCACCCACCAGTGACGCGCGCGGTAGACGGCCGCGGGGAAGCTGTGCGTCAGGAAGTGCGTGACATCGCGCCAGGACGCCCGGCGGGTGCCCGTCACCGCGCTGCGCGCGCGGGCGACCAGCTGGCTGAGCCGTCCGGTGAGCTGGGGGTCGGGGGCGGCCGACTGGATCACCGAGAGGTGCGTGGCTGCGCGCTGGTACAGGGTGACGAGCTCGTCGGCCTCCGCTCCGGTGAGCCGGCGGCGTCGTCCGAGCAGGGCGTCGAGACGGTCCCACTCCGCTCGATGGGCGGAGACGAAGACGTCGAGGTCCATCGGTGTCCCTGCTCCTCGGCTGATCGTACGGCGGTGCGATGTGCCATCAGCTTGGCAGACTGGCGGTGTCCGGGGCAGACCCAGGGAGAGGCGGGCGGGCGTGAGTGAGCTGGTGACGGGCGAGGCGGTGGCGTTGGAGCTGCGCCCCGCGAAGCTGCCCAGCAGGGGGTTGGCCGTGCTGCTGGACCTGGCGGCGGCCGTGACCGTCTACGTCCTGGTGACCCTCGGTCTGGTGGCGGCGACGGCCTCGCTGGACGAGGCGGCGCGGACTGCGGTGTCGATCGCGACGTTCGTCCTGGTGCTGGTGGGCGGGCCGATCCTGGTGGAGACGCTGACCCACGGGCGGTCGCTCGGGAAGCTGGCGTGCGGGCTGCGGGTGGTGAGGGACGACGGCGGGCCGATCCGGTTCCGGCACGCGCTGGTGCGGGGGCTGCTCGGGGTGATCGAGATCCTGATGACGTTCGGGGTCGTGGCCTGCGTCGCCTCGCTGGTGTCGGCGCGCGGCCGGCGGCTGGGGGACGTGTTCGCGGGGACGCTGGTGGTGCGGGAGCGCATACCGGCGGCCGGTCAGGGCGCTTTCGTGCCGCCGCCTCCGCCGTGGCTGGCGGGACGCTTCTCCGGGCTCGATCTGTCGGCGGTGCCCGACGGTCTGTGGCTCGCCGTCCGTCAGTACCTGACGCGGATGCGGCAACTCGATCCGCAGGTCGGCTGGTCGATGGCGGAGCGGCTGGCGTCCGACGTGGCCGGGCGAACCGGGGCGCCGGTGCCTCCGGGGGTGCCGCCCGCGATGTATCTGGCGGCGGTGCTGCTGGAGCGGCAGACGCGGGAGGCGCGGCGGACGTTCGGCGGCGGAGGCGTTCCGGCTGCTCCCTCTCCCACAGGTGCGGGCGGGCCGGTGCTGCCGCCGCCCGGCGTTCCTCCCGCCCCCGTGCCTCAGGCGGTGCCGCCGGCCGGGCCTGCCTCGGGCAGCGAGGCCGTCGGCGGTGGCGGGTCGGCCGAGCGGCCCGCGACGGGTTTCGCGCCGCCTGCCTGACCGCTGCGGACGGCGCTGTCTCAGCCGAGGTCCGACGGCGGTGACTCCAGGTCTTCCAGCTCGACGCCGGGCGCGGACAGGACCACGTCGCCGGCCAGGTGCACGGTGTGCTGTTCGCCCGTGTCCAGCGCCGTGACCTGGTACGCGTCCACGGTCAGGGGGCCGTTGTCAGTGGGGTGTGTTTCTCTGTCGACCAGCGCCCAGGACTGGTCCACGGTGCGGGGGGCGAGGACCGGGTCGGTGAAGGCGACGAGGCGTACGCGGGTGGCAGCGGCGGAGGGGGTGAGGCGCAGCAGACGGGCGGTGGCGACGAGGAAGGCGGGGGACGAGCCGGTGAAGGCGTGGGCGCGCACGTTGCCTTCGGTGGCGTGGGTCCCGGTGGGGTCGGTGCGGACCCAGGTGACGCCGTCGAGGGCGGCGCCGCGGACCTGCCAGCTCGCGGCGTGCAGTTCGAGGCGGAGGGGGCGGCCGAGGGCGTCGAGGGTGAGGTCGACCGAGCCCGCGTGACCGCTGTCGGGGGCGGTGAGCTGGGAGACGTAGCGCCAGCCGGAGGGACCGGGGGCGCACTGGAAGTGTTCGTCCGCGAGGGGGGTGTGGTCGTGCGGGTCGTGGAGCGAATAGCGGCCGCGGGGCATGGGGGTCCTGGGTCGTAAGGGTCCTGGGTCGTGAGGGCGGAGCCGGTCGCCGGTCGTCGGTCCGACAACGGGGCAGGCCCCCGGCACGGGGGTGCGGGGGCCTGCCTCGGGGCTCGGGCTCGGTGAGGAGCGTCCGGCTCAGTAGCGGTAGTGGTCGGACTTGTACGGGCCTTCCACCTTCACGCCGATGTAGTCGGCCTGGTCCTGGCGCAGCGTGGTGAGCTTGACGCCGAGGGCGTCCAGGTGGAGGCGGGCGACCTTCTCGTCGAGG
>NZ_JBIBXY010000043.1:461-3437 GCF_043082785.1 Streptomyces sp. NPDC014764 | reverse complement strand
ATGAAACTTTGCGTGCAAAGTGTAGTGTGTTACACTTTCTATTAATCTATCGATTTTCAGAAAGGGTGCGTACCCCATGAGTTACTCCATTATCCGAATGCAGAAAATGAAATCAAATGGGATAAAAGGGATTCAATTTCACAACCAAAGAGAGAGGGAAAGTGAAACGAATCCCGACATCAATAAAGCTGATTCTCATCTGAATTATGACTTGATAAACGGTCAAAGGCAGATTGATTACAACGAGAAAATTAGCCAAGTAATTGAGGACAATGTGACCTCTGGAAAAAAGATCCGTAAAGATGCAGTTAAGCTGGCTGAATTCTTAATTACCTCTGACAAGGAATTCTTCGATAAAATTTCACCCAAAGAGCAGAAAAGGTATTTTGAAACGGCTCATGAGTTCCTTGCTGATCGATACGGTGAAAAGAATTTAATCTATGCGACTGTTCACTATGACGAGAAAACCCCTCACATGCACGTAGGCTTCGTTCCAGTAACGGAGGATGGCCGACTATCGGCTAAAGATTTCTTTGGCCAGAAAAAGCAACTGGTGAGTCTTCAGGACGATTTTAATCAGTACCTGAAGCAAAATGACTTTAATTTGGAAAGAGGGGTCTCGTCGAGCCGTAAACACGTGGAGACGGCTAAATATAAGGCTCAAACGTTTCAAAGCATGGAGAAGGAAGCCCAAGAGAAATATGAGCGGACAATGGGGCATATTCAAGAGATTGATGATAAATCGAAATCGATTGCGAATATCGAAGCTAAAAAGGTTCTAGGGCTTGTTGGAATGAAGGAACAAGACTACAAAAGCCTAGTCGATTATGCGACCAATGGTGTGGCTTATCAGCTACAAGCAGAGAATCTGCAGAAAGAGTTGGAAAAGACTCAAAAAGAAGTTACGCAGCTGAAAGCTGATATGCAAATTGGACAAGATAAAATTCGCTATTACTACAAAGATATTGAAGAGAATTTAGACTCCTTAGCAGAGAAAAAAGCACTGCAAAAAGTGAAGCAAACAGACATTGTAAAGAACTATGGAGACTTGATAGAAAAGTACAATGGACTCGTTAATAAATATAATGACCAGTTGAAGGAGAAAAAGGAGTTAAAACAACAGGTGGACACTCTAAAAATTGAGAACCGGTCTTACCAAAATGAGAATCGGGAATTGAAATTAGAGAACGGAAAATTGAAGGGAAAACTCGTGCAGATCAGCAAGGAGTTTTCTGTTTTTAAAGAGAGGGTGGGCAAAGTTTTACACGCTCAACTTGACCGAGTAAAAACGTTCTTGAGGATGAATGATGTAGACCGAAGTACAATCAAGTTCCTGGATGATAGGCAAGATAAATTAGTCCAGGACTCTTTAGAAAAAATGGAGAAGCCACAAAGGCAAAAAGGGATGGAGATGGAACGCTGATGAAGGTGAAACAATTGGTTGAGAAGTTGGAGAAACTAGACCAAGAGGGAGAATTAATGCTTTTTATGAGGGATAGAAAGAGACCTCATTTAGGTTCTGGAACTCTTATTCCAATAAAAGATATTGGTGTTTTTACAAGTGTTGACCAAGATTCAAATGAGGGCAAATATGCTCTTGAAATAAAGAAAGGCGAGTAGTTATCTACTCGCTTTATTTTAAGTTTTCACGTTCTCTAAGGGCTTTAAATTTATCAAATTGGCTTTTGTATTCAAAGTCCTTGTTTTCCTTTTTGCTGACAAGGATTTTACCATCGTATTTAGCAAATTTCTTTTTGTCATTGCCATCTGTCCAAGCAAGGTCTTCGTTCACTACATAGACGTTTGATGTTCCCATTTTTAAAACATTTAAAAATCCATTCTCCTCTAAAAGCTTTACTGCTCTGTAAACTGTTGACCTTGATTTGCCAAAATAATCTTCAAAAACTGCATAAGAACAAGCTAAAGCATTTCTGTTATCCATGTGTTCCAAGATAAAAAATAATAAAGAACTTGCGAAGTTATGATTTGCCATTAACCATCTTAATTCTGGCATGTTGTCACGATAAAGCTGGATGAAATTATGATTTTTCTTTTTCTCTTCAAATTGCTCTTTGTCTTTGTTTTCTTGCTGTTCAAGATCAATAAGTCTTTGAAGCATTTGAAGTTGTTCAGGGGTTAACTCAACATTAATTTTTCTCTGCTCGTCCAATTTACGCACCTCTGCTGGCATAGAATCCTTCTCTCCCTTGTTATGTATCATCAGCTGTGATACCTATATGTATAATTTATGACACATCATAGGTCAAAAATGAACTATAGTCAAGCAAAAAATGACACATCTTAATTCAACTATGTGTCACAAGCTATGACACATATACGTGTCACAAGCTATGACACATTACCTTAACTAAAACATTGATATATCAACATTTTTTCTGTGTTCCCTTCTATATCTCCTAAAGGGCTTTTCTCCACGCAAGGTTCGGGTAGTATTTTTCGGACAGACCACCGAAAAATCTCCACCCTTTTCTCCTTGCATTCCGAAATTTTGGCGGTGCTGTACTTTCGCCAAGCCGACGTACCTAAAACGAGGAATTCAGGAAATCGGCTTGCTCGAGCCATTATACCGCCAAAACCGCCAGAGCTTCCGTTCATAAATTTTCTCTTTTGCCTTATGGATCTACGCAATATGGGGGCTTCCCCCAAACCCCCTTGCCAGCCTCCACCCTAAAACAAGGGGAGAATTGATGGTGTTCGAATAAAAATCTTTGATATTTAGAAATCTAATTTTAAAGAAGGGAGTTGAGCTTTCATGAATAGTAACAGTAGCATTAATAAAAGTAATTTAAATTTATTAGCCGTAGTAGCACTAGGATTGACGACAATTTACACCGCAATATTAGCGACTCAATTAATGTCCACAAAACATAAAGTTGATTATTTATATTACAAAGAACATTTTCAAAAAAATAATAAGGGGAATAATAATTAATCGCTAAAACAATGAGAGGCGCT
>NZ_JBIBXY010000043.1:0-451 GCF_043082785.1 Streptomyces sp. NPDC014764 | reverse complement strand
GCGCTCTAGAAGGGGTAGAGTCCTGAAAATGCGGATTTACAACGGTAATGTAATTTTCACCCATAAATAAAGCCGATTTTAAGAAATCGACTGTTGAACTAAAGCTCCCTTTACTTTAAGTACATTTCTTCACAATCTTTAGATTAATTTATTGGATTATTTTTATGTGAAAGAGTGATATTAAATAAGAGCTTTAATTCGATTGACAAAAAAACCGTCCAGAAGGTATATTATATGTATCTAAGTTATGGAGGTTATTATGTCTATTTCAAAGCATGCTAATAAGAAAAAAAATATATTGATTGCTGCATCTGAAATTGTAAAAGAAGAAGGAGTTGTCAAACTCACATTAGAGGCAGTCGCCCAAAGAGCTGGCGTGAGTAAAGGTGGATTATTATACCATTTTCCTAGCAAGGAAGCATTAATTAAAGGAATGGTGGAAGATTGGACA
>NZ_JBIBXY010000042.1:0-3876 GCF_043082785.1 Streptomyces sp. NPDC014764 | reverse complement strand
CCGTACATCCAGCGGCGGCGCATCGACCGGTACGACACGCTCGACGCGCTGGTCTGGACGACGGAACGTCCGGGCCGGGACCGGGTGACGCAGACCGTCGGGCCGCACGAGGTGCCCAAGCTGCTCGACGACGTCTTCGGGATCCGCACGGACCCGGAGGAAGCACGTCTGCTGGTGACCCGGCTGAGGGAGCTGGACTCCGCCCGGCACCGCCCCGGGTCCACACCTCGGTGACGCGGACCTGATCGGCCGCCCCGTTACCCGCCCGCTGCCACGGGCGCGGCGCACAGGTCGCCCGAGACGCACTCGACAGGGTTGCCCGACGTCGTGCGGACGTAGCCGGCCACCGGCGCGACTACGCCGCCTACGACCCCGCCGGCCGTGCAGCCCCTGGTCGACACCCATGGCGCGGACGCCATCCTGGCCGCCGTGACCCGCCTCGCGCCCGAAGAACCAGTCCCGGTTCCCGGCCGGCCGCCAGGCACCGATGGCGTTCCTCCTGGCCGGCTACGCCGGCAACGCCTCCTTGGTCACCGCGCTCTTGGGCACTGGAGTGCGTACGGTGCGCCGCCATTGCCGTGGGCGGCCGCACCGCCCGGGCCCCGGCTGCGCCGGGCCTGCGCCGCCGTGTCGTGGACGTCGTGTGCCCGCGGCGCTGTCCGATCCTGCGGGGGAAGAGGCGCGCCAGGCGAATCGGGAAGCCCGGCGCGCGACCCGACGGCTCCGCGCTGATCAGGGTGGCATGGATCGCTCATGCCCGAAGACCTTCAGCTCCCGCAGAACACTGAAAGCCTTTCTGCATTATGGATAGTGAAAAGCTTATAGAGATGCGGAAGTTACATGGAGTCGGGTAAGATGGTGGCATGGGATTGCGCTTGGAGGAGTCGCTGCGGCTGACGGTGGCCGCGTTGATGCAGGTGACGGGCGAATCGCAGCGATCGGTCGCCGGGGTCCTCGGGTTGACGCAGACACAGGTGTCGCGCCGACAGTCGGGCGCCATCTCCTGGAGCCTGCGCGACGTCGACGCCCTGGCCGAGCACTACGGCATCGGCGCGCTGGATCTCCTGGCGGGCCCGACCAGAGCGTGCGAGGCGCTGCCCGCCGACAGGCGTCGTACCATGCGGACCGGAGCGAGGAGGACGGGCCGGTGAGCGACTTCGACGCGATCGACTCGCTGCTCGACGCCGTCACCCCTCAGGCCGAACTCCCGCCCTGCCACGTACGCCGCGAACTGCGAGAGCGGGCTCGGCTGTCCAAGGCGCAAGTGGCACGCGCGCTCGGCGTGAGCCCCTCAACCCTCAGCGGATGGGAAAGCGGCCGGGACCCGGCCGGCGAGATCCGCACCAAATACGCCTACCTGCTGGACGGACTGAACGCCAAACTCGCCACCGAGACCACCACCGATGCCGAGACGGCACCGGCTGCGGAGCAGCCCGTCACGTCAGACACGGCCGCGGTCGCCACCCCCTCGTCTACGCCCGGCCTCAGCCAGGACATGGACGAAGACGACGTGGAACCGCTCGTCACCCCCGAGCCCTGCGTGCTGTGCGGCCGCCCGGCCGGACAACGCGTGGCAGGGTTCGCCCAGCACCTGACCCCCGCCGGCTGCCGGCCCGCCACCACCGGAGCCCCAGCTGCCCCGCCAGCCGGACAACCCACCGCGCACACCCCGAAAGCGCCGGTGCACACGACACGCCCGGCGAGCGCGACTCAACGTTCCAAGGGCCCGGCCCGCCACGCGTTCCAGGAGACGTCCGGCCCGGTCGGCCTGATCCGCGAGGCCGTGCAGAGTGCACTTGCCGAGCACCGGGGCGACGTCGACGCAGCCACGGCAACGCTGGTGAAGCGGGCCATCCCGGACGCGATGCGACTGCTGGACGAAACCCGCAAGGGCGCCCGCTACGACGTGATCGCACACCCCTGGATCCCCGACATCCTCAAGAAGCAGACCGCGCGCGGCACCGACCAGATCTGGGAAGCCCGCCCCAAGTGGACCCGTCACGAACTCCCGCCCGGCCGACATCAGGTGACCGCGCTCGACATCAACGGCGCCTACCTCTCCGCCCTCAAGACGCACCTCCCCCTCGGCCAGCTCGAGCACTCCACCGGCCTCGCCCACGACCGCCGCCGCTCCGGAGTCCACCTCATCACCCCGCCCGAGTGGGAACACGAGGCGGTGCTGCCCAACCCGATCGGCCAACGGGACGAACCCGGCCCCCTGTGGGTCACCGAGCCGACGCTCCGCCTCCTGCTGCGCCTGTCCGGTCCCAGGCACCAGCTGTGCGAGCCTCCTCAGATCCACGAGTCGTACACCTCCGGAGCCACGGAGAACCTGCTGGAGAAGTTCCGCATCGCCCTGAAGGACGCCCGCGACACGGCGATCGAGCAGGGCGACACGGTGACGCTTGAGTACGTGAAGGCGATGTACTCGAAGTTCGTCTCCACGATGGGGGAGTCGAACTACAACCGGGAGCTCTACCGCCCGGACTGGATGCACATCATCCGCAGCCAGGCCTTCGCCAACCTCTGGCTCAAGGCACTCAAGGCCCATGACAACGGCCTGGCCGTCGTCCGGGCCATGGGCACCGACGAACTCCACGTCATCGGCGAATGGCGCCGTGTCTTCCCCGAAGGCCGAGCTGTCACCGAAGTCAAGGTCAAGGACACGTACACCGCCGCAACCGACGCCGCTGAGCACGAAGGCGAGGGGGAGTAGTGCCGGAGAAGAACATCGACTTCGGAAAGTTCGGCGCCCGGGGCATCAAGGGCAGCGACGCCGTCGCTCGCAAACTCGACGAACTCGCGGGCGGCATCGCCACCCCCGTGACCGCAAAACGCGGCTGGATGGCGCGCCTGCACTACCTGACGAAGTCCGCCCCGACCCTGAAGGCCGCGCAGGACGCCGGCCTCACGGTGACCCACCGGACGCTGAAGGCGTGGCTGGAGGGCAAACGCCGCCCCTCCAGGACCAACCTGGAACGCATCGACCAGGCTTATAGGACGGTGCGCCGTCACAACGTCGCCCGCCACCTCCTCAGACGCCTCAACCGCGACGGACGCGGCACCCGGGTGGAGATCCACCCGCTCAACCAGTCCCAGGTGCCGCAGCAACTGCAGCGCGTACTGGAGTACCGGACGATGAACGTGCGCCGCTGGGACCGCATCGTCGGCTCCTCGGCGGCCGGCGACCACCAGAGCCTCGACGCCGCATGGCAGGACACGATCGTCGACCTCGGCTCGCAGTGGGGCCAGTACGAGTACGTCACCAACGTCGGCTTCGCCGCATAGAGCCCGCGCCGAAAAGTGGTCCTCGGCGCCTGCTGGGATGGCGTACGGTGGGGGGACCGACGCGGGGTGGAGCAGCTCGGTAGCTCGCTGGGCTCATAACCCAGAGGTCGCAGGTTCAAATCCTGTCCCCGCTACTGACGAAGACGCCCGGATCCCCACGATCCGGGCTCTCTTTCTGCGTTCCCGGCACGCTCTCGGCGTCTGCCTCCTACCCGGCAGGAGGCCCGGCCGCCCCTGCTGCCCGCCCGAGGTGATCGGCCTCGGACCGTTCTGCTGTGGTCTCTCTGAGGTGCACAGAGGAATCCTCGATGACGGTGCGCGGACCGCGGTGGCTGGTGCCTGCGCACGCGATCTCCTCGCAGCAGGCCGATTTCGGCGTCCACCAGGACCACCCCCAGCCCAGCCTCGTGGTGTCCGGCGCCCTTCGGGCGCGTGGCGTGTGCTGGACCGGCAGGTCAGCGAGTTGACACGGGGTTCCCATGGCCGCGCACCCGCGCCGCCGGGTCCCCGTCGACCTCGCACACGCCGAGGCGCCCTTCGACCTCGTCGTCGGCGCCGTCGGCGGATCCCGCGACCTGTCCCGACACC
>NZ_JBIBXY010000041.1:1957-5346 GCF_043082785.1 Streptomyces sp. NPDC014764 | reverse complement strand
GTTCGGCGGCGTCCTACTCTCCCACAGGGTCCCCCCTGCAGTACCATCGGCGCTGTAAGGCTTAGCTTCCGGGTTCGGAATGTAACCGGGCGTTTCCCCTACGCTATGACCACCGAAACACTATGAAACTCTCAACCGCACCACACCGTGACCATGGCATGGGGTTGTTCGTGGTTTCAGAACCAACACAGTGGACGCGAGCAACTGAGGACAAGCCCTCGGCCTATTAGTACCGGTCAACTCCACACGTTACCGTGCTTCCATATCCGGCCTATCAACCCAGTCGTCTACTGGGAGCCTTACCCTCTCTAGGAGGTGGGAGTCCTCATCTCGAAGCAGGCTTCCCGCTTAGATGCTTTCAGCGGTTATCCCTCCCGAACGTAGCCAACCAGCCATGCCCTTGGCAGAACAACTGGCACACCAGAGGTTCGTCCGTCCCGGTCCTCTCGTACTAGGGACAGCCCTTCTCAAGACTCCTACGCGCACAGCGGATAGGGACCGAACTGTCTCACGACGTTCTAAACCCAGCTCGCGTACCGCTTTAATGGGCGAACAGCCCAACCCTTGGGACCGACTCCAGCCCCAGGATGCGACGAGCCGACATCGAGGTGCCAAACCATCCCGTCGATATGGACTCTTGGGGAAGATCAGCCTGTTATCCCCGGGGTACCTTTTATCCGTTGAGCGACGGCGCTTCCACAAGCCACCGCCGGATCACTAGTCCCGACTTTCGTCCCTGCTCGACCCGTCGGTCTCACAGTCAAGCTCCCTTGTGCACTTACACTCAACACCTGATTGCCAACCAGGCTGAGGGAACCTTTGGGCGCCTCCGTTACTCTTTAGGAGGCAACCGCCCCAGTTAAACTACCCATCAGACACTGTCCCTGATCCGGATCACGGACCCAGGTTAGACATCCAGCACGACCAGACTGGTATTTCAACGACGACTCCCCCTGAACTGGCGTCCAGAGTTCAAAGTCTCCCAGCTATCCTACACAAGCCGAACCGAACACCAATATCAAACTGTAGTAAAGGTCCCGGGGTCTTTCCGTCCTGCTGCGCGAAACGAGCATCTTTACTCGTAGTGCAATTTCACCGGGCCTATGGTTGAGACAGTCGAGAAGTCGTTACGCCATTCGTGCAGGTCGGAACTTACCCGACAAGGAATTTCGCTACCTTAGGATGGTTATAGTTACCACCGCCGTTTACTGGCGCTTAAGTTCTCAGCTTCGCCCCACCGAAATGGAGCTAACCGGTCCCCTTAACGTTCCAGCACCGGGCAGGCGTCAGTCCGTATACATCGCCTTACGGCTTCGCACGGACCTGTGTTTTTAGTAAACAGTCGCTTCTCGCTGGTCTCTGCGGCCACCCCCAGCTCACGGAGTAAATCCGATCACCGGTTGTGGCCCCCCTTCTCCCGAAGTTACGGGGGCATTTTGCCGAGTTCCTTAACCATAGTTCACCCGAACGCCTCGGTATTCTCTACCTGACCACCTGAGTCGGTTTAGGGTACGGGCCGCCATGAAACTCGCTAGAGGCTTTTCTCGACAGCATAGGATCATCCACTTCACCACAATCGGCTCGGCATCAGGTCTCAGACACAAGGTGTGCGGATTTGCCTACACACCGTCCTACACCCTTACCCCGGGACAACCACCGCCCGGGATGGACTACCTTCCTGCGTCACCCCATCACTCACCTACTACCAGCTCGGGTCACCGGCTCCACCACTCCGACCTCGTCCGAAGACTCAGCCGGCGGCTTCACGGGCTTAGCATCACTGGATTCGATGTTTGACGCTTCACAGCGGGTACCGGAATATCAACCGGTTATCCATCGACTACGCCTGTCGGCCTCGCCTTAGGTCCCGACTTACCCTGGGCAGATCAGCTTGACCCAGGAACCCTTAGTCAATCGGCGCACACGTTTCTCACGTGTGAATCGCTACTCATGCCTGCATTCTCACTCGTCAACCGTCCACAACTCGCTTACGCGGCTGCTTCACCCGGCAGACGACGCTCCCCTACCCATCCCAGAAGGCGTTGGCCCTATATTCTGGAATGACACGACTTCGGCGGTACGCTTGAGCCCCGCTACATTGTCGGCGCGGAATCACTAGACCAGTGAGCTATTACGCACTCTTTCAAGGGTGGCTGCTTCTAAGCCAACCTCCTGGTTGTCTGTGCGACTCCACATCCTTTCCCACTTAGCGTACGCTTAGGGGCCTTAGTCGATGCTCTGGGCTGTTTCCCTCTCGACCATGGAGCTTATCCCCCACAGTCTCACTGCCGCGCTCTCACTTACCGGCATTCGGAGTTTGGCTAAGGTCAGTAACCCGGTAGGGCCCATCGCCTATCCAGTGCTCTACCTCCGGCAAGAAACACACGACGCTGCACCTAAATGCATTTCGGGGAGAACCAGCTATCACGGAGTTTGATTGGCCTTTCACCCCTAACCACAGGTCATCCCCCAGGTTTTCAACCCTGGTGGGTTCGGTCCTCCACGAAGTCTTACCTCCGCTTCAACCTGCCCATGGCTAGATCACTCCGCTTCGGGTCTTGAGCGTGCTACTAAAACGCCCTATTCGGACTCGCTTTCGCTACGGCTTCCCCACCCGGGTTAACCTCGCAACACACCGCAAACTCGCAGGCTCATTCTTCAAAAGGCACGCAGTCACGACGTTGAGTGCAAGCACTCAACGCGACGCTCCCACGGCTTGTAGGCACACGGTTTCAGGTACTATTTCACTCCGCTCCCGCGGTACTTTTCACCATTCCCTCACGGTACTATCCGCTATCGGTCACCAGGGAATATTTAGGCTTAGCGGGTGGTCCCGCCAGATTCACACGGGATTTCTCGGGCCCCGTGCTACTTGGGTGTCTCTCAAACGAGCCGCTGACGTTTCGACTACGGGGGTCTTACCCTCTACGCCGGACCTTTCGCATGTCCTTCGCCTACATCAACGGTTTCTGACTCGTCTCATGGCCGGCAGACCATGAAAGAGAGATCCCACAACCCCGAATGCGCAACCCCTGCCGGGTCTCACACGCATACGGTTTGGCCTCATCCGGTTTCGCTCGCCACTACTCCCGGAATCACGGTTGTTTTCTCTTCCTGCGGGTACTGAGATGTTTCACTTCCCCGCGTTCCCTCCACACTGCCTATGTGTTCAGCAGCGGGTGACAGCCCATGACGACTGCCGGGTTTCCCCATTCGGACACCCCCGGATCAAAGCCTGGTTGACGACTCCCCGGGGCCTATCGTGGCCTCCCACGTCCTTCATCGGTTCCTGGTGCCAAGGCATCCACCGTGCGCCCTTAAAAACTTGGCCACAGATGCTCGCGTCCACTGTGCAGTTCTCAAACAACGACCAACCACCCATCACCCCG
>NZ_JBIBXY010000040.1:0-7592 GCF_043082785.1 Streptomyces sp. NPDC014764 | reverse complement strand
TCCCGACGACAACCTCACCCACCCCGGGCCGTGGAACCCGGCGCCCACCCGACGCGACAGCCGGGTCGCCGGCCTGCCCGCCATCAGCTCCGGAAAGCAAAAGGGTCCACCGACTCCGTCGGCGGACCCTCGCGAAAGATCGAGGCTAGAAATTCCCCACGTACGGCCAGCTCGATTACCCAGTGGGCAGTCACACTCAGTAGCCTGCGTGGTGGCTCACAGGTCTGGCACAGGGGAGGTTATCGACGTGGCTCGTACCTGGCTGTCGATCCGGGTGGAGTTGGTCTCCGGTCACGGTGCGTACCTGTGGCCGCGTCCCGGCCGGGTGTTCGCCGCTGCTCGGTCGCATTCCTTCGTACAGCTCGCCTCAGCCATCGATCTCGCCTTCGCGCGCTGGGACTTAGCTCACCTCCACCTGTTCACGTTGTCCGACGCCGCACACGTCAGCCCGCTGGACTGGTGGGACGGCGAGGCCCCGGACGGCACCGTGGACGGCCATGTGACCAAGCTGAGCAGGCTGCAGGCCGGCGAACAGTTCGCCTATGTCTTCGACATGGGCGATGACTGGGCGCACCTGTGCACGGTGGCGGAGAAGCGTATTGATCCCCTCGAGGAACTCGGCGATGTGCCCGACCGCCCAGTTCCCTACTGGGGCTGGGGCAACCTCCCGGACCAGTACACCCGCCGTTGGGACGGGGATGACGGGGAGTCGCCGATGCCGAAGCGGCCGGCCCGCGGCCTCAGCGACCTGCCTCCGATCCTGCCGTTGTGGGGCGAACACCGCCGCAGGTGACCTAACCCTGCGTACACCAAGTGGCCGCCATGGGGAATTGAAGTGGCCGTGGTGGGGAGCCGAAGTGGCCGCGAGTGGGGAGAACTACTGACCTTGAATGCGTGATGTCGTCATGGTGGCTGGCGCCGGAGGCCGGTGCCGGTAAGGCAGCCGTCGAGGACGCCGGGGCGGTACTGGAGCTGGCGTATGCCGCGCCGGACGGCGGTGATCAGATCGTCAGGGTCGGCGAAGGCACGATTGGCCGTGGTGGTGCGTCGTAGGACGGACCAGATGCCCTCGACCGGGTTGAGGTCGGGTGCGTAGGGCGGCAGTTGGAAGACGGTGAGCCAGTCGCGGTCGGCGATGTAACGGCGCATGCCGGCCGTCAGATGAGTGTTCAAGTTGTCCCAGACCAGCACGATCGGGCCGCCGAGCTGCTGGTGGGCGGTCTGGATCAGGTCGCGGTAGTCCGAACGATCTCATCAAGCCGAAGGTAGTCAACGCACAGGTCAAGAAGACCGCGGACGGACAGGCCGAGCCACTGCCGCTCAAGGAGCGGCGTACCACGATCCGGCGACCGGGTCAGCCGTGAAGCCGCTGACACCGGACCAGATCCGCTTACGCGCCGAACTCGCCGCCGCCCGGGAGCAGATCGTCGCACTACTGCGGTCAGCGGTGGGCGATTCCCTTGCCATCGAACAGGCGCAGGCCGTGACGGAGGAGGCGCGGGCATGGCGTGGGGCGAACGCCTTCCGCCTGGTGCGCTATTTGTCCGAGCGACCCGATGCTCTGAGCATGCCCGTGCCGACTGCCCCACCTGTGTGGTGCGATTGCTGGCGGCGCCGGCCGCGGCCGGGCACGGGGACAAGGTCACCCTGGTGGCCTGTGGAGACTGCGGACGGACCAACCCTCTTCCCACCAACAACGGACCGGAGGGGCGGCTGTGTTCATGCTGCGCCGTCAGACGTGCCAAGAAGCCGTGCGCCCGGTGCGGCAAATTGGCCAGCATCTACGCCCGCCGACCGGAGGGCGGCATCTGCAGTCCGTGCAGGAACAAGGAGGCGGACGCCAAGGAGGAATGCGCCAGCTGCCGCCGGATGATGATCTCGTACCGGCGCCTTCCCGACGGCACCAGCCTCTGCCAGACCTGGACTCCCAAGAACCTTCAGCCGTGCTGCCGTTGCGGTCGGGTACGCCGGGTCAACGCACTGACCCCGACGGACCGGTCTGTGGCGGCTGCTACTCCAGCCCTGCCCGCCTGTGCGGTGTCTGCGAACAGATCCTTCCCACCGTCGCCCGGGCCGACGGCACCAGGCCGGACACCTGCGACCGGTGCTACAAGCGACACGAGAGGACCTGCGTCATCTGTGAAAGGGTCCGCCCCGGCCACCACATCAACGGCGGCCGGGGCTCGTTCCACTGCGACACGTGCCGCCCCCGTGAAAAGTGCCCATGCGTCCTGTGCGGCCGAGTCGGGGAGGTCAAGGTCTTCTGGCCGCGAGGCCCAGTGTGCATTTGCTGCTACAGAACAGCCCTGTCGACCCCTGCATCGTGCGCCTCGTGCGGTCGGCATCGCATTCTGATCGGCCAGACAGCCGAGGGAAGCCTCCTGTGCAAGGCGTGCTCGTTCCCCGACGAACCGGTCGAGCGCTGTTCGGCCTGCGGTGAGCCGGCGGACCTCTACTCCGGCCACCGCTGCCCCCGTTGCACCCTGGCCGCCCGTGTGAGCGATCTGCTTTCCATAGACGGCGCAAGCGTGGCCCAGCCGCTTAACTGGCTCTAACAATAGCTGTTTGATCATGTGACTGTCTGCTTGATCGTTCGTTGATGTGGTCATGGGGAAGCGTCAGTCGCGGCCGTGGATCGTGTCGGACGAACTGTGGTCGCTCATCGAGCCGTTGCTGCCCGAGCCGCCGCCGAAGCGGGTGGAAGGGCGACCTCGGGTGCCCGACCGTCAAGCGTTGTGCGGGATCCTGTTCGTCCTCCACGCCGGCATTCAGTGGGAGTACCTGCCCCAGGAGCGCGGCTTCGGCTCGGGCATGACGTGCTGGCGGCGTCTGGCGGCCTGGGACGAGGCCGGAGTCTGGGAGAAGCTGCACCAGTTGCTGCTGAACAAGCTGCGGTCGAAGAACCAGCTGGACTGGTCCCGGGCGGTGATCGACTCTTCCCACGTCCGGGCCGCACGCAGGGGCCCAAGAGCGGACCCAGCCCGGTTGACCGCGCACGGCCGGGCAGTAAGCACCACGTCATCACCGACGGCCAGGGCATCCCGCTCGCGGTGTCGCTGACCGGCGGCAACCGTAACGATGTCACCCAGTTGCTGCCGCTGCTGGACAAGATCCCGGCAGTGGCGGGAGCCGTGGGCCGGCCTCGCAGGCGGCCCGACATGCTCTTCGCGGACCGCGGCTACGACCACGACAAGTACCGCCGACTTCTGCGGCAGCGCGGGATCCGCCCGGTGATCGCCGAGCGTGGCCAGCCGCACGGTACCGGCCTGGGTACCTTCGGCTGGGTCGTCGAACGGACGATCTCCTGGCTGCATGGCTTCCGCCGCCTACGCATCCGGTGGGAACGACGCGACGACATCCACGAGGCCTTCGGACTCGCCGTCTGCCTGATCACCCACCGGCACGTCCAGAGGCTTTGTTAGGGCCAGTTGAGCCCCTCGCCGTCGTACTGGCCGACGCGGAGAACCCCTACCGCGTCCTGCAGTGGCTGCGCCGGAGCCCCGCCGCCCACCTCCTGCGACGCCTGGCCCTCGATCCCACAGCGCTGAACCACGACTCCCTCGACACGCTGCCGCAACGGGCTGCCACCGCCTACGTGCGCGGGCTGCTCGTAACCGCCGGCATTCTTCCGCCACGCGATGAGAATCTCGCCCTGCTCACCAACTGGGTGGCACGGACCGTGGCCGAACTCCCGGCACGGCACGCCAACCTCATCCGTCCGTTCACCGAGTGGCACATCATCCGCGACGCCCGCCGGCGCTCAGCCCGCGGCCGTTACACCTACGCCGCGCACAAAGGTGACTGCGGCCACGTGCTCGCCGCCATCGACTTCTTGGACTGGCTCGACTCCCAGCACCTGAGCCTCAGCGGGCTCCAGCAGCGACATCTGGACATCTGGACATCTGGGCGATCGACCGGCCAACGCTGCGCTCCCGTTCGATCCCCTTCCTTCGCTGGAGCACGGCGCGACGCCTCTGCCCGCCCGGTTTGGTCATCGAGCGCCCAGCCTCGCAACTCCCAGGCCACTTCCAAGCCGAGGACGAGGCCCGAAACGAACTGCGGCGCTGCTTCAACGACACCGCGTTACCCCTGGACGTCCGCGTGGCAGCTGCCCTCGTCCGTCTCTACGCCCTGCCCCTGACCCACATCGTCGAGCTCACCACCGACCGCATCCGACGCGACCAGGAGCACACCTACCTGGCGGTCAACCAGCACCCCTTCGTGCTCCCCCCGAAGCTCGCCCGTCTCATCGACGGTCAGCTCCTACACAGCACACCCCGGCACAGCACCACGACCGGGCATAGGTACCTCTTGCCAGGCCAAAGCCCTGGACGCTCGCGTAACCCCCTCGGCCTCGCTGACACCCTGAGACACCACGGTCTGCCCGCCCGCGCGGCTCGGAACACCGCCATGATGGACGCCCTGGCAGACCTACCGCCCATGGTCATCGCCGACCTGCTCGGCATCCACCCGAAAACAGCCGAACGCTGGGCCACGCTCGCCGGCGAGAACTGGTCCGAATACTTGTCCTCGCTGATGTGACCGGGCCGGGCTTATTGGACACTCCCGGGCGCCGCCCACGACGTCGGCGACGCGGCCGTTGATGGTGGCCCTGGCTGTGGGCGCCGCGTCCAGTGGCGGCAGCGCTCGCAACCACGGCACGGGGGGCGCGATTCTCTCTGGGGTGGGCACACGCCTGGCCCTGCTTGACTATCCGGATCGCTGACCCACATAATCGGATCAGTGGTCCGGTTTAGTGGACCACTGATCCGATACGAGAGTCCCCGCGTGCGGGAAGGAGGAACCGATGCCCCCACGCACGACGAGGGCGATCAGGGGCCACCTGTGCGGCGGCCCCGAAGTCCTGCGTGACGACGGGGTGCCGCTTCCCCGGCTCTCGGACAACGTGCTCGACCCTGTTTCCGCCGCAGGAGCGCGAAATAGGACCACTTCCAGGAGCGGGAACCAGCCCCTCTTGCATGTCCCGGAAAGACGCAAGCCAATGACGAACACCACGACCGCCAACCCCGCAGGACAGACCCCTGTCCGGATCTACACGCTCGACGGTGGGCTCACCGTGTTCCAGCAGGGAAGCATCATGTCGGACACGGGCGAGTTCCAGGACCGGCCTGTCCTGATGCCCGCCCCAGCCTTTCTGATCCAGCACGGAAACCGCTGGCTGCTGTGGGACACCGGCAACGGTGACCGCATCGCCGACCTGCCGGGCGGCTCGGAGCTCAAGTTCGGCGGGCGGTTCTCGGTGAGCCGCACGCTCAAGGGTCAGCTGGCAGAGCTGGGGCTGGAGCCCGACGACATCGAGTTCGTGGCGCTCTCTCACCTTCACCAGGACCACACTGGCAACGTCGGGCTCTTTCCCCAGGCGACCTTCCTCGTCTCGGCCGCGGAACTCGCGTTTGCGCGCCAGATCCCGACTCCGTTCGGCATCGACGGGGAGGCGACCGAGCTGCTCAACCGCTTCAAGGTTGACGCCCTGGACTTCGATCACGACGTCTTCGGCGACGGGAGCGTCACCATTCTGAGGGCGCCGGGCCACACCCCGGGCTCGCTCGTTCTCCTCGTCAAGCTCGAGAACTCCGGAGCGGTGCTGCTGTCGGGCGACCTCTTCCACCTGCGCGAGAACTACGAGAAGCAGTTGGTGCCGGTCCCGAATGCGAGCCGCGCCGACACGCTGGCCTCGTTCGACCGGTTCGCAAAGATCGTGGCGAACACCGACGCCCGCGTCGTGGTTCAGCACGACCCGGGTGACTTCGCCGGCATGCCGACCTTCCCGAAGTACCTCGACTGAGCCACCAGACGCAGGAATCCGATCCTGCCCCCGCGCCACAAGTCGGGCGTAGGAAGGCCCGCGGGTGCTCCGGTGCCGCCCGCGGGCCGACTCATCAGGACCCATTCACTCAAGGAGAATCCCGATGACCGACCTGACTCAACTGACCGACCGCATCGCCATAATCGAACTGGTCGACAGCATCTTCGACCACGTCGATGCGAAGGAATGGGAAGCCGCGGAAGTGCTGTTCACGGACAAGGTCCAGGTCGACTTCTCCGGCCTTGCGGACAGCAGAGCGGAAGAAACCACGAACGTTGATCTCGTCGGCGGCTGGCGCGCAGGCATGCACGCCAAGAAGTCGAGCTACCACTTTGCCGGCCACCACCGCATCAAGATAACCGGCGACGAGGCGTCCGTGAAGGTCAAGGGCTACACCTACAACCTCCTGGACGCCTCACTCGGCAGCAGGATGTGGGAGGTCTGGGGCCGCTACGAGTTCGCCGTCCGCCGCACCTCCGACGGCTGGAAGGCGACCGGCATGACCTTCACCGCGCTCCACACCCGCGGCGACGACACAGTCCGGACGCACACCCTGGACTCGTAGCGGCAACACGCCGGCGGCCCCACGGACAAGCAGGAGCAGTGGCCCGAAGACACCGAGCACTTCCAGCGGGGTACGCTTACTGGACCACTGATCCGGAAAGTCGGGAGAGGTAGATGCGGGTCGACGCCCAAAAGAACCGTGACCACCTGCTCGCAGTTGCGCGCACCGTCATCACCGAGCATGGCGCCGAGGCATCGCTGCGCGACATCGCACGCAAGGCCGGCATGGGGCTCGCCACGCTGCTCCGTCACTTCCCCACACGCGAGGCGCTGCTCGACGCGCTGCTCCGCTCGAGCTTCGACGAGCTGACGGCAAGGGCAGGCGAACTCGAAACGTCAAGCGCGCCCGAAGACGCTCTCGTTTCGTGGCTACGCGACTGCGCCGCGGTGGCACGCGAGTACCGGGGCGCCACGGAATTGATGGCGGCCGCCCTGGAGGACAGCGAGTCCGCACTCCATGCTTCCTGCGTCACCATGCGAGCGGCCGGCACGGGGCTCCTCGACCGTGCTCAGGCCGCGGGCACAGCGCGGGTCGACATCGATGGCACCGATCTGTTCGCGCTGGTAGCCGCGCTGGCCTGGCTGGGCGATCAACCCGCGTTCGCGCCACGCGCCGATCACCTCCTCGATGTCGTCGCGAGCGCGATCCTGACCGGTTGACAAGCGACGCCGAAGGGGAACGCCGGCGGCTCCCCGCCTGGCGAGTGTCCTTTGCGACGGGTACGCGAGGCCGAGGGCGTCCGCACCTCCGTCGTTGCTCCGGCAGTGGTGTACGGCAACGGCGGGGGCGCCGAATCAAGTCGCCGCCGGGCCGCGGTCCACGGGCAGTGTCCCTGCCCACACCATGATCGGCCCTGGGGACCAGCACTGGACCACGGTGCAAATACTGCAACTCTCGAATACCGACACTCCACCAGTGGACGGCCTGCGGGGCTTGTTCTTCCAGAGCAATACGACTTCTCCAGTTCCCTGGGCGTGGTTGCCGGGCGGTAGGGGGCCGGCACCACCCCCGTCCGGGTAGCCAGCTGGATGGTCCGCGGCGCCGGCCCTCCGTAGCGTTCCGGTCATGGAGATCACGAAGAGTGCGTTGTGGGGCCGGTCCGGATGGTGGCGTGCGGGGCTGGCCGTGGCCGGGGTCGCCGCGATCGGGGCCGCGTCGCTTCTGGCGCCGGGCACCACGGCCGAGGCCATGGGCGCCGGC
>NZ_JBIBXY010000039.1:0-7768 GCF_043082785.1 Streptomyces sp. NPDC014764 | reverse complement strand
CAGCCATACCCCTCACCACACCCAACCACCTCCACCAATTCGACCAACTCATCCCCCACACCAACAAAAACAACGAACACACACCCACCCACTAACCCACCCCGGGACATACACCGACACGAACCCACCGCCGCCACGCAGACGGGACCAGCAGAGACGACGACGCACCCGCCCGGCCACCCCCGGGGCCACTTCAGGCTGGAGTGGAGGGAGAACCGTGACAGCAGGAGCGTCACGGATGTGCCGCCGGCCGGAGAGCTGAACTCGTCGCCGACCAGCCGGGCCGCGGACCGCTACGGCCTCCCGGCCGCCGGTGTACAGCGGCTGCGGACGTACCGCAACTCCCCCACCCGCACCACCCGCACCACCCGCACCGCCCGCACCGCCAGCACCGCCCGCACCGGGCAGACGGTGCGGGCGGTGCGGCAGGCCCGTGCTGGGAGCGGGGGTGTGCCCGGCACGAGCGGCGGCTGCTGGACGCACGCCGACCAGCCGCTGGGACACCCCGCCCTGCGCGGTGTCCCACAAGTGGCGGCCGCGCAGCCGCGGTG
The DNA here is from genome assembly GCF_043082785.1 of Streptomyces sp. NPDC014764. Lineage (NCBI taxonomy): Bacteria > Bacillati > Actinomycetota > Actinomycetes > Kitasatosporales > Streptomycetaceae > Streptomyces > Streptomyces sp. NPDC014764. Next base: position 7,217 of record NZ_JBIBXY010000039.1, on the reverse strand, counting down.
GACGGGGTGGCGCCCGGTGCAGGGCAGGCCGGAGCCGAGCCCGGCCAGCTTCTCACCCTGGCACACGCGGTCGCGGCCCGCAGGTGGGAAGAGGCCCTGCACCGGGCGCGTAAGGAGATCTGGCCGCACAGGCTTGCACCACGTGGCGGGCGACGACGCCCGGGCGGTCCGAGCGGTGGCGGATTGCGGGCCGGGATCCGGTCATCCTCCCGGAAGTGGCGGCCGTGGCCAACGCGCTGGTGGATCCGGTCATGGTCGAGCCGCTGTGGAGGGACAGCGGCGCCGGGCGGCCGCGGCCGCTGCCCGCCTACGGGGCGTTCTTCCGCAGGTCGGGCGAGCGGGTAGGACGCGACTGGCTGGTCCCGCTGTCGGCGGCGGACTACGGCGGGCCACTGTCCGCCCGGATAGGCACGGTCATCCGGGCGGGGGCGACACTTCGGCAACAGGGCCCCTTGCTCCTCACTGGACTCGACATCCGCGAGCTACCAAAAGGGCCAAAAGGGCTCTTCTTTCATCCTGCATCCACCGCGTAGAAGTCGATGAGTAAATTTCGAGGCTTCTCGCGGTGGATTTCTTCTGGTGGGCAGGAGTGGGTGCCGGATGGCCGTTCCGGTGGCGGGGTCTCCGTGGTCCTTCGTGGGTGGGCGGGTGGGCTTGGTGGTCAGGTCTTCAGGCGGTGCCCGACGGCTGTCCACAGGTTCTCCAAGGCGTCCTGCCAGGGCCAGTGTTCGGGAAAGTACCAGGTCAACGTGCGTGCTCCCGCTGCCAGCCGGGCCGGGACGGTGATGAGTTGGCGGCGTATGGTGCCGGTTCTGGCGCGGGCGTGGAAGGTGGAGGCCAGGGTGCCGGCCGCGCGGGTGAGGTTGTGGGCGAGGGCGGCCAGGGTGAGCCAGGCGGCGTTCGCGGTGAACTTCCCCGAGGGCAGATGCCCGAGTGCGGAGTCCTCCAGGTCCGCGAAGACCTGCTCGACGATCGCGTGGCGGCGGTGATCGGCTTCGGCCTCGACCAGCGCGAGGGTGGTGTCGGTGAACACCGCGTGGAAGCGCCAGGTGGCGAACAGCTCACCCTGCCCGTCCGGCACCGAGGTGGGGTTCAGACGCTTGACCCGGCGAACCAGGAGGCGGGCGGTGGTGCGGTACTTCTTCGCCTTCCCGGTGAACGCGGTGTACTCGACCTCGGCGACCTCCGCGTCGGAGATCCAGCGCCCCTCGTCGTGGTCGTAGATGGCCTTGGGGTACTTGATTGCTGTCCAGACGTCCTCGTCGATCGACGCGATCCGTTCGCGGATCTTCTTGCGCTGGGCGACGGCGAGGGAGAAGCGGACTCCGGCCCGGCGGCAGGTGGCCACGACCTTGTGGGAGAAGAACGCGGAGTCGGCCCGCACCACGATCGTCCCTGTCGCTCCCATGGACCGCACCGCTTTGATCGCCTCGGCGATCAAGGAGGCGGCGCCCTTGGCGGAGCCGGCCGAGCCCCTGCGCAGGCGAGTGGCGACGATCACCGGGGCCGCGATGGGGGTGGAGGCGGTGACGATCTGGAAGTGGAGGCCGCGGACCTTGGTGTAACCATGCTCGGCGCCCTGCTTCGCCGCCCCGTAGACCTGCTTGACCTTGGAGTCGATGTCCAGGTGGACGATGCCGTTGCCGCCGGGCAGCAGGTTGCAGTGGGCGGCAAGGTTGCAGGTGAAGGCCCGTGCGGCAGACTCGAGTTGACGCACATGCCCCCAGGTCATCGCCCGCAGGAAGGTGCCCAACGTGGACGGGGCCCGCACTCCGGAGAACGCCTTGCGTATCGCGCCGTGCCGCAGGACGTCCAGGTCGTCGATGCTGTCCGCTCCGGCGAGCATGCCCGCCACCAACGACATCACCTTCGCGTCGACCGCCGTCCCGGCCCCGTTGCCCGCGCCGGTGACCTTCACCTTCTCGGCGACCAGGCCGGGCAGACCGCACCGCTCGGCCAGCCGCACCGCCGGGGCGAGCCCGCTGTACGCGAGCAGATTCGGGTCATCGAACGCCGCGAAGCTCGCCGCGGCCGTATGGGAGAATTTCATGCGAGAGGTGCCTTGCCGATCGTGCTGGATGGAAGCGTAGGAACTCCCATCGTCGCAGGTCAACAGGCACCTCTTCTGATTTCTTCGTCCACAGGACGACCGTCACACGGTGGATCCAGGATCAGTCCTTTGGACAGCAGGTAGGCCCCGGCGCGGTCGAATTCGGCTGGTGTCAGTCGCTCCCCCGCGAAGAGTGAGAGCGGGGACTGGAGGATGGCCTCGACATTGGGGTGCCCCACACCGTCATTCTTCTGATGCCACAGCCACGTCAGCAGGCCTGGCGGCTACGGCGCGCGCTTTGGGGTCAGCGCGCTGGCGTTGGGTTCTTGCATCCACTGCAGTCCGCGTGGTGTCAGGTTGGCCGCCGGGTCACCCATCGTGGCGTAGTGATCGCTCAGCAGGCCCCATTCCTTGCACGTCTCCAGGAGCCGGAAGGACTGCTCCTCGTTGAGACCGTGTAGTTCACCGAAGGGGGTGATCGTCACGTACTCGGATGCATCCGCGGCCGTCTGGTCGTGGACCCATTCCACAAGCGGCTCATGTAGAGCAGCGAAGTCAATGGCCATGGGCACACACTCTCCTTGCTCAGCGCGATGAGCTCATGAGCTTAAGACGGACCACTGACAACGCTGGATGAGCGGCCTGCCCGACCGGACGCGACGTGAATGCTCCGGCGTTGAGCGGCGATCTTGGACATGCCAGCGTGCCGAGACCCCGGGCGGGTAGTTGCCCGGGGTCTCGTGCTGTCTCGTCACAGTGCGGGGTCGCCTTCCCACGGTGGGTCAACGCCGTTCGACGGTCTGTCCCCTGGTGGCCGTCTTGTGGCGCGGAGGTTCGCCTTCGTGTTGGTTCATCGACCGCGGCCTGCTGAAACCCGACGGGATACCGCATCATCCCGGGCAGGTCCCGGGGGTCTGCCAGCGCGAGGGCTGCCCCGGCCTGACCTGGCTGCCCCCTGGGGAAGGCCGGCTCTTCGTCACGTCCGGTGCGAGAGGAAGGACGGTGTCGTCGTGCAATCTGTGGGAGCAGTTCACGCTCACCGGTTCAAAGCCCTCTACCTAGTATGGACTTCTCAACTCTGGTTCTATGCGCGGGCCTTGTGACCGCCCCGTTGGCCTTGTGGCTTCGCCTTCGCTGGCGCGTGCGGCAAGAGCAGGCGCGGGGTACCTACCTCGTTGGTATCGCTCAGGCCCTCCCGCGGGGAGGGCGGTTCGACGGACAGTGCGGGGACGGAACCCGTCTGCGCCTGGTCGTGAACGGGAGCAGTGAGCATGAGCGATCGTGAACCGCGGGAAGCCACGGGCACGGCACAACCGGCCCGAAGTTCTTCTGCCTTCCCTTCCACCGCACAGTTCGAGGCCTTCTATAAGGAGTTCACGCCCACGCTGGTCGGCTTCCTCATCAGGCAGGGAGCGCGTCTGGCGATAGCGGCGGAGATCACCCAGGAGACCATGATCAAAGCGTTCCGGAAGTGGGAGGAGATCGACAACCCGCAGGCCTGGGCGCGGCGGGTCGCATCCCGAGAGCTCGTCCGGTATGTCAGCCGCGCTGAGGCAGACCTTTGCGAGGAGGTTCCGGAGCCTTCTCCGCTTCTCTCCTCACCGGACGCTGCTGCGGCATGGGAGCAGCAGCAGGACCTTCTGCGGTTGCTGGCCGATCTTCCTCCTCGTCAGCGGCAGATCATGGCCTGGAAATATGACGGCCACTCCCCTTCGGAGATCGCTGAGGAGCTGGGCATCAGTCCTGGAACCGTACGTGCCAGCCTTCTCAAGGCCCGCCGCGTGCTTGCTGCTCGCCTGCAACAACGTGAGGAGCGTGAAGACCGATGACGGACGTGTTCGAACAGTGGTGGGCGAAGGAGAACACTGAGTTCGACACGGGGCTCGCAGACCTTCTTGACCTCAAGGCCGGCCTGAGCGAGATCTGGGTGGAGAGGGACCAGGCGCAGCTCGAATCTGGACTGGCCAGCGTCCTGGATCTGTCGGGCGGGCTGGCGGCCATTCTGGCGGGGGGCGTTGACTCGCCCGGGTTCTTGCCGAGGGAAACCGCTCCGGCACAGCTGAGCCAAGGCCCCGGCCTGTGGTTCGAGGCGGTGTCGGTGGAGGCCCGTCTGGCTGTGCGGACCTCTCCTCTCGCGCACGCCTTGCACTTGGCGCAGGCAGCGTTCCGTTCCCTCGAACGCGCTCGAGGCCTGGCACAGCAGGAGGACGCCCGATGCCTGCGCGAACCGCGGGAGGGAGGCCCGAATCACCGGTTTGACACCGACAGGATGATGGCTGGCAACTGCACTCGTGCGCTTCTTGTCGAGTGTGATGCCGAGGCACTTCCCTCGCAGGCCACCCTGTGTGCACAGGATCTGCTGTGCGTGCTCGAGTACGTCGAGAAGCACGGGGACACTCACTACGCCCTTGCCCTAGAAGGCGCCGTCGCGCGGGCTCAGGACCTGCTGCGAGCTCTGACCGCAGAGGTGGTCGCCCAGCTTGGTCTCAGTGAGAATCTCCGCCCGGACTACGAGGTCCTCCTGAGCCTCCTGGACGACTTCATCGGCGCGGACCTGCGTCAGGCGAACCTGACAGGGGTCAAACTGGACGGGTTGTGGTGGTCAGAGGAGACCACGAGCTGGCCGCCCTACGTCGATACCGAACTGCTCAAGCTCTACTCGATCGAATCGGCACCAGGATCAGGGATCTACATGATCACTCAACGCGGCATGACCAACATCCCCGACAGCCTCACGTGCGCGTGAACTCGTCTCCAGTGCCACTCACTCGGTCCCCGCCGGCAGAGCTGCCTGCAGAGCCGGCTTCAGCCTGCACGGGGGTCAGGCAGACCTCACCAGGAGCAGCTCTCGGTGCCTGCGGGCAGGGAGGAACGTGGAGGACGTACCGACAGCTCCAGTAGCCAGCCGCAGCCCCTCGCTCCCAGCGTATCCCTCTCATCCGGCGCTCACGGCAGGGCAGCGTGAGCCAGCGGTGCGGGCAGTCCTGTGGAGCCGGGCCGCTGGTCTGACATTTCAGACCCCGGAGTGAACCCCAGGCGGATCTGCCTCCTGGGCGAGCGTCCTCCCGCTACGAAGATCACGACTCGTCTCGTCGGATCTTCCGGAAGGACCCGCTGTGCGTGCCCTCGTCTCCGCAGGCCGCGGGCTGCAAGCTGCGACTGGATCGCCACCAAACTGCGCTGGCAGCTCACCGCCGATGAGGCTGAACGCGACACCCTGACCCGGGCCACCACGAACTGCCCGGACCAGCCCGTCACTATCACCCTCGCCCGGTAGCCCTCCCCTCCGCCGCACTATCAGGGCTCGCCCGTCCCGGCGGGTTCCGTCAGGGGCTGACGCATATCGAGGTAGCAGCGCAGCCGCACACCCGCCTGGCCAGCATCCCTGGTGGCGCGCTCCACCAACGTCGTCGCCCACCGCGCCGCCAGCATCGCGTGGAACGCGAACGCGGTCTCGCCGCCGTCGACACCGCGCGTATGCGTCACGCTTCGGGGCTGCGCGGCTCGGTCGGCTTCTTCGTCGACTCCCAGGCGGACACCGTGGCCCGACGCACCTTCAGCGCGCTGGCGACGTCGTCCAGCGTCAGGCCGTGCGCAATTCGCAACCGCTTGCGCTCCTCCGCCGGCGGCAGCCGAGAGCGGGACGCAACCAGCGCGTCGACCACGTCGAACAACCCGGACATGGAACACCTCCTGACATAAACCGTACGGTTCGCGTACTTGCACCGTACGGATGCCGTACGGCCGCTCTTGAGGATGAGAGGCGACGCTTCATGCTGGCGTTCCGCAGCGGGGATGGCTGGGGCGGCAGCCACGACCAGGTACAGGACGTCGGTGTGGGCGTCTCGGACCCCGGCCATGCGCTGAATCCCGCCGCCGAGCTGGCTGATCAGTCCGCTGACACCGCCTCAGCCCCCGTGGCAGTGTGCGGTGATCGCACCAGCAGGCGGCTGAGCCTACGCACACGAGAGGACCGAAGCCCCGTGGCCCGCAGTCTTGACGACGACGCGCCCCGCCGGATCAGCGACGCCGATGAACACCTGAGTGCCGAACAACGGCAGGCCGAAGCCGATGAACACTTCTCGCTGCGCAAGCTGAGGCACGACGTGAGGCAGACGGAGCGGGACCTAGTGAGGCGAAGGAGGAGGGTCCGCACGGTGGGCGTGGCCCTCACAGTGGCCGGCGGCGCGGTCCTGGCGGGCCTGTCATGGACCGTGCTGGCCTGGGGCTCGTCCTCCCGGTTCCTGCGGGTGGACATCACCTGCGGAGTGCTGGCGCTGGTCTCCGGCGTGGTCGCCTGGGTCGTCGCGCCTCCCCGCAACCAGCTGAGCCTGGCCCAGTTAGAGGACATGCTCGCAACGAACCGTGAGGCTCTCCGGTTTCTCAGCGCGCTCATCCACCCGACGCTGAAGGAGCGGCGCAGCCTTTACCGCGAGGACGTGGCCGGGGTAATCGAGCAGCACCGGACGGACAGCCGCAAGTACCGGCTCATCCACAACACGCTGCAGAACCTCATCATGATCGGGGCTGCGTCCACGACCACCGTCGCCGCCCTGGACACCCGCAACCAGTTCACCTGGCAGAACATCACGATCGTCGCCATCGGCTTCACCGTCACGCTGGCAGCCGCCTTCACCGGCTACTACAAGTACCGCGAACGCAGCTATTTCCTGCTCCAGACCGCCGACGCCATTGAGGAGGAGGCCAACGCCTTCACGCTTGGCGTCGGCCCCTACAGCGACTTCGATGCCGACCAGGAGCAGGAGGCACTGAAGCTCTTCACCCAGCGGGTCGAAGAACACCGCAACGAGCAGCGGCGCCGCCAGCAGCAACTGGACCAGCCCGCCGACCAGACCACACCCACTGGTCAGCCGCCTGCGGCCGGTTGAGGATATCCCGCCGTGCCTGGTGGGTTCCGAAGAGCAAAGCGCACTCGGCATCCGGCTTGGCTACGAGTGAGCCTTTTGCACCGCTGCTCGGGCTCCTGGCCGCAGTCGGGGCAGGTCACCTCGTACACCCGCCACGGCCGCCGCAACCGTTGCTGTTCCATGCGTTCGTCGATGATCGGCTTTAGAACTCCTAACGAAATGATCTTCGAGGTGGTTGGATCACTCCGGGACTGATGATCCGGGGGTGCGAGGTGGCGCGGCCGAAGCCGTGGGAAGTC
>NZ_JBIBXY010000038.1:0-8008 GCF_043082785.1 Streptomyces sp. NPDC014764 | reverse complement strand
ACACCGCGAGCCGGGCAACGCCGGTTGCCAGGGTCGCGGCCATCCTCAACTACCTGGCCGAAACCACACGAAGGAACGCGATAAAGCCCGGCCCGCCGCCGGTCAGCCGATCAGCTTGTGCAGCACGGGGACGCTGAGCCCGAAGGAACCCAAGCCCGCGGCGACGGCTGTGGGCACGGACTTGTCGTGGAGGAACATGAGGCCGCCCATGACGAGGCCGATGATGACGGCCGCCAGGAACACCACGGCGGCGTGCACCGACAGCAGCGGTGTCTCCGACGGCGTCCCTGCGCCGGCCGGGGCGGGCGGTTCGGGGCGGGCAGGTATGGGGGAGCGCGGGTGCGGGTCCCGAGGCATCGGGAGTCTCCTACGAGGCGGAGACCGACGGTTCGAGCTGGCCTAGCCTTATCCCAGGTGCGTTCGCCGACCAGGCGCGGCGCCGGGGGAGGGCAAGGGCGCGTGTTCGACAAGTGGCTCAGGCCGCAGGACGTAGAGCAGCCGGACGGGCTGCTGGGGTACCAACTGCTCGCCGACGAGGGGCTGATCGAGGACGACGAGCTTGTCGAACGGCTGGGCCACGAGGTGATGCGCAACTACCTGGTCCCCGGTGAGCTCGCCAACGTCTTCGACGACCTGGGCGCGCCGGAGGTCGCGGGCTACCTGCGGGTGAATAAGTTCCCCGTGGACCGCAAGATCCGGCACGGGGACTTCGGGGAGATCATCACCGGCGCCCTCTACCGCAGGGTGCGCCGCTGGTGCGTCCCGGTCCTGAAACTGCGCTACAAGCAGACCCCGGCCCAGGCCGTGCAGGGCACGGACGTGCTGGCGTTCCGCTTTCGGCAGGACCCTCCGGCGATCGCCGTGCCGGAGGTGAAGACCCGCGCCTACCGGGACAACCGGGTCGGCAGCGAGGCGTACGACAGCCTGGAGAAGGTGCTGGACAGACTGGACGAGAGCATCCACTTCCTCATGGCACGCTGCGCTGACCGCGGACAGGTGTTCCTCGCACGCCGGCTCGGCTCCCTGCTGCGCGATCCAGGGCGGCGCCGGGTGGAGCGGCACATGCTCTTCGTTCACGACGCGGGGTCGTGGAAGGAGGACATCGTGGCCGGGCTCGGCGTGAAGGTGACCCAGCGCACCGAGCTGACCGTGGTCAAGATCGACGATCTCAAGGAGTTCGTTGGCCGCGTCTACGAGGCGGCAGAGACGGCCCCCAGCACCACCAGCAGCGGCAAGGACAGCGGAACGGCGGCGGGAACAGCGTGAGGGACGACGACGGGACTGTACGGCGCCTGGGTGAAGAGGCACTGGCCATGGGAGAGGCATCCCCGGTCCTGCGCAAGCAGCTGCGCTCCCACGTCCTGGCCGAGCAGATCAGTGCCGAGGGAACGGCCGGCTACACTTACGACCCCGCTTCGCTACGCCGCGGCCTCTCCCTCGCCCGGCTCGGGCAGCTGGCCCGCACCCCTCGTGAGCGCCGCGCGGATCCGGGGCCGCTGCCGGACATCGCCCAGGCCTACGCCGACCTCGCAGCCCGGGCCAACACGCCAGAGGCACGGATCGAGCTGCTGGCGATCTCGGCGACGATGTGGAGCCTGGCCGGCTACCAGGCCAACGCCACTGCCATCGCCCACACCTTCCAGCAGGAAGTCGGCAACCTGTTCTCCTACGGGGACATGCCCGACACCGACGCTCTGACCGCCGCCGCCCCGTTCCGGATCGCTGAGGCCGCCGGCGCGGTCCTGCGCCGCGACATCGACACCACCGCCCGGCTCGGCGCCGCCGCAGCGAGCGAACTCCCACGCCTCGGCCGCGCACTCACCGCCCAACTCGCCGCTGGTAACGCCGAGCAGGCGGACCTTGCCGTGCTGGCCGCCTACGGCCTGGTCGGCCGCTCGGCACGCTCCCTGGCCACCCTGTGGCGTACCGGCGACCGCACGGCTGGGCGCGCCGCGATCAGTGACCTGAAGCAGGCCGCAGCCATCCTCCTCCAGGCCTCCGTCGTGGACACCTGGACCCTGGTTGACTCCCTCGCCCACGCTGTCGAGGACATCGTCGCGACCTCCCCGTGGCTCCTGCTGCGTCGCGCCTCCACCTGGTCGAGGACCTGGGAGCGCTACCTCAAGGCCCTGATCGTCTCGGACCGCCCGCTCACCCAGGTCTGGCCCTCCCAGCGCACAGCCCTGGACGCCGGACTCCTCGACACCCGGAACCACAACTTCACGGTCACCATGCCTACCTCCGCAGGCAAGACCCACATCGCCGAATGGGCCATCCTCCACGCCCTCGCCGACACTGGCGAGGCCGACGACAGCCCCCTCGGACTGCTCCTGCGCTTCATGGACCCGCCACTGGCCGTCTACGTGGTGCCCACCCGCGCGCTCGCCGCCCAGGTCGAGCGGCACCTCGCCGCCAGCCTCGAACTCGTCGGCCTGCGCGTCTCCTCCCTCTTCGGCGGCGCCGAACACGTCCGCTACGAGAACCAGCTCCTGGACTACACCGACGTCCTCGTCGTCACCACCGAGAAGCTCGACCTGCTGCTGCGAAACACCCCCGAGCTCGCTGGCCGGCTGCGCATGGTCCTCGTCGACGAAGGGCACTCCATCGACCGGTCCGCCCGCGGGCTCCGCCTGGAGATGGTCCTCACCCGGATTCGCCGCACCACCCCGCAGGCGCGGATCGTCCTGCTGTCCGCGGTCCTGCCAAACGGCGAAGACATCGCCCGCTGGCTGGAGCCCACCGCCGACGGCACCAACCACGCAAAGATCGACTGGTCGCCCTCCCAGCTACGCACCGGGATCTTCTGCTGGCAGGGGCAGGAGAAGGACGGACAGACCGGCAGCATCCACTACGGCACCGCCCAGGGCAGAGACTTCTTCGTACCCAAGGTGCTCACCCGCCACCTCAGCCGCAGCCGACTGTCCCCGCGTGCCACCAAGGACGTCGCGGCCGCACTGGCGCTGCACTTCGAACGCCTCGGCCCAGTACTGATCTCCACCACCCAGCCCGCCTACGCGCAGGCCGCCGCGCGCGCCCTGCAAACGGCACTGCAAAAGACCGACACCCCGGTGCTCGGCGTACGGAACCAGCAGGATCAACGCCTGGCGCTCTCGGAGCGGATCGCCGAGCACCTCGGCGAGGACCACGAACTCACCGTCATGGTGACCCAAGGCATCGCTTACCACCACGGCACGGTGCCGCAGTCCGTCCGGCACCTGCTGGAGCGCGCGTACCGCGACGGCGCACTGCGTGTGCTGTGCGCCACCAGTACCCTCTCCCAGGGCATGAACCTGCCAGTCAAGACCGTGCTGGTGCACAGCACCTGGCGGAACCAGGAGCAGATCGGCGTCCGCGAGTTCTGGAACGCCGCCGGTCGAGCCGGTCGAGCCTTCCAGGAGACCGAGGGCCACGTCGTCCTCATCGCCAAGGACGCCGAGGACGCCCGAAAGCTTCGGCGCCGCTACCTAGACAGGGGCAACATCGAACCGGTCCTGTCCACCATTGGTGCGCTCTACCACCGCCTCGCCATCACGAGATTGGGCGCCCGCCCCGCCACGGGACAGAACCTGACGGACATCGAACTGCCCGACCCAGAAGAGGGAGAGCTGACCGACTGGGCGCAGGCGCTCGATCTCCAGCTCCTGACGATGCTTGCCGAAGAAGTCGTGGACACCCCCGACCAGCAGCTGCTGGAGGACGCGGCACACGACCTGCTCGCGCACACCCTGGGCGGCCACCAGATCGGCGCCCAGGAGTGGTCCCTCAAGCCGCTCGCCCGGTTCACCGCCCGCCGCGTTGCCGCTCTCGCCCGACAGCTTCCCGACCCGGCCGCCCGCGCGGCGATCCTGCGCACAGGACTGAGCCTGCAAGGCGGCCTCGACGCGATCATCGCCGCCGAGCAACTCGCGAATACCTTCACCGAGCACCCCGGCCTCCTCGCCCCCGCAACATGGCCAGCCCTGCGCGACATCGTCCTGACCGCCGCCACTACGATCCAGGAACTCCGCCGGAGCGCCACTGCCAAGGACCGGCCGATCGGGGCGGTCGTCCCTCTCGCCGGTGACTGGATCGCCGGCTGGACGCTCCAAGAGATCCACAGCCACTACGAGCTGCTCCTTGACGCCAAGGACATCACCGTCACCTCGGACTACATCGACAAGGTGATCGTCCAAGATCTGGCCTGGGCCGTCTCCTCGATCCTGCAGATCCTCGAGACCCGCCACGGCATCACACCCGAAGGCTTACTCGCCGCCCTGCCGGCCATGCTCAAGTACGGCGTTGACACCGCCCCTGCCTGCTACGCCGCCAGCCTCGGCATCCACCAGCGCAGCGAGGCAATCGAGCTGGCCGCACGCTGCCCTGTTCTCGAGCCGTCCTTCTCTGATTTCACCGGCTGGCTCGGCAACCTCACCACCGACGAGATCACCGCCATCACCACCCCCAGCACCGCGTCCCTGCTCATCCGCAGTGCCGAGCGGCGCAGCCCTCGCACCGTCCAGAAGACCATCCTCAGCGGCCGCGGAACATTCACCACACCCCTGCGCGGCGTCCGGCACACCTACAGCGATGGGTACCTCGCCGATCTGCCTGCGGGAACCGTCCTTGACCTCGTTCGCGATTACGACAACCCGACTGACCCAAACGCCATCCGGGTCGAGCACAACGGCCTTCCTCTCGGCTGGATCGCCAAGGGCACCGCCCGGCCGCTTGCGCTGGCCCTCGACGACCGGCCCGCCCCCTTGGTCACGGCTATCCTGCACACCGACACCCGGTCCCTCGCTGACACCGCAGGCACCGACCAGCTGGCTGGCTACGATCAGATCGATCTCACCATCACCATCAGTCCCAGGGCATAGGGTTCGCAGCCGTCACACGCATCACTTTGCCGCCGACGCCGTCGCAGACAGAGTCCTGATGTCCGCCCCCGCCACACCGCCGTCCGTTCTCTGGGCCCGTGCAGATCACCCTGCCTGCACGGGCCCGCTGCTTGTCGCTACGACCAACGCATCCCGATCGCGGACAGCTTCTCCATCCGCTCCGGCGTCAGCGTCGCTGCCCGGGAGCGCTGGTTCCCGATCCAGGCTCCCAGCTTGTGCTCCCGCTGCTCCTGGTCCTCGCCGACGATCCGCTCGACGTGCTTCCTGGGGACCTGGAGGTGCCCCTCGCGCTCGTAGAACTGGCGGGCGGCCTCGTAGTTCATCGCCCACTTGTCGGCCTGCGTACGGCGCTTGGGCTTTTCGTCCTCGCTGGCGGGTTCGATTCCGAGGACTTGCTCGCACATCCACTGCTGCACGGCCGTGAGCTCGTCCCAGCCGAGCCGCACCGACTGCACCCACCGCCCGAGATCCTCACCCTGGCGCACGACGTCGCCCGTCTCGGTGGGCAGCGCCTCACCGGCGTCCAGGTGCATCCGCACCAGGTGGAAGCAGCGCTGCCACGTGACCGGCCAGCTCGGGCACCAGGACGCGTCGATCTCCTCCAGCTGCTCGCGCCGCATCTGCGACAGCGCCCCGGCCGACGATTGCACCGGCAGCCCCTCCGCACGCCGCCGTTCGACCTCGGTAGCTTTTCGGGCTGCGGCCCGCGCGTTCTTCAGGAAGATGCCCACCCGATAGCCCTGGTAGGTGGCGTCGGTCGGGGCCAGGAGGTGGCCCGCCTCGGCCGCCCAGCCGCGCGCCGCCGCGAGACCTTCCTCCCACGCGACGTCGAAGTGCGACCACACCATGCCCAGCTTCTCCAGCTGTTCAACGCGGTCGGTGTCCATGTCGCCGCGAGCGTAGAAGCGCCGGGCGTCGGCGATCCATTGCCCCAGGGGAAACCCGGCGAGCGAGGCCGACCACCCTTCGGCCTCCACCGCCTGGTCCTCCCCGCCGGGTACCCGGTACGTGTACGGAACGCGGAGGTCACCGTGCAGCCGGTTGTAGATGACGGCGGCCTCCACGCCGCGCCGCCAGTGCTCGTGCTCTGGGTTGAGGACGCGCAGGTTGATGAACGCGGCGAGGGCGGCCGGGTCGCGGGGTGTGGAGAACTTCAGCAGGGCCTTGGCGGGGGCGCTGACGCCTCCGGAGCCCTCGCCGCTCCCGCCCGTGCTCGTGCCGCTGTCGTCCTTGCTGACGGGCTTGTAGCGGCTCGGGGCCTGCTGCTCCGCGAGCGTCTCCACGATCCGCGCGTCGTGCGCCCGCAGCGCCTCCAACAGCTTGGCCAGCCCACCGAAAGCCCGGCTCGTCAGCATGTTGTCCGCCGTCTCGCCTGGCCCGAGCAGCACCGGCACCACGAGCGAGGCCACCTTGCCCTCGCCCGGCTGCATCCGCAGCGCCCGGCCGACGGCCTGGACCAGGTCCGGCATGGAGCCGCGTACGTCGGCCCAGTACACGGAGTCGCAGTTCTTCGTGTCGACGCCCTCGCCCAGCACCTTCACCGAGCACAGGAAGCACTTCTCCACCACGGTGCCGTCCGTGGCGATCCCGGCCGCGAACTCGCCCAGCAGACGCCGCCGGTGGAGCGGCTTGTGCTCGCCGCACAGCCAGTTGGCCCAGATCGTCTTCGGGTACAGCTCGGGGTCGGCGGCGTGCAGCTGCGCGGCGACGTCGGGAAGGCCGGCGGCGAACGCTTCGGCCTCGCGGATCTGGTGGTGGAAGACGAGCGTGCGCCGGAAGTTCTCCTCGGCCGCCGCCTTCACCAGGGCGGTCTGCAGGGCAGCGAGCCGCGCCCCGCGGACCTCTGCCGACCGGCCTTCGGCGCCCAGGAGCTGCGCAGCTTGGAGCGCGGTGTCGGTGACGTCCACGCATACGACCTGGTAGGGGGCACAGATTCCCCGGTCGATGGCCTCCGAGAGGGTCAGGGTGAACGCCCTGCTGCCGAAGGGGCCCTCGGGGTCGTCGTCCATGCTCGCGACCAGCTCGCCGGGTGCGCCGGCCTCGTCCTCGTCCCCGAGCTGCCAGAGCCGGGGTGTGGCCGTCATGTATAGGCGGCGCAGGGACGGGATCTTCTGGTTGTCGTGGACGACCGCCCACGGCTTCCCGATCCGGCCCGAAACGCGGTGGGCTTCGTCCACCACGATCAGGTCCCAAGCCGCGAGGCCCCCGGCGTGCGCACGCTCCAGCGTGCCCAGCCCGAGGCTGGCGTACGTGGCGTACACCGTCACCTTGTCCAGGCCCCGCGTCCACTCCACCAGCTCGTCCACGTCCGTGGTGTTGGGGAAAGACACCTCCTCACCCCGCAGCGAGGACACCCCGATCATCGGCCCCCGGCGGCCCCCCTCGCGCCACGCGGCCTCGGTCTGGGCGAGCAGGTCCAGCGAGGGCACGAGCACCAGCACACGGCCCGCGTGGAGCTCCTCCGCGCTGCGGACCGCCACCCGGGTCTTCCCGGACCCGGTCGCCATAATCACCTGCGTTCGAAGCCCTCGTTCGGACACAAGTGATCTTGCAGGCAATTCGAGGGCGCGCACGACCGCGTCAATGGCTTCTCGCTGGGCTGCCTCGCGCTGGTCAACGCGGTCTGTGCTCGACATACTCGCCTGCCTTCTCCTGGGGTGCCGCCCGGTCGATTCGAGCGGCGGGAAACGAGGAACCTGCACGTAGAGGAGCCGTGAGGTCCACGGTCGGACGGATGCGATCGGCTCGGCACTCTGCCTCACCAGAGCACCGGCAAGGCCGGGTGGTGGATCTCGATATCGCTCCGGAGGGGTCCGGGGTGGTGTTCTCTGAGTCCATAGCTTATCTCGGCTCCAAAAATGAGGCACACAGAATCTCAAGATTCCCTCTAACGTGGCCGAAAGCTGCTAGTTGTGCCTTATTGCAAGCGAATCCAGGGCCTTGACGCTCCCTCAGTCCCCGCCCTCCCTCGAGAGTGGCCGGCCCTCGCGCTCCCGTCACCCACCCGATTACCTGTCACCCTTCTCCTCGCTGCTTGGGCCGTAGGCGCGTTGGCCGCACCGCGCAGCGGGGCCGGCCTTCCGGGTGCGGAGCGCCCGGGGGTGGCTGGAGCGCAGCGGAGGCCACCTTGC
>NZ_JBIBXY010000037.1:0-8333 GCF_043082785.1 Streptomyces sp. NPDC014764 | reverse complement strand
GAAGGCTGGGTGGTGCGGCAGGTTTTCACCGAGACCCCGCAGTACCCCGTTGACTACGCGGTCGGCAACCACTTCGTGGCCACGCACGACCGTTCTCCGTTCGTCACCCGCCCGTACATCCAGCGGCGGCGCATCGACCGGTACGACACGCTCGACGCGCTGGTCTGGACGACGGAACGTCCGGGCCGGGACCGGGTGACGCAGACTGTCGGGCCGCACGAGGTGCCCAAGCTGCTCGACGACGTCTTCGGGATCCGCACGGCCCCGGAGGAAGCCCGTCTGCTGGTGACCCGGCTGAGGGAGCTGGACTCCGCCCGGCACCGCCCCGGGCCCGCACCTCGGTGACGCGGACCTGACCGGCCGCCTGCCCGCTGCCCCGGGTGCAGGCCGGCCGGGGTGACCCTCACCGTCGGCGGTAGGCCGCGGGTGTCGACCACGAGGTGCCGCTTGCGGCCGTTGGTTGCTTTCCTTATCACAAACAACTTTGCGCCCTTCGATTCCTGTCGGCGCAGTCCGGCCTGCCGTCCGGACGGGTCCGGGCGGCCCTGACGTTGCTGAGGACCTCCAGGCAGATCGGGGTACGACCTTGCGGAGAGGTGCATCACTACCACCGGTACCTGCCCTACACCACAGGCGCGGCAGAGACCTGCAACCTCGCGGCTGCGCGGAGCGAAGGCCCTGGCCGCTCAGAGCGCGGTCCGTATCGACGGCACGCTGGCGTGGGTGGGGGAGGGCGAGCATGCCTACCTGGTCCGCATCGAGGACGACGCACGCATGAGCTGCACCTGCCTGCGATGGGCGAAGTACCGCGGTGGCCGCGGATCGTGCAAACACGTACTGGCCACCCCGCCCCGCATGGCCCGGAACACGACAGAGAAGTTGGCACGGTGAGACTGATGGCATTCGTGGAGGCAGGTGACGTCCTTGGTGTGCTCCGGGTGCGGGGCGAATTCACCGCCCAGCAGCGTGCGATTTCTCCCAGAGCCGACCGGCGGCGGGTGCGAGCACACGCTGCCGGTTCTCCGGTGCCCGTACCTGCGTTACGCGACCCATGGCCGCCCCTCGCTCAATTAGATTTGAATCTAAATCTATCAGAGGGATTCCTGGGCTTCGGAGTGGGTCGCCATCGCTCGGTCGTAGCAGTTGAGATGACCACCGGACTGTGGTGGACGCGCCGAGCAAGGGCGGCGAAAGCAGTACGGCGATCAGCGGCAGAAGGTGACGCGGCGCGGAACCCGCTGTGTGGTGCGAAGGTCGCGAAGCCGCCACCCGCATCGCGCTCGGGCCGTCAGGGGGTGGTGCCCCTCGATCGGGGGAGCGGCGCTGATGCGAGGTGGCGTCCGGCGGATGTCGAGGCGCACCCCGACCGTGGTGTGCCTCGGCTTCACGGCAGGGCCGCGGGATCGGCAGCGAGGTCGCCGGGTCTACGCGGAGCGAACCGTGCCGGACGTCGGCGCGATGCGGGTTCGACCAGGCGGCTGAGGGGTCGCGCCGGCGGTTGCCTCCGCGACATGAGGGGCGCCTGGATGCGGAAGGCCGGTCGGCGGGTGCCGTCCGCAGGCTTCTTCCGGAGTGGGCGGCACCCTGTGACCTCCCCGTTTTGTGGCGGGGGCTGAGCTCCGGTGTATGGGACGCCTCACTTCTGGATACCCCCCGGGGCATAAAAGAGTTCCCCGCATGGTTCCCGAGATCGACCAGCAGCGGTTCGCCGAGGCGCAGGCGGCAGGTGCCCTCGTCGTCGACGTCCGTAACGGCGGCGAGTACCGGGCCGGTCACGTCCCCGGCGCCCGCTCGGCACCGCTTCCCAACCTCCCCCTGGTCCTCAGCGAGCTACCCAAGGATCGCCCGGTCTACGTGATCTGCCAGAGCGGCGGCCGCAGCGCGCAGGCGACCTCCCTGCTGTGCGACCTGGGCCACGACGCCCACAGCGTCAGCGGCGGCACCGGCGCATGGATCGACGCGGGCCGCCCGGTCACCGGCGACGGGCTCGGCGCCCCCACCGCTGCTCGACCGGCACAAGGCCCGCGCCCACCGCACCGGCACGCCCGACACCGTTCCCACCGGAGGTGCCCGATGACCGCCCTGTCCCAGCACACCACGCGGCCCGCCGAGGCCGGTGACCGGCTTTCAGACACTGCAGGCCCGCCTCCAGCGATTCGCCCACTGCGGCGCGGAGGACGGTCAGGGCCCGTAGCCCGCCGACGGCTCGTTGGTGCCGGCGCTCGTCCCTCGGGCCCACGGGGCACACGGGCGGGGCACGGATGCTGACCGGCGCGACGGACCCGATCGGGGGATGGCCGCTCGCCGACGCGGAGCCTCAGGAAGTGCTGATCAAGTACTTTCTGCCCGCACCTTGACGCGGTAGCGGTGCTCCTTGAGGGTGGCTGCCGGGGCGATGGGAGGGCAGCCATGGTGGTGCTGACGGAGTTCAGAACCGACGATATTGAGCGGAGCCAGCGCTTTGCCAGTTGGTGCGACCTGACGTCCGACACACTCGTTCCTAGCACTCTGCGCACCGACCACCACGAGGACTTCCGAGCAGGCCTGCGCGTAATTGACCTCGGTGCTGTGCAGATATCGGCCGTGACGTACCCATCGCTTGTCACGTCCAGGCCCACCAAGTTGGTCCGAAGATCCGATCCCGAGGCCTTACAACTGATGCTGAACCTGGAGGGCAGCCACAGGCTGATCCATGGCGGCAGAGACGCGACCAGCACGGCAGGCGAAATGATGCTGTTCGACACTTCGCGGCCATGGCAGGGGTGGGCTGGTGCGGACCGTGGCCGGGTCGGAGGCGTCCTTCTGCAGTTGCCCCGCGCTCTGCTGCCGCTGAAGACTGACCGGCTCCACGCACTTTCCGTCACGCCTCTACCGGGCACGTGGGGAGTGGGCGCCCTCCTGGCCGGCTACCTCAGACAACTCGCCACTGGGCCGTACTCCTATACCGCGGCCGATGGGCCTCGGCTCGCCACAGTCGCAGTCGACCTGCTCACCACGGTGTGCGCGCACCATCTGGACGCCGAAGCAGCCGTCCCGCCCGAGGTTCACCGCCGGGTTCTCCTCAAGCGGGTGCACGACTTCATCGACCGGCATCTCCCCGACCCAGACCTCACTCCCGCCGCAGTCGCAGCCGGATGCCAAGTTTCGCTGCGCCATCTGCACCGGCTCTTCGAGGATGAGGACCTCACCGTCGCCTCGTCAATCCGTCGGCGCAGGCTGGAGCAGTGCCGCCGTGATTTGGCCGACCCCCGGTCCACACGGCCGATAAGCGCGATAGCGGCACGCTGGGGGTTCACCGACGCCGCCCACTTCAGCCGCAAGTTCCGCAGCACCTACGGCATGTCCCCCAGCGACTACCGCAACGGCCGACACGCTTCGTTGGCCAACTGAGGCGTGCCGGGAGCAGTCGGCTCTCCTCGTATGGGCCGGGGGTGTCGCGGAGCCGCTGTAATGGAGACGCTCACGGCGCTGCGGACACACGCGGATCAGCCCCGCTCGGCAGCTCGCTGGCGGGTATCACGCTGAGAAGGCTGACCGGCCCGTGCGCTGGCGCCGGGCGGGCTCGCCATTCGAAGAACCTTGCCCCGGCAGGTGTCATCACCGAGCGTCCTCAGCACGTAGAAGACGATGGCCCTATTGGTGATAGTGCGGTTGCCACATCCACCCTGCGATCCGTTTCCGTCGCCCACGTAGTGCCAAGTCGCGCTGCCGTGCAGCTGGAACTTGCCGTAGACGCCGTTGCCCGTCGTCTCCATGTCACAGACTTCGACCCAGGCTCTGTCGTTGCCGACGCTGGCGTAATCGCTGCCTTCGTGCACCCTCACCACCGCAGCGTGGCCGGGCAGAGCCGCGGGATCAGCGCTGCTGGAGCTCGTCGGCTGGTGTCCAGTAACGGTTCGGCGTCCGACTTTTTCACGCCTCGTGTAGTTGGCGCGCATCGACAAGCACGTGGCACTCCTGGGCAATGAACTTTCCCGCACGCCGCTTGATCATGGATCAGTGCTCGCGAAGGAAACGGAAGTGTCTCGCGGCATCCTGTCCTAGAAGGGATCACGAATGATCACAGGTCGTCGAATAGCCACTCTTGCGCTCGCGACAGCATGCGCTGCGGTGCCGCTGACCACCGTCTCTGCAGCCGAGGCCCACGCCGGAACGGCCAACGTCTCCGGATTCGGCCCGACCAAGTGCACGGATATCGGCAACGGCAAGGTGTGCGCTACCGGCATCTCCGGTTCCCCTGACGGCTACGACGCGGCCTACGAAAAGTGGGGGGGTTCCACGGTTACCGCGCGATTTCAGCTGATGTGCATCAACGGCTTCTCGAAGTGGGACAACGGTACCTTCACCATCTCAGCAGGCCAGAGGAAGAGTTTCGTCTTCTCGGTCGGCGACCAGGGGTCCTGCAGGGTGCTGATGCACAGCGGTGGCAGTGTCTTCACGAGCCCTTACGTAGTGATCCCCTAACGTAACAGGGGAGGCGTTGGAGTACGCCGAAGCTACACGATGCATTTGATGTAGCTTCCCGGCTGCGACCACCTGGGTGATGGTCGCGCCTGGCGAATACGTTCCGCGCCGCACCGAGTGGCACCGCGATCTCAGCAAGAGCCTGCGCCGCGGGTAGCCGCGGGATGACATACGAGACCTCGGGCCCTGTCGGCGGGTCCGAGGTCCGGTCAAGGCCGGGGATGGTCAGTAGTCTTCGCGCTCGCAGTTCGGGCGCTCGATGACGTCGCAGGTATAAGCCCCGCCTTCGACTGCCGGCTACGCGGCGACGGCGTCCACCACACAGTGCTCGGCGTGGCCCGATCGCACAACCTGGCCCGCGCTGGGTAATCCCTCGGCCCACGTCCATCCAGTCCTGGCCAACGCCCGCTTACGGGACGTCGTTTACAACGGAAGGGTAGTACACGTCATGAAGGTTCGTGCTCATCTTAAAGCTGGCGCGGTTGCAATAGCAGCGGCAGGTATCACGGCAGCAGGATTCGCCGCGCCTGCAAGCGCCCAGCCGCAGGCAAAGGGTGCTTTGCTCAGGGGGGAGGTCGCCGCTATCGCGTCTACCTGCTATGGCAGCGCAAAGAGCTACACGAGCAACCTCTACGACAACGGATGGTTCTGGTATGGCAGCGTATACCCATCCACCACATCCAACTGCTCCGACATCAATATAAAGCCAACGAACGGCCGGATTCAGGTGCGTACTTGCTTCTTGCCCACGGGTGGGAGCGGTTACTGCAATAGTTGGCGCACCATCGAGAACAATACCTGGGGCACAGCGGCCACCGACGTCAGGGACGGAACCAAGTTCTACCTGAACTTCAGTGGTTCAAGCACTGGACTCGTAGCGTATTGAGCCAAGAGGACGATCGACGATTGCTGGCCAGCGTCAAATCATCGTCCTCGATAGGTGCTTTGCGGCCAACCGAGCGGTGCTCGAGGGTGACCTCCGCGGGTGATCATTCGGTTACGGGTAACACTTGCGGGACACATATGGAGGAACGGGCACCGTTGGTGCAGAGATTGCTCTGGTGACGTCGCAGGCGGTTGATCAGGTCGGCGTGCTGGCCAACGAGCTCGTGCACGGTAAGCGGTGAGACGTCGAGGATCGCGGTGGGGCTCGGCATTCACATCGGTCGTGCCGAGGCCAGGTCCGCGGTCTGTTGATGAGACAGCAGTCCGGCGATGGCTTGGACGGTGTCGCTGACGTGTTCGCGGCGGCCGAGGTGGCGGGCCAGGGCCCGCCAGTTCTTCAGGTGGGCAATGCCGTGTTCGACCCGGATGCGACGTGAGGAGTGTGCTTTGCGCTGTCGTTCGTGCACCTCCTCGTACCAGTCGGGGGCGGCCTTCTTAAACTTGCGGTGTGGTGGTGTGATCACACGGCCGCCGGTCTGAGCTCCCAGGCCCTGGTAGCCGGCGTCGGCGAGCATCTCCGCCGCGGGTACGTCGGCCAGGAGCGGACCAGCCCCAGCTGGCGCGCGTGGGTGATGTCCGCGCAGCTGCCGGGCCTGGTCGGGCTGCAGAACAGCACGCAGCCGTTCCCGTCCGTGACGACCATGGTCTTGACCGCGTTCTGCTTGCTCTTGCCGGAGACGAACCTGTCCCGGTCCTTGCGCCCGACTGCCGGGCGGCGGACCCGGATCTCGGTGCCGTCGATGATCCCGGTCTTCCCGCTCGCGGCGAGATGGTCGATGACCTCGGCCAGAGTCCGCAGCCGCACACCCGGGCTGACGGTGCAGCCTCGCTCGGCGAGCAGGGGCCGCACCTCTGCGATGGCCCGGGTGATGGTGGAGCGGTCAACACTGAACCAGCAGGCCAGCACATCGTGCGTGGTGGCATGCCGAGGTGCGCGAGCGCGGCCAAGAGCCGGTCGACGAACATCAACCGATGCTTCGCACCCGCGCCCACAGCACGCTTCCGCGGCCGGGACGCAAGCTTGGCCTGGTGCCGTTCATGCCACAACGGGCCCAGCTCTGCGACGAGTTCAGCAATCACGTTTGCCGACAGGCCCGTGATCCTCCGGTCACTGATGATCGCTGCACGAGACGCGTTCCCCACCACATGACCATGAATCGACGATCAGAAGCTCGACGTCTCACCGCTTACCGTGCACGAGCTCGTAAAACTTGCCGTTTAACGTCGGCGTGAGATGAGTCGAGTGAGTGACTCTGTGGGCCGGCAGAGCCATTCGAAAAGAGGGCTGGTGACCACGAACCAGTGGACGCTGATTCTGCCCGCCTTTTCGTCCAGGATCAGTGGGGCTTCATCCCGGTAGACGTCGCAGAGGTATCGGCGACGGATCGGCGCTCCGGCTATCAGCAGCACTGGCGAGGTGACAAGGAATGGCCACCGGGACCAGGGCCCTTGCTGTGATGAGCTTCGCCTTCTCCTCGTAGCGCATCCGCTCAGTGTGCTGATGCCCGAAGTCGTTTGTCAGCCTGTTCTACAGCCGTCGCCGTCGAACGTGACGCCGGGTGCTGCTCGGCCCGCGGCGAGGGACCGAGGCTACGGCGAGGTCTTCAACCGTGCAGGAGAGACGAAGTATCAACTCATCGAGAAGGTGATCTCCCGCAGCAGGCCGATTTCGGGGCGTGTGCTGGACCGGCAGGTCAGCGAGTTGACACGGGGTTCCCATGGCCGCGCACCCGGACATCCTGGCGCCCGCCTCCGGCTTACGGCCTCCCGCTGCCACCCGCCAGGCCTGCCCCGCTCCGGCAGCCCGGTCTGCTTCCGGTGCTGCGTCTTCTTCCCTATGGAGTCCCGCCCGGCCGACGGCAGTCTGCTGGGAAACACGGCTTGGAGGCTCACAGTGACAGCAGGCTCGGCCCCCGAGAGGGCCCTGGACGGCGTCGACATCCGCACCGCATCCTTCGCCCAGCGCCGACTGTGGTTCATGGACCAGCTCGCCGGTTCCTCCAGTGGGTCGATGCTCCCGCTGGTGCTGAGACTGAGCGGGGCCCTGGACGTGGAGCGGCTGCACAGCTCGCTGTCGGCGGTCGTGGACCGGCACGAGGTGCTGCGCTCGCGGTTCACCGCCGTCGACGGCGAACCCGTACAGGTGGTCGACGCCCCGGCCGGCGTCGCGCTGGAGCGCGTCGAGGTCAGCAGCCCGCAGGAGCTGTACGACCGGTTCCTGGGGCGCCCTGTGGACCTCGCCGCGCAGCACCCGGTCCGCGCCGTCCTCGCCCGCGTCGCCCCCGACGAGCACCTGCTGCTCGTAGAGGTGCACCACATCGCCGTGGACGGCTGGTCCTGGGGCGTGCTGCTGGAGGAGCTGGCCGCCGGGTACCGGGGGGACGCCGTCGCCGTGCCCGCCGTCTCCTACAGCGACCTCGCCCGGGCCCAGGCGGAGCGCCTGAGCGGGCCGCGTCTGGAGCGGATGCTCGCGCACTGGCGTGAGCGGCTGTCCGGGCTCGCACCGCTGGACCTGCCGACCGACCGGCCGCGACCGCGCACCTGGGACGGATCCGGTGACGTCGTCCGGTTCGACCTGCCCGCCGACGTGGTCGCCGCCGTCGACACCTACGCCCGCTCCCGCCGCGCCACCCGCTACATGTTCCTGCTCACCGCCTACCAGATGCTGCTCGGACACTGGGCGGGCCGCGACGACGTCGCCGTGTGCAGCACCCTCGCCGAACGCTCCCGGCCCGGCGCCGCCGGACTCATCGGCCCTCTGGTGAACACCGTCGTCCTGCGCACCCACCTCGCCGGCGCCCCGGACTTCGCCGGACTGCTCGACCGGGTGCGCCGCCGGGTCCCCGTCGACCTCGCACACGCCGAGGCGCCCTTCGACCTCGTCGTCGGCGCCGTCGGCGGATCCCGCGACCTGTCCCGACACC
>NZ_JBIBXY010000036.1:0-8624 GCF_043082785.1 Streptomyces sp. NPDC014764 | reverse complement strand
GGTCCGCATGCTGGACCGGGCCGTGTGCGGCGACCGGAAGCGCGGGTGACCGGGGGCACGCCCGCAGAAGACACCGCTTGATCTCTTCGACGAGAATCGCGCAGTCGCGAACGTGGGGCCACAACAGGTCGACTCGACCGGCTTTCAGACACTGCAGGCCCGCCTCCAGCGAGTCGCCCACTGCGGCGCGGAGGACAGCCATGGCCCGTAGCCCGCCCGGCCGGGCGGGCAAGCCTCTACCGCTTGGCTCATGCCGCCCGAGCAGGACGACTCGGCGGATCACGCTGGCGCACCTTCCTCGATAACGTCTCAGACTGGCGGGCAGGGGAGCGTGTCGCGGTGGCTGGTGCGGCGCAGGAGCTGGTGCTCCCGGTGATTGGTCCGCCAGGTGAGGCAGTCGGGAGAATCCTGAGGAAAGAGCGCCTGCACGGAGGTCGCGACCAGGGTCGCGGCCAGGCAGATCGCCACGCCCACCACGGGGCGCCTGCCATGGCCGTGGCCAGACCGTTGACGGCGGTGACCGATGTGGGCACCAAGTTGGGGGACACAGCCAGAAGGGCGTTGACGTTGACGTTGAACAAATCAGACGCCGTTGAGCGCCGGTGAGTCGGGGTTGGTGTTCGACCAGTCGAGCAGCCTCGGGATCCCGTCGTAGGCAGAGACGTCGTGGGACGGGACGATGTGCATGACGTCCGCGAGCGCGATCATGCGAAGCAGGTCCTCGCGCACCAGTTGGGGGTCAGTGTCGGCGAGCATGCGCATCAGGAGGGGCCGCTCGACACGACGGCGGATGGCATCGAGTTGCCAGGTCAAATCGCCGATGAAGGCGTACCGCTTACCGGTCGGCAATGTCACGAAGACGATCACGGAGCCATTCGTGTGGCCACCGGCGGCGGCGACAACTATGGAGCCGTCGTCATAAACGTCAAAGGCCGAAGAAAAGCCAAGATAGGAGGCCGTCTTGAATTGATACCGGTGCAACTTGCGGCTTGCGGAAACCTCGCGAAAAACTCTCCCTCCCTTGCCTTCACCCGCATATTGCAGTTCTTCGTCATTGATCCAGATGGGAAGCTGGAGATCGCCGATACCGCTCACGTGATCCCAGTGAGAATGCGTTACCAGCACACCACTGATCCTGCCGTGGTCGTAGCCGCTGGCTTTCAGCTGCTCGCTCACGGTCCGGGTCAACCGGTGAGGGGCGCGCTCCATGCGGGGGAGGGTCTGCATGTGCGCCGCAACCTGGGAGCCGAAGCCCGCATCAATGAGTAGATCACCCTTCGGGTGCTGTACCAAGATCGACGTTGCGGCGAAATTGCGCTTTTCGCGGAATGAGCCGCCTTTATATGCGAAGACTGCCCTGGTTTCGTAGGTACCCGTAGGCAATTGGTATACGGCCATGTCAGATGGCGGCGCGGCCTCGGGGAGAGGGTCGGTCCAGGGGGATGGCATGGGAAGACGTGGCATGTTATCTATTATTTGACGCCAGTACCTGAGTGTCCAATACCTGATCTGAAGGCCCGATACCCCTGAGGTATCGGGCTCTTCCGGGCCGTGGAGCGGTATTGGCGACGCAATTCCAAAGAGCACGCAGCACCCGTCGGATCCTCGTCGGCAGCCAGCTCCTTCTGGGGCTGTGGGGTTATCCCACTTTTCGGAGGGGTCCCCGCCGGAATGACTCCGGAGGAATGCGTGAGGTCTTTCAGAGTGGCCACTGATCGGGTGACCGGCTGGTGTCCCGCAAGGCACGAGGCTCCTGGGCCGATGAAAGTGGTGTGCTGGCGCGGGCCGGTGCTGTGGGTGGGCCGTCCGCGCGGAGTGACACAGGGGTGGGCGGACCGTGTTCAGGGCGCAGGGGCGAGCTCGTCCTCCATGGCCGCGCTCGGACCGCGCAGGGCGAGCCGGAGCTGGTCCGGTGCACGGCGGACCTGGTCCAGAAGGAGGCCGCCCTGGATCGCCGCCGTGGTGAGGTCGGCCAGCTCCGTCACGTCCGCGTCCGGGCGCAGCTCGCCGGATGGATCAGGGGAGCGAGTAACTCCTGAGGGGATCGGTGAGTTCATGATGGCGTGTCACCCCGTCTTCCCGGATGATCTTTGGAGGCGGAACCCAGCCCTGCCGGGGCTCAGCGACGGTACGCGGCGGTCGCGGCGTCGACGAAGGAGTGCAGCAACGGGTTGGTGTCACTTTCCTGCCACACCGCCACCACCCGGCTCGGCGCCATGTCGGTCAGCGGTACCACGGCGAACTCAGGGGGCAGGTCGTGCCCCAGCGGTGCCATACCGACCGTGCCGTTCCACAGCACGGCTTGAAGGCACTCGTGAACGGCGCGCACCACAGGGCCTTCGCGGTGCCTGCCGCCGTTCCAGTACAACTGCCAGAGTCGGTCGGTCCCTTCGGGGAACTGGAACCAACGCCGCTCGCTCAGCTCATCCAGCGCCAGCCGGTCGCGCTGGGCCAGCGGATCGTCGGCGCGCAGAACCACACCGACCGGATCGGCCCGCAGCGTGCGCACCGCCAGAGCCGTCTCGTCGAACGGCGCGCGGGTCAGGGCGACATCGACCAGCCCCGCCCGCAACCCGCAGGTGGGGTCGGTCAGATCGGTGTCGCGGACGCGGATGTCGACGTCGGGATGACTTCGACGGTAGGCGGCGGCCAGTCTGGTCACTCCCGGATCGGTGCCGTCGCCCAGGATGCCGATGGTGAGGGCGGCGGTACCGGCGGCTGCACTCACCCGTACGCGGACGCGGTCGGCGTGGTCGAGGAGCGCCCGCGCTTCGTCGAGCAGCACCTCACCCACCGAGGTCAGAGCGACCCCGGCGGACGAGCGGGTGAACAGCAGGGCGCCGACCTCGGACTCCAGCTGTCTGATCGCCCGGCTCAGAGGCGGCTGGCTCATGTGCAGCCGAGTGGCGGCACGCCCGAAGTGCAGTTCCTCGGCCACCGTCACGAAGTACCGCAGCACCCGTAGCTCCACGCTGCAACGATACCCGTCCGTTATCGACGGTGTGGAAGAGGTCGGTCTTGGACGCGACCGACGGCCTGGCGGTGTACTCGGATCATGGCCGAGGAAACCAAGGCCGACGCGTCGCAGACCGGTGCCCATGTCTGCGTGGTGGGCCCCGGCGGGGATAGACCCTCGTCCTGGGCACCACGCGCAGCTTCCTGACGGAGGGAAACATTCCGCAGCGCCGGCGGGACCAGCCCGGGGGCGTCGCGCGGGCCTTTTGCCGGCCGCCGGGCTCAGCCCGCGGGAGCCAGGGAGGCGTGGTGGGCGTGGAGGGAGGCGGAGAACTGCTCGATGACGCGAGCCAGGGCCTGGGCGGTGGCGGGGGCGAGGATGACCGAGCCGTCGTCCGCCACGGTGAGGTCCCTGTCGAGGGTGAACCAGCCCGGGACGATGTGGGCCGGGCCCACCGCCGCGGCCAGGACCCCGGCACGCACTGCTCCGCGTCCTGGCCCGGCCCCCCAGGACTACGGGCACAACGGGTCGGTGTACTGGACGACTTCGAGCACCGAGGGGTGCTGCGGCGCGGACGTCACGCGGCGCCCTGGTGGGCCGGCCGTTCCCGTGCGCCGTCGGTCAGCAGCAAACGCGCCCCCTTGGCGTGACGCAGGGGCGCCACGTCAAGGGATCCACGAGCCAGAGCGTTCGACGCGAACGGGACCAAGAGGGTCAGATGTCGGCGCATTCCTCGATGACGGCGCAGGCGAGCCGAACCCCGCCGAGGTAGGCGGAGACGCCGCCATCGCCATGCATGTGGGGCGCGTCCTGGAACCACTGCCGCCACAGGCCGCCCTCCTGGAGGAAACGATCGGCCCGGTCGCTGTGCAGGACGGAGTCGGTGAACGCCAGGGCGCCCATGACCGTCGGCTGGTCGTAGGCGAGGTCGGGCTGACGCAGGTAGCGATCGAGGTAAGCGGCGAGCAGGTCAGCGTCCCGTGCGGTGCCGAAACTTGCCAACGCCACGCAGTACGCCCCGCCCGCACAGCAGACCTCGCTCTCCAGCAGCAGTGCTCCCAGGCGCTCGCGGAAGCGGTCACGGCGCGAGACGGCCACGAACCACGCAGCGGTGCGCCGCTCGCGCCAGCTGCCCTCGAAGAGGATGGTGAGCTCGGCGTCGGTCACAGCCCTCGCATCACGGGCCAGGGCATGCACGAAGGGCTCGTACTCCTCGCGAGGCATGCGAAGTACTGCCCCGCCAAGCTTCAGGTAACGCCGCGCCGGGAGGCAGTAGCGGCGGTACAGAGCCTGTATCTCGGGGTCGTAGCGGATCACCGTCCCATCCTCTCGCGACGAGCACGTAGCTGAGGACGGGAGCGGAACGGGATACGCCTGCAGTGTCCCTCGAGACAGGTGCTTACCCCACCTGGGACCCAGGTGGGGTAAGCACCTGTGCCAGGACATCTCCGCGGCCAGCCGCCGTGCCGTATCCATGAGAGAGCTGCTTGGCGTCGCCCGGGACTCATGCCGACAGTTCGACGGTGATCCGGGCTTTCTTGGCGCCGTGTGATTGGCCGCCCCGTCCAGTCGGCGATAGCAGATCAGGGCGGCAGCGATCCCGGCGAAGGCCAAGAAGTGCTCCACCTTGCGTTCGTAGCGACGATACGGGCGGCTGCAGCCGGTCAGCCATGCCACTGTCCGCTCCACAGTCCACCGGTGGCGGCCCAGCTGCTGGGAGAACTCGATACCCTTGCGAGCAATGCGCGGGGTGATGTTCCGAGACCGGAGCCATCGGCGCAGGTGGTCGTAGTCATAGCCCTTGTCACCGTGGAGCTTGGCGACCGTCGCCGCCACGGTCCGCGCCTGGAGCGGACAGGCGGGACCGGCTTCGGCTACCCTACTGCGCCAGAAACTGGACCTCGCCCGACCTGCAAAGCGGGACGGCCGACATCCGCGCCGGCAGCGAAGCTGATGAGCGTGCCGGGAGGGAGCCGTCGTCGGGGGCGCCGGGGCCCCGCTCGGCTCCTGGGGGTTCACCCCGTCCCGTGTCGTGCCCTCCGTGGGAGGCGCTGCGGGATCGCTCTCCGAAGGGGCGGGTTCCCTTTCCGGGGTGGCGGGCGCGGCCGCCGGGTTCTCGGGCAGGTCCTCCTCGTCCGAGAGATCAGATGGAGACGCCAGGGCTGTCCTCGTCGAGCGAGGGGCGTGGCCGCTTGTGTCCCCCCGAGAGAACCGAAGGCCACCGGACGGGCGTCTGCACGTGCACTACGACTTGAGAGGTCACATGCCCCGCCCGCACCCACGCTTACGCGTACGCCAGTTGCCACCGCGCCCGCCGATGCAGCTTCGGCCGAGAAGACCTGAGCCCGAGCCTGCGTCGCGAGGGCCGTTGCGTCACCTCCGCTCTTGGTATCGGGGAGTGGACTGGTCAAGACACACAACGGTGCTTGCCGCCGTGGTGGCTGCCGCTGGACTTGGCGTGACGGCCTGGGGCACCCTCATGTCCGCCCGGGTGGCGGAGGACCAGCTTGCCCAGTCCAGGGTGCAGAACGAAGAACGCGAAAGGCAGCAGGCCAGCCGCATCACCTACTGGCCAGAGCCGGCCAGTCCCTCCGATACGGTCATCGCCAATCGGTCCCTGGACCCAGCTGCGGTCTCCATAGTGGTGACGGACTTCGGTGTGAAGCCGTACATCGCCGACCTCGGCATGGTGCCGCCCTGCAGCAGAGTGGTGATTCCCGAAACGCTCCTGTGGGACGTCCACCCCAAAAAGGCAAACGACCCCATCCCTACCATGCAGGTAGACGCGATCCTGATCCAGGATGCGAACGGCAACCAGTGATACCGGTCTTATGACGTGCTCTCGCCGGCACAGCGAGACCTGCCCCTGCTTGAGAAAGCCACCGAGGCGTACGAAGCCGTCACGATGTGGAGCAGGGACGTGAAGGTCGAACCTCTCGACGAGTGCGGAAGTGCCGGCTAGCCTCGCACGGGGAGCAAGATCGTCTTTGCTCGATTGGGCAAGCACCCGGGTCAGCGTGGCGGCATGCGGGCTGTCGTGGGGTCGTGCTGCTCTTCTCGATGACGTTGGTGTACTCGCGCAGTACCGTCAGGACGGACGTCTCGTCGTCTCCAGCCACGTTCGTCACGGGGCCGGTCGGGGAGAGAGCGACGGTCTCGGCGCAAAGGCCGTGGGGGAAATCGCCGCGGTACCACGCTCATGCATCGATGGCACGCCTTAACCTCGATCTTTCGCGAGGGTCCGCCGACGGAGTCGGTGGACCCTTTTGCTTGTGCGCCCAGCATGGGCGATTGCTTGGGGGTGGAAGTCCCCTGGGGGAAGAGGTGGTGCTAACCCCGAGCCGGAGGCAAGGGCGTCATCGTGAGGTGGGGTCTGGAGGAAGCCCGAGGCGGGACCTGGGTACCGAGGAACACTAATCGCGTATGAGGCGTGCTGGTCGGGTGAGCCTGCAAGCGAAGGTGAAGCCCGTCACTGCCAAGAGGGCCAGTGCGTAGACGCGGCGGGGATCCAGGGACAGTGATCGTTCTTACCTGGGGAGATCTGTCCGGGTGTCGGTTGTGCTGAGGTGTCGCCGCGCCGACGGAGCAGGCCGGGAGGCCGGTTCTGACCGGGCAGAAGTCAGCAGAGGTCGTAGTACCAGCCGGGTGGCCGCCGCCTGGTGGTGGGCTGGGAAGGGCCGAACATCGAGTGGAACGGGTGATGTGGTGGTTGCTCGTGCCGGTCACGTGGACCGCAGCAACACTGCTTCGGCGGTGCCGCAGGGGGAGGAGCTGGTGCATCCGGCGGAGCCCACAGCGGAGCGTAGTGGCCGGTCGGCGCACTCCACGGAGGACGTTCACCGGGAGGGGGAGTCTTCGCTGTGGGAGCGGATGCTCTCCAGGGAGAACCTGCTCGCGGCGCTCAACCGTGTCGAAGTGAACCGGGGTGCTCCCGGAGTGGACGGCATGACCACGGCTGAGTTGCGGCCGTGGATCGCACTTCACTGGCCTGAAGTCCGGGCCGAACTCGACGCGGGCATCTACCGGCCGGCGCCGGTCCGTCAGGTGATCATCCCGAAGCCTGGTGGCGGCGAGCGGATGCTGGGGGTGCCGCGGGTGCTGGACCGCTTGATCCAGCAGGCCATCGCGCAAGTACTCGTGCCCATCTTCGACCCGCAGTTCTCCGGGTCGTCCTTCGGGTTCCGTCCCGGCCGGTCCGCTCATCAGGCGGTCCGCGTTGCGCGGCGGGCGATCGAGGACGGCTACCGGTGGGTCGTGGACCTTGATCTGGACCGGTTCTTCGACCGGGTCCAGCACGATGTCCTGATGGCACGGGTCGCGCGCAAGGTCGGTGACCGCAGAGTTCTGAAGCTGATCCGCAGGTATCTGGACGCCGGGATCATGGTGGACGGCATCAGGATGCCGAGCGAGGAGGGGACCCCACAGGGGTCTCCGCTGTCGCCGGTGCTGTCGAACATCATGCTCGACGACCTGGACCGGGAGCTGTTCAGGCGCGGTCACCGGTTCGTGCGTTACGCCGACGATGTTCGCGTCTTCGTGCGGAGCGAACGGGCTGCCAGAAGGGTGCTCGCCTCGGTCACGGCCGTGGTCGAGCAGCGGCTGAAACTGAAGGTCAACCGGGAGAAGTCGAAGGTGGTCCACGCCCGCTCGGCGGTGCTGCTGGGGTTCGGCTTCTACTTCACCCGGGCCGGGGTCAGGATCCGGGTCGATCCGAAGGCGGTCAAACGCCTGAAGGACCGGCTGCGGGAGCTGACCTCGCGCCGGTGGAGCATCGCGATGCACGAACGCATTGCGAAGATCAATCGCTTCACCACCGGATGGATGGGCTACTTCCAGCTTGTGGACACTCCGAGGGTGTTCAGGGAGCTGGACGAGTGGTTCCGCCGCAGGATGCGGCAGATCCGTTGGAAGGAATGGAAGATCCCCCGGGCCCGCCGGGCCATGCTGCGAAAGCTCGGGATCAACGAGCAGTCCTCCCGTGAGTGGGGGAACAGCAGCAAGGGTTACTGGCGGATCGCGGGTTCTCCTGTTCTCCAGCGAGCACTGCCCAACTCCTACTGGGACGACCTTGGTCTGCGCATGCTCAAGCCGACCTGGCTCCGGTTGAGATCAGCTGGATGAACCGCCGGATGCGTGACCCGCATGTCCGGTGGTGTGAGAGGAGGGACGGGCGACCCGTCCCTCCTACTCGATTCCGGAGCTGATGGCGGGCAGGCCGGCGACCCGGCTGTCGCGTCGGGTGGGCGCCGGGTTCCACGGCCCGGGGTGGGTGAGGTTGTCGTCGGGACGGTGGAAGGCTGCTGGTCAGCCCGGGTTGGGCAGGAGCGCGAGCCGTTCGAGGGCGGCGGTGATCTCGCCGGTCCAGGGCCAGTGCCGGGCGAGGCGGAGAATCCTGCGCCGGCTGGTGGTGACGAGTTGTCCGGCTGCGGCGAACAGGCGGAACCGCAGGCGTCGGGGCTCCCAGAGCCGGGCCTTGCCGGTCAGGGCGAGCATGGGCATCCAGGCCAGCAGGTCGAGGGCGATCTGGACGATCTCGAGCCAGACCCTGTTCTGGGCTGTTGTGTGGAGGGGCAGGTTGCGCAGGCCGGTGGCCCGGGCGGCCCGGATCCGGTCCTCGGCCCGGGCCCGCAGCCGGTGACGAAGCTCGAGCTCGGCGATCGGCCGGTCG
>NZ_JBIBXY010000035.1:0-10834 GCF_043082785.1 Streptomyces sp. NPDC014764 | reverse complement strand
AACAAGGACCTCGACAATCCTCATTCTTGCTGGTCAGAGGCACTTCCTGCTTTTCTGACCGCCTGCCGGACAGCCCGCTTCATGAAAGCGCGAGGCTAGTGGCCGCCGTCACCTGCCTTCGTCAACCGGTTCCTGGCACCCTCCTGGCACCTCCGGCACGGGTTCCCGCACGTCGTGCCGGCCTGGTGGTTCGACGTGGAGCGATGCACCATCATGCCCGCCGTCGGTGGAGGTACGACCGCTGCTCGCCGAACGGCGTTGCACCATCAGTCCCGCAGTGCGGTAGCGGACTTCGGCCGAGGTCGTCGTCGCCCCCTCGGCGCCGGCGTAAATGCCCTGCATCACCGACGGCACCGAGGTACGAGGTCCAGACGCCGGAGCCGGACGCAAGGACCGGCGAACGTTCATCCCCGGGCAGGAACAAGCAGAAACGCCGTCGAGTTCATGGTCGTGCCCCACGATGACGGGCGGGTCTTGTTCTGCAGTCCGGCCAAGCCCGGCAGGTGCGCGTACGCCACCCGCGCCCGCCAGCTGCGGCTGGTCGTTCCCCTGCGGACCCCTGCGACGCGTGCCCCTCGTTTCTGCATTCCAGCGAGTTTCGTTGGTGAGCCATTCTCGACGTTCGCTCAGCAGGCGACGGAGGTTCCGAATCACCGGGGAGGGGCCGCCTCATCTCTTCGGGTGGTGTGGCTCCTGTGGTGCGCCAGCAGGCGGAGTCCACTTGTGTGAGCGCCGAGACACCTCACAGGCTGACGACGACCAGGCGGTGTCGTCCGTGACGCCTTCGACGGGGATCAGGTCATTCATCACGGTATCGGCGAGTGCTTCGGGTTCCACGATCAGCGTCGCGTGGGCCGCCGGGCGGGGACTGGTGGAGTCGGCGCCCAGTTGGCCCCCGCTCGGAGACGGCGGTGAAGCGGAACCCGAGCCTCTCCAGTGCGGCGGCGAAGAGCACCGCCCTGTCCTCGCCCTGCCCCACCCTTGGCGCACCATCTGGGGAATCCCGGCCGGGGGAGCCCTTCCTACCGGTGCGAACGGCCGGGCCGGATCGGATCTCCGAGATTGGTGCGCGCCTGAACGGTGAACTGGCGGGACGAGAGATCCCTCATGAGTGCTTGCAGGTGGCCGGCGCTCTTGTCCGTGAGGATGAGAAGGTCCAGGAAGTGCTGGGCGAGCTGTTCAGGAGAGGTTTCCTCCCTCAGCAGATCCCTCAGGACACGGTTCAGGGAACTGGTCAGACTCTTGGTGAGTTTGAGCCGCGGGTACAGGCACCGGACCGACCCTTCGATATTGGCGAGCGATTTACCGACAATGGAAACGATGGGTGCCACTTGGATGCCGCGGCGGCTGGAGTACTGCAGGACTGACATCAAAGCAACGCCGTAGTTGAGTTCCGCGAGCGTTGCGTTGGACCACAGGGGGACCTTGCGGGAGAGGTCTTGGACGAAACCTGCGCTGTTGCTCCAAGGAGTGGTGGACCCCATGCGGATCCATTGGCGGGCCACTGCCTCCCCGTCGTTGCGGGCCAGCCCGAGAAGAACGCCGAGCATGGTGATCCGGGCGCTGCGGTCGAAGCGTCCCACCATCCCCCAGTCGATCAGGTGGGCTGTGCCGTCTTGACTGACGAGGACGTTGCCCGGGTGTGGGTCGGCGTGGAAGCGTCCGGTGACGAAGTAGGAGCGGAACATGAAGTCCATGAGTTGCTGGGCGATCTGCTTGCGTTTCTTGGGCGTCAGGTCGTCCTGCTTGACGCGATTGATTGCGACGCCGTCGACGAGACTCTGGACGAGCACGCGTGGTGTGGCGTGCAGCACCTTGGGCACGCTCACGCGTTTGTAGTCGCGGGCGAGTTTCCGTGCGGCCTTCATGTTGCTGGCTTCTCGAGTGAAGTCGAGTTCGTCACGCATGGCATCAAAGAGGACGTCTGTCATGGCCTCGACGCCGATTACTTCGTTGAAGTGTGGTGTGAACCGTGTGACGAGCCGGGACACTCGGCGCAATGCCTGCATGTCGCCGAGCACGGCTCGTTCGGCTCCTGGGCGTTGCACCTTGATGACACAGGGCGTTCCGTCGGCAAGGGTCGCGCGGTAGGCCTGAGCCAGAGAAGCGGATCCCAAGGGCTGCTCGGTCCGTACCGAACTGAAGCGCCCCCGCCACTCGGGGCCCAGGTCCCGCTCGAGTACCGGCACGAAGGAAGCAAATGGCCGAGTGGCCGCTTCGTCGTTGAGCCGGCTGAGTTCTGCGCGCATCTGGTCGGGCACGAAGTCGGGTCGTGTGGCGAGTATTTGGCCGACCTTGACGTAGAAGGGACCGAGCTCTTCCAGGGTCTGCCGTAGTCGGCGCGCACGGTCGGACGTGTCGTCGTCGGAACGCCGTGCGAGTCCTGTTTTACGGGACAGGCTTCGCACGGCTTCCTTCGAGGCGGCCTGGACGACTATGCCGGCCGCTCGACGTCCGCGCTTGTCAGCCATATACCTGCGGCACTCTGGCGCGGGCGAGGCTCATCAGCTGCTGCCTCCCGATGTACGGCCCTTGTCACCCACGTGGGAGGTAAGAGAGGCCACGGCCTGGGTCAGCGCCGACACCTGAGCGCTCAGTTCGGCGATCTGACGCTCGTTGCGCCGCTGCCGCTTCTTGGAACCGCCGCCCTTCTTCTTGCTTCGCAGGCCTCGCACCAAGCCTTTGTCGAACCCCTCGACCACGTCGGCGAGACGGTCACCGGCACTGTCACGACGTTTACTCATCCGATCCTCCTTGTCCTGTCGGCGCTCTGAAAAGGCACACCTGGGACCGCACCACTCGGGGCGCACGAGGCCTGGTGCGCGGGGTGCGGCACCGGCACGTCGCCGAGCGGTGCACCCCGCTCATCCGACAGTCAGCCACCTCAGACGGTCAACCGGCTCTCGCTTGCTCCAACCGGTCCGCGAAACGAGGCATGATCCGGTCGCTCCCCGTCGCCGCTGGTCTGACCAGGTCAGAGGCGTAAGCGCAGTGCGAGGAGGGGTGGGTCAACCTCGTTGCCGACCGCGCTCCCCGACAAAGAGCACGAGGATCATACGCCCGGGCAATGCATGAGTCTCATGCTCCGGCGCGTGAGCGCGTGCCCCCGGGCATGGAGCGCGCCAGCCTGTCCGGGCCCTACGCCGATGAGCCTGCACATGACACTTGCAGAGGACAAGTAATCTTGGATGCTGGAGTAATCCACCCAGGGCTCAGAGACCGGCACGAGCATCCACGGCCCTCTGCGGGTGGTCGCCCTTCGGCCCGAAAGCCCGTTGGCGACGATGCGGAACGACACACAAATTCGGTGTGCTCGTGACCGTCGACGCAACGAGGCTGCCTGGGCCGGACAGCACATGGATCTGCCCAACCGGCCGAGCATCGTGCTGCCCGCTGCGGCACAAAGGACTTTCTGTTCATGGCGAGCTCACCCGATCCTGGAGGTACACACGTTGGGAGCTGTGCAGGCGAACGACCTGTCAGGGGACCCCGCAGCGAGCGGAGGGCGGCTTCTCGTCCGTGGCCGTGAGGCTGTCGACACGCCGCTGCGCGAAGCGGTCGCCCGCATGCCGTCACCGGCCCGGCTGTGGACCGGTTTCCACTTTGGCTGGTGGGACGCAGAGGGAGAGGCACGCACCGCCCGCCAGGGGAAGGCTCTGCGACCGGCTCTGACCTTGGGATGCGCGGAGGCCGCCGGCGGCACCGCCTCGGCAGCCGCAGCGGCGGGGACGGCCGTGGAACTCGTGCATAACTTTTCCCTGGTCCACGACGACGTCATTGACGGTGACCGACTACGGCGAGGTCGTCCCACTCTCTGGGCGGCTTTCGGGGTTCCGGCGGCGCTGTTGGCCGGCGACGCCATGCTGACCCTCGCCTACCAGGCGCTCGCTGCAGCGGAAGGCCCCCACAAGAACGACGCGCTGCCCCTGCTGTGCGACTCCGTGCAAGAACTCATCGCGGGCCAGGCGGCGGACATCGCCTTGGAAGACCGTCTGGAGACAACTCTGCACGAGTACACGGCGATGGCAAGCGCCAAGACCGGCTCCCTGCTTGGGGCAGCCTGTGCAGTGGGCGCGTTGAGTGCCGGCTGCGACCCAAAGAGGGCTGCACATTTCACGCGCTTCGGCCGGCACCTCGGCCTGGCCTTCCAGATCACCGACGACATGCTGGGCATGTTCGGCGATCCGCAGGCGACCGGCAAGCCTGTCGGGGGAGATGTCGCGCGACGCAAGAAGACCTACCCGGTGCTGGCCGCCCTCACCTCTGGTCATCCCGCAGGACAGGAACTCACCGAACTGTACGCGCAGACGGCGCCGTTGACTGCAGAACAGGTTGTCCGTGCGGGGACCTTGGTCGAGCACGCCGGCGGCAAGGACCTGGCACAAGAGCGAGCCCGTCGCGAGCTGGAACAGACTCTCACCTCTCTGGCCGCTGCCGATCCGCTTCGTGCACCGCACCGTGAACTGACCGCTTTGGCGCACCTGATGACCCACCGGTCTGTCTGAGAGGCACTCAACGCATGGCCCCCATCACGACGACGTTGCCCGTCCACCGCCCAAGGACCCCGGCATCCCACGGCGCAGAGCCGGCACCGGTTTCCGTGGCCGAACATCTGACCCTGAGCAGTGGGCAGACGCTCACCTCCCCCGCCGCTCCCCTGCTCGCAGCGTCACTGCGCCGCAGCGGGCATCCGGTGCACATCGCGCCCCTACGTGCCGCCGAGGAGGGAGCGCCAGGGTCGCTCCGCGCATATTCGGTCGACATCGCCAGCGGCCAGGGCACCCCCTTCGTACTGGCGGCGGGCTGTGACGAGGCCCGGCGCGAAGCGGTCGTGCACGAACTGAACGAGTGGGCCGCACTGGCTCGTCCGCGGACCGTCCTTCTGGCATCGCCACGCTCGTTCTGCGCCGGTGTCGAACGAGCCATCGACACCGTTCGTGAACTGCTGAACGCACGGTCCGGGGACGACGGCCCACTGTACGTTCGCAAACAGATCGTGCACAACGATCACGTCGTGAACGACCTCGCAGAGCAGGGCGCTGTCTTCGTCGACGAACTCGACGAGGTGCCCACCGGCTCCCAGGTCGTCTTCTCCGCACACGGGGTCTCTCCCCAAGTACGCGCGGAAGCCTCGGCGAGAGACCTGGCGGTCGTCGATGCCACCTGCCCACTCGTGACCAAGGTCCATGCGGAAGCCCGGCGCTTCGCCGCTCGCGGTCACACCATCGTGCTCATCGGGCACGCCGACCACGAAGAAGTCGAAGGCACTGCGGGCGAAGCACCCGAGCAGACCGTCCTCGTCGAGTGCGTCGAAGACGTCGCCACCTTGGACATTCCCGACCCACGCCGGGTGTCCTACCTGACTCAGACCACCCTGGCCGTCGACGAGACACAGGCCATCATCTCGGCACTCATCCGCCGCTACCCGCACATCCAGGGCCCGGGATCCGACGACATCTGCTACGCCACCACCAACCGCCAGCACGCCTTCGCCGAGACGGTGTCCGAGGCGGACCTGGCCCTGGTCATCGGATCCGCGAACTCGTCCAACTCCGTGCGCCTGGTGGAAGTCGCCCGCCGGCGCGGAACACCGGCCCACCTGATCGAGGATGTGACTCAGCTGGAACGCCCCTGGCTTCACGCAGTCACCACCATCGCGCTGACCGCCGGAGCGTCCGCGCCGCCCGTCCTGATCAACGATGCCCTCACGGCCCTTCATGGGCTGGGACCGGTGACCGTCCGCGAGCACGCCACGAGCACGGAGAACGTGACCTTCGGTCTGCCTGCCGGTGTGAGGCCCATATGAGTAGAGCTGCCCGCGCTCACTGCCACTCCGAGCTCTTCGACATCCTCGAACGGACGGAACTGACCGCCCACAGCGACGAACAGGTCCAACGTCTCGCCCTGCTGATCCGGAAGTTCCTCATCGACAAGGTCGGCGCTGCAGGCGGTCATCTAGGCTCCAACCTCGGCATGGTGGAGGTCACGCTCGCGCTGCACCGCGTGTTCCGCTCCCCCCACGACACGCTGCTGTTCGACACCGGACACCAGACCTACGTCCACAAGATCCTCACCGGCCGGGCCCGCTCCTTCGACCAACTACGGAAGGCCGGTGGCCTGGCGGGTTACCCCCAGCAGAAGGAATCCGAACACGACGTCATTGAGAACTCGCACGCCTCCACCGCCCTCGCCTACGCCGACGGCCTGGCCAAGGCCCGCCAGCTGACCGGGGAGACCGAACGAGCCGTTGTCACAGTGGTCGGTGACGGAGCACTGACCGGAGGCATGGCCTTCGAAGCACTCAACAACATCGCCGCCGCCCCGCAGCGTCCGGTCATCATCGTGCTCAACGACAACTCACGCTCCTACGCACCTACCGTCGGCGGCCTCGCCGCCCACCTGAGCCGCCTACGGCTCGGCCCGCCCTCGCAGCCCCGCGAGCCTGCCCAGGCGGCGGGCTCACTGTTCGAGCACCTCGGCCTGGCCTACCTCGGTCCCGTGGACGGACATGACACTTCCGCCGTCGAAGAGGCACTGCGCGCGGCTCGAACCCTCCGCCGGCCCGTGATCGTGCACGTCACCACTGTCAAGGGCAGAGGTTATGAGCCCGCCGAGCGGGATCAGGACGAGCACATGCACGCCATAGGGGCCCGTCCGACCCCCGGTTCCCCGCCCGCACCAGCCGCACGGCCCTCATGGACCGCACTGTTCTCCGAGACCCTGTGCACATTGGGGGCACGCCACGACAACCTGGTAGCCGTGACCGCAGCCATGCCGGGCCCCACCGGTCTGTCGCGCTTCCAGGCCCGCTACCCCGACCGCTTCTTCGACGTGGGCATCGCCGAGCAGCACGCCGTCGCCTCCGCCGCAGGGCTGGCCATGGCCGGCCTGCACCCGGTCGTCGCTCTCTACGCGACCTTCCTGACCCGTGCCCTCGACCAGGTGCTCATGGACGTCGCGTTGCACCAACTGCCCGTCACCTTCGTACTGGACCGAGCCGGAATCACGGGACCCGACGGACCCTCACACCACGGCATGTGGGACCTGAGCATCCTCGGCGCCGTGCCCGGCCTGCGTATCGCCGCCCCCCGAGACGCCAAGCAGTTACCTCTGCTGCTCGAAGAGGCTGTCTCCAACCGCTCAGGACCCACAGTGCTCAGGTTCCCCAAGGGCACAACCAGCCCCGACCTTCCTCGTCAAGACAGCTACCGCACCGTGGACGTACTGCACACCACGCCGAACCCAAGCGTACTCATCGTGGCCACCGGCATCCTGGCACACTCCGCCCTCCGCGCCGCGGAAACCCTGTTGGCACGGGGCATCGGCACGACCGTGGTCGACCCACGCTGGTTGCTGCCCATCTCCCCGGACCTGCTCGACCTGGTCGGCAGACACCGACGGGTCGTCACCGTCGAAGACAACACCCGCTCCGGCGGCTTCGGCTCCGCACTCGCCCACCTAGCGGCCGTAGAACATCCGGACACATCCGTCAGATCTCTGGCGCTTCCTTCCCGCTTCATCCCCCACGGTGAACGCCACACGCTTCTCGCGGAGGCAGGTCTCGACGCCGACGGCATCGCACGCTGTGTCCTCAACTCCCTGACCCCTCCGCGGTACGACACCGCTCAAAACTCCTGAAGGCCCACCCGCCCCCTGGACGAGGAGAACCCTCTCCCGCCTGGTGCTGCTTCGACCACGCCTGGAATGACGGAGCTCCGACATCGCCGACGAGCGCCCGCACCCCCAACTCCCCCGCCAGAAAGCCCCCGCCGGACGATCTCGACCCGGCCTCCCCCTTCAGACAAGACACCGCACCAGGAGGCGACCGATGCCCCTCACCCACCTCCCCGCCCCCTCCTCCCGCCCACCGCGCCGGCGCTCTCGTCAGATCCACGTGGGTTCCGTGCCCATCGGCGGAGACGCCCCCATCTCGGTCCAGACCATGACGACCACCGCGACCACCGACACCGACGCCACGTTGCGTCAGATCGCCGCGGCCACGGCCGCGGGCTGCGACATCATCCGCGTCGCCGTCCCCTCCCAGGACGACGCCGATGCCCTGCCCCGGATCACCGCCCGCTCTCCGCTTCCGGTCGTCGCCGACATCCACTTCCAGCCCCGCTACGTCTTCCAGGCCATCGACGCCGGCTGCGCCGCCGTGCGGGTCAACCCCGGCAACATCAGGAAGTTCGACGACAAGGTGAAAGAGATCGCCAAAGCCGCCCAGGCAGCCAACGTTCCCATCCGCATCGGCGTCAACGCCGGATCGTTGGACGAACGCCAGCTCGTCAAACACGGCTCAGCCACCCCCCAGGCGCTGGTCGAATCCGCCCTGTGGGAATGCTCGCTGTTCGAGGAGCACGGCTTCACGGATCTGAAGATCGCCGTCAAGCACCACGACCCTCAGACCGTCATCTCCGCCTACCGTCTCCTCGCGGCGCAATGCGACTACCCCCTCCACCTGGGTGTCACCGAAGCCGGAACACCCGTGCAGGGATCCATCAAGTCGGCGGTCGCCTTCGGGATCCTGCTGTCCGAGGGCATCGGTGACACCATCCGCGTCTCCCTGTCGGCACCACCCGCCGAGCAGGTCAAAGCCGGCTGCCAGATCCTGCAGTCCCTCGGGCTGCGCCCGCGCCAACTGGAAATAGTCTCCTGCCCCGGGTGCGGCCGGCTCCAAGTCGACATCCACCGCCTTGCCGCCCGCGTCGAAGCCGCATTCGAAGGCTTCCCCGAACCTCTGCGCATCGCGGTCATGGGCTGCGTGGTCAACGGCCCCGGTGAGTCGCGCGATGCCGATCTGGGAGTCTCCTGCGGCAACGGAAAGGGCCAGATCTTCCGCAACGGTGAGGTCATACGCACCGTCCCGGAGCACCGCATCGTCGAAGCGCTCCTCGAGGAGGCGCAGCACCTCACCCCGTGACCGACCAGCCCATACCCGCACCACGACCTCCCAACGGCAACGCTGGCCTCAGAAAGGGACTACACACGTTGAGCCCCCTCATTCAGATACCGCCACTGTGGTGCCCCCTGGAACTCCGCGTCAGGGACGGAGCGGCGACCATCGACGCACGCACGCTGACCTGGCTGGAACACCACGGCATCGACGAACGCTCCTTACAACGGGCGACCGCCACCGACACAGGCTTCCTGGCGAGCAGTTGCGCGCCAGACGGATCGGAAGAAGGCACACAACTCCTGTCCGACTGGCTGATGTGGGCCCTGCTGTACGACGACTTCTACTGCGATGCAGGCCCGCACGCCTCCCGGCCGGACACCTTCAACACCCTCGCTGTGCGCATGATGACACGCGCGGCCTACCCCGAGACCGCACCGACCGGGGACACGGCCTTCGATGCGTTCGCAACTGCCCTGGGAGACATCCTGCGACGGGTTGACACTCTCGCCTCCCCGGAGCTCGTCCCCCTCTGTGCCCTGGCCCACCAGCACTGGGCAACCGGCACCATGTGCGGGGTCAGCGACAGGGCGGCGGCCGCCGTGCGCACCGTGGACGACCACCTGCTGATCCGCCCGGCTGACGGAGGCGCCGTACCGTTCGAGTACATGATCGAAATCGCCGAGGGCACGGCGCTCCCCGCACGGGAGCGCAACCACCCTCGGGTCCTGGCGTTCACCGAGGCAGCCGGCATTCTGGTAACTGTCCCCACCGATCTGACCTCTTACGAGCGCGAACTCCGGCAGGGAAACCTCGAATCGAACATCGTCCACATCCTCGCCGTCCAGCGCTCCCTGACAGCACAGGACGCCATGTACGAAGCGTGCGCCCTGCTCGAGACCGTCATGGACTTCTTCACCACCATGTATGCACGTCTGCGTGTGGACGCATCTCCCGCTCTCCTCCGGTACACGGACCAGATGGCCAACATGGTGCGCGGAACCTACGAGTGGCAGCGAGGTCTTCCCCGCTACACCACCGTGCTGGACGTCCCGGAAGACGCTGGCCTCCCCGCCCCACGTCCGGAGACCGCCCTCCACGAGATCACCGATGTGCGGACCCGTGCATACGGGGACCGGCTCGCTCCACTGGAAT
Source organism: Streptomyces sp. NPDC014764 (assembly GCF_043082785.1). Taxonomy (NCBI): domain Bacteria; kingdom Bacillati; phylum Actinomycetota; class Actinomycetes; order Kitasatosporales; family Streptomycetaceae; genus Streptomyces; species Streptomyces sp. NPDC014764. Next base: position 783 of record NZ_JBIBXY010000035.1, on the reverse strand, counting down.
GGTGGTGGAAATTACTCATCGACTGACGCGGTCGACCCCGCCAAGCGCACCCCACGACCCTCCCCGTGCGAGGGCGCAAGGTGACACCACACCTCAGGTGCGGTGGCCCTCACCGGTCATGTACAGACAGTGATGATAGCTGCGGCTCCGCTCGGCGGTCTGACTCCTGGACTGACTGGCGCTTCGGCTGTCCTTGGCTGGGTTCGTCGGCCGTCTGGGCGGAGCCACAACGCGCGTGGCCGGTCGGGCATCTGTGACTTCATAGCGCCGAGCATGCGCAGCGTGGTGCTCTTGCCGGCACCGTTGGGACCGACCGGTGACGTACCCGGGGCGCACGGTGAAGGTCAGGCCGTTGACGGCAGTGGTCTTGCCGTATCGCTTGGTCACTTTGTTGACTTCGATCACCCGGTCAACGGTGCCGGGGAGGGTGTCCGTCCGGCATCGGCCCGTCGGCTGCACTGACGGGAGGCTGGTATCCCGTGGGCGTACGCCCGCGGGCCAATGTTCCGCCGCTGGTCAGGCGATTATGAACGCTCCATGTCCGCCAAGCCGCATCCCCTGCTGTCCTGGCACGTGCGGCCGGCTCTGGCCTGGTGCGGGGCGATCGCCTACCCCTTCGTCCATGCCAGGCATGGACGGCATCGAGGCCACCGGGCGGATCACAGCAGCGGCTGGAGCGACGCGCGTCCTTAGACCGTGTCCTACGTGGTGAGGCGTCGTTGACCTCGACATGGGGCGGGGTACATGGAGTTGGATTGTTCCGGACGGGCTGTGGGAAATCGC
>NZ_JBIBXY010000034.1:0-18544 GCF_043082785.1 Streptomyces sp. NPDC014764 | reverse complement strand
CCCCGTGCGGGAGCTGCTCCGCGCGCTCCCCGCGCGACCGGGCGCCCTCGCCCGGCCCCGCCCCGACTGGCACCGCGCCCCCGACCGCCCCGCCGCCCGCCCTCGCTGGAAGGGCGGCTCAAACGGCAAGGACTGAGCCACCACGAGTTCCTGATCCTGTGGTGCCTGTCGCAGCACGGCGAGCGCACGATGGGCTCCCTCGCGGAGCTGTCCCGTATCACCCCCTCGCATCTGTCGCGCATCGCTTCGCGGCTGGAGGGGCAGGGCTGGCTCGTGCGTGAGCAGGACCCCGCCGACGCCCGCCTCACGATCGCCTCTCTGACGGAGGCGGGAGTGCTGAAGTACGCGGAGGCGGTATCCCTCTACCGCACCACCCTGCGCGAGCACGTCTTCGGCCTGCTCACCGAGGAGCAGTCGCGGCAGCTCGGCACCGTCGCCGGCTCCATCGCGCGGTCCCTCGACAACCGCGTGAACTGAACTGTGCGGTGGTCGGCTTTCACAGGTGTGCCGACGGTGCGGTGGCCCGGAGCCGACCGCGCGGGCGCGAGGGCCGGGGGCCTCGCAGCGGCAGAGCTGCACGCAGCGCCGGATTCCCCGAGGCCGTCGAGCTCGGCAACATGTTCCAGTTCTCGCAGAGGTGGTCGCCTTTCTGGCCTCCGCCCGGTCGGCCTACATCACCGGCACGGTCGTCGAGGCCCGGGGCGGCATCCCGGCCCACCGCTGACATACCGCTCTCCCGGCCGGGGCACGGCAACCGACAGCCGCGCCCCGGCCTCAGCCGTCCTGGCCTACGACGGCCGTGACCCGGATCTCGATGCGCGCGCCCTCGCCCGCATCGCCGCCAAGCTGCGCACCCGGCCCGAGGATCTGGCCTGAGCCGAAGATCCTCAGTTCCCGGATGCCCCAGCGACGCCGTGCTCAGGGCTGAGTCCTTCTACAGCGAGGTGGAAGAGGTGGTCGGCCTGGGTCTCTGGGTGCTTGTGGTGCTCGGTGGCCAGCGCGATGCCGACGGCGAGGGTCAGCAGGTCGTGGAAGGTGACGTGCGGTGCAACCGCCTTGTCGCGAATGGCCCGCTGGAGCAGGGGAGTCCCGGCCGCTGCGATTCTGTTGCCGCAGGAGTGCGGTGAGGGTTCCTCGGAGGGAGGCTCGTAGCTGAGGGTGCTGGCGAATCCGCGCGCTGAGACGGCGTAGAGGACGAGGGCGTGGAGCCACTCCAGGAGGGCGGTGCGGCCGTCCTCGGCCGCGTTCAGCCGGTGGGCGCGCTCGCACAGGCCCTCGATGCGCTCCTGGAAGACAGCTTCGAGCAGGGCGCGGCGGGTGGGGAAGTGACGGCGCACGGTCGCCGAACCGACGCCTGCGGTGCGGGCGATCTGCTCTAGGGATGCCTCGGCGCCGTGCGCGGCGACCTCGGCTTCGGCGACGGCGAGGATGCGCTGGTAGTTGCGTCGGGCGTCCGAGCGCTGACCGGTCATGATCTCCTCATTGCTAAACGGCGGGCCCCGCCATATCTTACCGGCAGGCAAACGGCGGGCCCCGCCGTTTCCTTTCTCCGGTCCGCGAGGAGCAGCCACCATGCCCGTCAACAGCGAAACCGTCCTGGTCACCGGAGCCACCGGCCGGCAAGGCGGGGCCACGGCCCGCGCACTCCTGGCCGCCCAGGTGCCCGTACGTGCCCTCGTGCGTGATCCGCGGTCGAAGTCCGCCCAAGCGATCGAGGCGCTGGGCGCCGAGCTGGTGCGAGCGGATCTCTCCGACCGGGACTCCCTCGGCCCGGCGGTCGAGGGAGTCCGCGCGGTGTTCTCGGTGCAGATTCCACCCATGACCGGAACCAGCGTGGATTTCGCGGGCGAGCTCGCCCAGGCCACCAACCTGGTGAACGCGGCGAAGGTTGAGGGAGTACGGCAGTTCGTGCAGTCATCGACCAGTGGAGTCGGTGAGCACACTCGGGTCGCCGGCTGGGCCGAGGGCCGATGGGCGGCGATGGCGGACTACTTTCACACCAAGCAGGCGATCATGGAGGCGGTGCGGAGTGCGGGCTTTGCCCGCTGGACGGTGATCAAGCCCGCTTTCTTCATGGAGAACCTGCCCCTGTTGGCACCCGAGGGGCCGCGCGGCGGACTGCTGACGGTACTGAAACCGAAGACCGAACTGGCTCTGGTGGCCGTACGGGACATCGGCACGGCTGCGGCGCACGCCCTTCGAGACCCTGGCCGGTTCCACCAGGTGGAACTGGAACTGGCCGGTGACCTGCGCACGATGGAGCAGATCGCACAGACCTTGTCCACCGCCTGGGGCGTGCCCGTGACCGCACCCTCCATGAGTCTGGAAGAGGCCCTCGACGCGGGCATGCCGCCGTGGGGAGCCGGACACGAGTGGAACAACGCGGTCCTCCAGCCCGCCCGGCCCGAGTACGCCCGGGAGCTGGGCATCCCGCTCACCACCTTCGCCGAGTGGGCGGATGAGCAGCTGACACCCGTGTCCGGGTAGGGCGTATCCGGCTCGGCCTGTCACCCGATCAGTGGCCACGCTGAAAGAGCTCACAACCATGACGACGTTTCCACCGAACCAGGTGCCCCACACCGTTCCCGTGTCGAGTGGCCGCGCCGGCTACCACGTCAAGCTCTGGGCTGGATCTCCCAGACAGCCCTTCGGTCAGGTCATCGAAGTGGAACTCGTCGACCTGTCCTGTCGCGCCCAACAGCCCGCACAGGCGACTCCGGCGCGCGCGGTGAGCGGCCCCGCACCATAACCACGGGTCAGTGAGCACGCCGCGACGGGCCGAGGTCGCATCGACCCCCGTGCTTGCCGGGGCTGAGGTGAGTGTCCGACAGATGCAGGATCCGCATGAGCCCGAGGCTGTCGATGGTCGTCACACAAGACCAAGGCCATGTGTGGGAAGCAACGCGGGCAGTACACGCCGGTGCGGCCGCGGTCCCCTGGAAAAGGGGCCGCACCCGCACCGGGCGGGCCGCTATCGAGGCCAGAAGTGCAGCAGATTCTCCAGTACAAGGGACTCCCACGGTGTGAGGTGCACCCCGGCTTGATGGAGGGAGTCGAGTAGTCGGTCCGTGGGCAGGTCCGTGAAGCCGGGGGCATCGGCCAATTGCCGGACCGCAAGGGCCAGAGCACACCAGGCCAGCGGGGCGAGATCGTATCCGGGCCGGCCATCACCCATGGCCCTGGCGACTGCCTCGGCGAACGGTCGGCTGTCAAGGAGGTCCAGCTCCCGTGCCAGCATCTTCTCCGTGTCGGGCATCCTCGTCAGCCAGCCTCCGCGGTTTCCCGCCGCAGTCTCCCGCCCACTCCTGAGGAGGTCGAGGTGCAGCCGTGCCAGTGGAGCCAGGCCTTTTGGGGCCAGCGGATGCGACAACAGCACCCGAGCGGTCCTGAGCTTTACTGCCCAGAAGACTTCCACCGGGTCGGCGGACGCGTCGGTGGGGGACAGCGTCTCGGCAACCGCCTCCCAGCGGTTGCCCGCGTGTCCCTGCGGTTCCTTCAGGCCCACCGCGATCTCCATTTCCCGGCGAGTGAAGAAGAGGAGACACTCCCGCATCACGGCGGGCGCATCGTCCGAACTGTGCACCAGGGCAAGGATCTTCGAATAGCTGCGTACGGCTCCTCGGATGGAGTCCGCTGCGGCTGCACTCGGGTCGGAAGCTCCCTTCAGGGCTAGCAGCCGCTCGCACGCGCCCGGCTCGGGGTGCCGGAGCAGCAGTCCCACAGACACCCCGAATCCCAGGCCCTTGCGGGTGAGGAACCAGTGGGTCCGGCGGTTGTCCATAATTTTCTTGCGGAGCCCGTACTTGTACAGCTCCTCGATGTGATCGTCCCGCAGCTTGAGCGACCGGTGAGCGAGGAGCTGGAAGCCGGCCCGGCGCAGGGTGTCGAGGACCTCAAGGTGCCGCCCTCGGTGCACGGCGTCCGGTGTAATGATCATGAAGCCGAGGTGGTCCGCCGAGGTGCGCAGGCCCGCGTCGCCAAGAGCGGCCGTCTCCGCGAGGGACCAGGGGTAGTCATCAAGGGTGCCAGCCGCCTCGCGGATGGCATCGTAGGAGGTGTTCACTCGGGCTCCTTCGGGCTGAAGAAGAAGTAGCTCTCCAGCAGGGTGGTCTCCAATTGGTTCAGGCCGATCCCGATCCTCGAAAGCAGGGCCGTCATCTGGGAGAAGACCTCGGGCGTCACCGTGCCCCTTGTCGTGAGCGTCCTCAGGCATGTAAGTGCTACGGCCGCGGCCAAATCCACCTCCGTTGTGGAAGGTTCGCGGCAGATGGCGAGTGACCTGAGCAGGGCCGCCTCCTCGGCGAGCAATCGATCCACAGCCTCGGTTTCGGCTGCGAAGCCCGGATTCTGCTCGACCACGTCGCCGGCCTGGTCGTAGAGGGCGCACAGCTGTCCCACGACACCGTGGGGGACAGCGCCCACACCGGCAAGTTCCAGTAGGAGACGGCGTTTCAGCCGGTACAGTGCCCGATACTGCTCCATCCGACGCAGTTCCACCGTGGTGCGGTAGCCGGTCACGGCAGCCCTGAGGTCCTCGCTCCAGTACGGTCTGCCGAGCAGCTCGGCCGGAGGGGTGGGATCGAACAGAACGGCGGCCTCGTGCAGCAAGCTGATCATGTCGTCCGAACTGTGCATCAGGGCAAATGTCTTGTTAGGGGTGCGGTATCTCTCGCGGTAGGTGCCCGGCCGGGCCATCAGTGGGTCGGAGGCGCCCTTCGACTTGGTCACGGTGGTCTGGAAGGACGTGTCGACGGGGTGTCTGAGAAGCAGCACCAGTGCCTCCCCCAGGTCGAAGACATTCTTCTTGATCCACCAGGCGGTGATGTGACGACCGGAAGTCCGGGTGATCAGGCCGTCCTGGTACAGGCGTTCGGCGTCCCGCTGCGTCAGGGTCCGGAACCGGTAAGCGATCACGTAGGCGCCGAGGTCCGCCAGGAGGCGGCGGTGCGTCCCCTGGGCCAGACCATCCGGGGTGACGACGGCAAGGGCCGTTCTCGGCAGGAGTCTGAGCTCTTCCTCGCCCAGCGACTCCACCAGGCCTCGTCGCTCCTCGAGGGCGGGGTACTGGGACAGCTGCTCCCTCAACGCGCGGCGGGTTTGCTCCGCTTCGCCCGTCACCACGTGCTGATCCTGTTTCGGATGCGGGTGGCCAGTTCCTCGGGGGTGAGTACGAAGTCAGAGATCAACTCGTTGTGCGTGCCCGAGGCGTAGCAGAAGACGTCGTCTACACCGACACGCCAGAGCGGCGGACCGCCTTCTTCCGCGATCAGCTCTGCGACCGCCGAGCCGAGGCCTCCGATGACGCTGTGCTCCTCGATGGTGACCACTAGTCTGGCGCGGGCAATACGGGAGAGGATCGGTCGGCGGTCCAGAGGCTTGACGAAGGGAACGTGCAGGACATGGGTGGCGATGCCCATCGACTCGAGCAGCTCGCCGGTGCGATGTGCCCGTTCCCCCAGGATCCCGGTCGTCACCAGCGTGACCGGGGCCGACGCCTCTTCTCTGTCCGCCTGCCCGAGGGAGGGGCCGGCGGAGGGGAGGACGGGCGCGTCCTCGGGCGGCACCCGCACATAGACCGGCCCTTCGTGTCTCACCAGGTCGGGCAGCAGGTAGGCGAGTTCCTGGAAGTCACTGGGCGCCACCACGGTCATGCCCGGGATTGACCTCATGATGGCGAGATCCTCCAGGGCATGATGGGTCGGCCCCGAGGAAGCGGCGGCAAGGCCCGCCTTGCTCGCGCAGATGGTGACGTTGAGTTTCTGGTACGCGATGGCGGTCCGCACCTGCTCGCAGGCACGCATCGTGGCGAACGCAGCGAACGTGTGCACGAGGGGCCGCAGGCCGGCGAGCGCCAGGCCCGCCGCGACGCCCATTGTGTTCTGCTCCGCGATCCCGGTGTTCAGGAAACGGTCGGGCCAGCGGTCCTTTACCGGGCCGGAACCACTGCTGCGGGAAAGGTCCGCGTCGAGCATGACGGCGGAGGCGTCCGCTGCCATGAGATCCAGCAGTACCGAGGTGAACTTTTTCATCGTCTTCCGATCACGACAGGGACTTCAGCGCAGCCGACAGCTGTTCCGCGCCGAACGAGCCGCTGTGCCAGGTGTTGTCGCCCTCCATCCACGGCACGCCGCGCCCTTTCACCGTGCGGGCGATCACGACGGTGGGTCGGCCGGCGACCTCAGTTGCCAGAGCTTGCTGAAGCGCCCGGAGGTCGTGACCGTCGCACTCGACAGCATGGAGCCCCATGGCGCCGATCTTCTCCGCGAGCGGCTCCAGCCCTACGATCTCGCCGGTAGGTCCGTCGGCCTGAGCTCCGTTGCAGTCGATGACGGGATGCACCGTGTCCAGTCCTAGCTGGGCCATCAGCATGAGCGCCTCCCACACCTGGCCCGACTGCATTTCTCCGTCTCCCAGGACAACGTGGACGTGGGTTTCCCTGCTCTGCATGCGCGCGCCGAGCGCGATTCCGACGGCGACGGACAGCCCCATGCCCAGCGAGCCCGTCGATACGTCCACCCCGGGTGTTGTGGTGCGGCAGGGGTGGCCAAGCAGCCGCCCGTCCCGTCTCATGACCAGCTGGAGGTCTTCCTCGGTCAGGATCCCGAGATCAGCGAGCACCGCGTACAAAGTGATGCACGCGTGCCCCTTGGACAGAACGAACCTCGTGTCCGCCCCACCAGTAGCCTGCAATGTTCGGGCGTGCCCGTAGAGGATGGACACGAGGATCTCCACGCAGGACAGCTGTCCGCCCAGATGGTGAGGGCGGTCCAGCGAGGCCCGCAGTGTCGCCTCCCTGATCTCGCGGCACTTGACCTGCATCTCGGCGACGCCGAGCGGTACATGACCTCGCGCAGCGACACCGGTGGAGGTCACTCCGACCGCCGGTAGACCAGCACGTGCTTGAAATCCTCGATCTCCCAGCCGGGTTCCACGCCGTCCGTCGCCAGGATCTGGCGGTCGTCGAAACGCCGGACGGCTTCTCGCTCCAGCCCGCAGGAGGACAGGACGGAGTGCCACTCGTCGAGGGTGTAAAGGAAATGAACCTCGCGCATCTCGGACTCCCAGTCCGGGTCGCGGTACTTGGTGAGGAACTCCAGTGCGTCGTCCTCCTGAAGCAGCACTGTCATCTCGTCCACGCGGGTGCAGGGGACGGGCCGTATCGAGTAGTCCTCCAGGAACTTCGCGAACAGCCCTCGCACCTCGTCGGTGACCAGGCGCAGAGTCACCTTCTCCCTGCTCCGGACCGCGTTCTCGTAGATCAGCACCCGGCCGTCGGGCTTGAGCGCCCGGCACGCGAAGCTGACCGCGCGCCGTAGCCCGTCCTCCCCGAAGAGGGAGTACACCTCATGCAGGGACCGGTTGAACATGACGGCTTCGAAGCTGCCCTCGGGGAAGACGGCGCCGTCCAGGTCGCCGGCGACCAGTGTCACGTTCCTGCGCCCCAAGGCGTGGTTGCGGCCGAGGATATCCATGCTGTGGTCCACGCCAACGAAGAACAGGTCGGGTCGGCGTTCCGCCAGGTGGTTCAGTGGGATCCCGTTGCCGCAGCCGAAGTCACCGACGGGCCCGGATCCGAAGTGCTCCTCCATGTAGTGCACGGCGGGCTTCTGCTGCTCGAAGCGCCGGGTGAGGCCGGCGATGAGGATGTCGTTCTGTTCAGTCGTTCTTTTCACGATCTGTCCTATCCGTCAGACGAGAGAGGTCAACCACCCCGCGGGGGCGGAGGTCCTCTGGAAGAGCATGTCGAGAAGGTCTGCGCGAACGGCTTGTGTCACTTCCCCCGCTCCGTCACCCAGGGAGCGGCCGTCGATCCGCGCCACCCCGCGGATGATCTGTGCCGTGTTGGTCAGGAAGACCTCGTCGGCCGCGTAGAGGTCGGTGTGCTGCACGGGGGCCTCGACCACCTCGAAGTCCGTCCCGGCGCGAAGGCGCTCCAGGACCGTGTCCCGGGTGATACCGGGAAGCGCACCGCAGGCCAGGGTGGGAGTCGTCACCGTGCGGGCCCGGCGGTCGACGAGGAAGATGTTGGACTCGGCGGCCTCCGCGACGGTCCCCTTGCCGTTGAGGAAGATCGCGTTGTCGAACCCGGTGCTGAGCGCTTCCGTCAGTCCGAGCCTTGCGCTGTAGTAGTTCGCCGTGGCCTTGGCATGCGGCGGCATGACGCCGGCATCGGCGCGTCGCCAGGAAGAGATCCTGCACCGCACCACCGGGCAGGTGGAGAACATGTCCGCAGCAGTGCTGCGTACGAAGATCGCGGTCCGGGGCTGGTACTCCTGGAGGGCCACCAGGGAGGTGCCCTGCAGGACGACGTCCCAGTAGACCATCACCTTGACGTACACCGGTGCCCCAGTCATCCCCTCGGCGTCGATCAGAGCCGCCAATGCCGAGACCAAATCCCTCTCGCTCACCGGTGGTGCCGCTCCGACAACCGCGAGGGAGCGGGTGAGCCTGCGGTGGTGGTCCCGCAGCCGGAAGGCGGCCGACCCTCCCCCGGGCGTGGGGTAACAGCGCAGTGCCTCAAAGAAGCCGGTTCCCAGCGCGGAGGTCACACTGTTCACGTGGAGGGAGACCGACTCCTCGGGTACCAGCTCCCCGTCGAGCCAGGCCAGGCTCACCGCGCCGCCTCCCTCTGCACCGACGGCATGCTTGAGCCGTGCTCGCGTTGCAGTAAGGACAGCACCGGCTCGACGAACTGATGGTGTACGAGCTGCCGTACGGTCAGCCCGGCCAGTCGCGCGGCCGCCGGGAAGTAGCTCTTGTCGCCCAGTCCTACGGTGGTCCCGGCGTCGAACACCGACACCCGCTCGTCGGCGGTGACCATGGCGTTGACGTACCAGTACCCCGACACGTGGAACTCGGCGGCAAGAAGTCGTCCCACCCTCTCGATCTCCCGAAGCACCCGCCCGGACAGCGTGACCGGGGCGAACCGGTAGCGCTGGTGGGTCTTGACCTCGTGGTCGAAGAGGACTTCGTCCTTGACGACGGTCAGGACGGGAAACATCTCCAGGCCATCGTCAGAGCTGCGGAAGCCGGCGCAGACTTCGGTGCCGGCGACGAGTTCCTCGAGCAGGACGATCTGGTCCGTCAGGAAGAGCCGCTCCACGTGACGCCGGAGTTCGGCATCGGCCGGGTCGGCCGCAGGGAACCAGCGCACCCCCTCACTCAACAGGTCCGCGGTGGCCGGCTTCACCACGACCGGGCCGTCGAACAGGTCGATCAGGGGCCAGGCGTCGGCGAGATTGTGGAAGTCCAGCACCTGGTGGCGCGGGGTGCTGGCCCCGCCCGCCAGCAAGGCCGTTTTGAGCCGGACCTTGTCGTACACCTCCGCCTGGCGCGCCCCGGTTCCAAGGAACGGCAGACCGGCCGAGGCGGCCACCGCCTCGAGCCGGCCGTAGCGGCCGTAGGTGACATCCTGCAGGACGGTCAGGCGCCCCTGAGCCAACGCCTCCGCGAGCGATGCCCCCTCATGCAGCACAACGGCGCCGATCCCCGCCTCCTCGATCTGTCCCTGTACCCGTTCGGCCAGCCGGACGGAGGAGGCGGCCAGACCGCCGCGTCCTCCGGCCGCCACACCGACCAGCGGCATGGCAGGGGCACCTTCCACCTGCGTAGAGCGCCTCGTCATCGCCTTCACCGCAGCGGGACCAGAAGTTCACGCAGAGCCCGCTCCGTTGCCGCGCCGTCGGGGCCGCCCGCTGCCCGAAACGCGTCCGGGTCGACATGGTGAAGGGACCACAGCTCTATGTGCTTGAGCGAGGGGAAGGCGGCGTCCCATATCCCGTAGTCCTTCTCCACGTTGCTTCCGCGGAAGACGTCCACATTGATTGCCTCGGGGTTGGTCACACACACCTTGAGGTAGGACTCCCATCGCAGCCGGGTGGCCTGCTCGCTGTTCATGGTCGAGTGACTCCACTCGCTGCCCACGTCCTCCCAGTGCAGGTTGGCAGTGGGGTCGCTGAGTACCGGCATGCCTCGGTCCCTGATGTTGAACACGTAGATGCCGTAGAACCCGAAAAGGTGACGGGACATGAAAGCGACGGTCTCCGCGGCCGTCTCCTCCGTTTCCCCCGGGTAGCCGATGATGAAGTTGGACCACGGTGCGACCTGATGCCGACGCAGGTTCGCCAGGGCCGGCAACGCATCCTTCACCCGCGTCCCCTTGTGCATCAGGTCGAGCATCTTCTGACTGCCGCTCTCGAAACCGATCGACAACCAACGGTTGTTGGCCCGCTTGAGCTGGATCACGGTTTCCTCATTCTTGAGCGGTGTCACCCGTGAATAAGCGCCCCACGGAACGGTGAGACCGGCCTCGCGGTACATCTTCAGAAAGTCCCGCAGTCGTTTCGGGGGAATGGTGAACGTCGAATCGAGAGCGATGATCTCCTTGGCGCCCCCCTTCTCGATCAGCGTCCAGTCCGCGATGAGTTTCTCCGCGCTTTTGAAACGCCATTTCGTGGACACCAGAGGATAGGAGCAGAACGCGCACTTGTAGGGGCAGCCACGCATGGACTCATAAGGGACGGAGATGCCGGAGAGGTCGCCGGCCGGAATGGTCGCGCGGATGTCGTCCACGGCGACCATGCGGTCGAAGGTGAAGACCCGCTCGCCGTCTCGACCCCAGTACCAGAGGTTGGGCACAGCGGCCCACGCGTCGGCGTCGACGGACGACGGGCCGCTGGAGCCGCTCGCACGCAGGCAGTTGAGCAGCGCCGGGACAGCCTCCTCGGCATCTCCGGCTATCACCATGTCGATGCCGCAGTCGAGCACCCGCTCGGGATTGCGGGTGGCCAGGTAGCCGCCGGCGACGATGTGGCCGACGCCGGTCTCGCGGAGGCGGGTCACGACCCTGCTCAGGTCAGAGAAGTTGGTGATGTAACTGGTCGACAGAAGACACAGGCCGTCCCGGGCGGCGGCCGCCCAGGAAGCATGATCCTCCGAGCGCAGCACGTCGGCCACTTCCACCTCGGTCACCTGGGCGTCCTCGGGGAGCAGGGAGCTCAGCGCGACCGACACCAGCGTCGGCTCCACCTCGGTGGCGGCGTGGAAGAGCTGACGGACCTCGCTCCCGACGCGGTAACCGATGTCGTAGACCGAGCTGGCTCCCACCAACTCGGCTAGCCGGGAACGAAGTTCAGGGTTGTGGAAGACGTTCAGCCGGCCGACGGCCTTCTTCTCATCGACGTCGTTGTAGGGCCACAGACCGGACACCAGAAGAATTCTTGAACTGTCCAGCGGCACGGGTATCCGGGGAATCGTCACTTTCTTCCTCCAAAGGAGCCAGGGAAGCTGAAATCTTCCGGTGCTGAGGCGGGAGCCGGATCAGTCCGCGAACTCGATGGACCCGTCCCGCCTGCCGCTCTCCACGAAGCCGCGGAAGGTCAGCACGGCGATCACCAGCCACCCGACACCGATGAGCAGTTCGAGGGCGGTGGCGGCGACAACCTGGCCGGCCCCGGCCGAGTCCAACAGCAGCCGAACCGCCTGCAGACCGTGGGTGAGCGGCAGGAACCCGGCGACGGCCTGAATCCAGGAAGGCCAGAAAACGAGCGGAACCTGGACGCCGCAGAAGGCGATGAGGCCCAGCGCGGCGACGTTGCTGACGAGGTTACGCAAATGAGTCGCCCGCAGCGCGAGGCCCGCCAGAACCAGGAAAAAGCAGTAGCAGGCGAACCCGACCAGGGTGATGAGCGGAACGACCAGGACGGCGGCGGGCCACGGCAGGGCCACCCCGAACAAGGGGGCCAGGGCCAGAAGGGCGACCGACGAGCTGACAGTCCCCACGGCTACGCCGAAGAGACTGCGGCCGAAGAAGACGAAAGCGGGGTGCACCGGCGCCGCGACCAACAACGGAAGCGTGCCCGACGCACGCTCCCAAGCCGTGGACGCCACGACCACGGAGGCCTCCAGCACCATGATCGAGACGGCATTGCCGATCAGCAGGAACCGCGTGGCCTCCTCGTCCGCGAGGAGACGGCCCGCCAAAGCGAAGAAGGACACCTGGCAAAGGACCCGTGACATCCAGCCCAACGTCCAGCTTCGCACTGTGTAAAGAGCCCTGAAGTCCGCGAAGCCGGTCACCAGGGCCCCGCGCACCACGCGCACGTGCACTGCCGTGCCGCCGCGAGAGGACATACTCATGTGAAGCTCACCGTCCCCCTGGCCCGGATGTTACGCAGCACGGCGTTGAACAGCAGCAGCCCCGCCACGAAGCAGACGGCCCCCAGCCCGAGCAGCACCGACAGCCGCAGGGCCAGATCCTTCACCGGGGCGTCGTCGACCGAATCCCGCAACAGACCGGTGGCCCAGGACAGGAAGACGATCTTGCTGGCGGGCTGGAGCCACTGCGGCAAGAGTTCTACCGGCACGAAAGCCCCTCCAAGTAGCAAAAGGGGATACAGCAGGGAATTCTGGAAGCTGCGCACCGACCGTGACAGGACGAACAGGGCCGCCATCGCAGTCGTGGTCCCTGCGACCGCCACGGCCATGACCACCAGCGTCGTGACCAGGATTCCCGGATGGCCGGGCGTGACCCAGACACCGAAGACCAGCCCTGTCACCAGCCAGCTCTCCGCCACTGTCGCCAGTGAGACCACGGTGACGGCGGTGATGCGGCCCAGCAGAACGGCGGCGAGCGGAGCGGGGGTGGCCATCAGGCCCTCCAAGGTGCCCCCCGACCGCTCGTTGGTGACGATCTCCCCGCCTTCGAAGATCGCCATTCCCAGCACGGCCAGCACTGCCGGCGCCAGCACCGCGTAACCGACCAGGTCCGTTCGTCCGCTGTGCGCCACCAGCGAGTTGAAGATCAGACACTGCAGCGGCACCAGCACGAAGAACGACAGCCTCGCCGGCGTCCGGCGGAACGTCAGCATCTGGAGCCGCATCGCCGCCATGCCTGCCCGGATCACCTGACGGCCATTCCACGGTCACCGATGACGTGCAGGTACACATCCTCGAGCGAAGGAGGCGCCGACCGTACCCTGGTCACACCGGCGTCCACCAGCAGCCGCAGAACCTCCCTGGCCACACCCTCCGACTCGATACGGGTGACGCCCTCGCGGACAGCACTGACCGCGATGACTCCCGGCATCCTCGCCAGCGACTCCAGGAGGCCGCCTGGAACCCCTTCCGCCTCGATCCATTCGTACCGGGTGATCCAGCCGCCGATGGTCCGGGGATCCTCGGTGGCGATCAGCCGCCCGTCAGAGATGAGAGAAACCCGGTCGCACACGGCCTCCGCCTCGCTCATGTCGTGCGTCGTGATCAGTACCGTGCGCCCCTCCTCCTTGAGCTGCCCGATCAGATCACGAAAAGCCCGCGCACCCACCGGGTCCATGCCGGTGGTCGGTTCGTCCAGGATGACCAACTGCGGGTCGGCGAGCAGGCCCCTGGCCAAATGCAGCCGCTGCTTCATACCCCGGGAGAAGGTCTCCACCGGATCGTCGGCACGCTCCTCGAGCCCGGTCATACGCAGCAGCCGCTCGGTCCTTCGTGCGGCCTCCTGTCGCGGGAGCCGGTAGAGGGCCGCCCAGTACGTCAAGTTCTGACGGGGGGTCAGGCGCTGGTACAGGCCCTTCTCGCCGCCGAACACGATCCCCGTCAGACGCCGCACGCGGGCCGTGTCGGCCACCACGTCGTGGCCGCAGACACGAGCCGTCCCGGAGGTGGGCAGAAGCACCGTCGCAAGAATCTTGCACAAGGTCGTCTTGCCCGCCCCGTTGGGGCCGAGCAGCCCATGCACCTCACCTCTGGGAACGCTCAAGGAGACACCGCCGAGTGCCTCGACCGGCTCCCCCTTCCTTCTCGGGAAAACCCTGTGCAGTTCATCCGCCTCGACCGCCGCCACTGCCGCCCGTCCTCGTATCGCCCCGCCGTCCCCGCCCCGCATGCTTTGCGGACTAGCCATCCAACGCGGCCAGTTCCGTCACCGCCCGCTCATAGAGCGCTGGATCGACCAGCTGCCGGCCCACCAACAGGTAGTCGCCCACTGGAGTCAGCGCGCACACCCCGCCGTCGAACTCGTGCAGTTTCACCTCATGGCGGTCCGCGCGGTCCTGGATCTCTCCCAGACGCAGGCCGAAAACCGGAAGACCGGCATTCAGCCGCTCCCGCGCATCCGACGGCTCGTCGCCGAAGTCCCTGGGGACGGCACGCTGCCCGCGGTCGGCCGGCAGATGGGGGAGCAGCGCCCGGCGCACGTCCTCGAGCGGGCCGAGTTCGAAGAAGCCGCCGGCTCGGTCCAACAGCTCCGCCGCTTCGGGCACGAAGTCCCACTCCCGCACAGCGTCCACAACCTGCCCCGCCGGCGGGGCGGACTCGCGGAGCACCAGGACATCGATGAAGTCCTTCGCGTTGAAGGAGCGTTGGAACCGCTCCTCGCAGACCGCCAGGAAGCAGGCCTCCCACGCGCTCTCGGGCATGTCCGACCGCAGGGGCAGCACCTTGGCCCGCTCCGAGTAGGCGGCTGTGCACAGGTCGACCTGACCCAGCGGATCCATCAAGACGTCCTCTGCCGGCCACTCAAGGTGGAGCAGCGTGTGTTCGCCGTTCTTCCCCATGAAGGTCAGGTCGACATCGGACACGGGACGCCGACCGATGATCAGACGGGCGGCCTTCCACAGGTCGTCATGCCTCTCGGCCACCAGGTCGAGGTCCCCGGACGGCCTGGTCACACCTTCCGGATAGCGGTGTGCCAGGGCGTGCCCCTTCAGCTGCCGGACATGCGTATCAGCAGCCAGGACCTCGTAGAGGACCGCATAGTCATCGGCCCGTTCCCGGGCCCTGCGCAGCAGGTCGGACGAGGCAGGGCCCAACTCGACCCCTTGCTGCCCGGCGGCGGAGACGACGAGGACCGGCAAATGGTAGGAGACCTGATAGGCGGCCCGGACGAGACGATTGAGCCCGAGCCCTTCGTCGACCCCGAGCAGCCGGTAGAGCAGCGGAATGGTGATCACGACAGCCTCACTTCTCTGAACTCACTCAGCGGTCAGGTCGCGGCGCCACACACGGTGATCGGGACGCCAGCCGTGGGCCTCCAGACCGGCGATCACCCGTATCGAGGCGTCAGGATCAGCCACGGTGTGCACGACGTTGCCGATGAGTGGCAGCCCCAGCAGTCCGGCTCGGTGGACGCAGGCCGCCACCAGATCGCCCATGGCCCGCTTCTGGTACGGCGACTCGATGAGGATGTCCTCGAGCTCGACGTACGGCGAATCGGTCACCGCGTCGTAGGCGTCCGTTTGCACGGTCGCGTGACCCACGGGAGAGCCGTCCGCCGTCCACACCCAGGACTCCCGGCCATGCGCCGCCATGACGCGCTCGGCTGCAGCATCCAGGGCAGCGGCGTCGGGCTCCTCACCCCGCGAAACGGATCCGTCTCGAAGCGCCCGGACCAGCCAGCCCCGTACCAAACCGTCTTCGTGCGGTTCGGCGCGCCGTACGCACGCCGGAACGAAGGCCGGGCGGGTGCCCTCGTGCCGCAGGTAGGTGAGGTCCGGACGCCAGGGCGGGGGCAGTTGCACCGAGGCGGGCACGCGCAGCAGCACGCTCCGGGACCCGGGGAAACAGGCCACAACCTCACTCAGCAATCGTTCACCCCCGTCGGCGAGCACCTGCTCGTCGCAATACTCGACCAGCAGGCCAGGCCCCTCGGGAGCCACGAAGTCACCCGCCACGTACTGGCCGAGTCCGGGCAAGACGTGCAGGAGATCTGCTTCGGAGGCCGCCTGAAGGTACTCCTCGGCCGCCGTGTACCCGGTCATTCGGCCACCGCCGGACGTACCTCGATCTGCGGTGCCTCCAGGACGAGCGCGGCGGCCCGGCGGACATCGTCCACGGTGACGTCGTTCAGCGCCGCCGTCTCCCCGGACAGGCTCCACGGGCCCCGGGCCGCGATGACACGCGACGAAGTCAGTTTCGCGAGATCGAGTGGCCCCTCGCTCTCCTGTAGCAGCGAGGTCGTCGTCTTCCTGACGGCTGCCCCGAGCTGCTCGGGCTTCGGGCCCGCTCCGGCCAACTCCTCCAGAGCGCCCAGCACGACGTCAACGGCAGCCGGTCCGTTCTCCGGCTCCAGTCCGATCATCGTGCGCCACGCTCCGGCCTCCGCGTAACCGCGGTACCACGACTGGAACATGTACGCGAGGCTGCCGTCGCGGCGCAGCCGCTGGTACAGCAGAGACGAAGGACTGTCGCCGAGCAAGGTGGACAGCACCTGGAAGGCGGCCGCACCGGGATGACCGGCCGGGACCGCGCGACCCCCGACGCAGACCCAGGCGAACTCTTCCGGCCAGACGACGCCGGTGCGCTCCCTGGGTGCCAGCGGTTCGGGCAGATGAGCGTTGTCCGGCCGGGGCCGCAAAGACCGTTCCCCGGCCGACAGCCCTTCGGGCGGGCGTGGCGCGACGACGCAAAGCACCATCGGGGCCGGGAGGAAGACAGTCTCGTGCACCGAGGCGATCTGCTCCATCGACATACTGCTGACTTCAGGGAGGGTGCCGCCGACCGGGCGGCCCAGTGGGTGGGCGCCGAAGAGCCGGGCAAGGAATGCGTCCTGCACCGTTTCGCTGGGATCCGCCTGCATCGCGGCGAGCTCCTGCTGCACCGCCCCGCGCTCCTGCTCCACATATGCCTTGTCCCAGCGGGGACGCAGTACCGCCTGCGTCAGGGAGCCGAGTACCTCGTCTAGGTACTGTTCCTGGACGTGAGCGGTGAAGAGCATCGTCTCCAGGCCGGTCTGCGCGTTGGCCTCCCCGCCCAGCCATTCCACCTGCTCCGCCACACCGAAGGTCCCCCGGCGCGGTGACGACATCAGAACGTGTTCCAGCATGTGGGCAAGTCCGCCGGCGGTCGCAGGGTCGTCCCGCGAGCCGTAGGCGACTCCCAGGCACAGAGCGGCGGTCCTTAAATGCTCGTGAACAATGACGTGGACCGGGATATCGACGGCGCCTCGATCATCGGAGAAAGGATAGAAATGCAACAGATACAGCCCCGCCCTATAGGGACCCTGAAGGGGTGCACATTCGAAGAATTCGCATGGCCTGTGACCTTATGGCCACAGGCCACACGTCACATCAGGTGTCAGCGCTTGCTGCTGGCCTTCTTGACCTGAATCTTGTCGAGGCGAGGACGAAGGGTCATCTGGTGGTTCATAAGAACTCCCCTGTGTAGGCGAACACTTGGCGGGATCCTAACCGCCCGTCCCGGAGGCCTCAATACCTCCGTGTGTGCTGACGTGTACGCCCTGTGCGGGACCGTGCCCGCAGCACACTTAACCGAACATGCCGTTTGGGGGTGAAAACGTTAGATGTGCGGACACTTCAAATTCGTCCCGCGATAGGAGTGTCTCGACGCTGGACAATCACGCAGGGCGATGGCGAAAAAAGGATTGCCGTTCAAGGTTTAACGAGCGCCTTGAGTGTCAATGTTAATTCTTCTGATTCGGTCCTGGCGTGCTTTCCACCCCCCGGCAGGGAATGCGCCGAGTGCGGCCGACCTGACGGCGCAGCCGGTGAGCCGCACACAGCACTGCCCGTCGGGCAGTTGGTGTACCACTTGCTCGGCACACCCGCGGACGCCCACGATCCGGCCCAAGCCCTGTCGGGCCCCCACCTCCCGACGCCGGGCCGCACCCAGTGGGTCCCTGCTTTCTTGCACCGCCCGGACAGGTCCCGCGGGAACACCTGGCCCTCACACGCGTTGTATACGGCGCGTGAGGACAGTCGATGGTGAGCGACCTGATTCGGCCACCCTGACGTCACGCTCCGCGGCTGTCGGCAGCGGGCGGCGACCGCCCCGTCCGGGCCGTCGCCGATGAGTGCGGCCTCGCTCCCGCCGCCTGCACGCAACCTCTGGTCTCCCGCGGTCGCCCCCGGGCACGGGAAAATGAGCGTCGGACCCTCGGCAGAAGCCGACTGCGGGTTGGGCGGGGTCATTGGGGCGCAGGTTCGAGGAGCGATCCAGCGGAAGCGGGCAGCGGTGGTGGGGGCCCTCGCAGGGCGGTGACCGGCCGGTCACCGTCTATGGAGGCCTGCCACCGAACCTGCGGCGGAAGCGGACCGCCGCCGGGAGTGGGCGGCTGCCGGGCGGTGTGCGCCCCCGCGGTGGCGGCTGGCGGCGGGGCCCTCCGTCGGCCGCTCGGTCTCCGTGCCCTCAGTCGCACATGGTGACTCGGGGCCCGACCGGGGTCCTGGTGCCTTTCTCCTTCAGGGTCAGGGAAGAGGCCATCGAGGAGCAGGAACGGCGTACGAGCGCGGGGAGTTGGCCCGGAGGGCAGTCGGGCAGCCACTCGTCGAGGGCGCAGTGCCACGCAGCCACGAACGATCAGGAACCGGAATTCGAGGCGGTCCGCCGTACCCAGCAGGGGCGGATGAGGCCGGCCTGGGGCTCGGCGTAATGGTGCGTGCAGGCGTGACGTCGAGCGCGGAGCAGTCCGATCACCAGACGAACCAGGACATGGAATAGCTGCCGGGGACGGTGAAGTTGATTCGAGCATGTGGAGCAGCGAGCACCTCGACCTCGACGCCTACCTGACCCACCTTGGGTACGAGGG
>NZ_JBIBXY010000033.1:0-25640 GCF_043082785.1 Streptomyces sp. NPDC014764 | reverse complement strand
CCCGCATCCCCGCAAGATCATCGCGTCCAACGGCCACGGTCCTCGCAACTCCCACAGATCGCGGGTGTTGCGAGGACCGTTAGAACCCAAGCTGCAGGGGGCCTGCCAAGCGGAGGGCGAGCACGCTCGTGCGGCTCATGCGGGCTTCTCCAGGCGTTCCGCGACGGCCTGGCCGACCGCGGTGGCGAGTTCGCGGAGCGTGCCGGCCTCGGTGCCGAGATCGGCGAGCTTCTGCGTGGCGGGACCGACACGCAGTACCCAGGTGAGGGTGGTCTCCGGGTCGCCGTAGGCCCGTTCGACGTCGAAGGCGTAGGAGGCGAGCCGGTCGGCGGCTTCGCGCAGGTGCCCGCCGCCGTTGCTGCGGACCGGGTCCTCGAAGGCAGCGACGCAACTGATCGGCCGGGTGGTGCGGAGCTTGACCACCACAGCATCCGGTTCGGTGTGGTGCCCGAAGGTGTTGATCTTCCCGGTGGGCAGGGAAGCGACGAAGGCCTGCACGAACGCCTCGACGGCGCGGCGCACTGGCTCGGTGCGCGGTTCGTCCTCGCGCAGTCCCTGGCCGAGGTTGTCGGCGAGCTGGTGCACGCCGAGGGCGGCGTAGCGGTAGAGGGTCGCGGAGTTGAAGTCGACGGTGCCGATCATTCCGGCGCCGGTCTCCTCGTCGGTGTTCTCGTCGTCGACGGCGGTGTAGTAGTCGGACTCGTTGTCGACCCGGTGGACGCTGAGCGCGTGCGCCACCTGCACGGCGGCATCGACGTTGATGTCGGCGACGTCGGCGACCATCCGGCCGAAGAGAGCGATGTCCACGGAGTGACGGGTGTCCGCGAGCTCCCTGGCTTTGGCCTTGTTCTCCTTCGTCTTCAGGAATGCCGTGATGTCGGCGGAGCCGTCGAGAGCGAGGCGGGCCAGGCCGTCGAGCTGCCGGGAGCTGAGGAAGACCAGGTACTTGCTCTCGGGGGCGGGTGCGGGGCCCCCGTCCTTCTTCGCCTGGTCGGCCTTCCGCTTGGGCACCTCGGTCTTGAAGCCGGCGGCCTTGACCGTCTCGTCGGCGAGCTTGAGTGCGGTCTCGCCTTCGACGGACTCGTCGAGCCCGGTGATCCGGTCGGCCAGGAGCTCCACGATCTTCTTGGTTCGCACGCCGAGTTCGGCCGGGTCGAGCAGGTGCTCGTCCCTGAAGTAGGTGCGGATGGCCCGCTTCCACGCCTGGCTGGAGACCCGGGCACGGGGGACTCCACCGTAGACAGCCGTCTTGGGCGCGCCCGTGTCGTCCCGGTTGAGGTTGCTGGGCGGAACGGTCTGCAGGGCGTGCACGTCCAGGAAAATGCGGTTCACGAGGCGTCCTTGTCGGTGTCCGGGGTGGTGTTCTCGTCGGAAGTGGGCCGGGGCCGCCGCTGCTCGTGGAAGGAGCGCCCCCACCGGCGGCGGACGGCAGCCGGGCCGTCCGGCCACTGCCAGCAGTAGAGCTGGCCGGCGAGGAGGGCGTAGTCGAGCGGGATGTCCTCGCGGCGCAGCAGGGCCACGATGTCGCGCAGCCGCTGGGTGAGGGAGACGAGGTCGGGGGCGGTGCCAGCGCGGACCAGGCGCTTGCGAACGGGTTCATCGATGCCGTCCGCCGGCATCAAGCGCCGCACCGCTGCTCCCAGGCCTCCTGGCCGCTCACGGGTATGCCGACGGTGCATGGGCGTTCCGCGCGACTGCTGATGGAAAGCCCAGAGGGTGAGGGCCGCGTGCAGCGCGTTCTCGGCTCGCACCAGTTCCTGCTCGCCCAGCACCCGGGCTCCCGCTGCCGGGGTGTGGAGCGCATCGGTGTCGATCAGATTCCACAAGTCGGGAGTCTCACCCGCCTCACGGCCTGCGCCGCGGCGCAGGCGGGCCAGAGCGGCGACGGCCTCAGACCGGTCGTTGAGGTAGCCCCCCTGCCAATGGCCGATGTGGGTGGCGGCGAGCTCCGCGACTCGCTGGTGCACCGGGACCGCGGCGGGCGGAGCGGATGCGGATGTGGTTGTCATGCGTGCACCTCCGGGGCGGTCACGACGTCATCGGTGTCCGACGAAGGTGTCGGTTGCGGAGGGCGTGGATCCTCGCCGAGGCCGTTGTCGCCCGAGCGCGGGCCTGACACGTCGGGGGAGCCGGGGTCCCCCAGTGCTCTGGCCAGCCGTCCCCGGAACCACACATCGGCCAGGCTCGCGTTCAGCCAGAGGGTGCCGCCCTTGGTGTCGCTGTGAATCCGACCCTCCCAGGCCGCATCACCCGCGGCAGCGACAAGGCGGTCACCAAGACGGCCCACCGTCTGCCCAACCTGGCGCTGCCACGCACTACGGTGCTCGAACGGATCGACAACCTCCGCCATCGCGGAGAGCCAGTCACGGTAGGGCTGGTCCAGCGCGTCGAACCCCTCGGCACGAGCCGCGGACTTCGGGCCCTCCTCCTCGGATCCGGTGGCTCGGGCCAAGTCGGCCGCGAGGTCACCCAGGACCCGTACGGCTCGATCGGCGTCCTCCGCCGCGGAGATGGCCTGCTGGGCGTACGTAGGATCCTGCGCGTGCAGCATGACGACCGGCATCACCAGACGGTCGTCGACGACCTCGTCGACCACGGACTGCTGCGTCCCGTACCTGACGCCCGCCACCCGCGCACGGACGAGGAAACGGCGCGAGAGGTGGCCTTCGGTCACAAGCCGGGCGACCCACTCCAGGATCCGCGGCCGCAGGCGCAAGGGCCCCTCAGTGCTGCTCGTTTCCTCCAGCCGGTCGGCAAGGAGCGCGGCGATGCCCCGCCAGGCCGAACGGGCCGGATCATGTTCCAGGGGCAGGTACACAGGCGACTGCCCCAGCTTCTTCTCCTGCGCGGGACTGCGCCGCCACGATGTCATCGGCTCGAGACGATGCCT
The DNA here is from genome assembly GCF_043082785.1 of Streptomyces sp. NPDC014764. NCBI lineage: Bacteria > Bacillati > Actinomycetota > Actinomycetes > Kitasatosporales > Streptomycetaceae > Streptomyces > Streptomyces sp. NPDC014764. The sequence continues at coordinate 22,750 of NZ_JBIBXY010000033.1, read as the reverse complement.
GTTCCGGGAGACGAGCGGATCGCCGTAGCCGAGGACGACTCCGTGGACACCGTCCGCGTCGTAGTGCAGGCGCACCCGGCGCGACTGCCAGGTGTACAGGTCACGCAGACCGGTCGCGGAACGCCCCTCAGAGCCGGGACCGCAGGGTTCACGACGCCAGGCCGGCCGGTCGTCGGCGGAGAAGTCGAGCTCTTCGGTGTCCGCCGCCACCAAGTTGAGCAGCAGCGTCTCACGGAGGGTTCTGCCCTCGACGAAGACGCCGCCGAGTCCGCCCGCCCAGCCGGTACCGAGCGGATACACCTTGCCGCCCTTGACCCGGTCGTCGTCCACCATGCCGGTCTTGATGCCAGAGGTGTCGTAGGCATGGACGTGAACGATCCAGCGGGCGGCCTCGGCAAAGGTCAGCCTGCCCACGTCCGGCAGTCGCGCACTGAAGAACGGCTCACCGGCAGGCACGTCGGCCACGATCCGGTTGAGCGAGAACACTTCGTCCTTCGCCGTGCGCAGGCCGGGTGTCTGGAGGAACGGCGTGACGGGGTGCAGCAGGTCGAACCGCTCACGGTGCTCGGCCAGGTATGTCTGGACGGGAGCGAAGCAGTCGGGGTCCCCCCACAGCTCCGCCCACTCCTCGATGTCGGCGGGGCCGTCCAGGGCGTCGTGGGCGACGGCCAGGAGAAGACGGACCAGGGCGAACTCCTGGGTGGCCAGATCGCCCAGGACATGCCGCACATCGTCGGCCTGTGCGAAGACCTGAAGCAGCGACAATTCGTCCTGCGACCCGTCACTGCGCAGCACCTGGATCCACGGCCGGCTCAGCAGATCGAAGGACAGCACCTCGCTCGTTGCGGCATCAGGTAATTCGGTCGTCTGCGTCACGGGTCACCTCAAGTCCGTCTTCAGGGCTGTACCGGAGCGAGAATCCTGCCAGTCGGGTCTGACAGTCCTCGTCGAGAGCGAGGATCAGCTGGTCGGACAGCCAAGGGCTGTCCTTGCCCTGCCAGTTGGGCAGGTAGAGCTGCTCCAGTTCCTCGATGGCCCGGTCCATGGTCTCTCCGGAGAACTGGAGGGGGAGCCGCAGTCCGCAGCTCGCGGCGGTACGTGCCGCGAACGACGTCGGCGTCGCGTCCTGCGGAAGCTCAACGCCGGCGCGTTGCCGATCCCTGCGGTCCGGCTTCAGCCATGGCAGGGTGGCGAGGCTGCCGTCGCTGCGCCGTTGGACGACGACGACCTCCAAGCTGTCCCGGCTGTCGCGGACCTGAGCACGACCGGCAGGGGTGTCGTCCGTGTCCCCGACCCCGGCGGCGACCCAGCCGAACAGCGGCCGCCCCGGTTTGTCGACGTTGCCCAGCCGGAAGACGGCAGCGCGCTTGGCCTGGTCGCTGCGGTGCCGCTCGAACTGGTCGGTGGCCTCCTTCATGACCTCCTGCCAGTCTTCCGGTCCAACCGGTTTCTCTCCGTACGCGCTCTGCACGAGCGGGCTGATGTCCGTCGGGAGCTGCACCGGCCGCCGGGGCCCGCCCTCGAGGTGTGGGAGTAGTACTGCGGCCGATCGCAGCAGCGCGTACCGCCCGTACACCGCCACCGATCCCGGCACCGGGGTGGGTACGGCCGCCGTCCAGTCCACTCCCGTCACCAGGCAACGCGCGGTCCGTAGCCTTGGCGGCCGTTTCTCCTGGTCCTGCCCGCGTCGGTGCCGGTGCAGGCGACCCATGCGCTGCAGCAGCAGGTCGACGGGGCACAGATCGCTGACCAGGAGGTCGAAGTCGACGTCCAGGGACTGCTCGGCGACCTGGCTGGCCACCACGATGTGCCGGCCCGATGGCCTGGCGTCCGTCTTCTCCGGAGACCCGAAGAGGTCGAGCAGTGTGCTGTCCTTGTCCGCCCGGTCGAGATCGACGAAGCCCGAGTGGGCGACGGTCACGTTCTCGGCGCCGAACCTGTCGCGCAACACCCGAGCCGTCGTCAGTACCCGCTTGACCGTGTTGCGGATCACCAGGACGCATCCGCCGTCGGCCAACTCGTTCTCCAGCCGACCGGCGAGGACGTTCAGGTCGTCGACGAGGGGCTCCACCTGCACGGCTGTCGACCGAGCCGATGCCTGTGGGCGGCCCACCAGTGGTGCTGCCCCTCCTGGAGGGACGGCCGTCACCAGCGGATAGGCGTCCGGCCCGCCTGCGTTCCAAGAAGTGCTCGCACTGGCTCGGCCGGCGTAGGCCTCGACGAGTCCGCGTCTGCGTGAGGCCGGGAGAGTCGCCGACAGCACCACCACCGGCACCCGGTAAGCGCCCAGCCAGGAGAGCACTCGGTCCAGATACACACTCATGTAGGTGTCGTAGGCGTGCGCCTCGTCGATGACGACGACCTTGCCGGCCACCGCGAGGTGACGCAGCGCCAGGTGCCTGCTCTTGAGCCCGGCGAACAGCAACTGGTCGATGGTGCCCGCGACGAACGAGGCCAGCATGGCCTTCTTTGCCTCGCAGCCACGTGTGCGCAACGAGCTCGGCTCCCGCCCGGTGCCGGACGTCCGGCTTCTGCCCGGTGGCAGGTGCCGCTTCGTCCAAGCCGACGGCCATGACCCGCGCCTTGCGAGCCATCAGGCCGGTGAACTCCTCGTTGAGCGCAGCCTTGGAATGGGCCAGATGCACGGAGTGGCGTGAGCCCGCCACTCCCGGCAGCCGGTCCAGCCAGTCGAGCAGACGAGGGAACATGGCGTTGCCGGTGGCCATGGTGGGCAAGGCGAAGAACACCCCGCCCGCACCCGAGCGGGCCGCGAAGATCTCGGCAACGGCGAGCGCCGCCTCCGTCTTGCCCTCACCCATCGGCGCCTCGACGATCATCAAGCCGGGCGTCTCCATGTCCCGGGCGAGCTCCACAGCCGCTTCCTGAACAGGGCGCGCCTCCGCATGCGCGGGCAGCTCGAAACGGGAGGCGAACAGGTCCCGGGCACATACGTCCGGTTCCGCGGCCCGCCAGGTGGCCGGCAGGTCCAGCCCTTCCCAGGCTGCGGCGAGACGGTCCTGGTCGCTGTCGGCCGCAGCCTCGGGAAAGTACGGGAAGAGGTCGGGGTTGCTGGCGATCCAGTCGGAGACAATTACCAGCGCGGTGAGAAGCACCTGCACCGGCTGCGGCAGCTTGACCGCCCGCCATCCGCCCAGTCGCTCGGCCACGCCGAAACGCTCGGCGCAGGCATCCAGCAACTCGGTCTGCACCTGCCGCCAGACACGGTTGCTCACACCGGGAGTACGCAGCAACTCCTCACGCGCGTACAGGGCCTTGATCTGGCCGTGCTCGGGCGGCACCCCATGATGCCCGCCCACGGCAACCGTGAACTGACCGGTCAGAGCAGGTACCCACCCGTGTCGCTCCTCCAGCCACTCCCCCAGCAGAACCTGCCCGGCCAGACCATGCGGCGCGATCCTGCGATCCGGCCCCATTACCCTCGCCGAACGCATCTCCAGACCTTGGTCACGCATCGCACCGGCGAGCTGATCCACCTGGCAGGCGAACGCCGGAGTGGCCTTCCCGATGTCATGGACTCCGGCGAGCCACACGGCAAGTGCACGTGCATCAGGCTCTCCCTGCGGCAACGCCTCAGCGACCAGTCTTCGGACACCAAGGGGAAGCCATTCATCCCAGAGGAGGCCGGCCACTGCGGCACTGTCCTCCATGTGCCGCCACAACGGCAACCAACCGTCGCTGTCACGATCATGCTTGGCCCACACGGACCGAGCGGGCTCCCCAAGTCGGCTCAACAGGTCCGTACGAGCACTCCCCCCAACGCTCATGAGGGATTGATACAGGAGAGATGGGGTCTCCTAGGAGCTGTCGTCAAATGCCACGTCCACGTCAAGTGGGAACCGAGGGCGACTGTTGACTGCTGTCCCGAATTCACGGCGACCGACCAGGCGCTACTCGGTGAGGTGTCGGTGGGTGCTTCTACGCTTCCGACCATGGATGTGGACGATCTTGTATGGCAGGCGAGCAACTATCGTGGTTTTTCGCCGGGAAGGGTGAGTCTCCTGTTGGAGCACGGTCACCTGGATCTGGTTGCCCAGGTGGCAGCGGAACGTGGCGAGTGGTTCTGCGCCGAGGCGGCGGTAGAGGAGTTGTGCCGGTCGGGGGATTTTGAGCGGGCGCTGTCTGTGATGGAGCCGTTCGTCGTGACCGGGTGGCGGGCCGCCTTGTATGCGAAGGCTGAGATCCTGCTTCGGGCGGGCCGTCCGACGGAGGAGGCTTTGGGTTTGGTCCATCTGGACGAAGCCGGCGGGCTCTCCACGGGTGAGTGCTGCATCGTTGGTGAGATACTCGGCAAGGCAGGACGCATCGACGAGGCCATCAAACTGCTTGTCCCGCGCCTCGACGAGTCGTCATCGCTCTTGTCTGTTCTGGTGGAGATCACCGATGGGCAGGACCGTGACGAGCGGGTACTCGAGCTGATTACCCCGCGCGCAAACCATGCGCGCCAGGCCTGCGGCGAAGAACACCGAGATTACGCCTTCTCCCACGCGCAGGAGTTGCAGGCCCAGGTGCTGGAGCGCGCGGGCCGTGCTGATGAGGCAATCCGGATCCTCCGCCGGGATATAGCCGGGTACCGTTTCCTTGCACCGAGCGCCCTCACCGTCTATGCAGGGCTGCTGGCACGTCACGGGCGGCTCGAGGAGTTGCGCGAACTGGTTGCTGGCCAGGACGCGCATACTGCCTTGGACATCTACGCTGGCGCCCTGCGCCGCCACGGCCGGGCTGAAGAGGCCGAGGCTGTAATGCGAAACGCCATCGCCGCCGACGACTGGGTCGGATACCGTGCCTGGCTTTCCTCGATGTTGCTGGCAGAAAGCCGGCTGGACGACGCGATCGCCGTCGCCGAGTCCGGCTTCGGCTGGTACGGCTGCTCCAACCTCCTGGCACCGCTTGCCCACTTGCTTCTCGACCGCCCTGAGGAACTGCTCCGCCTGGTCGAGCATCCCAGCGTCGTGCCCCACTACGGCCACGAGGAGTTCCAGCACTGGTGGCGTGCCTGGGCTCTCGTCGGCCTCGGTCGCGTCGACGATGCGATCACCGTGGCCGAAGCCGATCCACGCCCTTGGGCCGACCTGCGAATCGTCAAGGCCGACCTCCTCCGCAAGGTCGGCTGTCTTGACGCCGCCGCCGACGAACTGCGTGCCCTGGGCACGATCAGGGCACGTGAAGAGCTGTGCGAGATCCTGATCCTGCAAGGGCGGGCGGCCGAGGCGATCGCCGTCCACCCCACAGTGACCGAACAGCGCGCCGCCGAACCGAAGCCCGCCCCTCGTGGCGAGAACGGGTACTCCCTGGAGCCGCCCTTCTAGGCACTGCCGTTCTTTTCACGCCCACATCAGGAGTGAGGCGAGGGTGATGGCTGCTTGGTAGGACTCGGCGGTCTTGTCGTAGCGGGTGGCGATGCCGCGCCACTGCTTGAGGCGGTTGAAGCACCGCTCGACGACGTTGCGCCGCTTGTAGACCTGCTTGTCGAAGGCTGGCGGACGTCCGCCACGGCTGCCGCGTCGGAGCCGGTTGCGAATCTGGTCGGACCGTTCCGGGATGGTGTGCCGGATATTGCGTCGCCGCAGCCAGGTACGTATGGCCTTGGAGCTGTAGCCCTTGTCGCCGATGACGTGGTCGGGCCGGCCCCGGGGCCGGCCCGGCCCCAGCCGGGGCACCCGGATCGCCTCCATCACAGCGGTGAACTGCGTCCAGTCGTTGGTATTCCCGCCAGTGACGGTGAAGGCGAGCGGTCGCCCCACAGCGTCGCAAGCCAGGTGGATCTTGCTGGTCAGGCCGCCTCTGGACCGGCCGAGCCCCGGGGCGCGAAGCCCCCTTTTCGCGCTCCGGCCGCGTGCTGGTGGGCCCGGACGATCGTGGAGTCGACCGACACCAGCCACTCGATGTCCCCGGCCGCGTCGGCCCTGGCCTGGGCGGCCCGGAGCATCCGCTCGAAGGTGCCGTCCTTGGCCCACCGGCGGAAGCGGGTGTGCAGCGTTGCCCAGGAGCCGTACCGCTCGGGCACGTCCCGCCAGGCCGTGCCGGTCCGGAACTTCCACACGATCCCGTTCAGGACCGTCCGGTCGTCCAGCCGTCTACGGCCCCGCTCGGACCGGGGCAGCAGCGGCTGCACGAAGGCCCACTCGGCATCGGATAGTTCATGGCGACGTATCACCCGACCATGATCCCCGATCGAAGATCATTTGACGACAGACCCTAGGCCAATATGAGGAGATAAGACTGTTCACAGAGGGAGCAGCACCCCCAGGACATACACTGATCGGCTCGCTCAAGCCCAGCCAGGAAGTGCCCTGCCGCGTGAATCGCTACTCAACGCCCCAATTGGCGGAATCCGCAATAGTTGCTGGAAGTTCGCGTCGCCAGCGGTAAACATGCATGTCAAACAGTCTGCTCCCCGCACCCGCGGGGATGGTCCCGTCATCAGCTTGGGTACCTCGCCGTCGATGCCCTGCTCCCCGCACCCGCGGGGATGGTCCCCGTGACCTGCACCTGCCGCACCTGCCGGTCGACTGCTCCCCGCACCCGCGGGGATGGTCCCGCCTGGTGGTACGGCACCGGCCTGTTCATCGCCTGCTCCCCGCACACGCGGGGATGGTCCCGGCACCTCGTCCCGCTCCCACCCGCCACGCGCCTGCCCCCGCACCCGCGGGGATGGTCCCCCCGTGGCCCCGTAGGCAGGGCCGAATACCTCAGCGCCTCGTCGAGTTGCGCGACCCGACGGCGCCAAACAGGAACCGGGGCGATTCGTCTCCGTGTACGCGCGTACGTACGGCTTGCCGCCGGACGTGATCACGCACGGATTGACGCCTGCCGTGCGGGTCCCCAAGCTGTAGAAGGGGCTGGTTGCAGTGCCGCCCTCTTGACGCTGATCGGCACGCGGGCGGATCGTGGCCGTTCGCGTCACGCTCCACCCCTGGTTCCTTCTGCCGCATCGGCAACCTCGATGGAAGCCTCGACAACGTTCCCCGACGAAGAACTCGCCCGGCTCCATCCCGTGAGGGACGAAGACGACCAGCTGGCCCGGCCTTACTCCCGCTGTGGCACCCGGCTGCTGCTGCGCTGGCATGGTCCGCTGATGACGGGCGTTTGGATGGAGCTCTGCCCGGCCTGCGACGCCCGTCGCCCCGCCGCCCGTGCGTTCATCCAGTGGTACCGCGACCCCGACCGCGACCCGAAGGCGCTGCCGAAACTCTTCGAGGACTGGGAGACCGAGACCATGCACGCCCACGGCTGGACACGCGCCCCGCAATCCGAAGCACTGGCCCACCTACGCCTTGTCCCACGCGAACACGACTGACGCCAGGCGCGTCAACACAACACGAGGGCCACGACCGACCCCGGCACCGTTCAGCGCGTCCTCCAGCGAGGACGCGCTGGGGACGCAGCGAGGGCGACAGGATGCAGCACGGCCCCTGCTTCTCGGCGCCCAAGGCCCGCCCCCCGACCAGCCATGGAGTCAGCCCACCGCACCATCTCCTTGAGGCAGCTGGCCGCCGCAAGCGGGACGCGAGACCACCTACCCCCGGTGTTGTGCTCAGTCCGGACGGGCCCTGGTGCCGGGAGTGGCGTGTAGCCGACCAGCCACCGCACGTTCGCCGCCACCACCGCTGGAGGTGGCTCGAGGCGCCAGTTTGCCCAGCCCCCGCGCGCGCACGCCGCTTCCAGGACCACCTGTGCCCGCTACGCTTTGTCTCCGCCAGCGGTCGGGCTGGAGGGGCAGTCGGCGAGTAGGCCGGTGTCGTAGGCGTACCGGGCGAAGAGCTGCGGCACCCACGAGTGCACCCGACCGCGGCCGGACCATGCACGACGTGCCGTTTGGTAGTCGCCGAACACCTTCAGCCGGGCCCCGCTGGCGGCCCGGCACGACCGCTGGCGGGGACGGGCGTCAGGTCCTCGAAGCGCGCCGACGTCGTCGCCTGATCCCACGGCAGCTGCGTCACCTGTCCGTCAGCGGTGGCGAACGCCTCCTCGAGATCCAGCCCGTCCCACCCATTGACAGCTTGCTGCTCCACGTCGGACAGCCAAGTACCTGCCGCCTCCGGAGGAGGGACACCTCCGCAGCCATCACTCGAATGGGTGACCGGTGTGTCACTTTCTGCAAGTCTGCGACAGGCTGCTTGTCCGATCTTCAACCCGCGTGGTGGCAGTCCCTTCTAACATGGCCTCAGGTTCGGGGGAGCGAGTCTTGGGGAGGGACCGCGCGGATGAAGGTTCTCAGGCCGACGCAGCCGACGAGCGAGCAGCTCACGGTGATCACCAATCACAAGCCGGGGGTGTTCGTCGTACGGGGCGCCGCCGGCAGCGGCAAGACCACCACCGCCCTCTACCGGCTGAAGTTCACTGTCCGGTACTGGCAGCGCCGCCGCCGTGACGGCTTCATCGACGGCCCGGTCCGCGTCCTGGTTCTCACCTACAACAAGACTCTGCGCGGCTACATCGAAGAACTGACCAAGGAACAGATCAAGGGCAACGACGTCGAGCTGACGATCTCCACCTTCGCCAAGTGGGCCACCGACCGCGTGCCCTACGAGCGGATCCTCCAGGAGCACGAGCACAACGGAAAGCTGGACGCCCTGGCCGCGGCCCTGCCTCTGTCCGAGGACTTTGTACGCTCTGAAGTGGACTACGTCCTGGGCCGATTCATGCCGGACCGCCTGGCCGAGTACATCGAGTGCGAGCGGCAGGGCCGTGGCCGCTCCCCCCGCATGCCGGCCTCGCTGCGCCGTCGGCTGCTGGACGAGGTGGTCGTTCCTTTCCAGGAGTGGAAGAAGGAGCAGCAGGTCTGGGATTGGTCCGACCTGGCCAACGCCATGGCGGCCAAGCGCGCCGACGACCCGTACCACGTCGTCGTTGTGGACGAGGCCCAGGACTTTTCCGCCAACCAGGTCCGGGCAGTCCTAAACCACGTCACCGACGAGCACACCCTCACCTTCGTTCTCGACGCGGCTCAGCGCATCTACCCCCAGCGCTTCACCTGGGCTGAAGTCGGCCTGAGCGTGGGGCCGCACAACAGCAAGCTGCTGTCGAAGAACTTCCGCAACACCCGGCAGATCGCTGCCTTCGCCGCCCCCCTGCTGCGCGACGTAGAGACCACGGACGACGCCGCGATCCCGGATCTCTCTTCGTGCGGGGAGGACGGCGACAAGCCTCTGCTGGTCCAGGGGACCTTCACCCAGCAGATGGACCATGTCGTGCAGTTCCTCAACGACCTGGGCTCGGAAAACGACGAGTCCGTCGCCATCCTCCATGCCAAGGGCGGGGGCTGGTTCAGCGAGGTCAAGGCACGGCTGAATGCTGCCGGGCTGGCCTGGGTCCCGCTCACGCGTACCGGGGAATGGCCCACCGGCCCGGTGAACGTGGCGCTGTCGACCATGCACTCCGCAAAGGGCCTGGAGTTCGACCACGTGATCATCGTCGGCCTCAACAGCGAGGTCATGCCGCACGCCACCGAGCCAGGCGACAGCGAACGAGACGCCCACCTGCGCCTGCTGGCCATGTCCGCCGGACGTGCGCGCAAGACGCTGACCATCACTTACAAGCCCTCCGAGGCCAGCGACCTCATCGCCTGCATGGACCCGGACACCTATGAGGTGAAGGCCGTATGACCACCACGGAGCCCAGTCCACACATTTCGGACGGCGAAAGACCCGCTGAGGGGATCAGCGCGCTCATTCAGGAACGGAAGATCACCGAGGTGGTGCACTTCACCACCAACCGAGGTCTACTCGGCATCCTCGTGCAGCGGCTTTGCAAGGCCCGGGCGCTCCTGGCCCAGGACCAGTACCTCGAGAGCATTTACCACCAGAACACCAAGATCCGCAGAGAAGCTCCGCAGTACTGGTCCTACGTGAACCTCAGCATCAGTGAGCCCAACCACCGTTTTCTTCGCATCAGCAGCGAAGACTGGTGGGCGAACGAAGACCTGTTCTGGGCTGTCCTCAGCTTCGATCCAGTGATCATGACGCATCCCGGCGTCCTGTTCGCCCCAGGCAACATGGGATACGACGGCATCACCCCCGTGGAGGGGCTGCCTGGGGCCGAAGCTCTCTTCGCCGACCGCGTCCCCAAGGGCTTCAACAAGACGATGCCGCGCTGGGACCGAGCTCCCCACCTCCCGACCAATCCCCAGGCTGAGGTGCTCTACCCGCAGGCCGTCTCCACCCGACACCTGCAGCGCATCTACGTCCTCACTGACGAGGACGCAGCGAAGGCCGAGGCCATTGTCAGTGTCAGCGAACATGATGAGGTCGACATCATCGTCGACCCGGTCACGTTCGGCAGGTAAGGACTACGGTGAGCGCCATGCAATGGGAGGCAGTACGCGCCTCGGCCCAGTGGGCTGCGTACGGAGACGCACTCGGCTTCATCACCGAACTGACCGACACCGCCGGCGTACGTCGCCGCATCGGGCGGGATGACGTCACCACCACCGTCCCCTGGAAAAGGCGCGTTGGAGGACGCTACGGACGCGACATGCCGCTTCCCGCAGGCGCGTACTCCGACGACACCCAGCTACGCCTGGCAACTTCACGCGCCATCCGTGGAGACGGGGAATTCGACGCCGAGGCCTTCGCGAAGATCGAAGTCGTTGCCTGGCAGGCTTACGCCCTCGGCGCCGGCCGTGGGACCAAAGCGGCAGCCACCGGCTTGATGAGAGTCGAAGCCAAGTGGTCGCAGAACATTTTCGCCACCAAAGCCGCCCGATACGTCGACATCGGCGGCAACGGGGCCGCTATGCGCATCCAGCCCCACGTCTGGTCCGCACGGGACCTCACTAACTGGGACAACATCACCCGCGACGTCGTACGGAACGCCGTCAGCACCCACGGCCACCCCCGAGGCATCCTCGGCGCGGTTCTGCACGCCGTCCTGCTGGCCCACACCCTCGACACCAAGGAACTCCCTGGTCCCAAGCAGTGGCGCCCGGCAATCGACTGGCTAGAGCAAGTACCGGACGTCATTGCGAAGGACGACGAACTTGCATATCTGTGGCTGCCGACATGGAGTGACGCCGCAGGCATCGACTTCCGCTCAGCCGTGATCACCGTCGCCAACGAATGTCGCGCAGCGCTCGAAGCCTTCGAACCCACATCCCCCTTGACCGCCGAGACCTATGCGGCCCTGGTGGAGCGGTGGGGCGGCTTCAACGATGCGACTCGCGGATCAGGCACAGTCACAACCCTGCTTGCCGCGGTTCTCGCACATGCCTACGCCGACTCACCAGAAGCCGGCCTGCTCCTTGCCGCTAACACTCTCGGCTCGGACACCGACACCATCGCCACCATGGCTGGCGCACTCCTAGGCACCGTCACGGCAGGCCCTCCACCTGGCACTGTGCAAGATGCCAAGGTCATCGACTCCGAGGCACGCCGCATGTGGGACATTTCCCAAGGGCGTGAAGCCGCCACGTTCGCCTATCCAGATCTGCTCCGCTGGAGCCCTCCCAAGGCCACGCTCGACCTTGTGGGACACACGCCAATGGGGCCGGCACTGGCCGGTCTAGGGCCCCTTACGCCTATGGACACGCCGACGGCGACCAACCAGGCCACATACGTGTGGGGCACCTTGCCGTTCGGCCAGAGCATCCTGGTCCGCGCCAGACATGATCTCAGGCCACTGGATGAGAACCTCCTCCCAGGAGATGTAAGACAACCGCGGAGCCGGCCTGCTGGGGATGCTCCGAGAGAACAACAACTCCTCTTCGACGCTCCATTGCAGGCTGCTGCATCAGCCGAGCAAAGGCCTGTCCTAGCCGGAACAGCGCCCGGGGCCGTGAGTGAGCGTGCCCATAGGCACGCACCGCCGCCTGTTGAGGAGATCGTTCAAGAGCTGGCAAGAAACGGGTTCACTCCCGAACAGGTAGGACGTGCATTGCTTCAACAGATTCGAGGCGGCCGATACAGCGTAGAGCGGGCTGCTGCGTTCGCCGGGCTCCTTGCCCGTGCCTACCACCAGGACGATCAGTAGCAGTCCGGCCCAGCGAGCTGTCCAGGACACCTATCAGCCGAGATGGCCTTGCCGCTCCGAGTGGAACAGGAGCGCGTGTAGGCCGATGGCTGTCAGCAGTCCTTGCTGGTGGGGGTGCAGTTGATCCCAGACAGTGGTCTGTTTGCAGGCCCAGCGTTTGAGTTCGGGCGGCAGTGGCTGGCCTGTGGCGAGGGTGGTGCGGTACTGGTGAAAGTGCCGTTGCCAGATGAAGGGCCAGGGTGGGTTCCACCAGGGGTCGAGGGCGGTGAGTTCTTGCAGGGTGGGGGCGGACAGTCGGCCTGAGCGGGCTTTGCGCCGCTGCTGCAGCAGCCAGGATCCCAGAGGGAAACCGGCGTGGTTGGTGGGGGTGGAGACGGCGAGGTGGCCGTGTTCGGCGGCGTAGCTGCGGGCGTGGGGGACCTTTGCTCGGGGGGGTTGCGGCGGGGGAGGGGGTGGTGCGCATCAGTTTCCTTCGGGAGCCGTGACGCCATGGAGGAGGGTGGCCTTGCCGTGGCCGGTCACCGGCAGAGAGCCGATCCCGACCACCGACAAGAACTTTGTGTCGTAGGTGCCGTTGACCGTGACGGTGAGCGTCTTGCCATCGCCGGACACGCTGGCCGTGCCGACGGCCCCGGCGGAGCGCAAGTAGGACTGGGCTGCGGCGGCCGCGGCCTGCGGCTCCACGACGATCGCCTTCCCACTGATCGCATCGGCAGGATCGATGGCCTGCCCGCCTGCCCGCGCGGCTTCGCCGGCGATGAAGTCGGCGCGTTCCGTGGCACGCATCTTGCTGCCGCCGTCGACAGCGACGCCGATGATCCCGATCAGCGCGATGACGCACACGGCGACGAACACGGTGACGCCGCCCCGGTCATCCAACCACCCTCGACCCAGACTCATCTGACGGAACATCATCAATCCCCGCGTGTGCGAAAGGCATCGGGTTCGTGGGGGTGGGTGGAGGGGCGACTGGTCTCGTGAGCTGGTGGTTTGCGGGGTTCGCTCGGTCGGTGGGTTTGGCGGGGGTTGTTCGGGATTGCTGAGGGGTGGGCCGGTATCCAGGGGAGGTGGGTTAGGGCGGGGTCGTGTGGCGGGGGGTGGCCGGTGGCCGGGTTGACGGTGGTGGGTTCGGCCGGAGATACGGGTGGCGCGGGGGAGGGGGCGGGGTTCGAGCAGGAGTTGGTGGACCGGTTTTTGCTGGCGGGGTTGGGGGCGGGGATTTCTGACCGGTCCCTGCGGGAGGACCGGTCGGTGTTGTGTGATCTGCTGCGTTTCACGGGCCGGCGGGTGTGGGCGGTGCGGGCGCAGGACGTGGACGGCTGGCTGGTGGAGCTGCGCCGGCAGCGGGGGTTGGCGAGGTCGACGGTGTATGACCGGGCGAACACCGTCGCCCGGTTCTACGACTTTTTGACCTTCCGCTATCAGAGCGAGGTCCATGCCCGTACGGGGTGGGTGGTGGTGCAGCCGGTCGATGAGTTCAACCGGCCCAAGCACGCCGGTTACGGCCTGGTCCGGGTGCCGCCCTCGAGCGTGGAGGTGGTCGGTCTGTTCGAGGGCTGGCGGCGGTCGCTGCCGGCGGCGCGGAAGTATCTGCCGCAGGTGAGGAACTATGTGGTGGCGTCGTTGTGGCGGCGGGTGGGGCTGCGGCTGAACGAGTCGGTGATGCTGGACATCGGCGACTGGCGCCCCGACATGGGCCCCTTCGGCAAGCTTCACGTCCGTCACGGCAAGGGGAGCCAGGGGCGTGGGCCCAGGGCCCGGCTGGTGCCGGGCATCGACGGCGTGGACGTGCTGCTGCGCTGGTGGCTCGAGGAGGTACGCCCCCACTTCCCCGGCGGTCACACCGGCCCGGCAGCGCCGATGTTCCCCAGCGAGCGCCGCACCGCCGGCGGCCGCGCCGGCGCGAACGCCCTCAGGTCGGGACTGGCCACAGCCGTGGGGGAGTTCCTGCCCGCCTGGTCCCGGCGGCTCTCCCCGCACGGGCTGCGGCATTTTTGTGCGTCCTCGCTTTATGGGCGGGGGGTGGACTTGAAGGCGATCCAGGAGTTGTTGGGCCATGAGTGGCTGGCGACCACGACCCGCTACATCCATGTGCGGGCCGAGCACATCGAGCAGGCCTGGGTGCGGGCCAACGGCCGGGTAACCGACCGCCTCCTGGGTGAGGGGCGGGGGTGCTGATGCGGTGGCAGCTGCGGCAGCGGGCGGTGGAGCGGGGGATCACGTCGTCGGCCGAGGTGCGGCGCCGGCTGGCGGCGGCGGGCCTGCGCGTCAGCGCGGGGAAGATGTCCGCGCTGTGGTCGACGACGCCCATCAGTGTCCGGCTGGATGATCTGGAGGTGATCTGCGCGGTGCTGGCCTGCGCCCCGTCCGATCTGCTCGCCTGTCAGACCCCCGCGCCCGCCGCCCCATCCGCCCACACGGTCCCGGCCCCCCACCCGGGCACAGCCCCGACCCCCTCACCCCCCGCTCCCACACCGGCCGCGGTCTCGGCCGGCGCGGCCGCGGAGCGTCGTGGGCCGCGGTGCCGGCCGGTGCCGCCGCTGTGAGCGCGGCGGCCCGTGGCAGGGCGATGTGTACCGGGTGTGGGCGGCGGCCGCCGGCGATGGCGCGGGTGGAGTTCTGCTTCGCCTGCTGGCCGGGTGGCCCGGTCACCCCGCCGCCGTGCCTGCGCTGCGGCTCACGAAGCCTGTACTACGCGACGGGTCTGTGCGAGCGCTGCCACCCCTACGCTCATCCGCCGCCCGATGCGTGCATCAACTGCCATGCCTGGGGCGCGACCCGGAATCTGGGCTGGTTGTGCAAGGGCTGCGCGTCCTGGTGCCGCAAATACACCACCACAGCCCGCTGCACCGTCTGCCGCCACAGGGCCGTCCTGGACGCGGACCGGATCTGCAGACTCTGCCGCAAGCAGGCCACCCTCACCCGCGGCCTCCACACCCGTGTCTCCTGGCAGGACGTCAGCCGCCACGGCCAGCAGCTCTTCATCGCCGACCTCTTCTCCAGCCGGCACCGCGGCGCCCCGATCACCGAGCCCGCACCACTGTGCCCCGAGCCGGTACCGCCGCCCGACCACCACCAGCCGGTCCTGTGCGAGGCGGTCCGCACCCTGCAGCATCGCGGTACCGAAGGCCTGGCCCGGCGCGCAGACCCCCATCTCGCGGCATGGGCGGACCAGTTCACCCGTGAGCACGCGATCCGCTACAGCTGGAGCCGGGATCTGACCTGGCGGGTGCGGACCGGCGTCAACATCGTCCTGGGCTTCCTTCAGGTCCCGGGCGCCCAGCTCACCGCCGCCGACGTCGCCGTCCTGACCGAGGTCAACCTGCCACACGCCCACGTGTCCACCGTCCTGGAGCGAGCCGGCCTCCTCACCGACGACCGTGTCCCGACCGTCCTGACCTGGGCCGAACAGCACATCACCACACTGCCGCCTGCCATGGCCGGGGAGGTCCGGGCCTGGCTGACCACCATGCACCACGGCAGCACTACCCCGCCGCGGCGCCACCCCCGCTCACACACCACCATCCGCCTGCACCTGAACTGGGCGATGCCCGCCCTCACCCACTGGGCCGCCCACGGCACGACCTCCCTGCGCGAGATCACCCCCGACGACATCCGCGCCGTACTCCCCCCGACCGGCGCCGCCCGCACCCAGATGGGCCAGGGACTGCGCTCCCTCTACCGCGTCCTTAAAGCCCAGCGCATCGTCTTCACTAACCCCGCCGCCCAGGTCAAAACCGCCTTCCCCGACCCCACCATCCCCCTCCCGCTCCACACCGGGCACATCCGCGCCGCCCTCACCTCCACCGACCCCGCCCAGGCGCTACTGGCAGCGCTGATCGCGTTCCACGCCCTGACCGCCCAGCAGATCCAGCACCTGCGCCTCACTGACGTCCACGACGGCCACCTTGACGTGGATGGACGCCGGGTGCCGCTCGCCGAACCCGTGCGCCAGCGCCTGGCCGGCTACCTCGACCACCGCCGCCGGCACTGGCCCACGACCGCCAACCCCCACCTGTTCCTCCACTTCCGCACCGCCACCACCACCGCGCACGTCGGCCACCGCTGGATCAACCTCCACCTCGGCCCGCATCTGACCACCCGTGCTCTGCGCAACGACCGCCTACTCGACGAAGCCCTCGCCACCGACGGCGACGCCAAACGCCTCGGTGACCTGTTCAACATCAGCACCCGCACAGCCCAACGCTTCACTCACAGCCTGGAACATCCCGACCTCCGCACCCACACACCCGGGCGCCCCTCGTGAACACGTGCTGCATGCAGGCGGCCGTAGGAGTGGAGACGCTGGCACGTCTTGGGTCAGCGTGACGGTGCGGGGGTACCCGTCGGCGATGCCGATGACCCTGATCTTGGCGAGCGTCGAAGCTCTGAGTTTCATACATGAGACTGTCGTCGGGGCGGTCGACGAGCTGCCAGTAACGTCGGCTCTGCGCCGTGAACTGCGCTTACCCCCTAGGCTGCGCCGGTCAGGGTTCCCGGCCAGACCGCGGATGGGACGGTTCTTTGAGATAGCGGCCGTTGGGGACCTGCCGGAGAGTGGGCATGCAGAGGCATCTACGCGTCCGTCGTGAGGGCTCGTTTCGGCAGGCCGATCGGGCCGCGGGGTGATGTCAGTGGTGGCGGGCAGAATGTGGTCAGGGGAAGGAGTGGCAATGTCCACTGAGGGGTCTGACCTGCGGATACCTGCGCCCAGCGGTTGCGGCTGGTGCGGGGTTGATGAGCGCGAGCATATGCAGCGGTGGAAGCCGCCGGTGGGGTGGCACGAGTGGGTTGCCCCGACATTGGAGCAACGCAAGGAGCGCATGCGGGCGCGCCGCCGCCAACGGCCTTCCGCTTCCGGCGGCGGCCAGGCCTTGCGAGGACGTCTCAGGCTGCTAGCTCTCTGAGCCGCTTGAAGACGTCACGCAGCTGTTCCGGCACATCGTTTTTGTCGTCCAGGGCCATGGCCAGCTCGTACATCATCTCGGGCTTGCCGCCGGGACCGCTCGTGCTGTCCGCCTGGAGCATTTCCTGGACTGCTCCGCTGAACTTGCCCTGGCCTCGAAGGGCAGCGAAGTCGGCAGGCTCCCAGATGCCATCGTTCTTGGCCCAGATTTTGTTGGCGACACAGGCCCATACGTCGTCGCAGAAGAGTTCTTCGAGCTCATTGAACTTCTCCTCCTGCGGGGCGTCATCCTCCGGTTCACCGAGAAACTTCACGTAGCGGCTGGCATGGGAGCCGAAGTACTCGGTGAGCTTGGGGGTCTTGAAGATTCCCTTGCGCACGTTGCGGCTGTCGGCATCGACCACCAGCATGATCGTGCGCCCCTGCTTGACCAGGTACCGGGCCAGGTGCAGGGCGCCTTCGTTGTTGAAGCAGGCCCACAGGGCGATGCCGGCTGCCTGTAGTGACAGTCCCTCGCACAACCGGAACAGCAGCGGGAAGGCGCGCTGTTCGGTCTCGCCTTCCACGGCCAGGAAGCAGCGTTCGTGCAGCAGTACCGAGTTCCGCAGCCCGACCGCGGCTGCGATCTTCCCTAGGTGCTCGTCGATCGCATCGCCGAGAAGCCCTGTGCCGAGCCGTTCCACCACCGTGCGGTGGTCCTCCAGTTTCAGGTGCACCACGTCGGAGATGTCGACACCGTCGATGAGGTTCATCGAGTGGGTTGCCACCAGCACGCTGACGTTAGGGATATCGCTCTGCGCCCGGATCAGCTGCATGATCTTGCGCTGGTGGGTGTAGTCGAGGTGGGTGTCAGGCTCGTCGTACACCACGATCGTCTGCACCGGCGGCGGTTCAGGAGCCTCGTCGCCTGTGCTTGTCGCGGGGGTGGTGTCCTGTTCCTCCGCCAGCAGCTCGCTTGTCCATTCCCAGATAGCCAGCGAGATGCGCCGGTTGCTGCCCAGCCCGGTGCGATCCAGCCCCACCGCTTCGCCAGCACGGCGTGCGACACGCAGAGGCGCAGCCTTGAACCCCTGCTGGAAGGAGACGTCAGGGTCGACGGAGACCTTTTGCAGGTCCGTACACCGCATTTCGATGTGCTCACACAAGGATTTGGCGTCGATGCGCAACCGGTCCTGGACCTCGTTCTCAATGGCGGTGAGCCTGCCCTTGAGGTCTGGATCGGCCATGTAGTTCTGGAATCGGCCGACCAATACGGTCTTAACGGCATCATCGGGCTTGGCCACCTTGCCATCGAACGGCAGGTATCGCGGCATGCGCTTGTCGAGACCGGACGGCGCAGCCACCCAGCCGTCCGAGCTGGAGTGTTCACGTCCGTACATACGCAGAGCCTGCTCCAGGTCAGACTTACGCATGGAGCTGGGTGAGAGCCCGAACTCCTTCACCAGGTCCTTCAACGCTGGCACGAGATGCTGAGACAGGTCACGCAGCCGCTCATCAGTTGGAATCGGTTGCCAGACCTCCAGACGAGAAAGCAAATCTTCCCCGGAGCAGCGCCGTAGCCGAACCTGTGCGGGGAGATCGAACTGCTCCTGCTCCCAGGCGTCCAGAGTGAACGCCCCCTCGACGCTGCTCTCCTCGCACCGCACCGGCGCCGACTCGTCGTCTCCGCCGACGGTCAGATAGGTGCGGTCGTCCTCCGCCAACGCGTGCTTGCCGAGCAGGAAGGCGAGAGCGTCCAGCAGCGCGCTTTTGCCTCCGTCGTTGTGTCCGGCGAGGATCGTGGGCTGCCTGACTGGGATGTCTGCGACCTCGGTCAACGAGCGGAAACCACTCACGCTAAAGCTGTTCAGGTGCACTGCGCGACTGCTCCAACTTCCGCGCCGATGCCTCTTTGCGAGCCCACAGCCTCTACCAAAGACGCCTGGCGCTTCTATCCCCAACCCCAGTCGGCCCATCCTAGAGTGTCCGCCCCAGCACCACCCTCAGTCCCACTCAACTCCCCCGCCCGTGCCTCGCTACGCCCACTGCACTCCCAGTTCCCGTAGGGCGTCCCGCTGCTCCGCGCTGAGCTTGTCCCGCCTCGATTTGGTGTTCGAGACCCACACGCCCAGCTTGACGGTCACCGGCTCGGCTTCGCCGTCGATCGCGATCTGTTCATTGTGGCCGCGCGGCACGGGCCGATGTCCTTCCCGTTCGACCCACTGTGTGAGGGCCGCCAGGCCCCGCTGGAACGCGGCCTGTGCCTTGCTCGGGCCCTTCGCCGCACGCTCGGCTGCCGGGGCGGGAGAGGGCGCCTCAAGCGGCTTCACTCCCAGCGCGGTCAGTCGTTCCTGTTGCTCGGTCGACAGCTGCGCCCAGGTGCCAGGGTTCTTCTGCCGCTGAAGCCACTTGCCCAGGTCGTCGCCCTCGAAGAGCACGCCGGGTGCGATGTCGGGCAGGTGGCCGTCGGCGTCGACCAGGTCCGCGAGGACGCGATAGTGCCGCTGCCAGTCCAGTGGCCACGGGCAGTCCCAGTCCGGGTCGATCGCGGCCAGCTGCGCCGCACGCTGCTCCGCCCGCTTCGGGTCCTTGCCCAGACCGTTCTTCGCGCCCTTCCGCCGCAAGTTGGCCATGTGCTGCCCAACCGGCACCATGGCCTCGCCTTCGCCCCACACGGCGTCCTGGCGGGGGGCGAGGTGTCCGGTGGCCTGTCGGTAGGACCGGAGCGCGGCGAGCTTGTTCTCCCACGCTTCCTCGCCGGGCTCCCAGACCATCCCGGCTTCCGGGGCGTCCAGCAGCTCCTTGCGGCGCGGCTCCAGTTCACCTGCCCGTAGCGCCTTCCGTTGCTGGTGCACCCACCGCCCTAGCGGAAACGACTTCGTGACCCCCACTTCGACCTCGACGTCGTAGGGCACGGCGTAGAGGCCGGTGATCTCGTTCTCCTTCCGCCAGCGGATCAGTGCTTGGTAGCCCTCCAGCCACACCAGGGACTCCGGCCGGTACACCCGCGTACGGAGGAACGCCGCGATGGTGGCCGCGTCGCGCGGACTGGAGAAGTGCAGCAGCGCCGACTCGGCAGCGGCGTCGGTGTCGTCGTCCTCCTGGTCCTCGCCGTCGCCCTCGCCGCCGGCCCCGACGATCCGTCCGTCCTCGTCCCGTCGCAGGTGCACCTTGCGCTTCCCGCTCGTGAGCGCCCGGGAGGCGAGCTGCTCGACGAGTCGTTCGTCATGCGAGCGCAGGCCTTGGAGGACCGCTACAAGGGGGCGGAAGCTGGCGCTGGCGACCATGTCGGTCGGGTCTTCGCCGGGCTCCAGGAACACCGGCACGATGATCCGGGCGACCTTCGTGGAGCCGTCGCGGTTGAGCCGGAGGGCCCGGCCGATGTTCTGGACGATCTCGACCTGGGAGCCGCGGGTGTCGGCGAAACAGATCGAGTCGACCCCCCGCTCGCCGGTGATGTCCACGCCTTCACCGAGAACGCGAACGCTGGCGAGGAACGCACGGTGCACCCGCCGCCCGGCCGCGTCGATGCCGTTGGCGAACTGGCGCAGCACCTCGCGCCGCTCGGACACGAGGTGGTCGCCGCACAGCCACGCCGACCAGACGCGGTCCGGCGGGACGTGGCGGCCGGCCTCCAGCTCGTAGAACTCCGCGTCGATCGACGACGCAGGGAGCTTGTCGGCGGCGGCCAGGTCCTCGTCGGTCGCGTCGTTGACGTACAGCGCGGCCGCCGTCTCCGGCAGCTTCTCCGCGAACGCGGCGGCTTCCTCCACCCTCTGGTGGAACGTCATGACCGTACGCAGGTTGTACGCGGCGGCGTGCTCCAGGAGCGCGGTCTGCAACAGGGCCAGGCGCCGGCCGCGCCGCGCCTCCTCCGACTCCCCGAGAACGGGGGAGGGGTCGCGGATCTCCAGCACGTCGATCTCGAACCCGGCAAGGATCTCGCGCTCGATCGCCTCCGAGAGCCCGAGCTCAGCAATCCACGCGCCGTAGGTGCCGTTGGGGTCGTCGGCCATGGTCGCGATCTCCGCTTCCTGGCCGCCGGTGCCCTTCTGCGGCCGGGGAGCGGCGAGGATGCGCGGGGTCGCGGTCAGGTAGAGCCGGAAGGCGGCGAGGATCCGGGCGTTGTCGTGGATCGCCGCCCACGGGCGACCAAGATCACCGGCGGTTCCGTGGGCCTCATCCACGATCGCGAGGTCGAAGCCGTCCATGCGCTGGCCATAGAGCCGCTCCCCGCCCGCCAGAGCGGCCTCCAGCGGCCCGCGGACCTTCCGCTGGCCGTCGGGAGCGTCGATGTCCTCGCGGTCCACGAGAGAGGCGTACGTGGCGAGCACGACCACCGGCCCGGACCCGGCCCACAGGGCGAGCTGGATGGGGTTGGTGGTGGTGCGCACCCCCAGCGAGTTGAGCACGGGGTCGTTCTCCAGCGAGCACACCGCGACCATCGGGGCCCGGTGGCCCACCGCGCGCCACGCCTGGGCGGTCTGCACGAGCAGGTCCAGGGTCGGCACGGTCACGAGGATCCGGCCGTCCGCGAACGACTCCAGCGCGCACGCGGCTGCCATGATCGTCTTACCCGAGCCGGTCGCTGACACGATCGTGGCACGGGCACCCTGCGGGGGCACAGATGACCTTGCAGGGAATCCCACCCACCTGCGAAACGCGGACCGCTGATCGACCTGGTGTTCCTTGAGTGGAATCGCTGACATTTCCATGCCTCCCCTGAGCCTGAATTCCCGTGGTCTTTCAGATGGCCGCGTGCGGAATGCAGGCCGCACCGAGGTCGTTCCAGATCGATGCATCCGCCTTGTGCCAGCCGCCCGGCTTCCCGTCCTTGAAGGGCGGCTTGTCGTCCGGGTCGTAGTGCCCGGCATCGAGCGTGCAGACGATGACGTCCCCGTCCGCGTTCCGCGTCCGCGCGGTGCACAGACCGCCGGCCTCGCCCAGTGCCTCCAGCACCCGGCGCCGCGCCGTGGTGTGCGGGTGCGTGCCCGGCAGCACGGCCTCCCGGATGAACCTCTCCAGCCGCACCAGGTCGGCCCGCTCACGCTGCCTCACGTCCGCGATATGTACGGCCAGTTCAGCGGCCCC
This sequence comes from Streptomyces sp. NPDC014764, assembly GCF_043082785.1. NCBI lineage: Bacteria > Bacillati > Actinomycetota > Actinomycetes > Kitasatosporales > Streptomycetaceae > Streptomyces > Streptomyces sp. NPDC014764. Next base: position 786 of record NZ_JBIBXY010000033.1, on the reverse strand, counting down.
CGCCGACCGGCCGCCGCGCCGGGACCACTCCCGGTCCGCGATGCCTACCAGGGCCTCGCTCACGGTCCTGACGCCCTCGTCCCAGCCGTCCTCGAACAGCTCGCCTTGAGAGGCCGGCGCCATCCCGTCCAGCTCCACCACCTGGCACTGCGCCCCGGCGACTGCCCCGGCCTCCAGTGCGGCCACCAGGTCGTCCGCCTCGCTCGCGGGCACGCCCTGCGCCTCCAGGAGCGCGAACAGCCGGAGCCGGGCGTTGAGGCCTGCTGTCTGGTACTGCGTCACCCGGCGCACAGAATCGCTGCTCAGAGCGGGATCGGGTCCGGTAGATTCCTGGTGACCGGTCATCTGCGGTCGTTCCTCTCGGAATTCCGGGGAGGTTCCCAGACGGTTGGGGGGTGTCCTGTGTTTCCGCCAACGGTACATGCTGCATCTCACGGATGCACGCGCTACACTGGAACCCGAGACGAACGAGCGACCCCCACCCTCGTAGCCAGCCCGGCCCGCGTCAGCGGGCCCCAACGGTTCTGGAGGCGCAGCCGGAAGGACCGTCAGGCGGGGGAGCGCAGCGGACCCGCCGGGAGCGCCCCGCGCTCCCCTCAACTCCCGTACTGGAGGCCCCACTAGCCGCACCGTCAGGCCCCGAGCGGCCCGGGCGCGCAGCGGCCGGCCCCACCGCCTCCCTGGAGCGCAGCGGAGGGGAGGCGCCCGTGCTCCGCACGGGCGAGCGGGAGCGCAGCGACCGCCCCGCTTGCACATCGCGCAGCGATGTGGTACCCGCTCCGCGGG
>NZ_JBIBXY010000032.1:0-35991 GCF_043082785.1 Streptomyces sp. NPDC014764 | reverse complement strand
CCCGCGGAGCGGGTCCCCTGCGGGCTGCGCCCGCAGGCAGCGAACACCCGGGCTGCGCCCGGGTGTTGCGCTCCCGCTCCGCGTGAGCGCTGCTGCTCGCTGCGCGAGCAGCCCACCCGCCTTGCTGCGCAAGGCGGGTGACGCTCCGTCCGCTGCGCTCCCGGAGCTGCGGGGGCCTGCGGCCCAGCAAGGTGGCCTCCGCTGCGCTCCAGCCACCCCCGGGCGCTCCGCACCCGGAAGGCCGGCCCCGCTGCGCGGTGCGGCCAACGCGCCTACGGCCCGAGCAGCGAGGGGAAGGCGGTGGCGGGGGCCGGTGACCTTGCATCAGATCATGCAGCATGTAGCTTTGGCAGAACCTTGCCACCCCCGTTGCTTCAACTCTAGCCCTGGATAGGCTCTGGAAACAGAGCCCTTCTCCGTCCGGTGAACCTTTATTGCACGAGGCTCAGGGCGGGGCGTGCTGGGGCTGTTCGCTGCTCGCCTCCGGCTACGCCGATGGGGACGAGACCGAAAACGTAGTCGTTGAGTTCTTCGGGGAAGATATCGACTGCTTTTGCGATGTCGATGGGGCTTTTTCCCTCGGCTCGCATGACCTCAAAGACCTTGGAAATGAGTTTGCTACTTTCTCGGACCAGGGTGGATTTTGGTTCTGCTTTTCGGTATCCGAGCTGGGCAAGTTGTTTTGCGGTCTGGCTGTATCGCCATTCAGAGAGCAGGCTCAGTGTGCGGAGGCGGTAGGTGAATGCCATAGCGGAGACGCCCCAGCGTCGTTTGGCGCTGAGGATGCGCAGGACGTCGGCATTGTTGACTTGCTGGGCAAGGATGCCGGCCTTGGGCATGAGGAAGGCTGATGCGAAGGCGTCTGCTGCGGCTTCTGCTTCGGGACCGCGGGGGGACTGGTAGCCGCTGTGCAGGACGAGGTGGCCGAGCTCGTGGGCGGCGTCGAAGCGGCCGCGTTCGGCGGTCTTGCGGGTGTTGAGCATGGCGTAGGGGGTGCCGTGCCTGATGGTTGAGAAGGCGTCGATGTCGAGGCAGTCAGGAGCGAGGGAGAAGACGCGGACGCCGTGTGCTTCGAGGAGATGCACCATGTTCGGGGCTGGTGCCTCTCCCAGGCCCCATTCGACGCGGACGCGTTCTGCTGCGGCCTCGGGGTCTAGCTCGGGGTAGGACGGCACGTCGGGCTTGGGCAGGGTGAAGTGCTCTTCGCACCAGAGGTTGATGGTGGCGGCGATGGAACCGCAGCTTAGAGCGCTGTCGCGTTCGGCCGCGTTCATCTTCGATGGTGCGCGGAAGCTGACGGCGCCGGGGAGCATGTCGGGTGCCGGCGGAGCGTGGAAGAAGCTGACGGGGAAGCGCAGCGCGGCGGCGAGTGAGGAAAGTGTCTCCTCCGACGGGGTTTTCCTGGCGTTCTCGAAAGCGGTGATGCTTTGCGGTGAGTATCCCGATTCGCGGGACAGTGCCGCAAGAGTCATGCGCCGTCGCTTGCGCGCCAGTACCAGTCTTTCGGGGGTGAACACTTTCCCCATCTCCCGTCGTGCTTAAGTGGTTGGCTTGGACCTTACCTCGAAGTCGAGGTCACCACCGTCACCGCCGTCTTCGGACGAGTCCAGCAGGCCCAGGTCGAATCCGGGATCGTCACCGGTGAACAGCGGGATACGTTCGCTCCACTCGTTCACGTACTTCCCTTCCATTTTCACCGGGAGGGACAGTTCTGCCACGAGTCGGCCGTCATCGGTTCGCCCGTAGAGGAGGAACCACAACGGCATGGCATCGAGCTCGCCGCCGAACTCGATTTCGTCGCGTGAAGCGATGATGGTCTGCCCGCTGCGCTCGAACCTGATGTTGTCCTCCACGAGCTGCGCCATGACACGGCCCTTGGGGTTCTTCGACCGGACCTTGCTGTCCGGATCGCCAACGCCGCCGGCCCCGCTGACTGCGGTGATGGCGTGGCTGCCCGAGGGATGGACGACCCGCAGGATGCTGTCGCGCCTGGTGTACTTCCACACTGGGTTCTGCTTCTTGGGGTCGGTCAGTTGCTCCGCCAGGTAGCGGTTGGCCCTGCTCCAGAACGTGATGCCCGGCATCGCCGGCGCATCGAACTCCGTACACATCCGGGCCTCACTGGTCGCCTGAGCCAAGGCGTCCTCGAAGAGCTTCTTCGTCACCCCCAGCTGCGCTAACCGCGCCTGCTGCACCTGTGCTTCGTCGCCGGTCATGCATCCCCTCCCGCAGTCGGTTTCATAAACCGTACCTGGCTCAAGGTCGGATTTTTGAAACCTCTGAGATCATTGCACAAACGTTCGATTTAGTCACCACTTGAGTCGGGTAGCGTTGCACGGACGTGTCGGCACGCCCCCAGGGTCTCTGGTGCCGTCTGGGCCGCACCCCCTCACCGAGCACCTGACTCGCGCAGCAGCTGGTCGCTGGCCTCCACTGCGATGGCACCTGCCGGAGATGAGCAGGGAGACCAGTCGATGTGCAGCAGCTCTCCTGCCCACTACATTCGGCGGATGGATGCAACTGAGCACATAGTGGCCCTGATCCGAAGGGCTCTGGACGAGTTCGATGATCACCCGCTGCACGTCTCGGTCCGCCGTGCGGTGCGGATAGCCAGCCTCATCGGTGACTCACACGCCGCTGTACGGCTCGGGCTCGACCTGCAGGACCGCGGGGGCGACCCAAACCAGCATCGCGGTGACATGCAGCGATTGATGACCGACCCGTCGTTGTGGGGCGACCGCGCCGGGACGAGTCCTGATGTCTCAGCTATGCGCGAGTACTTGAAAGACCGCGAGAAGAGCGACGAACCGGGCATGATATTGGCCCACTCACTCGCCGACATCGAGTACCTCACAGAGAAAGTTCCCAACACGAACAGCACCGCCAGCGTCAAGGCGGACATGGCCCTTCTGGGAATTCAGGATCGAGCACGGCTGCGCACGTTCTCCTACCTGGTGTCCTGGGAACGCCGTTTCGGCTACACGTCTGTGAATGAATCGATCTTCGGTAGCTACAAAGCTGAGGTCGACAAGATGCTTGCCGAAGGTGTCCCCGACCTGGTCGAAAAATTCACGGCCGTCTACCGGCGCATGAACGAGGCTGCTACCCGTGCACCGGAGGGGCCCGGAGCGGAGGAGCTCTCCCAGGCCCTCACATCGTGCCGCCGGATCCTGGAAGCGGTCGTTGACCACGTTCTCCCGGCACAGGATGAGCCCAGCGAGTCAGGACATAAGCTAGATCAGCCCTCGTACCGCAACCGTCTGTTCGAGTTCATCAAGCGAGCCAACAGCAGTAGGTCCGCCGCCAAGGTAACCATCGCCCTAGGTAAGGGTCTCCACGAACGGTTCACCGCCATCGACGAGATGACCAACAAGGGCGTCCACGCCGCTGTGGCTCTCCAGGCGGCCAACCTCTGTGCGCTCAACACCTATGTCCTGTGCGGAGAGATCCTGCTTCTCAAGCACCACGTTGATAGCAGGCCTGTAGCGGTAGACGCCAAGTCTGGGGAATTTGCCGACACCTCAACGGATGGTGCTGGCTAGGGAAACCCACCAGAGGCAACAGCGCGCAGCGCTGTCGGTACGGCCCTCGGTGCCCTATAGCCCATGCTGCACCCTGGCCCGAGTGTGCAGGCGCGTCGGAGGACAGGTCAGAGCAGCCGTAGAAGGCGTGCTGCGGCGAGGCATGCTGGCTGTGGATTCCGATTCCCCTTTCGAGAAGTATTCGCTGGCCGGTGCCCCGTGCCACCCGCTTCAACGGACTGAGGGGCGCCGGCCTTTTCTGCTAGTGCGCCGTGAGCCTGACTGCGGCTGCTTCGGCGCGCAGCTGCTGCGTGTTGTCCGCGAAGTCGGAGGCATGCCGATGGGCTGCTGCCGGGCACGGGCCGACGTCGGCCTGGCGTAGAGTTCAGGGCCTCGCGGAACGCCTTCAAGGAGTAGGCGGGCTCGGTGACGATGCCGAGCGTCCGGCCTCGTCCACCACCCACACCAGAGGCGGGTCGACGTAGACGTCCTGCGCGGTGAGGACGTCCCCGCAGGACAGACGAACGTGCGCGCGTCTTCAAGGGCCGCTTCGGCGAGGCGCAGCGCAGCCGTCCCTCGGCCGCTGAGACCGACTGGCAATCCTATGCGGAGCCGGAGGGAGTCTAATTCCACTCCTCCGCCAGGACGAACTCGTACCCCAGGTCCCAGGCGGCGTTGCTCAGTTCTGTCTTGAGAACCTCACGCTTAGCATCCAAATCCGCCGTGAGTCGCTCGACCAGTTGAAGGAAGTTTCGACTCCGGGTGAATGGGTTGGCGGCCGTGAAGTTCCCTAGTTCATCTACTGCTTCGTGTAGCTCCTCACTGTAAGCATGCCAAGCGTCGAGGACTCGTGGGTACGATTTTCCAATGCTGCGCGCGATGTCGTGGCACGTAGAACCCTGATACCAATGGATAGCGCCAAACTGAGACCGCGGTAGCGTCAGCCGATTAGAATCGGCAATGAAGTATAGTCTATGAAGCTCAAGCAGGTGCAATCGAGTTTCATTACGCAAGACGACCATGCGGTCGAACAATGCGCTTTTACGCAGTACCTCCCTCTGTTCCGCGCGCTCCTCTGTATCCTTTTCTCTCTTCTTCGCCTCAAGCCTGTCGTTTTCGGCCCGGCTGATTTTCCCAGTCCTAACCGGTGACAGCCAGGTCACGGCAGCGCCGATGATGGCGCCCAGTAGTCCAGCGAGTGGAACCGCATTACTCAAGGTGCAACTCCTTCCTTCCGAGAGGGAGTCAGTCTGCCCAGACAGGTAACCGCCGATGCCCGGCTTGAGGTTCATCTGCGGTTCAGCCTCTGTCAGGCCGAGGCGGTCGCGGATGCTCTGAGGGGGTGTCAGGACCCCCGACCCTGCCGGGACCATGTGGTGACCTGCGCAGACGCAGAGGCCGGCCGGATGGGTACGCAACACCCACCAGCGCAACGGTGTTCCCACGACCGTGACGGCGCCGGAGGCGGCCACCAACGGGTCGGCATCGCGCGCGCAGCTTGCCACTGTGAGCCCACCCAATGTCCCGACGCCGCTCCGCAGCCGCGTCGGGCTGCGAACGCCGCACCCTGGGCGCCGGCCCCGGCACGCCCGTGCCATCTCCCCCGACGTGGCTGGGCATGGACTCTCCCCAGAGAGAAGGGCAGAACTCCTCAATGCAAGAGAATCCCACCCTCAGAGTTTCTCCTTAGATATCGAATTGGAGATATTCCACGTCAGTGAATTCGGCTTCCAGACCGTGAGCACGGCGGCCGCCGTCGCGGAAGTAGACCTCGCCGAGGGCTTCGCCGGCGAGGGCGCGCAGCTGCTGCTCGCTGGCACCGGCATCCTGGGCGTTGAACAGGCGGGCCGCGTGCTGCGGAGGCAGGGCGAGGGTGAGGTGCCGGATGCGGGCGTCATCGGTGGTACCGGGCGCGGCGGTGAAACCGAACCGGGCACGGACGTCGACGACAACGCCCGTGCTGGTGGCCGCCCGCTTGCGGGCCTGGGCGCGCACCCGCGGCTGCCAGCGTTCGCGCACCGCGTCGGCCAGGCGCTGAGCGAGGTCGGCGCGGGGCCGGCGGATCTGATCTTTGACGTACCGCTCCACGGTGCGCTGGGAGACGCCGAGTTGCTGGGCGACGGCGCGGGTGCCTTTGAGCTGCTTGACCAGGTAGCGCATCTGTGCGCCGGCCGACTTGGGGATGGGGCGGGTGAATGCCTGCTGTACGGCCTTGTTGAGGCCGTCGTCCACGATGCCCATGCGGGGCGCCTCCGTTCGTGATCGACTGTGTGGGCCGCTGCGGGGCGATCACGGCCGGGCTGGAGGAGTTGCCCGGCCGGGTTGCGATCGGCCTGCACAGCGGCGCTCAGACCGTCTCTGGCGTGTGCGGGGTGTGTTGAGGGCGGGTCAGGTGTGGGCCATGTCGACGAACCGGGAGTAATGCAGCTGGCTGGCGACAGTCACGCAGGCGGTGGGCCCGAACCGATTCTTCTCGATGACCAGGTCAACCTCGCCGGCGCGCGGTGATTCCTTGTCGTCCGCGTCGGGCCGCTCAACCTTGATCAGCACCGACGCGTCGCTCTTGATCGCCCGGGACTCACGCACCATCCCGTCGTCGTTGAGCTGAGACAGGGCGATGACGTGGCAGCCGAGCTGGACGGACAGGTTCTTCAAGCCGCGTGAGACGGCGGCGACGGCCTGCTCGCGGGTGATGTTGCGGGACTGCTCGGTCTCGACCAGTTGCAGGTAGTCCACGACCAGGAGGCCCAGGCTTTCAGCGCGGGCACAGGCGCGGGCGGCGGAGGCGATGTCGCCCAGGGACGCACCGTCGGGCCGGTAGACCCGCAGGGGCAGCTTCTGGAACAGCTCCGGCCCCAAGGAATGGATCTTCTCCCACTCCTCGGCCGTGAGGCCGTCCTTGTGGGTCAGGTGGTGCAGGGCGATCTTCCCCTCAGCGGCAGCGATCTTCTGCATCAGCTCGGTGCTGCTCATCTCCAGCGAGGAGAACAGCACCGTGGCGCCCGTCTTGGCAGCGGCCACGGCCATGTTCAGCGCGAGGGTGGACTTGCCCACCCCGGACTGGGCGGCCACCACGGTCACGTTGCCCGGCTGCATGCCGGAGGTGAGGGTGTCGAGGTCGGCGAACCCGTAGGTCAGGCCGACCCGCTGCCCGTTCTGGATGTCTTCGGTCTCCGCAACGAAGTCGAGGTAGAGGTCCCCGACCGCGGGCGGTGCCTCGTGCAGGCCCGGTGTGCCGGCGACGATGTCGGTGAGCTGCTGCTCGACCAGGGCGCGCACCTCGTCCTCGTCGCCGGCCTCGCTGAAGGCGTACTCGAGAATGCGGTTGGCCGACTCGATGACCGCACGCCGGTAGGCCTTGGCGCGGACGATCTCCGCGTAGCGCGGTCCGTTGGCCGCGGTGGGCGCGGCCTCGATGCACACGTGCAGGTAGGAGGCGCCGCCGGCACGGGTCAGTTCGCCGCGTTCGGTCAGGGCGTTGGCGACGGTGACCGGGTCGACGGCTTCGCCTGCCTGGTGCACGTCCAGGATGGCGCGGTGGATCACCTGGTGGGCGGGCCGGTAGTACTCCTCAGCGGCAAGGCCCGTGTCCAGGATCTCGCCGAAGTACCTGTAGGACGCGCTCTTCGGGGTGCCAGCCAGCAGCAGTGATCCAAGGACCGCCTGTTCGGCCTGAAGGTCCTGCGGCGGCACGCGGGTGAACCCGGCTGGCTGCTTGCCCTCGAGTGCATCGCGGTCGGCGTCGGAGGTGTCGTGGCTCTGAGCGGGAATGCTGGTAGACACTGGTGAGGTCTCCTGATCGAGTGTGGTGCTCAGGGGATTCCACGGGCCGCTCCCCTGCACGGGAGCGGCCCGTACTGCCATCTGGTCAGACAGGCACAGTCAGCGCGCACTCCACGCAGCCCCTGCGGTAGCGGGCCGGGTGCTCCGGGCACCGCTCCGCACCGGTGCCCTGACCGTGGCTGGCACTGGTGCCGGTGACGATGGCGTACCGCGGAAGATCCCTGATCCGCGTCGGCACCAGCGACGACGGCCGCTTGAAGCCCTGCGGATCCCGGGTGACCTCCCGCGCCAGCACCGTGTGGTCCACCTCGAAGATCGACGGCCAGCCCTGCTCAGCCATCGCCCCCAGCAGCAGCGGCGCGTACTTACGGGCCGATGCCGCACCCATGTGATGCGGCGGGCGCAGCTGCTGCAAGAACGACTCCGCCGCGTGAAGGTCCTTCGAGGCGAAGCCAGCCTCCCCCTCCTCCCGCTGTGAGGGAAGCGACCCCTGCGGGTCAGTGAGGGGGTAGGGGGAGGAGGTAGTTACCTCCTCCGGGGGGTGTGGGGGGTGGACGCCGGATCGCGGGTTTTCCGCATTCCGGCTCTGACCAGGCGAAACGCGGGTTTCCGGATCGCGGGTTTTCCGCGATCCGGCTCCGGATCGCGGGTTTTCCGCATTCCGGCTCTGACCAGGCGAAACGCGGGTTTCCCGCGATCCGGAGGGCTGGGAACCACGGGTTTCCCGCACTTCGCCGCTGACCTGCTGCGATGCCGCGATACCGAGATCGACGTACTGCTCGTTGTTCGCGGGGTTCCGGTACACCCGAGTCACCCAGGTAGGGCGCTGTGTGGTGTCGTCGTAGACCGAGACGCGGGCGAGGTGGCCGGCCTTCGTCAGACGTGCCTGGATGGCGTTGTAGCGGTCCTTGCCCATCTTCCAGCCCTGCGCCTGGAGGTCCCGCCGAATGGCCTCCATGGTCGACGGCAGGCGAGGGTCCCGCAGTAGCAGTTCTGCCAGGACGCCGATGTCTTCGGGCTGCAAGCCCGGCGTGCGCACCAGCTCACGACGCAGCACGACTTCCTCAGGCGGCTCCCAGCCGCGCTCGAGGTAGCTGGCGCCGAGGTCGTCAGGCGACGGCGGACGGTGTGGGGTGTGCAAAAGGGGTCATCTCCCCGGGTAGGGGAGCCGTGACCAGCGGATGTGACCAAGCAAGGGACCCTGAGTAGTGGCGTTGCGCATTCGATGGCGCATACTCTGGGTAGAGGTGACCACGAGGGCCGCAAAGCCCGCGGGTACACCCCGGCGAGGTCACCTCACCGGATCACGACTCAAGGGTTGGCAAGCTCGATTGAGTCGGACTTGGAAGCGGCTCCCGTTGTGGCGACGGGGGCCGCTTCGCGTTACGGCGGGTAGTCGGAGCGGGACATGGTCAGCTGACCTCCGCAAACTCAAAGCCCTCAGCTGCTTGGGGATGTTTTGCAGCCCATCGCCTCAAGAGCCGGGCGTAAGCCTCTAGGCGGCGTCGGTGCGGCTTTGCGGCCCCGACTTCCCAGCGGTTGAACGCGGCACGGGTGACGCCGAAGACCTCGGCCACCTCTTGCTGAGTCAAACCGTCAGCCTTGCGAAGGCGTGCGCGAACCTCTGGTGGTGGCAGAAGCTCCGGTCGGGCAGCAAGGGCGTCGACCGCATCAAACAGGTCGGACACTGGTCCCCCTCTCCTCACGTGATCCAAAACTATACACAAGTCTTGATTCGTGACAGAGAGTTGGTGTCCCTTTTCGCGGAGATCCGCCACGCTAATGTCGGCGTCATGCGCCTCGTTCTTTTTGACCTTGACGGCACGTTGGTCGACCGTCAGTCGGCCTACGGCGGCGCCGTAGCCGATCTGTGCCGCAGGTACGGGTTGGGGCTCGAGGCCGAAGACTGGCTGATTGCCGAGCTTGCAGACCGGGCTGATGCCGCCGACTTCTTCCGCCTGCGTGAAGCGTTCGGTCTGGAACCGTCTGCGGCGGACCTCTGGCAGGAGTACGTCGACCTCATGGCGGCCGCCGTCACCTGTCGCCCCGAGGTCCTCGAGGGACTGGCTCGCCTGCGCGCGGCCGCATGGACGATTGGCGTCCTTACCAACGGAGCCGGCGACATCCAGCGCGCCAAACTTGCCGGGACCGGCCTCACCGACCTGGTCGACGGCGTCGCCGCCTCGGGCGACCTGGACATCCGCAAGCCGGATCGGCGCCTCTTCGAACTCGGGGCCACCCGTTGCGGCGTCAGCCTCGCGGACGGCGGCTGGATGGTCGGAGACAACCCGGCCGGAGACATCGGCGGCGGCCACCAGGCTGGCCTGCGCACCATCTGGTTGCGAGGACGCCCCTGGCCCGACGGACTCCCCGCCGCGCACCATGTCGTCGACGACGTCACCGACGCCATCACCATCCTGCTCGCAGAGACGGAGTAGCACTGTGGTCCAGCCGACCGTCGGCATCCTCCACCCAGGCAGCATGGGCGCTGCGGTCGCCGCGTGCACCGCGGCCAACGCGGCCGAGGTCCTGTGGTGTGAGACCGGGCGCAGCACCGCGTCCGTGGAGCGCGCCGCCCAGTTCGGGCTGACGCCCGTGTCCACGCTGGCCGAGCTGCTGGGCCGCAGCGACATCGTCATCAGCCTCTGCCCGCCGGCCGCTGCCGAGGACCTGGCCCGCGACGTCGCCGGGCACCGCTTCGCCGGGGTGTACGTGGAAGCGAACGCCATCAATCCCACGCGCGTACAGCGGATCGCCGGGCTGCTCGAACCCGACGCGACCGTTGTGGACGGTGGTGTCGTCGGCTCCCCGCCGGTCGGCGGCAAGATGCCAACCGTGTACCTGTCCGGCCCGGCCGACGCGACCGAGCGCATCGAGGCGCTGTTCGCGGGCACCGCCGTCCGAGCGGCGGTGCTGGGTACTGAAATCGGGAAGGCATCCGCGCTGAAGCTGGCATACGCCTCTTTCCAGAAGACCAGCCGGGTGCTGGTGGCGCTCGCGGTCGGCATGGCGCGCGAGCACGGCGTCGCCCAAGAGCTCCTCGACGTCGCCTCGAAGCGCGCCGATTCGTACCTGTCCGAGCCGCAGTACGTCGCCAAGACCGCGGCCCGCGCGTGGCGCTGGGGCCCGGAGCTGGAGGAAGCCGCCGACGCGCTCGAGGCCGCCGGCCTCCCGCCGGAGATGCTGCGCGCGGCCGCGTCCACGCTGGCGCGGTGGCACGACGCCAAGGACGACGGCGAGCTCACGCTCACCGACGCCTTGGACCGACTCGCCCAGCCGTAGCCCGCACTCATGCCGTCGCCGCTCCCGCCCGCTGCGTCAGCAGCTGGTCGATGAGCCGTGCCGCGTCCTGCGGCGCCGCCGCCGTGGTATCCACGGTCAGGTCCCAGACCATGCCTGGGTGTGTGTCCAGGTCGTCGCGCGTTGAGTCCCACGCCGCCAGGCGCGCCGCGGTGTCGCTGTCGCCGCGCCCCGTTGACCGCTGCTCGGTCACCTCGCGCGGGCACCACAGGAGCACCACCGACCAGTCGGCCGGGTAACCGTCGACCAGCGCTCGGATGCCATCGACCTGCCCAAGGTGCACCACCGGCACTCCGGCTGCGAACGCGGCGTCGACGCCGGGCCGGTCGATCGCGTACGTGTTGCCGTATCGCGTGTTCGCGTAGACGACGTCGCCCGCGGCATCCAGCTCGCGCAGTTGCTCAGCTGTGCCCATCCGGTAGCTGGCGGCCTTGCCCGTTCCGACCTTGAGCCGCGTGAACTGCACGTACTTGGAGTCAAGTTTGCTTAGCGCGGTGGTGACGGTGTCTTTGCCCGAGGCCGGCGGGCCGTAGAGGATCACGCCTTGCTTCTTCGTCATGCGTACATCGCTCCCATCGCCTGCCGTGCCTGGTCTGCGAGCGTGACCGCCGTCCCCAGCCGGTTGTCGACGACCAAGTGCGGCACCGCTGGGCGCAAATCGAGGTCGATCGTGGCCATGTACTCGTCCCATCGCTGGAGCTTCCACGCGTCCCGAGCTGCTGAGCGGAATCCGATGTACTCGCGCATCGACTCTTCGTCGCAGCGCACCCACACAGGGAAGACGTCGACACCCATCGAGCCTGCACGGTTGGTCAGGCGCTGCATCCAGTCCGGGTCAGTCATTTCGGAGATGAACGGCGCGGTCAGCACCGTGGAGATGCCGCACTTGATGTTGGCCATGGCCGATTGCATCAGGCAGTCGTACTCCACGGGCCGGACCCTTTCGCGGTAGAGCTCGGTGTGGCGGTCGTTCGCGTCGCCGCCCAGCGCGACCAGGAGGCGCTCCACGAGCGGGCGGGTGAGCGGATCCTTGTCGAGCAGCGGCCAACCGGTGAGTTGGACGAAGAAGCGGGCGAGCTCGGTCTTGCCGCTGCCTGCGAAGCCGCCGACCAAGATCAATACGGGACGGTGGGGGTCGCCGCCCGTGTGCCGACGCTTCCATGCGTCGATGATCCGCTGCTGCAGATCGAAGTGGTCGGCTTCGTCGGAGCCCGGCGCGATGCGGTGAATGGCTCGCTCAACCGCCAAGACCTGCGAGCCGTTGAGGTGGTCGTCCATCGGCGTGAGCTTGAAGGACGTCTCCTCACCAGGCAGGGCGGTGCGGAATCCTAGATCTGGCTCAGTGGCCCGGTACAGGAGGCAGTAAGCGCGTCGGTAGTGAGGACCGGGATAGACCTCGCCCTGCTCGTGCTGCCAGAGAGTCTGGGGATTCGCGGCGGGGATGCCCTTGAGTTTGGCCTGCTCAGCGACCTGACGGAGGCGCTCACCGGCCTTCTCCAGGGTCAGCCCGTGAGCCTCGCGTTGCTCGCGCAGCTTGTCCGGACGCCAGCCCGCTCGATGCTTCCCCACCCTGTGACCCTCCGTGATCGTCATGGCCGTGAGCCTAGGGCTCGGGCTGAAAATCGCGTGTATACGCGGATGTTGAAAACGCGTGAATGGCGGTGCGTACGAGCTTGGACAAGCCCATGTGATGGTTCGACCCGTCTGGCCCGAGTGTGATGACCCTCACGAGGGCAGCCGACGGGAGGGACGCCATGGCACGTGAGGTGCTGTCAGTGGTCGTAGTCACCATCTCCGTCGTCATCAGCGAGTCGGGCACTCGTGTGGCGTCGGATGGAGTAGCCAATTTCGAACTCTTCGGCGCTCATTCTGGTGTCGTTCAACTCGACAACCTCGCCGTTGGGGCTGGTCGTTACTCGTACGACGCGCAGGAGCGGAACGCCAACGTCTGCTGGGAGGTTCAATGCCTCAACTTCTTCTGGCGAGGGCATGCGGGCGGAGACGCCTTCGCTCCAGCGGAGGGGGCGGTGGCCCATCTCCTCCAGGCGGTCATAGATGCCGCCGGGGCCCGTGTCGGCCTCTGCGAGTTGAGTTCCTCGAGCGAGTTCGGCCGGCAGGTAACTGGTAGTCAACTGCTTCGGCTTCCTGCTCTCGGGGTCGCCCATCACGCGATCGCGAACGAGGACTTCGGATCCGGTCGGGAGGCCCATGAGGGCGGCGAGATCGACCGGCACGATGCCCCAACGCAGGGTGGGAGGCTCCAGGGCCACCCACGGTTGGGCAGTCGGGTCGAAGTAGTAGCCGATCTCATCGCGGAAGACCTGGCGGGACCGGGTGATGCGCCGCTTCTCGGGGCGCTCTCGCACTATGGTCCCTCTGCGGCGCACCGCGACGACCAGCCCTTCTTGTTCCAGAAGCGAGATGGCGCTCCGGACGGTCTGGTAGCCAGCGCCGTACTCGGCTTGGAGCTCGGTGAGCATCGGCAGCTTGTCGCCCGGCATGTATCGCCCCTCGCCGATCTGCTGTCGCAGGTCAGCGGCGATGTCGCGATACGAGACGGGCATCGAAGCCACCTTTCAGAGTGCTGCGCGGATCTGATTCTAGGGCTAGCTCTATCAGGCGGCGATGGGCGAGCACAATCGATCGACACGAATAGAGCTATCGCTATTGACTCGATAACCCGACATGGTCTCTACTAGGCGATAGCGATAGCTCTAACGCTCTGTTGAGTAGGGGTTACGCCCCTCCGCACCACCGCAGTAGTCGTCCGTCCCTCGGGGCGGCCGGGGTAGTCCTCAGCTCGCTGAGGGCGCGAGAGCACCATCGAACTCCTCCGGAGCCTGACGGCCACGACGACTGTGTGCACGTCGCAGCGCTGTGCGCTGTCTGTCCTGCGGGACGCCTGGCCTTGTGTCGTGCGGCCTGGAGGGCGGAGAGAGCATCGCGACGCTTCCCTGCCGCTCCGTTCGTGAGGAGTTCAGATGTCTGCTTCGACCCTTGAGCGCACCGCCCGTCCCCGCCGGAGCCGGACCCGCTCCCGCACCGTCAACGCCCGCCCGGCGCTGGCCCTCTCTACCCTCCGGCCCCACCAGTACGACCTGCGTCCTGCCTGTGCGTCGCTGGTCTGCCCCGACTGCGAGACGTGGGTGCCAATCACCGGCCTCCAGACCAAGAAGCCCAAGGTCGTGCCGCACGATACCGGCCACGCGGGCAAGGACGCGGCCATCCGGTGCCGCCTGGGCAGCAACCGCCTGGTCCTCGTCGACGTCACGGTCCGGAAGTGGGAGCAGCGCCTGACGGACGGCAACTCGGAGACCACTCACCGTCGCCGGACCACTGTGCGGCGCAAACCCAAGGTCGCGGTCGCCCCGGCGGTCAGCCAGATTGTCACGCAGAAGCAGACGCCGGCGGCCGACGAGCGCAGCAACGGCCGGCCCTTGTGGCTGCTGCGCAAGGAACAGTGGGCGGCGACCGAGTCTGCGGTCCGCGACGTCGACACCCGCCGCGCGGAGCTGCCCGCCGGTGCCGCGCCGCAGGGTGCGCCGCCGGTTCCGCTCACGACGCTGCATCCCGAGCGCCGCGCGAGCTGACCCGCTCCAAACGAACGACCACGGATGCTCGCGCAGCGGCCTTCCCCACCAGCCTGACTTCTTGGGAGGACTTCATGCCCGTGCCTACCGATCCCCGGCCCCCGCAGCAGCGCATCGCTGACCAGATGGCTCCCACCCGGCGGCAGCTGACGCAAGAGGGCCTGCCCCGGTCGCAGCGCCTGAGATCGCCGACCGTATCCACAACCTGAACGAGCAGGCACGCCGCTTCGGTGCCTGATGCAGCCTGCGCTGCCCGCCGGCCACCGCCCACGGCCTCGTGGCCGAGGCTGGTGGCCGGCGGAGTGCGCAGGACGCACTCATGCGACGACCCCCAGGAATTGCGCCCCTGGGGGTCTTGTCGCAGGTCACCCTTTCGGAGAGGACGACCCACATGCCCAGCATCGCATCCATGCACACCGCTGCGTCTCCCGAGCACGAGGGACGGAAGGAAACCCCGGCGACCGGACGACCGCACCCGCACTACAGCGACGTCGCCGAGCAGATCGGCCCCCGCCTCCCCGGCGCGATCTACCAGAACGTGGACGGCCGCTTCGAGGTCCTGTCCCTGGTCACCAATCCCGCCGACGCGGCGCAGCTGCTGCGCCGTGACAGCGCCCGCTGGGCAGTCATCGTCCGCGACACCCTGCGCCCGGATGGCCAGCCCTTTGCGGTCGGTTCGGTGTGGACGACGTCGGACTACCTGATCCGTCCGGCCAGGACCGCGTACACGTCTGCGGCCTGACGGCCAGCCACGGTCTCTCTCCCACCCTGCCAGAGCGTCAGTGGGCGGGAGAGGGGCCGTGGCTGGCCGCCCGGCCAGTCACGGCGACAGCCCCGGAAGGTGAGAGTTCCGGGGCTGTCCGGTCAAAGGACCACAGAAGGAGACTCCCTTGACCACGGCGATCATGACACGACCCGCAGCCCGTACGACAGAGGCCGCGGCCAACCCGGAGTACGCGTGCGACCAGCGCGGCAACTGGCACACCGGCCCCTGCTGCTCGTCCGTCGCGAGCCGCCAGCTCGGTGCCCTTCTGGCGCGCATGGTGCGCGAGGCCGACGCCCGGATCCCGGACGGTCGGCGGGCTCGCCGGACACTTCAGGAGATGGTGCCCGGCTATGAGCGTCAGCCGGTGCTCACCTTGCACCGGCCGGTGATGGCCGACGACGCCTGTCCGCTCTGCGGCCGGTGGAGCTGCACGGGCAGCGACTGCCCGCCCGGTGTGGCACCCGCGCCGAGCCTCACGGTCCGGGACGCACGCAAGGCGGTGACCGCATGATCACCTGCCTCACCGAAGAGGAGCGCAAGAGGCTCGCCGAGAAGGTCCGCGAGGTCAACAAGCAGTCGCAGCAGCGGCCCCGCTGACCCTCGGATGCCTCACCGCATACACGCAGCCCGGGTAGCGCAGCATCGCGCTGCCCGGGCCGCCCTCGCTCTTGGCCCCGGCCATCCCCTCGCCCGTCTGCTGCTGGCCGCCGCTGCCGTGGTTGCCGCAGCGGCATGGGAGGCGGGATACCGCGTCGCCGACCTCCACCCGCCCTGCCGGCACCACGAGAGACGGACACCGCGTGCTTGACGATCTGTACGAGCGCTACCAGTCGGCACACGCCGCGCACCGCGCGCACCGTACTGCCTGTACCGAGTGCACCGACACCAGCCGCTGCCCGACCGGACAGCGGCTGTTCGAGTCGTTCGCGCGGCTGCAAGACGCCTATCTCCACCGTCAGCGCAGCAACCGGCGCTGACCTTTCGCCAGTCCGACACCGCCACCTCTGTCGGCTGCCTGACCCGCACGGCCCCCGCCTCCCGCAGGCGGGGGCCGTGCGCGGTCCAGGGGAGCCGGACAGCCCGGACCACCCACGAACGAGGGGGACCACCTCATGCGCAACCTCGACGACTTCGCCGCAGCCCTGTCGCAGATCACCGCCCAGGCCGCCCGCGCCGCTACCACCAGCACTCAGACCCGCACGGTGATCGACGCCGCCGCCTCCGGTGGTGAGGACGCGGTCCGCCGCGCTGTGGCCGGCATGTCCACCGCCGACCTGAAGCGGCTCAAGCGCCAGCTGGAGCGCTGACGGCCCGACGACTGATCGATCCCGCCCGCACTGACCGCTGCACACCTTGGCCGTCGGTGCGGGTGTCGCCATTTCGGCTTCACCGGACCCCGTTTCGGCTCCACCCGCTTCCGTTTCGGGAGCGGCCCTCACCGTTTCGTCCACATCCGCCCAACCTCATTTGGAGGCCTCCGTGACGATCACTGAGACGCCGCAGACGGCGCCTCTCGACGCCCCCATTTCGGCACCGCCGACCGCCGTTTCGGATCCGCCCGCCCCTGTTTCGGGTACGGCGGGCAGCGTTTCGGGCACACCGAAGCGGAAGCCGATCAAGCCCCGGCGTGACCGTCTGATGACTGCCCTGTCGGTGGCTGCCGCGATCGGCGGCACCCTCGTCGGCGTCATCGGCTTCGCCATGTCCTACAGCACCCTCGCGAAGGTCGCCCTGGCCTGGGGGTTCAGCGAGGAACTGGCCCCCTGGTTCCCGGTCGGCGTGGACGCGAGCATCATCGCGTTCCTCGCGCTCGACCTGTACCTGATCCGCAAGGACACCCCGTGGCCGCTGCTGCGTATGGCCGCCCACGGCATGACCGCCGCCACCGTGTGGTTCAACGCCAGCTCACAGGGCCACATCGGGGACGACCCGGTCAAGGCCGCCAGCCACGGCGTCATGCCGGTGCTGTTCGTCATCGGTGTGGAGGCCGCCCGCCGCCTGATCATCCAAAAGGCCAGGCTGGAGGCCGGTACAGCGGTCGACCGGATCCCGCTGCACCGCTGGATCCTCGCCCCGCTCGACACCCCGCGCTTCTACCGCCGGATGCGGCTGTACGCGGTCGCCTCCTACGAGGAGATGGTCCGGCGCCAGCAGGACCTCATCGCCTATGAGCAGTGGCTGAAGCGCAAGCACGGCGGCGATCTGAGCAAGGCGACCGACGACGAGAAGCTGCCGATGACGATGGCCGCCTACGGCTATACCGTCGCCGAGGCTCTCGCGCTGCCCGAGAAGCAGGAACGCGAGGCGGAGAAGCGTGCGGAGGAAGCCGAGCGCCGGCGCCTGGAGGCGGAGACCCGCCGGGAGCTCGCGCAGAAGAAGGCGCAGGCCGACCGGCTGGAGGCTGACGGCGAGCTGGAGGCCGTCCGTGCCCGGGTGGAGGGTCAGACGGCCCAGGCCCGCGCCCACGCCCGTGCCCAGGCCAGCGCCGCGGAGCGGGCCGCCGAGCTGGAAGAGGCGGCGCTGGAGACCGCGCTGATCGCTGAGGCCCGCGCCCGCGAGGCCGAGGCGCAGCGCAAGGAAGCCCAGGAGCGCGAGGCGCAGGCCGCAGCCGACATCCGCGCGGCCGAGCTGGAACGGCAGGCTGCCGAGAAGCGGAAGGCGGCGGCGGAGGCCGACCAGGCTGCCGCGGCGGAGGCTCAGGCGGTCGAAACACAGGCCGTCGCCGAAGCCCGCCAGGCCGCTGCCGAAGCGAACCGGCGTGCCGCCGAAACGGAGCGGGCCGCTGCCGAAACGCAGCGCGCCACCGCCGAAGCCGCCCGCAAGAAGGCGGAGGAGGAGCGCCTCGCGAAGGCCGCTCTCGCCGATGCCGCGCGTGCCGAGCAGGAAGCGGCCGAAGCCGAGCGGGCCGCTGCCGAAGCGCGACGGGCCGCTGCCGAAATCGAGCGGCGCGCAGCCGAAATCGAGGATGAGGCCAAGCTCACCCGGCGCGAGCGCGCGGTCCGCAAGGTCGCGCGCATGGCGCTCGCGGCCGGCCTCGTGCCCGACGGCCTGGGCTACGACGACATTCAGCACGAGCTGTACGAGCGGATCTCCATCGCCGACGTCCAGCGCGAGTTCGACGTGTCGTCCACGGACACCGCCTCCAAGTACCGCCAGGAGGCCGTCGCCCTGCTCTCCGACGGCTACCGCCCCTGACCACGCACGACGGCCTGTCCGACGGTTCCGCCGGCCCCCGAACTGCTGATGACAGCTCGGGGACACGGCGAAGGCGCCGAGACGCCAACCCGCAGCTTCCCACCGATCCGGATCACCTCACCACCCCGAGGAGAAAACCCTGATGAGCAAGGACATTGCCACCCGCGTCACCACCGGGGTGCAGGCCCTCGCGCTGCCCGGGCAGCGCGAAGGCTGGCAGGCCCAGCACCGCGGATCCCTGCTGACCGACGCGCAGACCTACGACGCCCTCGCCGACGCTATCCAGGCCGACCTCAAGGCCCGCCGCTTGGACGGTGACCTGCCCTGGGGCATCTCTGCTGCCGCCCGGGCACGCAAGCGGGTCAAACCGCTGCGGGACGCCGCTCGGGCCATGCGGCAGGCCGCCAAGGCCATCAACGGCACCGTCGCTGCCTACGAGGAGACACAGCCCGAGGTCGTGCTCCAGCGCCGTGAGGAGAAGGCGCTGCGCAAGGCGCAGCGCAAGCAGCAGCTCGGTGCCGTCGCCCACAACAGTGCGCAGGCCACCCTCCAGCGTCTCGCCCCCGCCGACAGCGACGACGGCCAGGCGGGCGCGCCGAAGCTGCTGGGCGACTACTTCGGCGGCAACAGCCGCCAGCAGCGGGGTGCCTGATGCCCGCTGCGATGTCCCCGCGCAAGGCCGCTCACTGGAACGCCCGATTCGAACAGGCCAGCGCGGCAGGCGAGAGGGGCCCGGAGGAGTTCTTCCGGGCCTGGCTCGACCTGGTGAAGGTCTCCGCCCTGCAGAAGGTGAAGCGGACCGGCGACCACGCCACCTTCAACGCCCTGTCCGCCGAGCTGGAACGGCTCTACCGGGATCACTGCCAGTAACCGTCATCGTCATCATCACCGCCGGAATGGGGGTTGACGGGGGTCCCAACCACGCGTACGCGTACGCGTGCGAGGCGGCCCCCTTCTCTCACCGGCAGTCACCAGGAGAGGAGGGCGCGTGGCCGACGACGACAGCCCGGACAACGTGCTCCAGATGCCCCGGATCGGCTCCCCACCACCCCCGCCCGTCCCTGCGCCGCCGGCCCTCGACGGAGACCAGGACCACCCTGCCGCCGACGACGGCGCTGTTCGAATCAGCGCCTTCGACGCGCCCGCCGTGCCGCACGCACCACCCCCGCCGGACGCCGTGCCGGCGGCTTTGCGCAGCGACGGACTGAGCGAGCCGCAGGCCCCCGGCGACGCCGGACCGCCGCGCACCGGGGCGCTGTCGCTGGCCGCCATCCTGGCCATCGCGCTGGCCGCGTTCGAGGGACTGCAGACCTGGATCCAGGAGTCCGGGCCGCGCCGGGCGGAGGCAGCCGCGCACCAGCGCGAGCTGGAACTGCTGGCCGCGAAGGCGACTGCGGACGCCACGCGGCACCACGCGGAAGCCGACCGCGAACACGCCCGCGGCCGCCGTGTCCCCTCCAGTCACGACTACGGCCGCAGCGCCCTCGGACGCGGTCCTGGCGGCGCGGGACGGGGCGCAGGTGGCATCGGCCCGGGCAGGGCTGGAACGGGCCGCCCAGGGCCGCACAGCGGCTCCACGCAGCACCGCTCCGGGGCAGGCCCCGGCGGCCGGCCGTCTACCGGCACCGGCCGGAGCGATGGCCACGGCGCGGGGCCAGACTCCCGCCGAAACGGCCCCGGCCCCCGCCGAAATGGTCCCGGGGCTCGCCGAAACGGCCCGGGCTCGGATCGAAACGGCTCTCTGCGGGACCGAAACGGCGGCTGGGGAATCCGAAGCGACGGCGGCTCTCGCCGAAAGGACGGCTCCGGGAGCTCCGGCGGTGCCAGCATCCGGGGTTCGGCCGGTTCGGGCAGCGGTCGCGGGAGTGCGGGCACGGACGGGAGCGGACGTCGCTCCGCCCGCCGGGCCGTCGCGGAATGGTGGAGCAAGGGCAAGAAGAAGCCTGACAGCACCGGTCCGGGTGCGAAGGACTCCGGCGGCAAGGGCAGTAAGGGCGGATCTGGCGGCGCGGCGGACACGAAAGCCGCGCTCCGCAAGGCCGTCAAGCACAGCAAGCCGGGGCCGACGTTCTGGGAGAAGGCCGGCGACCGGCTCGAAGACCGGTGGCGCAAGCGCCGTTCCAGCACCGACGCCCCCACCACCGGCGCGGGTGGCAAGCGCGACGGCGCCAAGGGCCGCAGCACCAGCGCCGGCAACGACGGCTGGACACCGCCTGGTGACCGTGGCCGCTTCCGCGAAGCCGTTTTCGACGCCGTGAACGACCGGTGGAAGAAGCGGCGCGAACGCTGGTCGGCCGACGGCGGACCGCGTTCCAAGCCGAACCCGTCTCGGGGGCGCGGGAAGTCGGACCGCACCGCCGGTCCGGGACCGTCGTCCGGCCCGGGCACCACCGGCCCGGACGACGGTCCCGGTGCCCACTCCGGGTACGGGCAGGCGCGGTCCTCACCGTTCGACGCCGACACCGAGCCGCGCGTCACGATCACCGTTGAGCAGGTGGACCCGCCCGGCGCCCACGCCAAGCGGTGGGAACCGACCGCGATCGGCCCTGCCCCCAAGGCGCTGCCCGCTCAGAGCCAGCCCGCCCTGCCCCGCGCTCCGCAGCGACCGGCCGGGCCACGTCCCGGCACCACCCGCAGAAAGGACCCCATCCCCATGCCTGCACGCCCCGCGAGGACTGCCGCCGCGCCGGCTCCGGTCACCGCCTCGGTTCCTGCGCCGGGAGGCATGGCCGCCCAGCACGCCACCGACATCACCCTGGACGACGCACTCAAGGCCCTGACCCTGCTGACCACGGCCGGGATGGAGACCTACGACGACTGCGCCCAGCTCGCCCGCCAGGCACGCCGCCTGCTGAACGAACTGGAGACGATGGCCGCCGACCTGGCCACCACACACAACGTGAGCGGCAAGCGAACCACCCGCGCGCTGTCCGTGCTGATGGAGAGCGTCGGCGAACTCATCCTGTACGCCGAGCGGATGGCCCGTGCCGCGCTGGCCGCCGCTGAAACCGCCGAGGCGGAGGAGACGGCGATGGCCCGGGACTACCGGCCGACCCAGGACGCGACCGTCGACGCCGGCCTTGCCGCGCCCAGCGCGCGCATCCACAACGAAAACTGACCAGAGGAGCTCCTGTGGGAGAGATCGCCCCCGCCGTCAGCGCGGACGCAGACGCCAACGGCTACACCGCCGTCCACACGAAACTGACCGCGCTGCAGCGTGCCGCCGAACAGCTCATGGAACACGCCGAACGCGTCGCCCTGCGCATGCGCGCCAACGCCCGCGCCGCTGTCACCGTGGCCGACCTGAGCGCCGCCGCCCAGGTTGATGCCCGGCACGTGGCCCTCATCAGCGAGGTGGCCACCTCGTTCGGTCGGGTGGTCGGCGGCGCCCGCCGCCTGAGCAGCGCCGCCGACTCGATGCATCAGGCCGCTGGCCACCTCAAGAGCGAGCACCAGGCCGAGTACGGCGGCGTCCATGCCGCCGTCACCGCTTCCAAGGCACGCCAGGCCAAGCCTGGCTTCTACCGGTCGCAGTAACCACCGAGCACACCACCCCTGTGGGGCCGCACCCGACCACCGGGCGCGGCCCCACCGCTTTCCACCCACTGGCCCCGCCGGACGCCGCACCACCCTGCGCGGTGTGGCGTCCAGTACGGCCAGCGGACCCCAAGCCACCGCATCACCACAGCATGAGAGGACCCGTCACTGATGAGCACGCTGCCCACCCGCGCCAAGGCAGAGATGGCCGCCTACGGGGCATCCGCCGCCGCCCTCACCTACGTCCCCTCCATGGACCTGCTGCCCGCCCACGCCACCGCCGCCGCGATCAGCGGAGGCTGCGTGTGGTGGCTCTACCGCAAGGTCAAGACCCGCGACTTCCGCCGTACGATCCGCACCGCCCAGCGCGTGCTGGGACCGGTCACCGGCGGCGCCGTCTACGCGGCCGCCGCGATCGTGCCCGGCCACTCCTGGTGGGAACCGGTCACAGCACTGGCATGGGGCGGCCTCATGTCCGCCGCCCTGCCCATCACCCGCTCCACCTGGACCCCGCCCGACACCACCGCTGCCGCCTACCCGCCCGGCTTCCGCGGCCTGGTCATGCAGATGTGGGACACCGCCGAAGTCGCCCCCGGCACCCGGCTGGAGAACATCGAGCAGACCATCGACGCCGCACACCCCGACTTCACCGCCCACGTCGTCGCCCCAGCCGGCAAGCCCGTGCCACGCATCGACCTCGTCGACGTCGCCGCCTGCTTCGGCTACCCCGTCGGCTGCGTCACCCTGGACGAGATCCCCGGCACCGGCCCGGGCCGCCTGCGCCTCACCGTCGCCCCCACCACCCGCCGTGGCGGCGGCAGCATCGAGGAGATGTGGGCGGCCAAGGTGGCCCGCCCCGGCGGCGCCATCCCCGGCAGCGAAATCGTCCGCGTCGAGCAGCTGCCCGCACGCGGCGACCTCCCCGCCCGCGGCATGATCCTCGCCCAGGTCGACGCAGGCGAGGTCGCCCGCATCAACCACGGCCAGCTCTGCTCCGCGTTCGGCGTGGAGCCCGAAGAACTGCGCCTGGTCGCCGAATCCCGGGGCCGCGAGGCGCTCGTGACGCTGTATGAGTCCGCGCCGCTCAAGGCCTCCCGCCGGGCCACGCGGGAGCTGCTGACGCTGGACGCGTACGGCCGCTACACCATCGGCACCGCCCACGACGGCAGTGACGCCAAAGTACACATGCAGTCCGCGGCCGGCACCCTGCACGGCTTCCTCGTCGGCGTCACCGGATCCGGCAAGACCGTCACCCTGGCCCTGATGTGCGCGGCGTGGGCGCTGGCCGGCCTGGCGAACTGGGTGACCTCAGCCCGCCCCGACGCGCAGATGAGCGCGGTCGGACGGCACATCGACCGCCAGAGCGCCGGCCCGGTCTTCACCTGGTGGATGCTCAAGGCCGCCATCGCCCTGATGGACATCCGCGGCGACATCAACGCCGAGGTCGGCCACGACTTCTCCGCCCACTCCCCCTACCCGGGCCTGGTCCTGGTCCTCGACGAATTCAACTCCCTCGTCGGCGACGAGAGCCTGGGTGACGACATCGCCCACATGACCGACGTCCTCGCCCGCGAGGGCCGCAAGTTCGGCATCGGCATCGTCTTCGCCGGCCAGTCCCTCAACCTGTCAAAGCTCGGCGGCGAAGCCTCCCTGCGCGACCAGGTCCAGGGCGGCATCGGCGTCGTACTGCGCATCGCCAGCTCCTCCGGCGGCATCGCCGCCCGCCAGGCCACCGGCGGACTCGCCGGTGACGTCGACCTGGCCGACATCCCCGACCGGTTCAACGCCTCCAGCTCCCTGCTGGACCGCATGCACGGCGTCCTCGACGACGTGCCCGGCGAGCCCACCCACGGCGTCGGACACACCGTCACCGGATCCGGCGCGACCATGATGCGCAGCCTGTACGTCCACCTGCCCAAGGACGGCAGCCCCGACGGCCTCAGCGACATCTTCCCCGCCGACGGTTCCATCAACTGCCTCACCGACCGGGAGATCGACGCACTGACCGAGCTCGGTCTGTGGCACGACTGGACCATGCCGCCGCCCACCGGAAAGGACGACGGCGAGGGCGCCGTACTGCCGCCGCAGCCCAGCGGGATCGGCTCATTTGCCCCGCCCGCGGCCCCGCCGAAGCCCCGGACGGTCAAGGACAAGGTCCTCGCTGCGGTCGATCGACAGATGACCGCCAAGGAGATCCGCGCCCAGGTGGACGCTGCAGCCGGGAGTGTCCGCAACGCCCTGTCCGACCTGGTCACCGAAGGCCGCCTGCATCAGGTCGACCACGGCATCTATGCGCCCGTCGACCAGGACGCCGCGACTGCTGTCGAAAACGGGCAGGCAGCTCAGCCAGCCTCCACACCGGATGGGGTGGACGGCACCCTCGTGGTGGAGGCCGCCAGTCTCGTCATCAGCAGTCAGTTCGGGTCGCAGTCGATGGTGCAGCGCAAGCTGCGGGTCGGCTTCGCCCTCGCCGGGCGCCTCCTGGACGCCCTGGAGGAGCGCGGCATCGTCGGCCCCGCCGACGGCAGCAAGGCCCGCGACGTCCTGGTCACCCCGGACGTTCAGGACGACGTTCTGCGCGAGCTGCGCGCCGACTTCGTCCTCGCTGCCGACGACTGACCCTTCCCCCTCCCTCGCCGCCGCCCCCGGCACACCGCCTGGGGCGACGGCGTCCCGCCTGGCATCCGTCCGGGCTACACCACCTCACCCCGCCCCATGGAAGGAATCCCCCTGTGATCGTCTCCGTGTCCGCCGCGTTGCTCCTGGCCGTCGTCGTCATCGTGCTGCTGCGCCAGCGCGCCGTCGGTATCGGCTCCGCCCTCGCGTGCACCGCCTTCGGGTTCTTCCTCGCCTCCACGGGCATTGCCCCCGCCATCGAGGCGTTCCTGGCCGGCCTTGCCCGTCTCGCCACGCTGGTCTGACGGGAGACTCCGATGGTCGCCTCACTCCACACCGTGCCCGCCCGGACCGACCAGCAGACGCGCCCGGCGCCCGCGCCTGGCGCCCTGAGCCTGGACGCACGGCTGGCCGCTGCAGAGGCGGCCATGACCGTCCGTCTGGACGAGGCCGCTGTCGCACACGAGGTGCGCACCGCCCACATCAGCACCGAGCCTGTCGACCTCGCTGACGTCATCACGGTGCCGCTCACGCCGACGCTCCAGCCGCAGCAGCTCCCCGCCACACCGGTCGCCGCTCTCCTCCAGCGCGCCCGAGCCCGGATGGAGGCTGACGGATGGTGCGCCGGTGTGCTGACCGACGAGAGCGGCGCGGTTTGCCTGCTCGGCGCGATCCGTAAGGAGGCCGGCGGTGATCGCGGCCTGGAGGCCGACGCCGCTTCCGTCGTACTGGACGCCATCCGCCGCCGCTTCGGCGACCACGTCGACTCGGTGCCGGCTTTCAACGACGCCCACGGCTCCGGCCGCATTCCGGCACGCATGCTGGGCGAAGCTGCCTCGATGGCCGACGCGCAGGGCCGGTAACCGGCCCGGACCGCCGTCAGTCCAGCTCGATGACGAGCTGCCCATAGTCGTCCACCCACGCCGGATAGACGTACCCGCCGACGATGGCGCGGTTCACGAACACCTCGACGTCCGCGTCGGTGTCAATGACCAGCACCCCGTCATCGTCCGTGAACGCCCGCCACGTCACACCGTCCGTGTCGATCACCGCGTCGAAATCGACCACCGGCGGATCACTGCGAAACCAGCCCATCACTCCCCCTGCCGCCCTGTCTGCGCGCGCACTCCAGCCTGACGCACCCGCCCTACCCACACCAGCCATGGAGGTAAGCCATGCTCACCCCCCGCCCCCGCCGCCGGATCGGCCGGCCCCGCCCGCAGCGCCCCGGCCCCCGCTACCCGCAGTGCCCCCGCCGTCTCGCCCCTGTCTGGGGGCCGCGGTGACGACCCGCACCCGACACCGACGCACCACGACGGAGCCACGCGCCCCGCAGGGCTTACCTGAGTACGACTGGGGCACCGCCCCTGCCGACCAGCTGGCCACGCGCCGCCAGCTGCGCGCTGCGGGACTGCGCCCCGGCGGACAAGACCCCGCCGCGATCCTGCGCTGCAAAGCCTGCGCGACGCGCCCTCACCGCGCGTGCACCCGCGCCGCCTACCTCTACCGCGTCGACCTCGCCCTGCCCATAAGGCCGATGACGCTCGCCAAAGAGGCCGCACTCGACAAGGCCATGGCCGCCAGGAGCACCTGCCCGAAGTGCCGGCGCCGCTACCACTACGTCCTACCGCTGCGCACCCTCGGCTCGTGCCTGGAGTGCCACGACGGAACCCCCGCCGACCCCGCCACCTACACCACCCCGCCCGCACACACTCTGGCCGCCTGACTACGAAAGGACACCCGACAGCATGACCACGCCGACCCTCTTAACGACCAGGGACAAAAACCTGGATGCCGCCTGCGCCTCGGTCGTCAACGAGATCGTCCGCACCGACGGCAAAGCCTCACTGCTGCTGGCCTTCACCGGCGCGGTCCTCGCCGGACTGACGACCTTCACCGACCACGACCTCTCCACGGCCACCAAAGCACTCGGCGCCCTCGCCGTGGCCGCCCTTGGCACCGCAGCCGTCCTGCTGCTCCTGGTCGTCAGGCCCCGCCTCGGCGGCCACGACCGCGCATCCTTCCCCTACTGGGCACGTCTGAACGAAACCGAGATCCACACCTGCATGGACGGCGACACCCGCGCCGTCCGCGTCCGCGTCCTGTCCACCATCGCCCTCGCCAAGTTCACGAGACTGCGCCGCGCTGTCGACTGCACCCTCACCGCCCTCGCGCTCCTCGCTGCGGCTGCCGTCACCGCCGTGCTCTGACGGCTTGGGACGACCACGGAAACATCTCCGGACCGATCGCAGCAGCACAGTCAGTAAGGGCGCACCCCACGTGCCAGCAAGCCCTGCGCCAATCCGCCTGCGCTCTCATGCAGGCGAAGCCGTACACAAGACCTGCACCGAAGCGTGGATAGCTGCCAAACCGGCCGAGTCACGACTCGGCCGGTTCACCTCAGACCCGCGCGTCAAACGACGCGACAACGACCATGCCTGACCAGCGCAGCCCATGTGCCCGCATCCCGCACCCTGCGGGATGCGGGCACTTTTTTGGGTTTTTCAGGCGATATGACCAGTTTTGGCATGTGAGTGACCGTCACCTGAGGGGTGATAACTCAGTTATCACCCCCCAGGCTCACCACTCCAACCAGCGCGAGTTAGTAAGCTCACCGCATGGTTACTCCAAGCCCCTCCGGAGACCGGGAAAAGGTTGTCTCCAAACTGCCTGCGTGGCTGCGCCGCGACCTGAAGGTGCGCGCTGCGCAGCTCGGTGTGGACATCCAGGACGCCGTCTCGCAGGGCATCGCGATGTGGCAGAACACATCCAGTGAAGTCGCCCCCGTGGACACGGCCGGCGGCGTCGCGTGGTCGACCTGGCTGCCGACAGGGCAGTGGGCGGAGCTGAAGGAGACGTGCGCGAGCCGTGGAATGCCGCTCGTGCAAGGACTCGCCCAAGCAATCGCCCTGTGGTTGCACACCCACTCCGCTCCCGCCCCAACGAGATACACCCGCCGGATCGTGGTGTGCAACCAGAAGGGCGGCGTGGGAAAGACCAGCATCGCGGCGGGACTGGCCGGGGCCTGCGCGGAAGACCCGGCGTCGCAAGTCCCCGTCGCGGCAGAGGCAGTGGCCCTCCAGTCCGCTGACGACGACAGCCTATCCAGCGAGGCCACGGACCTGCTCACCTCCGACGAGGTGCACGCCGGACTGGGGCTGCGCGTCCTGCTCGTCGACTACGACCCGCAGGGCCACCTCACGCAGCAGCTCGGTCTGGAACTCATCGGCATTGATGAACCCAGCCTCGCCAAGTACATGGCGGGCACCGTCCGGACCGGATCGATCCAGGACGTGATCGTCACCGTGGAGGACAGCCGATTCGGCGGGCGTCTCGACATCCTGCCCGCCTGCAACGACGCCTTCCTCCTGGACGTCATGATCGCCATGGACCGCAACCGCCAAGCCACGCTCGAACGCGTACTGGAGCCGCTGGAAGCGGACTACGACGTCATCATCGTGGACGGCCCGCCCAGCCTCGGAGTGGGCATGGACGCAGGCATCTACTACGCCCGACGCCGTGAGAACGAGGCCCCCGGCAACTCCGGCGTTCTCATCCCCGTACAGCCCGAGGACAGCTCAGGCGACGCATTCAAACTGCTGCGCCACCAAATCGAATCAGGTCAGGTCGACTGGCGCATTGAGGTCGACGACCTCGGCCTGGTCGTGAACCTCTACGACCCACGCGACGGATACGTCGTTACGTCCTCCCTGGAAGCATGGCGGCAACTCAAAGAACCCCGGATGATTGGCGTCGTCCGCAGGCTCAAGGAGCAGCGCGAAGCCGTCAGGAACCGCCAGAACATCATCTCCTACGCCCCCTCCTCGGAACAGGCAAAGGTCATCCGCCGCATCGTCAGGGAGATCGTGTGACTGCCCGACGAGCAGCAGACCGCGTAGGCGCCCCCTCGTTCGGCGTCCAAAGCAACCGAGGACGGGCCATCGCCGCCGTCACCGGAGTCGCCCCGATTACCGGAGCAACCGAGATTCCCCCCTCAGAGATCAGCTTCAACCCGGACAATCCGCGTGACGATCTGGGGGACGTCAGCGATCTGGCACAGAGCTTCAACGAGGTCGGGCAGATCGTTGCCCTCACCATCGCGACCGTGGACGCCTACCTGGCCAACCGGCCCGACCGGCAGGGTGATCTCGAAGAGGGCGCCAAGTTCGTCGTCATCGACGGCAACAGGCGCCTGAAAGCCGCTCTTGAGGCAGGGCTGCCGACCGTCAAGGTCATGCTGGCGGACCAGTTCGCCACCACCGACGAGAGCCTGCTCGAAGCGGCATTCATCGCCAACGCCAAGCGGCAAGGGCTCAGCGAACTGGAAGAAGCCCAGGCGCTTGACAAGCTGGTCAAGTTCTACGGCTCTCAGCACAAGGCAGCCAAGCGCCTGGGCATGAGCCAGCCTCTCATCAGTCAGAAGCTCTCCCTGCTGAGCCTCACGCCAGAACTCCAGGCCGACCTGGAGGCAGGGCGACGAAACGTCTCCCACCTGCGAAACCTGGCCAAGCACAGTCCAGAGAAGCAGCGAGAGGAAGCGGACCGGCGCGCCAGTCTCGATGCTGAGAAGAAGAGCCGGCGCGCGGCCAAGCGCCGCCCTCCAGCGGCGCCTGAGGGTGATAACTCAGTTATCACCCCCCTCGCCACGGCGGCACCTGCCGATCCAGCCCGAACGCCGCAGAAACGCGAGCCGCAGGCTGATAACTCAGTTATCACCCCCGAGGCCGGGCTGCTTCCCTGGGCAGATCCATCGGCACTGAACAAGATCCTGCGAAGGAACATGGCAGAGGAAGACCGGCTCACCCTGGCGAAGTACCTGACCCAGGTCGAAGCAGACGGAACGTTCGACGCAGGCTGACGCCACCTGACACGAGAGCGCCCGCCCCTCCGATGGTGCTGGGCGCTCTCGAGCACGGGCCGGAGCAGCGCCCACTCGGGCGCTGCTCCGCGGCGAGCGTCTATCACGCCGCTCACGGAGACCTGGGATGAGCCAACGCCTACGTGGACGAGCAGCCGCACCTCGGGTGGGTGATCATCAAGCAGAAGCCGTGACCCTTCCCCGGACGGGAGTAGTTGGCCGTGCGTGACACGACTAATGATCGCCGCTACCGCGGTAGCCACGTTCGCCGCTACCGCTTTGCTCGCCCCGGCAGCTGATGCCACCCCCGCTCCCGGCGCGGCGGCCACCACGCCCGCCAAGGCGTGCGCCACCAAGTGGAAGGTCACCGGGAAGAAGGTGGCGGTCCGGATGCCGGAAGGCAACGCACCAGTTGCAGCGCCCGACTCCCCGGTCGTGCGCTACCTCCACCGCGGCGACGTGGTGCGCTCGTGCGTGGAGGCGATCGCCCGCACGCAGAGCGGCCCGGCGTACCACAAGTGCGGCCGCGGGGGACACGTCTGGCGCATCGTTCGTGGCGGCCAGGTACCAGCCACATGCTTGAAGCGCGTCTAGTCGAGCATGCGCAGCGCGCTGTCCGGCCGGCACTGCGGACAGGGGGCAACTCCCTCCGCGAGTGCTCGTCGCGCGGCGTCCTGCGTGATGCCCCTGCTGCGTTTGGCGGCATTCCAGCACTCACCGGTGTGTACGTAGACGGGTGGGCTGTGCCCGTTCAGGCCGCGCTCCAGTAGCCAGTCAGGTGGAGCCGGCCTCGCCTCGGCGCCCCGCTGCTGCTCGGCCTGGCGCCGTTCCTCCTCAGTGATCCATCCGCGGGTGCGTTCCAGGTCGCGCAGCTGCACACGCTCCAGGAAGCGGAGCAAGGCGAGCCGCGTCGGACCTGAATCGTTCACGCGTTCTATTCTAGGGCTTCCTGACTACACGGACCCCGGGGGCGGGCGCGCTGGATCCAGTCGAGGATCCGTGCAGGCTCATCGAAGGGATACCACCCTCCACTCCTTGCAGTGCAGCCCTCTTGACGCTGATCGGCAGGCGGGCGGATCGTGGCCGTTCGCGTCACGCTCCACCCTGAAAGGGGGACTTGGATGTCGTTCACCTGGCGATACGTCGTGCGCCCCGACGGTTCCTTCTGCCGCATCGGGAACTTGGACGGCAGCCTCGACAACGTTCCCGACGAGGAACTCGCCAGGCTCCATCCCGTGCGGGACGAAGACGAACAGCCGGCCCGGCCTTGCTCCCGCTGCGGCACCCGGCTGCTGCTGCGCTGGCACGGCCCGCTGATGACCGGCGTCTGGATGGAGCTCTGCCCGGCCTGCGACGCCCGCCGCCCCGCCGCCCGCGCGTTCATCCAGTGGTACCGAGACCCCGACCGCGACCCGAAGGCGCTGCCGAAGCTCTTCGAGGACTGGGAGACCGAGACCATGCACGCCCACGGCTGGACACACGCCACGCAATCCGAAGCACCACCCAGCCCACCGGCCCACCTACGCCTTGTCCCACGCGTACACGACTGACGCCAGGCGCGTCTACACAACACGAGGGCCACGACCGACCCCAGCACCGTTCAGCGCGTCCTCCAGCAAGGCGCGCCGGGGCGCAGCGAGGGCGACATAACGCAGCACAGCCCCTTTTCAGGGTGGGTGGGGAGGGGCGCGGGACCGCGCGCCGCCTGCCGCGCGGCAGGGGCACTGGGCGCCCGCTGCGCTCCCGACCTGCGCACCGCGACCGGCACCACCCAGGTCGGCCCCCGCTGGCTCAACCTCCACCTCGGCGAGCAACCTGACCTCCCGATCCCTGCGCAGCGACCGCCTCCTGGAGGAGGTCCACGCCGCCGGCGGCGACGCCAAACGCCTCGCCATCCTCTTCGGATTGAGCGTCACCGTCGCCAACCGCTACACCGCCACCTCCACCACCCCCACCTGCGCGAGCAGCCACCCTGAGTCCTGATGCCCCGCGAGCGGTGCTCCTCGCTGCCCGTCGGGGAGGGGCGGCCGGGCAGGGTCATCGCTCTCGGCGCTCGCCCCGGGTGCGGAGCGGCACGCGAGGATGGGAGTGGCCGTGGGGCCATCGGGAAGTGGCGGAGGCTGCGGCCTGGCGAGGGCCTGGTCGCGGCGGAGCATGCAGGGCAGGGCGGAGGCGCCGACTGGCCGCGACACAGGCGAGCCCTGGTTTCCGAAGTCTGCCAGTTTCCAGTGACAGGAAACCTGGAAGAAAGAAAAAACTTGCCGTCTTCGACGAGTTTCCGACGCATGGAAAGTCTCTATTCTTGGAAACTTTTCTGGTGGGATGTCTGTTTCCCGTGACATGATGGGGACGTGGATGACCTGACGACGCATGACCAAGCGGACAAGGTCCTGGCTGAGGGAACGACAAACCTCCGGGCCATGCTGGGCGAGGACTGGGAGGTCTCCATCCAGCCGGAGGCCGCCTCACCTCAAGGTGGAGATACAGGCTGGGACGCGGTCATCCGGCTCGCCTCGCGCCACGACAGCATCTTCACCGAGCTGCTGGTGGAAGCCCGCACGAAACTCACGCCCAAAGACGTCGCAGGTCACATCTCGTCCAAGGCGCAGCTGGTCCGCAGGATCAACCGCCATACACGTCTGATGGTCTTCGCTCCCTGGATCAGCCCCAAAACCCAGGAAGAGCTGCAACGTCGTGAGATCGACTACCTGGACCTGACGGGGAACGTGTCCCTGCGCGTCACCCGGCCCGCCATCATCATCCGCACGCTGGGAGCCGACCGAGCCCCGGCAGGCCACCGCGCTCCCAGCAGCAAGCCGATGCTGACAGGCCCCGCAGCCGGCCGTCTCGTCCGCCTCCTCGCCGATGTCAGACCGCCTTACCGAGCCACCGACCTGGCCAAGAGCGCCCAACTGAGCGTCCCGTACGTCTCCAAGCTCCTCGACGCTCTCGAAGACCAGCTCCTCATCGGGCGCGACAACAAGGTCATCGCACACGTCGACTGGCAGGCTCTCCTGCGAACCCGTGCCGGTGCCCTGGACCTGGCTCATCACTCGAACCCTGTCGGCATGCTCGCCCCAATGGGAATCCAGCCGGTCATCGAACAGCTGGTCCAAGCGGACGGCTTTGCCGCGGGCAGCGAGATCCTGGTCACCGGTTCGTACGCAGCCCGCCCCGTCGCTCCGATCGCAGTCGGCGGACAGCTCATGATCTACGCGACTCGCCACGACGACGCATCCATGACCCGCCTGGCCCAGGAACTCGGCCTTATGCCTGTACCCGAGGCCGCCGACGTCCTCATCCTCGCCCCCTGGGACCTGAGCGTGCTCCACCGTCCTGCCCGACTCGACCGCTATTGGCAGGTCGGCCTGAGCCAGCTTGTCCTGGACTGCCTCTCCGGTCCCGGCCGCATGCCGGCCGAGGGCGAGAAAGTGCTCGAGTTCATGGCCGCGAACGAGGACATCTGGCGCCTAGACGACCTCGGGCAGGCAGGCCGTCACAGAACCATCGATCCCGGCACGAGGCCTCAGAAGCTGTTCTAAGATCGCGCCCACGATTGAGGGGGCGACATGTCGCAGGCACCAGCAGGCGTTGATGAAAGTGAGCTCAACCAAGCAGCACGCGAGGCGCTCCTGGACGCCCTGATCGCGCTGAAAGACCACCGCGAAGCCACGACCGTCGTCGGTGCCCAGGCCGTCTACCTCCGCACCCAGCAAGCCACCATCCGCAGCGCCGCTTACACCGCCGACGGCGACATCAGCATCGACCCACAGCACCTCGGCGAACAGCCGCTCATCGAGCAAGCCATGCATACAGCCGGCTTCACCCTCCGGGACCAGCAGTCCGGCCTGTGGGAGCGCCCTCAACAGGTCGGCTCACTCATCGTGCCGGTAGAAGTCGACCTGCTCATCCCCCACCAGCTCGCCCCCCGCCCTAACACCAGGCGCCGTACCGAACTGCCCCCGCACGATCCTTGGGCAACCAAGAAGGTCGCTGGCCTGGAGCTCGCGTCTGCAGACCGCTCCCTCATGACCATCCAGAGCCTTACTCCCGGCACCACGCGTTCCGTCGATGCCTACGTCGCCGGCCCCGCAGCCCTGCTGGTGGCCAAGGCCATCAAGCTCGACGAACGCATTCAGGACTTTGACAGACGCCCGGACCGACTCAACAACAAGGACGCCGGCGACGTCTACCGCATCATGACCACCGTGCCCGCCAAGGTGGTCGCCGAGACCTTCGCCAACCTGCGCGACGACCCCCGCGTCGGCGACACCACACGCAGAGGCCTGGAATTGCTGCGCACCCTCTTCGGCGCTGCAGCCACCCCCGGCACCAACCTGGCAATCCAGGCACTCGCCGGTGACGTACCAGCAGAACGCATCCGGCTACTCGCTCCCGCGTTCGTTGCCGAACTCCGCCCGTGAGCCCAGGTGCATACCGAGCACTCGACCAGACAACAGCCTCACTCGCCAAGCTAAACTACCCGACTGCCAAGCAGTTCTACGTGCTTGCGAGGGCCAACTCGGGCACCCTCACGGCTCGCCTGCGCGTGCCGGTACGTGAGTCTCCTGCACGCGCGCGACGACGGAGGCGAAGCCCGCGTACCCGAGCCGAGCAGATGCAGCTCCCTCTTCTCATCGGCACCCCCGACGTGGCAGAGCCTGTGCTTCTGATGCAAGGGTTCGACTTGCCACCCACTCAATGAGCCGGCCGCAAGTGCGCTTGAGCGCCCACCGCTTCGCGTGTCGGGGTGGCGGCATGTTCGACGAGGTGTCGGCTGGGCGTGGACCTCGAGTTGATCTGGAACCCCTACGAGGAGGGAAAGTGGGACTCGCGGCCCGGACTTCCGCGTTCCCTTCACACGGCGGCAGGCCATTGGAAGGTCTGACGTTCAGGCCGCAGCGGGACTGTTTCCCGCTCTGTCATGGGCTACTTCCGAGTACAGGTGCGTACGGCCGGCGTCACGTTTATTCGAACTGCGGTCCTCGGATTGAGGTGGAGGACCGCAAAAAACGGTTTCTTAATCCCTTTGAGTAGGGATACCGACTGGGTCGCCGGACAGGATCCCTTGCAGGAGGGACTTTCACGATGGTGCATAGTGTTTCCTGGTCACCGCTGAACACACGGCTTTTGGGAGCCCTCGCTCAGCGTCGGCCGGTGGCCCATCGGGGGTGGCTCCCCCGACTGGCCCCGGCCCACCTCTTCAGCGACCCTGCTGACGATGCAGCATAGAAGGCCTCGCCCCACCTCCGGGCGAGGCCTTCTTGGTTCTTCGGCGCGCCCGGGGACGGCACTGTGGAGGCACCTTGTGCCCCAAGAATGCGGTACCAGGCATTCCGTTCGTGGTCTGTCAGGAGCTATGCACCGCATTATTGCTGACGCAGCTTCAGGTGGTGTTTCAGAAGATTCCCTTCGCGTGGGACGAATTGTGGCGGGGTCATCCCGATGGCGTAACATTCACGGCTACCGGTGACGGACTGTTAGCCGCAGTTCTGGATGTCGCTGGTCAGAGCGAGGTTCCCAAAAAACCCGCGCGGTCGAGCTTCGAACATCAGGTCGGAGCTCGACCGCACCTATCTGCACTTATGAAAGGGAGAAGTGTGTTCAGCGACCTCTTTGTCGCGGTGATCATGATCTTTGGGATCGTGCTGGCCGCAGCTTGCTACGTCGTGCGGCGCCTGGAGACGAGGCCTGCACGGATCGCCTCCGTCCTCACGGCACTGGCTGTCCTCATCGGAGCGCTGGTGCCCGTCGTCCATGTCCTGACGGAGTCGGCGGCCACACCGCCCGTCGATGTCGTCGCCCCGGCAGCACCGGTGACGGCCACACCCCCTCCGGTGCCGCCGGCCTCCGGGCCGGAGACGGCCGGCCCTGCGACCCCGCCTCGTGCTGCGGGGAGGTGACCGTGTCCGTCTACACCATCCGCAAGGCGTCCCAAGAAGCCACCGCCATTGCTGAGTTCTTCTCCCTGCACGGTCTGCCGACCGACTCCGTGGACGCCCTCGCCGACGTCTCCCGTCTGCGCCGGCGGGAGCGCAACCGCCCCCTCACCCTCGGGCTGTCCAGGGCGGCCTACTTCCTCATCGACGGGCGTGTGTCCGAACTCGTGCAGCACGGCAAGACCCGCCTGTGGCGCGAGGTGATGCTCTTCGAGGCGGTCAGCAACACCGTCTTCTTCCCCGGCACCTACAGCGAAAGGGCGCAGCCGTCCTACATGGGCTTCACCACCGGAATGTGCCTGTCTCGCTGCACCTTCGTCGAGGTCCCTAACACCAAGCTGGCCTCACTGGCGATGAACGACCCCGCGATCGCTCTGATGCTCGCTCGCATGGCGACGAAGCGGCACAACTTGACGGAACAGCTCTACACCGCGAGCCGGGCAACGCCGGTTGCCAGGGTCGCGGCCATCCTCAACTACCTGGCCGAAACCACACGAAGGAACGCGATAAAGCCCGGCCCGAACGGCACCATGGTGATGACGAGGATCGAAGAACTGGTCGCCACGGGACCAAGCCAGGCCGACATCGCCGATGCCCTCTGCCTCGGGCGAGCGACCGTGGAGAAGGCGATCTCCGAACTCCGGCAGGTCAAGGCGCTGAAAGCCTTCCGCCCCGGAGAGCGGGCCAATCGCTGCTACCCCATCGAAGACCAGCACCGCCTGCGGCAGATCTCCATGGGAGCCTGACGAGCGCAACCTGCACGCTGCTTGACGGAGGCGGCGGGGCGGGGGCCCCGGGGGGGCCCCGCCCCCCCCCGGTGAACCCGAAATCGATTTACGGCCCGGGGCGCAGATCCCCCAAGAAACCCAGCACCCCGCCCCGGCCG
>NZ_JBIBXY010000031.1:0-37459 GCF_043082785.1 Streptomyces sp. NPDC014764 | reverse complement strand
AACAAGGACCTCGACAATCCTCATTCTTGCTGGTCAGAGGCACTTCCTGCTTTTCTGACCGCCTGCCGGACAGCCCGCTTCATGAAAGCGCGAGGTTAATGTTCGCTGTCACAGGACAGCGGGGGCCGGTGCAAGCCCCGGCGGCCCGGTCGCTCACTGCCGCCCGGGCAGCAAGTCCTGCAATCGTTCCAGCAGGGCACGCGTGTCTGCGGCGCGGGCCTACCCGGTCCGGCGTCGATCGTCTGCACCAGCGCTGCCACCACCTCGGCCCGCTGCTCCTCCGGAAGAATCGCGTCAGTCAGAAGCCGCTCCACAGCCGGGTACGAGGAGAAGTCCAGCGGCTGATCGAAGTACGCCTTGAGATACTCGGCGGCCGTCGTCTGCGACTTCACGCAAGTCTTGCTGATAACCCGGCCAGCGCCGCCGACACCGTACCCAGCCCGTCGGCGGCGCTGGCGAGGGTGTCGGACTGCGGCGCCGCCGAGCCTGTCGGGCCTGGGCGGCCTGGTCGGCGTGCAGGTCAGGTCGGCGGGGCAGGACGCAGCTGGTAGGCGTCCCTGTGCGCGACGACACGGCCGGCTGTGGGTGGGGCGAAGTGGGTGCCGAGAAGGAGGGTGTCCGTACCGGCGAGGGAAGCGAGCAATTCACCTCGGGTGGTCTCGGACCGCTGGGGGTCGATGTCCACGCAGGCGCCGATGGCAGGGTGGGCGAGTTGGACCGGGTGGTGGATGCAGTCACCGGTGATCAGCGCCGTTTCACCCTGACTGCTCAGTTCGACCGCGACATGGCCGGGGGTGTGGCCGGGGGTGGGGACCAGGCGCAGGCTCGGGGTGATGTGCGCGCTCTCGGCCGGGACGTCGACCAGGTCGAGCAGACCGGCCTGCTCGACCGGGATCACCGAGTCGCGGAACATCTGGCGGCGTGCCTCGTCCATGTCGTAGGCGGCCCAGAACTCCCTCTCGGCGCGTGTGGTGAGGTAGCGCGCCCCGGGGAACGTGGGGACCCACTCGCCGTCCGCCAGCCAGGTGTTCCAGCCGACGTGGTCGGCGTGCAGGTGGGTGAGGACCACCAGGTCGACGGAGTCCGGCGGGAAGCCTGCGGCGGTCAGGCGCTCGGGGAAGTCGGTGCGGAGGTTGTGCCAGGCCGGGTTGGCCCGTTCCTTGCCGTTGCCGATGCCGGTGTCGACGAGTACGCGCAGCCCGTCCACGGCGAACGCGAAACTGTGACTGTCGATGTGGAGGATGCCGTCATCGCCGGCGAAGTGAGGGCGCAGCCAGTCCTGGCCGGCTACTACCTGAGGAGTGGCGTCGGGCAACAGCCAGGGGCCGGTCGCGGGTGGCAGCAGTGTTTCGTCGATGCGGTGGACGGTGATGTCGCCCACGGCCCAGGAGGGGATGGGGGTGTCCGAGGGAGTCTGCATGATCTGTCGCTTCCTTTGCTCTTCAGCGGAGTGGTTGGTGGCGCGGACTGCTGTAGGGCCTTGTTCGGGTTCGTGACACGGCGAGCGCTGTGAGAGCCGCCGCAGCGAAGAGTGCGGCGATGACGGCGTAGGTGTGCGAGGTGGTCCTGAGCCCGTAGTACTGGGTGGCGGCCCCCGCGGCGATGGCGGGCAGGCTCATGGAGAGGTAGCTCAGAACGTAGTAGGCGGCCAGCGTCGTGGCGCGGTACTGCTCGTCGAGCGAGGCGAGGAGCATGCGAAGTACCCCTTGGGAGACGGCGCCGAAGGCCACTCCGGCCAGGGCAGCGCCGCCGTAGACAGCCGGCAGTCCGACGCCGTGCAGACCGCTCAGGGTCAGCACCGCGGCGGGCAGAACGGAGAGGCATCCGCCGATCATGGTGATGAGGGGATCGGTGCGGCGCAGAACCCACATGGTGAATGCGGCTGCGGCGCTGAGGGCGAAGAAGACCATGCCGAGGGCAGCCTGCGGGGCGTTGGGGGCCACCAGGCGCACGAGGGCCGGTCCGAGGGAGGAGTAAAAGCCGCCCAGTGCCCAGACGGCGACGATGGCGGTGCCGGTGGTCAGCAGGGTGCGGCGCACTGCGGGCGGCACACCGAGCCGCGGGCGCAACGATCGGCGCATGTCTGCCCGGCGGCTGACTGTCTCCGTGGTGAAGGTGATGGCTATTGCCTGGGCGGCGAACAGCGCTGCCATCAGTGCGTAGACGGTGACTGTGGGGGCCGGGGCAAAGT
Organism: Streptomyces sp. NPDC014764; assembly: GCF_043082785.1. Lineage (NCBI taxonomy): Bacteria > Bacillati > Actinomycetota > Actinomycetes > Kitasatosporales > Streptomycetaceae > Streptomyces > Streptomyces sp. NPDC014764. The sequence goes on along the minus strand of NZ_JBIBXY010000031.1, from coordinate 35,268 downwards.
GGACGAGGAGGGTGGAGACGAGAACGCCCGCAGCCATGCCGGCGACCGGGGCGATGGTGTTGGTCAGGGCGGACCGACCGGGATGCCGCGGGTTTTCCAGGTCGAGGAGAGCCGCGCCCGCGGTGCTGGTGGCTACGCCGGTGGCCACTCCCTGCAGGAGGCGGGCCGCTGTGAGGGAACATGTGCCGTCCGCTGAGGCGAGGAGAACCATGGCGACGGCCTGCGCGCCCAGGGCGCCTGCCAGGACGGGACGCCGTCCCAGGCGGTCGGAGAGCGCTGCGGTGGTGAGAAGGGCTGACAGCAGCGCCAGGGAGTACGCGCTGAAGACCACCGTGACGGCCAGCGCTGAAAGGCCCCACTGATCCTGATAGATGGGGTACAGCGGTGTCGGGGCACTGGATGCCGCCAGGAAGGCCACGAGTACGGACGCGTCCAGACCGAAGGAGACGGCACGGTTCTTCCTGTGGGCGCGGCTGCCCCCGACAGGGCAGTGCGCGGGTGAGCCGGACGCGACGTCGGACATGGAACCCCTCCCTTAAAGCAACTTGTTTGCCTTAAGGGACGATAGGGCCTACAGTCGAGCTAAAGCAAATCGTTAGCTTTTGGTGTGGTGCGCTCGTCGCTCCAGGCCCGACCAGGGGAGAATCCATGTCCTTCGCCGACCTCACCCCGCCCGAAGCCGCCCGCTGGGCGGCCCGCGCCGGGCTTCCGCTACCCGACGACCGCCACTCCGTGGTTGCGGCCACCGCCAACCACATCCAGTCCGTCGTCGCAGTCCTGCGCGAGCTGAACTTCGGAGACATCCCGCCCGCCGGTGCCTTCGGTGCGGGAAAGGAGAAGCACGATGCAGCCGTATGAGTTGTCCCTCGCCGCCGCCGCGCAGGAGATCCGGGAGCGGCGGCTGTCCCCCGTTGAGCTGGTCGACTCGGTCCTCAACCGCATCGAGCAGGTGGAGCCGCACGTTTCGGCCTACGTCGCGGTTTCCATTGATCAGGCTCGCCGGACCGCCCGTGAGGCCGAGCGCGAAGCCGCCCAGGGTTCCTACCGAGGCCCTCTGCACGGGATTCCGGTAGGACTCAAGGACATGATCGATGTCGTCGGCATGCCCACCACAGCAAGCTCCAGGACCCGGGCCGGTCACCGCGCAGCCTCCGACAGCACGGTCGCCGCGAGGCTGCGGACGGCCGGCGCGATTCTGATCGGCAAGACGCACACCCACGAGTTCGCCTACGGGCTGACCACCCCGCAGACCAACAACGCCTGGGATCGCGGCAGGGTCGCCGGTGGCTCCAGCGGCGGTTCCGCCGTCGCCGTGGCCTGCGGTGCGGCGACATTCGCCCTCGGCACCGACACCGGCGGATCAATCCGGGTGCCCGCCACCCTGAACGGCGTGGTCGGACTCAAGCCGACGCATGGACTCGTGCCCCGTCACGGCGTCACGTCGCTGTCCTGGTCGCTCGACCACGTCGGCCCGATCACCCGCACCGTCGACGACGCAGCCCTGGTCCTGACCGCCATCGCCGGGCACGACGCCCGCGACCCCGCCTCGGTGGCCGACCCCCGCATCGACTACCGGCCGCGCCCTGATCCGGACCTGACGGGAGTGCGCGTCGGCGTGCCTCGCAACTACTACTTCGAGCACGTCGACGCGGACGTCGCGGCCGCCGTCCGCCGCGCCATCGGGCAACTGGAGGCGCTCGGCGCCCGGCTCGTGGAGATCGAGATACCGATGACCCGCTACATCCAGGCCACCCAGTGGGGCCTGATGGTTCCGGAAGCCACCGCGTACCACGAAAGCACCCTGCGTACAGTCCCCGAGCTGTACCAAGCGGATGTCCGGATCCTCTTGGAGGCCGGCGAACTGATGGGCGCGGGCGACTACCTGCGGGCGCAGCGCGCCCGGACGTTGATGCGCGACGAATGGGCCCGCATCCTGGAGGGAGCCGACGTGATCGTCGCCCCTGCGGTCCCGATGGCCGCGGTCCCGTCGGGCCAAGAGACCGTCACCTGGCCCGACGGCACGGTCGAGAGCGTCTCCGACGCCTACGTGCGCCTCTCCTCCCCGGCCAACATCACAGGAGTGCCTGCACTCTCCGTCCCGGTCGGCCGAGACACGGCAGGCATGCCCATTGCCATGCAGTTGCTCGGGCGGCCCTTCGCCGAGCGGACGCTGCTGCAGGTGGGCCACGCATACGAGCGGATGCAGTCCGCCCGATCGCTCGCACCCCTCGCCTGAGAGCGGTGTGGGCCGGGCCGGAAACTTCCGGCCCGACCTACACGACCACGACGGCATGAGAGCCGGGTCTCGGGGTCCACTAACGCAAGAACTGTGCTTTAAGCTGGTGAAATGAGTAGCAGGCCAACGATCCGTCCCGGCGGGCGCAGCGCACGCGTCCAGGCGTCGGTGCACACTGCTGTCCGGGAACTCATGGAGGAAAGAGGCCGCGAGGCATTGACCGTTCCACTGGTCGCCCAGCGCGCCGGAGTCACCCCGTCGACGATCTACCGACGCTGGGGCAGCCTTCAGGAACTGCTGTCGGACGTCGCTGTGGAGCGGCTGCGGCCCGACACTGAGCCGGAGAACCACGGCGACCTGCGATCCGACCTGACAGCATGGGCCGAACAGTTCCTGGACGAAATGACGTCCGCCTCGGGACGCGCCTATATCCGCGACGCCCTGCTCGGTGACCCGGACGGCAGCAACGCCGGTCAGTGCTCGGCCTACGCGGCCGAACAGATCCACGTCATTCTCGCCCGAGCCACCGACCGCGAGGAGAACCTTCCCGACGTCGAGACGGCCATGGACCGCGTCGTCGCCCCCATGATGTATCGCATCCTCTTCCGCCCGGCCGGGCTCGAGTCCGCGTACGCCCGCCGGCTCGTGGCCGACCTCTTCCGCATATGCGAGAAGGGCGACCAGTGAGCTCTTTCCAACCTGGCGACTGAGCACGTCAGTTGGGCTGACAGGCAGGTGAAGCCCCTGACGGATGGGTTTTCGACCAAGAAATCCGTCTCCAGAGGCTTCCTGCGCTTGTCTACCCGTCGGGCGTCGACGTGTCAGTTCTGCTCTGCGCCTCCTGTCCGCCAGACTCCGCCGGCGCCGCCGGGAACTCGGTGCCCGATGGCGGCGCCTGAGACCGGGCCGGCAGACCCTGCTCGCTCTCGCCCACCTGCGCAGCGGACACCCGTATGCCCAGCTCGCGGCCGGTTTCGGCATCGGAACCACCACCGCCCACCGGTACGTCGCCGAGGCCGTCGAGCTCCTGGCCGCTCTCGCCCCGACTCTCGCGGAGGCGGTCCGGACAGCGTCGACAAAGGCGTTCGTGCTGCTGGACGGCACCCTGCTTCCGATCGACCGGATCGCCGCGGACCGTTCCTTCTGTTGAGTCGGCACGGAGCGCGGTGGCGGTGTTGCCACCGGTCCGTTTCTCCGTGCCGCTCGCCGAACCCGGCGTGCGCCTCTCAACGCACCGGGCTCTCCACGGTCTCGGCCGTTCAAGCGTGGTTGAGAGTCCAGGGGGTGGGGATTGTGTTGCCTCGGTATCGGTAGCGGGTGACCGCGACCGAGACCATGGGGAACAGTTCGATCCCGTCCGCCGAGAGCCTGTGCCACCGGCCGTTGCGGTCGGTGAAGCGTCGGCGGACGTCCTTCCACCTCCAGCGATGCAGCGCCATCCACCAACTGGTCACCCTCCGCCACACAAAGTGGTCAAGGGATTTCAGTGTGCTCTTGCAGACCGCGCAGCACGCACGCTTGATGATCACAGGCGAGCACTCACCATCACCACCGACTACGGAACAGACCTGCTCGTTTTGACAGACCCCGCTGCCTCGCCGGCCCGACAAGCGGATGCCATCGACGCTGCGCAGGCTTGATAGCCCGAGCTGAAGCTCCTGCAGATCGTCAAGTGGCTGGAGATGTTGGTGGTGTGCCGGCGCGGGCCGGTGCTGCGGGTGGGCGGCCGCCCGCGCGGAGTGACGCAGGGGTGGGTAAACCGTGTTCAGTGCGGAGGGGCGAGCTCGTCCTCCAGGGCCGCGCGTGCACCGCGCAGGGCGAGCCGGAGCTGGTCCGGTGCACGGCGGACCTGGGCCAGAAGGAGGCCGCCCTGGATCGCCGCCATGGTGAGGTCGGCCAGCTCCGTCACGTCCGCGTCCGGGCGCAGCTCGCCGGATTCCTGCATCCGGTGCAGCCCTGTGATGAGGGGGGCCTCCCAGCGCGCGAAGGCGTCCACGAACGCCTGCCGGGTGAGGTCGTCCCGGCCGCTGAGCTGGCTGGCCAACGAGCCGATCGCGCAGCCGCCCACCGCGTCCTGCCGCGTCCCGTTGGCGACGATCGCGTCGAACCAGCGGTCGATGCCGGCCAGTGAATCGACGTCCAGGAGCAGCGGTTCCTGCGCGGCCAGCACCGTGTCCACGGTGGAATGGATCACGGACTGGATGAGGTCGTCCCGGTCGTCGAAGTAGTGGTAAAGCTGGCTGCGGCCGACCCCCGCGGCGCGTTCGACATCGTCCAGCGTCACCGCCGCGACGCCCCGCCGCTGAATGAGGTCTGCCGCAGCGTCGAGAATGCGCTCCCGGGTCGCGCGACCCCGTGCGGTGGCCGGTGTGTGTCCCATCAGACTTCTTCCCTATCTGTACTTCATGGTACAGAAGTTCTGTACTCGCTGATACAGTGTCCGCGCAGTTTCTGTACTAAGCGATACATTCTGTGGTGATGAGGGTAACAGCGCCGACCGTAGGGCCGCAGACGCTCCCTCGAACTGGCCGTTGAACAGATTTCCGCGCCCGCCGCGGCTCAACAGGAGCGCGTGGACGTGCCGGGCCGTTCCCGTCGTCACTGCCAAGGTTTCGCAGCTCGCAGTTCCGGCTGCGCCCAGCCAGCAACTTCCACCCCGTCCAGGACCGATCCGCGCAACGACAAGGAAGACCATGTCCCCTCACCGATCGACCGGGCTGCGGCGGCGCGCCGCCACGCTCAGCCTTGCCGCCACGCTCGCCGCGGTCGCCATGACCCCGGCGGCGTCCGCGACCTCGGCCCCTACCAGGGCCCCGGCCACCACGCCGACATCACCCGGCCCCACTGTCGGCACCCGCCTGGACAACGTACGCGTCCTCGCCCACTTCGACCGGGTTGCGGGCCAGGTCGCCGAGAGCATCGCACCGGAGCCAGGCGGCAGCGTGGTCATCGGCATGATTCAGTCACGCCAGGTGGTGCGGGTCGCGCAGGACGGAGCCGTCCGGGTGCTCGCCACCATGCCGCTGCCCCCGGGCGGCGGCACCACCACACCGGTCGTCGGCACAGCCGCTGTCACCGGGGTCGCCCGGTCGGACAGTGGCGCGGTGTACTTTCTCTACTGCGCCGGGCAGGGCGGCCTGACCGGGATCTGGCAGGTCCAGCGCTCCGGTGAGCCCCGGCTCGTCGTACCGCTGCCTGCCGACACCTTCCCCAACGCGCTGGTCATCGACGGCAAAAGGGACCGTTTCATGGTTACCGACTCCGCCGGCGGGCGGATCTGGCAGGCGCCGTTGAGCGGCGGAGCGGCCACCGTGTGGTCGGCAGCCCCGGCACTGGCGCCCAGTGCTTTCTTCGGCGCCAACGGCATGAAGATCCACGACGGCGCCGTGTGGGCCAGCAATTCCGACCATGGCACCATCGTCCGTATCCCGGTGGCCAGGAACGGCAGTTCCGGCCGCGCCGAGGTCCGGGCCACGCAGCTGGAGGGCATCGACGACTTCGACTTCACCGGCAGGGGCTCCGAGATCCTCGCCGCGTTGAACCAGGCCAGCAAGCTCGTGCGCGTAGGCGCCGACGGTGCTCATGAGACCCTGCTGGACGCCAAGGACGGCATGCAGGGAACCACGGCCGTGGCTGTACGAGGCCATCGGGCGTTTGTGACCAACGGTGCCAACCTGGCCGGAAACAACCCGACCCTGATGCTCGCGGAGCTGACCCGGCGCTGACAGGGCTTGGCTTGGCGGGATGGGCCATCGCCCTGTGGTCCATCCCGCCGCATGGCAGCCGTACTTTTCGGCGACATCGCCCCGACGGATGCCTGCCCGCCGCTTTCCCGGCCGACGCAGTTCGGTCCGCTCCGCATTGGGGGAGATGGAAAGCTCACTGGTCGACCGGACTGCCGTGCCCTGACCGATGCTCCGGAGCTCGGGGCGGTCTCTTCCCTGGAAGATCACCGACTTGGACCGAATTCTGGCAGCGGTTCTCTCGCGGCGCGGTCTGTGGGGGCAGTAGACCCCGCCGACTTGTTCGGTGTCGGCCGTGGCGTGGTCCGCAACGCCATTGACGGCGTTCGTCCATTTCTTGGCCAGGGCCGAAGCGTCGTGGCACCGGGCCCCGGGGCGGGGTGGCGGGCCGTGCGGGCCGTGCGGCGGTGGTTCATCGGTTGATGCGGCTGGTGAGATCCTCGAAGGTGTCGAGATGCTCCGGGCAGTAGACCTGGACGACCAAGCGGTCGTAGGCGACCAGGTCGTCGGCGTGCTCTTCCGGTGTCGCGGTGAGGGTGACGCGCCCCCATCCCAGAAGCAGGCCGGCCGGATTGTCCTTGAGTGCAGCGCAGATGGCGCCTCCGTCGTTGCCGTAGAGCGATTTGGCGATGCGCGGTGTCATCGCAGGACCGACGCCGGCCTCGTTCACCTTCGCTGTGAACCGGGCCGCTTTGTCGTTCTCGGCGCTGGAACTCGTGCTGGAGCACGCCGTGAGGATGGCGAGGGTGAGGGCGATGAGTGACGCGGCCGCACCGGTCGCATTTCCGCGCATGTCAGCCCTCCGTCGCAGTGGGAGTGTGGTTGTCCGCGCGCTGTCCACGGTTCCAGCTGGGTTTTCGGAAGCGGTAGAAGAGCAGCGGCGGAATCCCGAGCAAGATGATCACGACGACCATCAGAATGGGGTAGAGATGCGGGGGAATTCCGGACAGCCCCGACGGGGGGACGAACCCGAGCACGAATGCGGCTGCCGAGGCCGCGAACCCGATACCCGCGACCCACTTGATCGCCGGCACCCTGTACGCGCGTGTGACGTCCGGGCGGGTTCGGCGCAGTCTCAGCGCCGAGACGAACATCAGCATGTACATGATGAGGTAGAGGGCTGCGGCCATGTCGACGAGTGTGAAGAACGCCGTCGACACGTTCGGAATGGCGATGAACAGGGCTGCCAGAGCCGTGACGATCAGCCCCTGGACCATGAGAATGCCCTGCTGGACTCCGGCCTTGTTGCGCTTCTGCAGCCACAGGGGCATGAGCCCTGTCTCCGCTGCTGCAAGTACACCCTTGCTGGGGCCGGCGATCCAGGTGACCACGGAGGCGAGGGCGCCAAGGGAGATGGCGGCGGAGACCACCGCAGTGGCCCAGGAGATGCCCCAGTGTTCGAAGAAGACCTTGAAGGCCAGGTTGATGCCGGTGGTCAAGCCGAGCTCGCCCTTGGGAACCGCGACCGCGACGGCGATCGTGGGCAGCATGAACACACCCAGGATGCCGAAGAGAGCGATGAAGACCGCTTTCGGGTAGCCCTTGCCGGGATTGCGCATGCTGTTGGCGTGGACGGCGTTGACCTCCATACCCGCATAGGCCAGGAAGTTGCTGACGATCAGCACCAGGCTCGCGAAGCCCGTGAACGGCGGCACCACGTCGCCCCACTTGAGGGGGACCTGGCTTTCCTGGCCGGTGCCGAGCCAGCAGGCTCCTAGCACGATGAGGATGGCACCCGGTGCGATGGTGCCGATGAGGCCACCCCACGACCCGACCTTCGCGAAGAGGTTGCCCCCACGCAGCGTCAGGGCGGTGGACACCCAGTACAGAACGACGATGACGATCGCGGTGTACAGGCCGGACCCGGAGAGCTTCTCGTCGACGAAGACGAAGGTGAAGCTGGCCGCGATGAAAGCGAGCTGGACAGGGAACCACACGACATTCTGGATCCACTGCAGCCAGATCGCGGTGAATCCCCAGCGCACGCCCATGGCTTCACGGACCCAGACGAACACGCCGCCGTTCCAGCCGGTCGCCAGTTCGGCTGCCACCAGGGACACAGGGACCAGGAAGAGCAGGGCCGGGATGATGTACAGCGTGATGCTGCCCAGCCCGTAGGTGGCCATCGTCGGCAGGCTGCGCAGGCTGGCGACCACCACGACGGTGAGGATGGCCAGGTTGAAAACGCTCAGGTACGTGCGGCCCGTACGGGACTTCGCGGCCGCATCCGGTTCCGGCACCGCCGGTTGCGAGGAGGAGGCCATCAGTGGTGGAACCCGGAGTTGTGACCTTCGGAGGGCATCGGCCCGTCGAGGTCGTCGAGGAACCGCACTGAGGTGCGGATGTCGTTCAGCAGCGAGCTCGCCAAGTCCATGCTCAGCCCGTTGCGTACCACGATGCGCTGCACGGTCAGATCGTTCAGGTTGTCCGGCATCGGATAGGCGGGAACCTGCCAGCCCTTCATGCGGAGCCGGTCCGACAGGTCGTACAGCGACCAGTTCTCGGTGTGGCCGGCCTTCTGCCGCCAGGCGAACACCGGGATGTCCGAGCCATCGTTCCACAGCTCGAAGGCGTCCATGCCGGCGATCTCGTCGGCGAGGAACCGTGCGACGTCCTGACTGGCCTTCTGCACGGCCCGGTATCCGGTCCGGCCCTGGCGCAGGAACTGGTAGTACTGCAACAGCACCTGCGCTCCCGGGCGGGAGAAGTTCAGCGCGAAGGTCGGCATGTCGCCGCCCAGGTAACTGACGCGGAAGATGAGGTCTTCGGGGAGCAGGTCGGCGCTGCGCCACACCACCCACCCCAGGCCCGGGAAGACAAGCCCGTACTTGTGGCCGGACGTGTTGATCGAGTGGACGCGCTCCAGCCGGAAGTCCCACACCAGATCGGGCTGCAGGAACGGCGCGACCATCGCCCCAGACGCGCCGTCGACGTGGATGGGGATGTCCAGTCCGGTGTCGCGCTGGATCGCGTCCAGCGCGTCGGAGACCTTGGCGACCGGTTCGTACATGCCGGTGTAGGTCACCCCGAGGATTGCCACCACGCCGATGGTGTTCTCATCCACGTAGGACGCCAGGTCGTGCCCGTCGAGAGTCTTGTGCTCCTCGCTGATGGGCACATACCGCGCCTCTACGTCCCAGTAGTTGCAGAACTTCTCCCAGACCACCTGCACTGCGGAGGACATCACCAGGTTCGGCTTGTCGGCCGGCTTGCCCGCCGCGCGGCGGGCGTGCTGCCAGCGACGCTTGAAGGTCAAGCCCGCGAGCATGCACGCCTCGGACGATCCGATGGTGGAAGTGCCGATCGTGCCGGTTGGATCCGGCGCGTGCCACAGATCGGCGAGCATCTTCCAGCAGCGGTCCTCAATCTCCGCCGTCTGGGGATACTCATCCTTGTCGATCATGTTCTTGTCGAATGCCTCGGTGTACAGCTTCGAAGCATGCGAATCCATCCAGGTTCCCACGAAAGTTGCCTGGTTCAAACGGGAGTTTCCGTCGAGCATGATCTCGTCGTGCACGATCTGATACGCCGTCTCCGGAAGCATGGGATCGTCCGGGATGCGGAACTTCTCGGCCTTCGCCTTTTCCCCTGGACGGGCGAACAGGGGGTTTACCGCCACAGTTTCTTTGTTCATCACGGCAAGCCTCTCATGTCACGTGCATCATCCCTTTTTACCCGTCAGCAGCCACGAGTTCCCCTTTTAGCCGTCAGTAGCCACGAAAATCTGAGCCGTTCGGCTGTCATGTTTCGTCCAAATGCAGTACGCGGCGACTGCCGCCCGAAGCCGTGGCGCGTTTCGCGCCGCTTTCTGACCCACGTATACGCGCGAACGGCATCTCGCTGTACGCACGGAGGGCTCCGCCGTACGACGGCCCCCGATTCCGACTCGCCGCCCTCCGGGGCACCGGCCCTGCGACCCGACGAGGGACACCGCCGCGGCCGTGGACGCCCTCCGGACCCGGCCTGTCAGAAGAGCGTGTTCGCGACCGTGGCCCCGGCAAAGGCCCCCACGAGCCCTACCGAGAGTGTGGTCAGCAGGTATCCGCCGGCGACCGCCGTCCTGCGGGCCGAGGTCATCGTCAGGAGTTCGTAGGAGAAGGTAGACCAAGCCGACAGCGCACCGCAGAAGCCGGTGGCCAGCAACAGATACTGCTGGTGCCCGAGGCCACCGTCCGTGGCACTCTGCGCGACGAAACCCAGCACAAGGCAGGAGGCGGCGTTGGCCGCCAGCGTCCCCCAGGGGAAACCAGTGCTGAACCGGTATTTGGCGTCGACCCCGATCAGATAGCGCACGAGGGCCCCGACGGCGGCGCCCGCGAGCACGAGCAGCCAGTCGATCACCGCCCTCCTCGTGTTCCGCTACCGAGGACTGCGTGAGCCAAGAGCGCCCCCATCGTAACTCCGAGTAATGCCGCCACGACGGTCAGCAGTAGATTCGCCACCGCGTAACCGGGCCGGGCGGCGTCGAACAGCTGACGTACGTCGTCGATGTAGTGCGAGAACGAGGAGAAGCCGCCCAGCATCCCGGTGCCGAGCAGCGGGCTCACCATCCGGGGGGCGGCAGGGAAGCGCAGCTTGAGGGTGACCATGAGGACACCCATCAGGAAGCAGGCCACCGTGTTGATACCGAGGAGTGTCCAGGGGAAGTCCGTCGGACCCGTGGGCCACAGCAACTCCGCGCCGTAACGGGCCGCGGCGCCGACTGCCCCGCCAACAGCGACCGCTACCAGGACGGGGCCCTGGCCACCGGGATGATGGTCCGGATGGGTAAGGGCGTTCAGAGCCACCTTCGGGGACATGGACGCACTATAAAGAAGGTACTTGGTAGTTCACGGAGCGTGGCCGCGTGGTCGTCCGTTCGACCCGAACGGATCTGGACTTCATCGAGTTACCCCCGCCGATCGGATGGTGGCCGTACAGGGCAACGAGCGAGGCATGAGGCAGCCGCCGCCGTCGATGAGGTGCCGTCGGTGACGGGTCTGCACGTACTGTGCCCGCGCCGTCGCGCGGGGCGCTCATCCTCGATACCCGGCAGTGAACTTCTTCAGCGTTGCCGCTCCAGCGTGAGGATGGCCTTGGCGATTGACGTCATGCGGTTGAGGCTGCATCGGGACCTGCGGAATATGCGTCAGGACTCCAGCCTCGCGACGCCGCGTTCGACGAGCGCTCGCGCTGCGGCCAGTGCCTGATTGTGGGACTTTTCGGTGGGGGTGCCTCTATGTCTTCCGTCAAGGCACCCCTGTCGGGTTCGGGGTGGGGCTCGGGGTTGTTGAGGTTAGGCAGCGACGTCGGCGTCTTTCGGTGTCCGGGATTCGCGGAAGGTGCCGTCGCGGAACATGGCGAACAGGACGCTGATGCGTTGACGGGCGAGTCGGAGGAGGGCTTGGGTGCGGGTCTTGCCGTGGGCTCGCCGGCAGTCGTAGTAGGTGCGGGAGACCGGGTCGGCGTTCATGCACGCGAAGGCGGACAGGAACAGCGCCCGTCGAGCTGCCGGTTGCCGCCTCGGGGTGCGTGCTCACCGTGGATCGAGGTCCCGGACGATTTCGTTGCCGGGGCGAGTCCCGCGTAGGGAGGCGAGGTGGGCGGAGGCGGGAAAGCCGGTGCCGTCGCCGACGGTGACCAGCAGGACGGCGGCGGTCCTGACGCCGACGCCAGGCATCGACGTCAGGACCGGGAAAAGAGGGTGAGCCTGCAGCAGGGCGTTGATCTGGGCTTCCGTCACCCGGCGCTGCGTGTGGACGGCGGCCAGGACGCGGCCAGAGAGGGGACGCCGAGGGTGCCGGTGCCGGGGACGACGACGGCCTGTTCGTCGAGTGCGTCGAAGATGTCGTCGAATCAGCCGCTGGGCCATGCGGGGGCTTGCGGGCGGATCAGCTCCACGAGTCTGCGGCGGCCGGCCTTGCGTAGGGCGGACGGGGAGCCGTATCGCTCCAGCAGCCAGGTCACGGCTTGGGGGGCGAGGCGGGGGCCGACGCGTGATCCATCTATCCGGAGCCGAGACGCATGAGCTGCCGGAATTCTCGAACGACAGGGGCCCGCGGGGCACGCTGCACGCACGTTCCCGGGCTGCGGCTCGACAGCGATCCCCGTCTGTGTTCCCCGCTGGCAGCACGACGACCTCCGCATCACGATGGCCTCAGATGTCGTCCTGAGGAGCCCTCGCCATGAACTACGGAATCAGCATCCTGTTCCGCGCCATCCCCGTCCTCATGGGCGCGGTGTCCGCCGCACTGGGCGGCTACGTCCTTGCTCATGCGTCCGGAGCCAGCGCGCGCGTCGCTGGGCTGGTGCTGATCTTCCTGTCAGCGATCTGCCTGTGCCTGTTCAGCACCGCGGCCACGATCATCAGGCAGCTCATTCACCGCTACACGCCCACGGATCGGATCGTGTATCCGGTATTCGGATTCGCGATCAGCGGTGTCGCTATAGGCTACGGGCTTTCTCTTCTGACCGAGACGCCTCGGCCACCCCCCGATTTCATCGCCGGTCACGTAGTCTTCGGAATCGGCATGATCTGTGTCTGTGTCTCGTGCGTCGCCACGGCCTCCACCCGGTTCGTGCAGATCACCAGGAACTCTGCACTGCCCGACGAATCTCCGCCCCTGTCACCGGCTCCCTTCGGTCCGCTCGCCACCCGTACTCTGCTGACGCTCCCGGTCCTGGCCTCCCTGATCACCTGGGCGTGGGCCTTCACTCTGCTGGCGGGCGGAGGCGGAGGGCTGGCTGCGGGGCGTTTCACCGCCGGGCACGTGCTGGTGGGGCTGGCACTCGTCTGCACGTGTCTGATCGGGCTCGTGGCCAGCATTCTGCGACAGATCCAGAACACCTACACCCACCGGGATCGTGTTCTATGGCCGGTGTCGGCGGCCGTCGCAGGCGCGGTGGGCATCATCTGGGCGCTGATCGTCCTCTCTGTGCACACCCGGCCCTCGCAACTGCCTGCGGCATACGTCATGATCGGACTGGGACTGATCTGCTGGAGCATCCTCAGCAAGGTGCTGCTGCTCGCACTCGTCTGGCGGCGCGAGGCTCTCCTGGCCAACCGCGTTCCGCTGATTCCTGTCGGCACTGCGCTCCTCTGTCTGATCCTCTCGGCGTTCCTCTTCGAGTCCGCCGATCCCACCGTGGTCGTCGCGGCCCGCGTCCTGGTCGGTCTGGGAGGCATCTGCTTCTCGCTGTTCTCGATCGTCTCCATCCTCGAGAGCGGAACAAGCGGTGAAAGCGGCGCGCATACGAGCGGGACCGGCGGATCCAATCTCAACGACACCTGAGCCGACGGAGGTTCGGCTGAAATTGCAGATGACGGTCAGGAGAGCCTCGGCTTGGGAATGGGTGTCGTGCGAGGCTCAACAGTCCGAGGGCTGCACGGACACGGCTCGCGCGGCTTGTCGCCCCGTCCGCCTCGAAACTGCCACCTTCGGAGGCACTTCCCAGGTGAAGCACGCCATCGAGTCCTATCCTCGTGTCCGTGTCCGGGACGACGATCCTCAGGCCGTTTCCCGCTGGGCGAGGCGGATGGTGGCCCTCAGCGCCTGCGCCCCGCTCCTTTGCCCGTGCGGGTGCGGGAGCGGTCCAGTACCGAGAAGGGGCCCTGGTCAGCTCGTCGGTGGTCGCACGGGTCGAAGGCGCCTTCACCATCCTGCTCCTGCGGGTGGGAGTGGGGAGCGTCAAGGGTGCACGACGCAAGATGACCCTCTCGCCGGGCGGGTTGGCCGCCCCGGCGAGAGGGTCTGTGTGCTCTGCGCTCAGGGGGTTCAAGCGGAGATGCTTGCTTCCGGCCTATGCGTGGTCTGCGTCGCGGTGGGGGCCGGAGGGGTGGTGCCGGGCCGACGCAGGGTAAGGGCGATCGCCACTCCGAGGAGGGTGAGGGCGGCGGCGGTGAACCCTGCGGTGCGCAGGCCGGGGACGAGGTCTGGGCCGGTGGTGACCTCGACGCCGCTGTTGGCGATGGCGACCAGGATCGCCAGACCGACGGCGGCGCCGATCTGCTGCGTGGTGGAGGCCATGGCGGAGGCGATGCCCTGGTGGCGGGCGTCGACGCCGCTGGTGGCCGCGGCGAACATCGCAGCCCAGGCGATGCCCTGGCCGAGGCTGAGCAGGATCACGCCGGGCATCAAGGCGGGATAGCCGCCGTTCGGCGACATGCCCAGCGCCAGGACGGCCATGCCCGCGGCGCCCACGAGCAGACCGGTGACGATTGTCGTACGGGGGCCGACCTTGCCGAGCAGCTTCTCGCTCAGCTTGCTGCCGACCAGCCCCACCAGAGCCGAGGGCAGGAACGCCAGACCGGTGGCCAGGGCGCCATAGCCGCGCACGTTCTGCAGGTAGACGGTGAAGAAGTAGTACTGGGCGCCGAAGGTGCCCATGAAGACGAAGGTGACGCCCATCGCGGCGACCAGACTGCGGTTGCGGAACAGGCGCAGCGGCATCAGCGGGTGAGCGGAACGGGACTCGACGATCAGGAACAGTCCGATGAACAGTGCGCCGCCGAGGAGGGGAATGAGGGCCTCGACGGAACCCCAGCCGGCCTCGGGACCCTGCACGACGCCGAAGACGAGGGCGGAGAAGCCGACCGTGGCGGTCAGCGCACCGGTCAAGTCGAAGCTGCGGCCCCGCTCACGCGGCCCGTCCTTGGTGATGATCGAGAAAGCCGCGGCAGCGGCGCCCAGGGCGAGGGGGACATTGACATAGAAGACGGACTCCCAGCCGAGGTAGTTGGTCAGCACGCCGCCCAGCAGGGAACCGAGCGCCAGACCGACGGCTCCGGCCCCGCCCCAGATTGCGAGCGCCCGGTTGCGCTCGGCGCCCTCGGGGAAGGTGGTGCCGATCAGGGAGAGCGTGGCCGGCAGCAGGAGCGCGCCGCCCAAGCCCTGGACCGCGCGTGCGGCCACCAGCAGCCCGGGGTCGGTGGCCAGTCCGCCGGCCAGGGAAGACAGGCCATAAAGGACCAGGGCGGTGGTGAACATACGACGGTGGCCGAGAAGGTCGGCGGCTCGGCCGCCCAGGAGCAGGAAGCCGCCGAAGGCGACGGCGTAGCCGCTGACGACCCACTGCAGGTTCTGCGCGTCGAAGCCTACCTCGCGGCCGATCTCCGGGAGCGCGACGTAGACGATGTTGTAGTCGATGGCGCTGATGAATTGGGCGAAGGCGAGCAAGGCGAGCAGAAGCCCGGTCGAGCGGAGCTTGGAATGGGTTGGCATGAGGGGGTAAGCCTCTCAGGCAGTACGTAAGCGGTTGACCGCTTACTTGTTAGGGCGAAAAAGAGGGCCGCACGGGGCGGCCCGGCGGAATGCTTCGGCTAGGCGCGCAGTGCGCGCGCCCAGGGGGTGTCGAGAGTCGTGGCGTCGATCGCCATCATGACGTTGCTGAGCAGGCCGTCGGCGAAGTAACGGCGGAGCTGTTCGTTGGAGGCACCGGAGACGGCGCGGACATACTCGACCTGCTTGGCGTAGCAGGTGCGCACGGCTTCACCGATGACCGGCTCGCTTGCGGCGCACTGGGCGTGCATGAGGATCATGAGCACGTCCCGGTCGGCGATAGTCTCGTTGTAGGAGGCGGTCAGCGCCTTGAGGACCTCTTCCGGGCGGGCGCTCTGCACAGATGCGGCCGCCGCGGCGGCGTCTTCCAACAGGCGGGCGGAGCAGTGGTCCACCAGGGCCGCGAACAGCGTCTCCTTGCCCTTGAACAGCCGGTACAGGTAACCCTGCGAGATGCCGGCAGCCTTGGCCACGTCCATCGTCGAGGTCCCGTAGTATCCACGCTCTGCGAACGTCTTGATCGCCGTACGCATGACCGTGGCACGGCGCTCCTCCGCAGTGGAACGCTGCCGCGTCCTTGTCTCCATATGAGTATCCAAACACTTTCCACGCTCGGAGCGTCAAGTCGCCCCGATCACCTCCGGGTGGGTGGGTCGCCACGGCCGGGTCGAGGTGGGCGACCCTGCCCACTGCCGGAGAGTGACGTGCGACCTCAGTCGTTGCTGAAGGCGGCGACCATGTCAGCCGGATCGTCGCCGAGGGCCTGCATGCCCACCAGCGGGTTCCAGAAGTCGACGTAACGGCTGATCTTGCCGCCCTTCGTCTCCACCACCGAGATGTACGTCTGATTGTAGGGCCGGCCCGTGGCCAGCGCGGTACCCCGGCTCTTGAACTCCGCGATCACCAACGACGGATCAACCGTCTCATGGAAGTGCAGGTCGATGAACTCCACCCTGAAGTGCTGGGGGAAGTTCTTCATGTACTCGAACAGCCCCTCCTTGCCCACCGTCTTGGTCGGATAGCCCTCGGGTGCGTAGGGGAACTCCAGCACCCCGTCCTCGGTGAACAGATCCACCCACTCCGGGATCCGCCCCGACGACAGGTACTCCAGGTGGTTCTTGAACGCCTGCTGCGCACCGGCCCGGATGTCGTCGGTGTTCTGCGAGGTGGAAACCGTCTCAGTCACGTCTTGCCCCATCTTTAAAGCGGTCGATCGCATAGTTGGTCCTCATGAAAGGCTAAGGATGCCCTCTTGAGTGATCAACCCGCTTGATTCGACCTCGTCCAGGTTACATACGGCCAGGCTGACTGGAGCTTTGGCAGATGCTCGTATCTCTGACGCTCCTGCTCGCCGTAACTATGTAAGTAATTAACCACTCGCATACGAGGTTGTCAAGCGCCCGCTCTCCACGCGCAGACCGACCGCACTCAGTCGTGGTCGACTGGCCTCCGTCGACGGCGTGTGCCGGCAGACAGGGGTGAAGCCAACTGACACGCATCCGTCGGGTCGTGATCTGCACATGTCGCCGCCGAAGAGCACGCCGGCCTTGGGCGGCGGGCTGCGGAACGTGGTGGGGCCCGCCTGCGGCAGGAAACCCCGGCGCTCGGGTGCACTCCGCACCGGCAGACCGCCCCTGCCCAGTGCGTCCGGGTGCACCCGGTCGACCCTGTGGCTCGCGTCCACGCGCAACGACGTCAACTTCGTGACGGCGCCTATCGGTGAGGCTTTGAAACTCCTGTGGGACGCCGGGACTGGCAACACCTCGGACGCCCGCCGGGGCGGTGCTCTCCTGGCTGAACTGGTGCGCGGAGTACGGCTAGGACAAGCCGGCGGTCCTGGTCCGGACGAAGCGGGTGTCGGTACCGGACTTCCGAACTCCCGGCCCGCTCCAAGTGGGCCGGGGACCGATCCATTGCCCGCCGCGAGGTCCACCTGCGCGGGAAAGCTCCGTGGCGGATGCTCTACAAGACCGCATGGCGGTGGGAGGAGACCTCCGACGTGAAGATCGAGGACCTGACGCCCGGAGCCAGGCCCGCCGCCGTGGTCAGGCGCGCAAGGACTTTCGTGCCGGGTTCGTCTAATGGGATGTCGGCACCGCCCGCCTGCTGTCCCGGCTGGGCGCGACCGCACCCGCGGGCCCGTGTTTGTCACCCACCGGGCCCGGCCCGGGGATGGCCCTCAGCGCACGCGACGTGTGCCCGGACACCGGCCTTGCCCGCCTTTCCTACGGTCGGACCCTGCTCGACGAGCACACCTCGTGGCCGGGGGGCCGGCTGGGAGCTGCACCAGTATCGCCATTGCGCCCCGACCCGCCTCGAGGAGCAGGGCGCCTCTCTGCTGATGCTGATGGCGAAGTCCCGGCACAAGAAGCCCCAGAACGTGCGCCGTTACTTCACACCCTCCTCGGAGGTGATCTCGAGCTGATCGGCCTGCTTGCCCCGGGCACCACCAGCCGTTGATCGTTTACTGTCCCGGAGTGCGAAGCACCCGGGGCGTGGGGGAGAGGCTGCTGTGCGGCGGGTGCGTCCCGTACTTGGTGACGACCGCAGCGGGCTCGCGTCAGTCGTGCGCTCCTGGCGTTTGCGTTGTGAGGCTGCCGGTATCGGCTGCCGTCCTGCTCCATTGGGCCAGCAGGCGCATCGAGGTCTCGGACGGGCTGCCGGGTTCGGTGCCGTAGACGAAGAGGATCTGGTCGGGGTCGTCTGCGGGGGTGAGGGCCTGGTAGGTGACGGTGAGGTCGCCGACGAGCGGGTGGTGGTAGTCCTTGGTGCCGGTCGTGCGTTGATGGACTTTGTTGTCGGACCAGAAGCGGCGGAATTCCTCGCTGTGTATGGACAGGTCACCGACCAGGGCACTGAGGGCCGGGTCGTCGGGGTGGCGGCCCGCGTCGAGGCGGAGCATGGCGGCGGTGTCGGCGGCGACGCGGGGCCAGTCCCGGTACAGCTCGCGTGCGTGCGGGTCGAGGAAGACGAAGCGGGCCTGGTTCCGCTCGGCCGCGGGGAGGGCGCGGAAGTCGGTGATCAGACGTCCGGCGAGTGGGTTATGGGCCAGCACGTCGAGGCGCCGTCCGAGGATGAAACCGGGGCGGCCGGCCTGCTGGAGGATCTCCAGCAAGTCCCAGGTGGCGGGGTGGACACGCTGGGGGCGGGGGCGCCGACGGGCCTGCCGGGGCCGTGGCCGGGCGAGGGTGTGCAGGTGGCTGCGCTCAGCGTCGTCCAGGTGCAGGGCGGTGGCGAGCGCGTCGAGAACCTCTGTGGAGGCGCTGCGGCTGCGACCTTGTTCGAGGCGGGTGTAGTAGTCCACGCTCACCCCGGCCAGGTGGGCGAGTTCCTCCCGTCGAAGGCCCGGCACCCGGCGTCGGCCCTGACCTGGGTCGTCGAGCCCGGCTTCCCGCGGAGTGAGGCGGGTGCGGGCGGAGCGGAGGAATTCCGCCATGGATGCGCTGGTGGAGTGCTCACGGTCCATATACCCAGGGTCGCGCGTTCACCGAGGTTTCGGCGGCGGGAGGGTGGCCCACTTTGTCCCCCGACCAGGCGGACCCTTTTGAAGCCTATTTCTCCTGCTCAGAGCTGTTTCAGTGGATGCCGGAGCCCGCACCGCAAGGGGTGTCGGGCGAAGCGAACAGATGGAGGCATCCCATGGCGACGTGGTTCATCACCGGCGGCTCCCGCGGGCTGGGACTGGAGATCGCGCGGGCGGCACTGAACGGCGGCGACAACGTCGTGGTCGGCGCCCGTGACCCGCAGAAGCTGCCGAAGGAGCTGTACCGGCACGACCGCGTTCTCGGTGTCGCCCTCGACGTCACTCGCAGTGAGGACATCACCGCCGCAGTCGAGACGGCTGTGGAGCACTTCGGCACGATCAACGTCCTCGTCAACAACGCGGGGCGCGGTCTGCTCGGCGCGCTGGAGGAGATTACCGACGCCGAGGCGCGGTCCCTGTTCGACCTCAACGTCTTCGGGCTGATCAACGTCACCCGCGCGGTCCTGCCCGTGATGAGGGCGGCCGGAGCCGGAAAGATCGTGCACATCGGTTCACGTTCCGGCTTCGAGGGGGAGCCGGGGGTGAGCATGTACAGCGCGTCGAAGTTCGCGGTGGCCGGTATCAGTGAGGCGCTCGCGGTGGAGTTGGAGCCGTTCGGGATTCAGAGCATGGTCGTGGAGCCCGGGGTCTTCCGCACCGACTTCCTCGACGCCAGCTCCTTGTCGACCGCGGCCGAGCGTATCCCCGCCTACGACGGCACGCCGGCCCACGCCACCCTGGACTGGATCGACACCGCCAACCACACCCAGCTCGGCGACCCGGTCAAGGGCGCCGCCCTGATCTACGAGGTGACCTGCCAGGACAAGCTGCCTGGACACCTGGCCCTGGGGCGCGATGCGATCGAACGCCAGCTGGTCAAGATCCGCAGCCTTCAGGAGGACCTCGCAGCCTGGCAGGACAAGTCCGCCGCCACGGCCTGCGACGACGCCGCCTGACCACCCCGAACCCATTCCGAACACAGGAAATGTCTCTCACCATGACGTACCTACTCACCGGCCGGCCGTTGGACAGCCGTGTGGCCGTGGTCACCGGAGCCTCCAGCGGCATGGGGGCGGCCACCGCCCCCCGGCTCGCCGAACTGGGAGCCTCTGTCGCCGTAATCGCGCGCCGCCAGGAAAAGCTCGACTCCCTCGCCGCCGACATCACCGCGGCCGGCGGAAAGGCCCTACCCCTGTCCGTCGATGTCACCGATCGGACGGCCGTCCGCACAGCCGCCGACCAGGTGGCGGACACGCTGGGACCGGCGGACCTGGTGTTCAACAACGCGGGCGTGCAGTTGATCTCCGCCACCGACGAACTCAAGGTCGAGGACTGGCAGAGGCAGATCGATCTCAACGTCACGGGAGTGATGAACGTGATCGCTGCCTTCCTCCCGCACCTGACTGCCAGCGCCGAGCGCGGAAAGTCCGCCGACCTGATCAACACCTCCTCCATCGCGGCGACACGCATTCTGGAGAAGTTCTCGATCTACTCGGGGACCAAGGCGTACATCAGCCACCTCACCCGTCTCATCCGAGTCGAACTGGGCCGGAAGAACGTGCGGGTGAGCGCCATCGAGCCTGGCATGGTCGACACCGAACTACCCGACCACGTCACCGACCCCGACGCCAGCGCCCTGATGGCCGGCCTGCTCCACGACATCGAGTGCCTGCGTAGCACCGACATCGCAGAGACCGTTGCCTTCATTGCCGCTCTTCCCAGGCACGTCAACATCAGTGAACTGACCATCCTGCCCACGGCCCAGCCTGTATAGGGCAACAGACAAGCGGTGCACCTGCGCTGCTGAGGTCGCGCTCTGGCTCACACCGGTCGGGGCACGGCCGTCATGCGTTCCGGTCAACGACTCAGCTCTGGTGCGTCCAGAGCTGAGTCCCGCGGCCTGCCGGCTCCCGGCGCTCAACCGTCGCCGGTGGCGTGCTTGTCGCGCAGGGGCCGCAGCCCTTCCGGGCAACTCGGGAATGGAAGACGCGGCGTTCATCGGCAAGGCCTCCGCCCTTGGCATACCTCATGTACTCGGCATACCGCAGGGATCACGGGCCGTCAGCCCTCCGACACCACACTTCGAAGGCCAGCAGTTCTCTCGTCGAAGAACAGCGCTACGTCGCCGGTTCGGCGAGGGCGGCATCGGAGGTCGCCCATAGACGTGCTGCGTAGTCCGCGTTGAAAATATCCGGTTTCGGACGGATGGCATGACGGGGGCCGTAGAGGGCTCCGCTGGTCAGTTCCTCGGCCGGTGTCACCGCGAGTCGTACCAAGCGCCGGGCTGACTTTTCCGGGCTGATCAGGAACGGCGCGTAACGGAAGAAGAGGCGCAGTGATGTATCGCGGTTGATGTCGGTCCTGGCCACACCGGGGTGCAAGCTGAGGCTCAGAATGTCGGGCCAGCGTTGCGCGGCCTCCATCGCGAAGAGCACGTTGGCTGCCTTGGAGCTCTGGTAGACGGCGAAAGCGCTGTAACCCTGCCCGTTGTGACTCAGTCGTTCGGGATCGAACCGCACATTGGGCGCGGGGCGCACGGCGGTGTTCACGATCCTGCCCCCGCGCAACCTTTCGCGCAGCAGTTTGCTGAGCAGGAAGGGGGCCAGGTGGTTGACCTGGATGGTGGCTTCGTGGCCGTCCGCTGTGCGTCGGTAGACTTTCGTGGCCGTGCCGGCGTTGTTCGCCAGTACGTCAATTCTGGGGTATGCGGTCAGCAGGTGGTTCGCGAGCGCTCGGACGTCGGCCAGCCGCTCGAAGTCGGCCTGGAAGTACGCCGGCTCGACGTCGCTTCCGGCGGCGCTGACCCGGTCGACGGCGGCCGCCAGCCGGTGTTCGTCGCGGCCCACCAGGACGAGTCGGTCGCCCCGGGCGGCGAGATGTTCCGCGGCGGCCAGCCCGATGCCCGAGCTCGCGCCGGTGATCACGATGGTGCGTGGTTCCGTCATGCCGGTGTTCCTCCTTGGTTCTGGGCCGTCGATGCGGCACGACGCACAGAAGGCGCCGCGGCTTTACGCAATTGGCGAACCACGTGCGGCTGTCGCAGATCGGGCTCACCGTAACTTGGTCGCGCAGGCACGGCTTTGCCCTGGCACGGCGTGCCTGACCAAGCTGATCCCGACGCACTCACGTCACTGGCCGCTTCTGGTACAGGGGTGACTGGCGGGCCGGGGCGGGCGGCTGAGGGCTACTGCCACCGGCAGATGATCGACGCGGGTCCGTTGCCTCTTCGACAACGGCATCGTATAGCGTGCGCTGCCGCTGGGGTTTCCCGCCGTGGCTGCGGATGTTTGCCTTCTTCGCCCTTGCGGACGGTGTATCGGCTGGGAGCGGTTCAGGTCTGGAGCCGGCCGTGTGGGGCGGAGCAGAGTGGGGGTGTCCCGCCCTTCCGGGCGGGGCCCCCGCTTGCTCTGCCCCGGCTCTTGGCGGGTGGCCAGGCCGGTCGGGTCAGCCTGCGAGTTGCTGCTGCATGGTCTCGGCGTCATGGACGGCCGACATGTGCAGGAACTTCCCGTCACGGACCCGGTAGATGGCGTACTCGACGATCTCGATCGACTTGCCGGTGGGAGCCGCGCCGAGCCATTCCTTGGCGGGTGTACCGGTGTTGATCGCACGGACGGCGATGCTGTCGCCGTTGATGGCGAGCTCCTGCACCTCCCAGTGGAAGTCGGGCACCGCGTCGACGATGCTGTGCAGCTGGGCGATGAGCGCCGCACGGGAACTCGGCTCGCTGTGCATGATGATCGATTCGTGGACGAATTCCTCCATGCGGTCGAACTCGCGTGCGTTGAGCGCGTCGACGTAGCTCTGGTAGAAGTCACGCAGGTTGGTGCTGGACATGATTTTTTCCTTTTCCGTGGTGCCCCGAAACCGGGGCGGGAACGAGCGGTATCTCTTCGTGGGGCTGCCCCGTGGGAATGCGGGGGAGCGGTGGGCGGGGTGTGCCACCAGGTGAGCGCGCCGGCACGGTCGGTCACCGTGAGGGTGGGGCGTGTGGGGCCCGAGAGCGGTGATTGCGCCCCCCTGCCCCGGCGCTCTCCTCGACCGGGCTCCCGGTCAGCGGTTCTCGGAACCCTTTCGGGCCCGGCTCGTGTTGGTACGGCTGGTTGTCCTGCGGTCCCGGTGAACTGTCTGCCGGGACCGGGCCGGTGTCAGCTTTCGATGAAAGCGAGGAGGTCGGCGTTGACGGTCTCGGCGTTCACGGTGGCCATGCCGTGCGACAGTCCCGGGTAGACCTTCAGATTCGCGTTCTTGACCAGAGTGACCGCCAGTTCTGCAGAGGCGGCGATCGGGACGATCTGATCGTCGTCGCCGTGCATGATGAGCGTGGGTACGTCGAGTGCCCGGAGGTCCTCGGTGAAGTCGGTCTCCGAGAACGCCTTGATCCCCTCGAGGTGCGCCTGCGCGCCACCGGTCATCCCCTGGCGCCACCAGTTCCGGATGACACCCTGGGACACGTCCGCGCCCGGGCGGTTGAACCCGTAGAACGGCCCGGAGGCGATGTCTAGGTAGAACTGGGAGCGGTTGGTGGCCACAGCCTCGCGGAAGCCGTCGAAGACCTCGACCGGCAGCCCTCCCGGGTTCGATGCGGTCTGGACCATGAGCGGCGGGACCGCTGCGATGAGGACGGCCTTGGCGACCCGGCCGGCGCCGTGCCTGGCTACGTACCGGACGACCTCTCCTCCGCCGGTGGAGTGGCCGACGTGGACGACGTCACGCAGACCGAGGTGATCCACCACGGCGGCGGCGTCCGCCGCGTAGTGGTCCATGTCGTGCCCGTGGCCGACCTGGGCGGAGCGCCCGTGACCGCGGCGGTCGTGGGCGATGACTCGGTAGCCCCGCTGGACGAGGAACAGCAGCTGGGCGTCCCAGTCGTCCGAGCTCAGTGGCCAGCCGTGGTGGAACATCACCGGCCGGCCGGTGCCCCAGTCCTTGTAGAAAATGGCGGTTCCATCGCTGGTGGTGACGAACGGCATGGCTTCCTCCTCGTGGTTCCGTCCGAGTGCCGGGCGGATTCGATGTCTCCACGAGAATGGCTCAGCCACCGTACTGACAGCTTCCGTCAACTGACTGACATCAGGCCGACGGATTGCTTACGTCAGTGCCGTCGCAGTACTACAGCCCGGCCGGCGGCTCGAGCGGCAACGAGCCCAGAGCGTCGCGAAGTTCGGCGCGCGAGGTGATACCCAGTTTCGGGAACACGCGGTAAAGATGGGACGACACCGTCCGCGCCGACAGGAACAGCCGCGACGCGATCTGCGGGTTCGACAGCCCTTTCGCCGCCAGCCCGGCGACCTCCAGCTCCTGCGGGGTGAGGGCTTCCCCCACCCTGCCCCGGACGGTCCGTGTCATTCCGGTGGCCCTCAGTTCCGCCGCCGCCCGAGCCTCCCACGGGCGGGCCCCGAGCTCCTCGAAGTGCCTGCGGGCGGCGGTCAACTGAGTCCGGGCCTCCCGGTTGAGTCTTTGACGGCGCAGCGCCTCGCCGTAGGCAAGATGAACACGGCCGACCTCGAAAGGCCATTGTCCGGCGCCCGGAAGGCCGAGGGCCTCCTCGAAGGACCGGGCCATGTCCTCGGGAGCCGCTGTCATCGCCATGACCGTGGCCACCGTCAGGGCGAATCGTGACGACAGGTGGCCGATGCCGGCGTCGCGTATCGCTTCGGCGTGCCGTCGTGCTTCCGTGTGCCGTCCGGACCGCAGGGCTGCTTCGACGAGGTCCGGTGCGGACAACACCGCATCGGGGTTGAAGGGCGGCAGCACACCGGGGGTACAGATCACCGTGGCGTGCCGGTAGGCCGTCTCGAAGTCTGCGGCGCCGACGGCCGCCCGGGCCGCCGCCTGGTGGGCGTGGTTCACCAGGCGCCGCAGGTCCCTGGGTCCCGACCACTCCCAGATGCTCCGGCAGTGCTCCTGACACACGTCGAGGTCGCCGCGCTGGGCCGCGGCCATCGCGGCGAAGTAATGCCCCACTTGAGCGAACGCCTGGTATCCCATCTCTTCGCACAGTGCTATGAGTTCGGCCGCGGCATCGGCCGACGCCTGCCACCGGCTGGCGTACATGTGGTCGATGGCGACGAAGATCAGGGCCGGCATGCTCGATCCCACGGCGCCGCCGTCGCGTATGACCCGCAACACGGCCTCGCGACAGTCCGGGAGCCGGTCGAGGTACGAGGCGATCAGGGCGGTGCGGATGACCACGTCGGTGTCACTTTGGCCCTTCAGCCGCAGGATCTCCTCGTCCAGGCGGCGCAGCGTTTCGTCGGTGACGGAGCCGAGGTCGTGGTGGATGCGCCCCAGTGACGCCGCGGCGGACGGCGATGTTTCGGGAAGCTGGTCGAGCACGTCCAGGAGAGGTCGCCAGTGCTCCTCCCGGCCCGAGAACACGCTGGTGAGCGTGAGGATGAACAGCGCGTTCTCCAGCTCCTGCGGTGGCAGGGCGGACGGGGCCGGAGCCTGCTCGATCGCCTCCCTCAGGAGCGCGTGGGCCGTGTCGACGTCGCCCTCCGTCACGAGTGCCAGGAAGCCGGCGGTCGTAGCCGATGAGAGCGACCGGGCCGCGGGGCCGCCCTGCACCTCGCGCATGATCTCGTGAGAGAGGTCCAGATGGCCCGAGACCCAGGCAGCGATGTACGCGGCCTGGGACAGGCGGCGTCTGCGGTCCGCCCGGCCGGGGCTCAGCTCGGCCGCGTGCCGCAGCCTCGCGACCGCGCCGTCGGCGTCGCCGCGCCGCAGGCCGGCCACGGCCGCCGACTCGATCACCGCGGCGACCGCCTCGTCGGGCACCGTCGTGGCTCTCGCGAGGTGGTCACCGCGGCGCTCGGGCTGGTCGGCCAGCGCGTCGGCCAGTCGGCGGTGGGCGCCGCGTCGCTGCTCGCCGGTGGAGCCGTCGACCACCGCGGACCTGACCAGCGGATGCCGGAAGCGCACGGCGCGGCCGTCTTCCGTGACCATGATCAGGTGGTCGCGCTCCGCCGGAGAGAGCTCTCCGAGCCCGCCCGGCCCGCCGGCCGCCTGGAGGACACCGATGTCGCCGGAGCCCTCGAGAGCCGCGAGTAGCAACAGGTCGCGCGTTCTGGGCGGCAGCCGTTCGACGCGGGCGCCGTACAGAGCACGGACGTCTCGTCCCGGGCCGCTCGGCCACCTCGCCTCGTTGCTGGTCCGGTCGCCGGACACATGGATGGATCCGGCGAACTCGAGCACAGCGAGGGGATTTCCCTGCGCGTCTCGTGCCACGGACGACCGGACTCGAGGGGGGAGGTGGGCAAAGTGCCGGGTCAGCAGGCGCAGTGCGTCCGCGTCGTTGAGCGGCGAGACCTCGATCTCCGTCAGGCCGGTGGACGGGAAGAGCTCACCGGACTCCGGCCGTTGGGCCCCGAGCAGACCGATGCGGCGGCCCGCCAGTCTCCTGGCGACGAATCCCACCGCGGCCCGGCTCGCCTGGTCGACGACATGGAGATCGTCGACCACGAGGAGCAGCGGCTGCTCTGCCGCGGCCTCGTCGAACAGGGACAGTGCCGCGTTCAGGACGGTGATCCGGCTCGGTGCGAGGCCGGCGCCGAGACCGAGGGCGACCTCGAGGGCCTCGCGCATGGGACGCGGCAGACGACCCAGTTCGTCCGGCAGCGCGGCCACGAGCTGATGGAGCGCTGCGAAGCTGATGTCCGTCTCGTACTCGACACCGCTCCCGCGGATGACTCGGACTCCCTTCGCGACCGCCAGCTCGGCGGTCGCGTCGAGGAGCGCCGTCTTTCCCACACCAGGCTCACCGGTGAGAAGGACGGTGGCTCCGTCCGTCACAGCCTTGTCCAGGAACATCGCGAGTTCGGCCAACTCGCGGTCCCGGCCGACCAGCCGGGTCGGTTCGAAGCCCACGTCCGTCACTGAACCTGCCTGTCTGGCATCCACTGTGCTCCTCCCTCGCCGGGCGAAGCAGTCGAATAATCAGCCAAGCATATGGCCGGAAAGTGTCTCAATGGTGGGCAGCATGTACGAGGAGACCCTGAGAACACACGGCTCAGCCCCGGACGGGGTACCTGATCCGGCGGGCGGCGGCCAGGTTGGCGGCGAGTTGCTCGCGCGTCTGGTAGGCGTGCGACTGCCAGGCGGGCTGGCCCGGGCCGCTTCGCCAGGACTCGCTGAGCGGGCTGTTGTCGACGGTGTCGAATCCGAACTCGTCGTACAGGCGTGTGACGAGTTCCACCGCCTCGGGGTGGTCACTGGAGACCGAGAGCGCGTGCCGGCCAGGAGTGCCCGCAGGAGTGGCGGAGAGGAAGAGGCGCGGGGCCTGGATGTGGGTGAACGCCTTGGCGACCTTGGATGCGGGCAGCTGCTCCTGCCGCAGCTCGTGCACGGTCTTTTCCCCCGAGTCGACGGCCTCGAAGTGGCCGTCACGCCAGGGCATGTAGTTGTTGGTGTCGAGCACGATCTTGCCGGCCAGCTGCTCCGCGGGCATGTCGTTGACCAGTTTGAGGGGGACGGCGATGATCACGAAGTCGCCCGCTTCGGCGGCTTCGGACGCTGTCGCGGCACGGGCCGAGGGGCCGAGTTCGTCGACGAGATGTGTCAGTGTCTCGGGTCCTCGTGAATTGGCGATGACCACCTGATATCCGTGGGTCACGGCTGCCCGGGCGAGCTGGCTGCCCACCTCACCCGCCCCGATGATGCCGATCGTGCTCACGCGATGCTCCTGGGAGGCGAGATGATGCCGGCGAGCTGCAGCTTGGACTCGTCCTCGCTGCCCGGGACCGCCGTGTAGGCGACGACCTTGAGATCGGTGTCCCCGTCCGTCAGCACGTCACAGTCCACGCTCACCTCTCCGATGTCGGGATGCCGGACGGTCTTGCGGTCCTCGGCGTGCCGGCCCACTGCGGCGTCGGCCCAGAATGCGGCGAACCGGGGGTTGCCGGAGACCCTGCTGGCCACCAGCTCGGTCACGCGCGGATCGTCGGGGAACCGGGCCGCGGCCCGGCGCAGGTCGGCCACGAGGGCCCGGTCGGCGGCCTCGGCGTTGACCGGTGTCACCGGCCAGCTCGTCAGACGGCCGCGGTCCGAGGCGACCGGGAAGCGCAGCCGCACCAGATTGCGTTCCTCGGCCCCGATCCGCAGGGGGTCGCCGAACAGCGCCGCCCACCTGGGGTTCCACCAGACCAGCTGCCAGTCCGCGGCGAAGACCGCGACCGGAGTGGAGTCGAGCAGGGTCAGCAGCCTGCGCATGCTCGGCGGAATGTCGTAGACGACCTGTTCGTCCTGTGGCGGCCGGATCCCGGCGAGACGGTGGAGGTGATCTCGCTCGTCCTCGGAGAGCCGCAGCGCACGGGACAGCGAGCCGACGATCTGCTCGGAGGGGCTGACGGCCCGGCCCTGCTCGAGACGCACCAGGTAGTCGACGGAGAGACCGGCCAGCTCGGCCAGCTCCTCACGCCGCAGGCCCGGCGACCGACGCGCCCTGTCCACCGGCACTCCGACGGTCTCCGGCGAGAGCCGGTCCCGCCAGGCCCGAAGCGTCGCTCCCAGCTGATTGTCCACGACATGTTCCTTGGTCACCCCTGAATCGTAGGTAACCGCACGCCCATCCGGTGCTCGCGGAGGTAGTACTGCTGTTCCTACCGAAAACCGTTCCCTGGCTGCTGGCGGCAGACTCGGTCATGGTTTGGGGCATGCCCAAGACCACGTTCATCACCGGTGCCAACAAGGGCCTCGGTTTCGAGACCGCCCGCCGCCTCACCGAACTCGGCCACACCGTGCTCCTCGGCGCCCGCGACGTCGACCGCGGACGTCGTGCGGCGGCCGAGCTCGGCGCCCGCTTCGTGCGGATCGATGTCACCGACGACGCCTCGGTCGCGGCCGCGGCCGCCGATGTCTCGGCCCACGAGGGCCGGGTCGACGTCCTGATCAACAACGCCGGCATCACCGGCGGCGTCGTGTCCGCCGAGGAACTGACCGGCGCGGAGGCAGCACGGGTGCTCGACACCAACGCGGCCGGCATCGTGCGGGTCACAACGGCCTTCCTGCCGCTCCTGCGCGCCTCCGACGCTCCGGCCGTCGTCAACGTCACCAGCGGCCTGGGGTCCGTCGCACTCACCCGCGACCCCGAGCGTGTCGAGTCGAAGGTGATCGCCCCCGCCTACGCGGCCTCCAAGGCCGCCGTCACGATGCTGACCACGCAGTACGCGAAAGCTTTCAGCGACGTCCGGTTCAACGCCGCCGATCCCGGCTACACCGCGACCGACCTCAACGGCCACACCGGCATCCAGACCGTGACCGAGGGAACCGACGCCATCGTGACGCTGGCCATCGAGGACCCCGGCGCCGGAACCGGCCGGATCATCGACCGCTACGGCCCCCTCGGCTGGTAAAGCGCAACGGACGGCCGGACCCGTGCCGCCGGCCGCTGCCCACCTAGGCACCGGCACTCCACCAGCCAACGCGCCCCGCTCAAGGACCGGGCCTTCCGGCGGCACTCCCTCCCGGACAAGCAGCCGGCACACCCCTGACACCCCGTTCTTTGGGCGACTCACGGATGAGATGAGGCCAGGCTCACGCGGCGGGTACGGGAGGGCGCCGGTCCATCACTTCGCACCCCCCTGACGCGAGCGGCGAGTCGAGTGGGACATCCCTCCTCGCCGCTCCCTCGGTCCCCACACAGGGATCGAACACCCAGAAGGAGATACTCATGTCTGACACCGCCCTCAAGGACTGGTACCTGCGCTACGTTGCGGCGCTCAACGCCCACGAGTTCGACGGGATGGACGAGTTCATCGCCGACAACGTCATGCTGAACGGCGAACCGGGTGTCCGCGACGACGTCATCGCGGTCCAGAAGCACGACGTCGATGCCGTTCCGGACCTCCACTGGGAGGTCAAGGAGCTGCTGTTCGACCGGGACCGGATCGCCGTGCGCGCGGTCAACACCGGTACCCCTGTGAAGGAGTGGCTCGGCGTTCCTCCCTCCGGCGCCTCCTTCGAGATCACCGAGTACGCCATCTACAAGGTCAGCGACGGTCGCTTCGTACAGATGACGGCACTGCACGACTCGTCCGACCTGCTGCGGCAGTTGACCGCCTGAGGTCAGCCGGTGTCGACGGGAAGCCCGGGATCATCGACGGCACCGAGATACCGGTCCTTGCGCCTGGCAGCCGAGCGCAAGGACCGGGACAGGTCCGTCTCCGGCAAGAGCAAGCAGAACGCGGTCAAGACCATGGTCGTCGCGGACGGGGACGGCCGCGTGTTGTTCTGCAGCCCGACCAGGCCCGGCAGCTGCGCGGACATCACCCCCGCCCGCCAGTCAGGGCTGGTCACGCTCCTGGCCGACGGCCCGCGGTCGCACCGCAAATTCAAGAAGAACGCCCCCGACTGGTATGAGGAGATGCACGAACGACAGCGCGAGGCGCACTTTTCACGCCGCATCCGGGTCGGACACGGCATCGCCCACCTGAAGAACTGACGGGCCTGGCCCGCCACCTTGGCCGCCGCGAACACACCAGCGACACCGCCCAGGCCATCGCCGGACTGTTGTCCCCTCAGCGGGCCGCGGACCTGGCCGCGGCACGACCGATGTGAATGCCGAGCCCCATCGCGATTCTCGACGCCTCACCGCCTACCGCGCACGACGGGGGGCGTTGCACCTGACCAGTCCTCCGCGCCAGATATACGGCTCGCTACCAGGGCTTGATCAAGTTCCGTGGGGGTCCGGATTGTTGGTGATGCCCAGGATGGTGAGTGCTCGTCCGGGTTCATCGCGGATCGCCCGGGTGGTCTTGGCGATGTTCTCGGCTCCGAGGGTCTTCAGCACGCCGATGGCAAGGTTGCGGAAGGTTGCCATGGCGCGAGGTGCGGTCCCGGTGTGAACGGTGGAGGCGTCCTCGGCGAAGGTGACGTCCCTGATGTGGTGCGAGGAGTTCTCCACTCCCCAGTGCCCGCGGATCGCGGCGGCCAGATCGGCCGGGCCGGTCTGGTGGGCGTCAAGGCTGGTGACGGCGTAGACGCTCTCGCGGGTCTCGCGTTCGCCGGTGGGCTTTCGCCGGCGGTGGACACGGATGGCCAGGCGGGCGTGAGGAAAGGAGATCCCGCCGAGTTGGTCCGCGATGGCGCAGGTCTTGATCGAGCGGGACTCCCGCCTGCCGTGCCCGGAGGCGGAGGCGGTTTGCTGGAACGGGAATGTCCCGCCATGGCAGGGCCGCGAGCTGGCTGTGAGCGGTCGGCTGGTTGGTCTTGATCACGGCGATGTAGTGGGCCTTCTTGGCCTCGACCAGCCAGGAGACGTTCGCCTTGACCGAATGCAGCGCGTCGAAGGTGACGACAGCGTCGGCCAGGTCCAGCGGCGCCAGCAGCGGCCGGAAGTGCGTGGTTTCGTTCGTCTTCGCGCCGACCTCCACCTGGGCGAGGGTCACGACGCAGCCGTGGGTGACCGCGGAGGGCAGATGCCGTCGCGCCGAGGTGAGACGGGCTGAGCCCTTGAGTGCTTTGCCGTCGACGGCAATGACGCGCCGCCGCCCGGACGCAGACGTTGTCACGGCGGGCTCGGTGGCAGCGCGGTGCCGGTCGGCCAGGTAGGCACCCACAGCCCGGTCCAGGGCTTCACCGTCGATGGCCCCCAGCACCCGCCCGATCGTGGTCGGCGCCGGAGTGCGCCGCCACCTTAGGGGATGGCGGCGGATACCGATGACCGTCAGCAGCGTGTTCGGGGCTCGCTCGCCCCACTCGGCAAGTTCGTCGATGCTCTTCGCGCCCGAGACGACCGCGCAGGCGCACACCAGCAAGATCGCCGTCAGCGAGTACCACCGGCCCCGCCGCGAGCGGGGGTCGGGCACCGAGTCAAGGTAGGGGTGCAGATCAGCAACCCGGTCAGCGTCCAGCGGCCCCAGCTTCACCAGCACGGCAGGGATGGGAGAAGATATGGCAGCAGGCACGGGCCACCTCGTGATCGTTGGGCTTCAGACACCACAATGATCACGAAACCCGTGCCTGCTCTGCTATGCACCCCAACTGGTCGCTACCCGACCAGTCGTACGAACCCGGAACTTGCAACTGCCCTGGCTCGCTACCCCTTGTTGAGGTCGAGCAACGTTGTGGTGGCCTCCCACAGTTGCGGTCCGATGGGAGGTGTCTTGATCGTGCGTGGTTTGCCGTTCTCGTAATACGCACCGGACACGATGCTGTCCTCGGGTGCGGGGGCGACGAACCGCAGCAGTTGCCGTGCCGCCTTCTGCGGGGACTGGAAAAACAAGCGAGGCACAGGCGTCCGGAAAAGTGAGCCCACGAGGCTTCGGCTGGTCCTGGCGAAGTTCGACGAGACACCACCGGGATGGAAGGCCACCGCGGACAGGCCCTGCCCGTGGTATCGGTCATGCAGTTCCCGGGTGAAGAGTATGAGTTCCAGCTTGGCGTTGCCGTAGGCGCGTACGGGTGAGTAGTTCCGCGCATTGTCAAGATCGTCTAGGTCGACGCGTGCTGACAGTCGCGCGGCGTTGCTTGATGTCTGCACGACGAGGGCCTGGGAAGCCAGCAGGGTATCCAGCAGCAGGTTGGTCAGCAGGAACGGCGCGAGATAGTTGACCTGGAACGTCTCCTCAAAGCCGTCTACTGTGACATGGCGGTCCCCGAGGATCGCCCCGGCGTTGTTGACCAGTACGTCGATGCGCGGGCAATGATCGGCGAGTTGTGCGGCCAAGGTGTGCACCTGGCTCAAGTGGGCGAAGTCGGCGACGAAACAGTGCACGCCGAGCTCATCCGCGACCGCCTTGGTTTTGGCCTCGGACCTGCCCACGACGACCACATGGTGTCCATCATCTACCAGTTGGCGTGCCGCGGCGGCGCCGGTTCCATCGCTCGCACCAGTGATGACAATGGTTTTCGGCAAGACAGGTTCCCTTCGAATCGAATGCTGTACCAGCGCCACGAAGCAGCATGTCTCACGTGACCTATTTGACTAGCCCCGAATGCGCCCGTCCTACAGGGCTGTTGTTGGCTGGGGCGGATCAACTCCCGGCAGAGGCACCTCATACAGCGGAAAGAAAATCAACGGCCGTAAGCGGCACCTGGCCGTCGTCATGCGCGGCATGCCCTGGCAGAGCGTGGTCATCTCCGCCACAAACGCGACGACCACCCCGCCCACGATCAGCTCTTCCGCTCCTCCACCTGGATGATGGTCACTCCTATGGTCCGCCACCTCACCCGCCCACCGCGCAGCGAGCCTCAAACAGCCACGGGAACCACGCGGAGCGTACGAAGCCCGGGGCGGCGTACCGGCCGCCGCCCCGGCGCCACGCCGTGAGCGGGACCGACGCGAAGCCGACGCTGGCCAGGCAGTACATGAAGGCGAAGGAGTCGTTGGCGATGAACTGGTGGCCGTTGGTGATCCCGAGGTAGGCGACCCCGGGCAGGAAGAGCGCCACCGGTACGCCGAAGCCCAGCACCTCGCTCCGGTTTCGGACCTTGGCCACGCTCTCCCCCTGCGGTCGACGTCTCACCCGGCACCGTACCGGCCGGGCCCCACCGGATCCGCAGATCGGCAGGAAGGGCCAGGAGGGCGGGGTCGGCTTCGTACGCCGTGCGCAAGTAGTGGTCGAGGAGGTGATGCACGGCGGCCTCGCGTGCTTCGCGTGGTTCCTCTGCGAGCGCGCACTCGGCGTAGACCCTCAGCAGGTCGTGGAAGACGTACCGACTGGCAGCGTGTTGTTGCAGGAGGTTGACGTTGGTGAGTTCGGTCAGTGCCGTGCGGGTCCGGGGCGGGGAAAGGCGGCTCGCGGAGGCGGAGGCGGCGTCCGTGTCGCGCCTCCGACGCCGCCAGGAGCGAGGATTCCGCCGCTGACTCGGCCGCGGTCGGCCGAGGCACGCGGTATCGGCGCGGGAGTTGCCCACCTCGGCGGCACGAATCCGGGAGGCAACGGCGCTGCCCCGGCGCGAGGCCACGTCGGCGGCAGCCCGGAGAGGGCACTGAGGGGGGCGGTGCGGGGACTCGGCCGTTCAGCGGCTCCGGTCGACGCGGTCGACGAAGTCGCCGACCGCGGTGGTGAAGGCGGCGGGCGCCTCCTGTGCGACGAAATGCCCGACGTCCGGGATCGTGACCGCGGTGACGTCGCCGGCGACCTGGCGCATGGTCCGCTCGGTCATGGGGGCGTTGATGCCGTCGACGGCGAGCACGGGAACGGTCAGCGGCCGGGACTCGGCCAGTGCCCGCATCCGGTCGCCGCCGGTCAGGGAGGAACGGTAGAGCCCCTCGGTTCCGCGCCAGCCGCCCGGCCGCGTGTAGGTGCGGGCGAACTCGTCGAGGTCGGCCCCGGTGATCCCGCCCGGCACCAGCGTCATCGCCGAGACGGCCCAGTCGAGCATCGTTCGCTCGTGGCCGGCCAGGAACAGCTCCGGAACCCCCGGGGCAGCCAGGAATCCCACGTGCCAGGAGCCGCCGTTCCTCACGTCGGCCAGCATCTCCCAGCCGTAGCCCGGAAGGGTGGTCTCGACGCCGGTGAAGCTGAGGACGTCGCCGGGATGCGTGGCCGCGAACGCGAAGACCGGCCCGCCCCCGATGTCCTGGCAGGTCACGTGCACGGGCCCGACACCGAGGTGGGCGACCAGCCGGTGCAGGTCCTCCGCCATGGTGGCCAGGTCGTGGTCGTCGTCGGCGATGCCGGAGTCGCCGAAGCCGCGCAGGTCGACGGCGAACACCCGGTGGGTGGCGGCGAGCAGTGGGATGACGTCGCGGAAGGCCCACCAGGACTCCGGCCACCCGTGCACCAGCAGGATCGGGGAGCCGGTGTCGCCCGCCGAGACGTAGTGCAACGTGGTGCCGTTGACCTCGGCGGTGTGGTGCGTGACGCCGGCCACGGCGGGCGAGGCACTCACGGAGGAGCTGGTCATGCGATGATCCCCACGATAGACAACCAGGTTGACTCCAGTATGGTCAACCTGGTTGTCCAAGTCAAGGGAAGATTTAGACTGCGGACATGTCCTCACGATCCGGCGCCGATCTCGCCCTGCTACTCCTGGGCAGCTATCGCAACATGGTGGACGAAGTGGTCCGGGAGCTGGCGAACCGGGGATACCCCGACGCCCGGCCGTCGCACGAGTACGCGATCCGGGCCATCCGAGCCGGCGCCGACAGCGCCTCGGACTTGGCCCGCAGACTCGCCGTCACCAAGCAGGCCGCGGCGAAGACGATCGCCGCGCTCGTCGAACGCGGGTACGTCACCACCGAGACCGACCCCGCCGACAACCGCCGCAAAAACATCCGGATCACCGATCACGGGATCGGGCTGATCACCGAAGGCGCGGCCATCTTCGACGAGGTGCGGGCCCGCTGGGAAGTGCGTCTGGGCGCCGCCGAACTCGCCAAGCTGGAAACACAGCTCGCCCAGTTCGTCGGCGACTCGCCCATCAACCTGGACGCTCCGGGCTGGGCGGCGGGACAAGGACTGCACTAAGAACTCCTAACGAAATGATCTTCGAGGTGGTTGGATCACTCCGGGACTGATGATCCGGGGGTGCGAGGTGGCGCGGCCGAAGCCGTGGGAAGTC
>NZ_JBIBXY010000030.1:0-40294 GCF_043082785.1 Streptomyces sp. NPDC014764 | reverse complement strand
CCCCGTGCGGGAGCTGCTCCGCGCGCTCCCCGCGCGACCGGGCGCCCTCGCCCGGCCCCGCCCCGACTGGCACCGCGCCCCCGACCGCCCCGCCGGCCCGGCGCCCGCCCTCGCTTTCTCCGGCGACCCCACGGCGACCGCGCTGAGCTGCGGGAACCAGAACGTCACCTACGCCGAACTCGACGCCATGACCGGAGGACTGGCCGCCGCCCTGCGGGAGGCAGGGGTCGAACCCGGCGGCACCGTGGGCGTGCTGCTGCGCCGGGGGCCCTGGTCGGTCGCCGCCATCGAGGGCATCTGGCGCGCCGGCTGCGCCTATGTGCCCCTCGACCCCGAACTCCCCGCCGAGCGACTGCGGTACATGGCGCGACAGGCCCGCCTCGCCTGCGTCCTCACCGACGCGGCGACCGCGGCCGACGCCGACGGTCTCGCCCCCGTCCTCCTCGACACCGGCGCCGTCGCCCCCGACGCCGACGGCCCCCGGCACCGGCCCCATCCGAGGGAGCTGGCCCACGTCATCTTCACCTCCGGCTCCACCGGCCGCCCCAAGGCCGTCGGCGTCGAGCACGCCGCCCTCGCCTCGCACGTGGCCGCCGCCCGCGAGCGCCTCGGCATCAC
Source organism: Streptomyces sp. NPDC014764 (assembly GCF_043082785.1). Lineage (NCBI taxonomy): Bacteria > Bacillati > Actinomycetota > Actinomycetes > Kitasatosporales > Streptomycetaceae > Streptomyces > Streptomyces sp. NPDC014764. The sequence goes on along the minus strand of NZ_JBIBXY010000030.1, from coordinate 39,676 downwards.
CGCCGCCGACCGCGTCCTGGCATTCGCCTCGTTCTCCTTCGACGCCTCCCTCGACCAGGTCCTGCCCGCCCTCACCACCGGCGCGCGCGTCGTCATGCGGCCCGACGAACCGTGGCTGCCCACCCAGGTCCCCGAGATCGTCCAGCGGCACGGCCTGACCGTCGTCAACGTGCCGCCCACCTACTGGGCGGAGCTGACCCTCTCCCTCGACCGCCGGCTCGCAGCCCGGCTGCGCGGCCTGCGGCTGCTGGTCCTCGGCGGCGAGAGCGTCCCGCCCGACACCCTCGCCGCGTGGCGCGCCGCCGTCCCCCACGTCCGCGTCTGCAACGCCTACGGCCCGACCGAGACCACCGTCACCGCCACGACCTACGACGCCGACGACCCGCCCGCCCACACCGTGCCCATCGGCCGGCCGCTGGGGGAGCGGCGCGTGTACGTCGTCGACGGCGACGGCGAACCCGTGCCCGTCGGCGTCGGAGGCGAACTCCTCATCGGCGGCGCCGAGGTGGCACGTGGCTACCTCCAGATGCCCGCCCTGACCGCCGAACGCTTCGTGCCCGACCCGTTCGGCCCGCCCGGCGGACGCCTCTACCGCACCGGCGACATCGTGCGCTGGACAGCGAGCGGGGAACTGGAGTTCCTCGGGCGCCACGACGACCAGGTCAAGATCCGCGGCTTCCGCATCGAACTCGGCGAAGTCGAGACCGTGTTGCGGGCCTGCCCTCAGGTCGCCCAGGCCGCCGCCCGCCCCGCCCGCGCCACCGGCCGCAGCCTGATCGGCTACGTCGTGCCCGCCGAGGGCGCCGACCCGGCCCCCGACCGCGCCGCCCTGCGCGCCTGGTGCGCCCGCCACCTCCCGCAGCACGCCGTCCCCTCGGACTTCGTCGTCCTGGACTCGCTGCCCGTCGGCGTCTCCGGCAAGCTCGACCGCTCCGCGCTGCCCGACCCCGCGCACACCCGAGCCGCCTCCGGGCCCGCCTACGCCGCGCCGCGCGACGAGACCGAACGGGTCGTCGCCGAGGTGTGGGCCGACGTCCTCGGCCTGGACCGGGTCGGACTCGACGACAGCTTCTTCGACCTCGGCGGACACTCCCTGCTCGCCACCATGGCCGTCTCCCGGATCGCCCAGCGCCTGGGCCGCGAGGTGGAGCTGCGCACCGTCTTCGAACACCCCACCGTCCGCGGCTTCGCGCCCGTCGTGGCCGGCTCCCGGGTCCAAGGGGCAGCCGACGTGGCGCCCGTCGACCGCGACCGGCCCCTGCCGCTGTCCTTCGCACAGGAACGGCTGTGGTTCCTGGACCGCACCTCCGACAACGGCGAGTCCTATCTCCTCCGGTACTGCTGGCGGGTGCGCGGCGGACTGGACCGCACCGCCTGGCAGCAGGCCCTGGACGACCTGGTCGCCCGCCATGAGGTGCTGCGCACCGCCCTCATCGAGCGCGAGGGACGCCCCGTCCAGGAGGTGTGCCCGCCGGTCGGCGTCCCGCTGCACTGGGAGCGGGCACCCGAGGCCGCCGAGGGACACGACCGCATGGCCGGACTGCGCCCGCGCGCAGCGGCCTTCGCCACCCGCCGCTTCGACCTCGCCCGACCGCCCCTGCTGCGCTCGGGCGTGTGGGAGCTCGCCGAGGACGACCACGTCGTCCTGATCAGCCTGCACCACGCGGTGACCGACGGCTGGTCCAAGAACGTCCTGCTCGACGAACTCGCCCGGCACTACCACGCCCGCCTGCAGGGCGGGAGCGCCGCGCTGCCGCCACTGCCCGTGCAGTACGGCGACTTCGCCGTCTGGCAGCGCGACCGCGCCGACAGCGGCGCCATGGAGCCCCAACTCGCCTACTGGGAAGCCGCGCTCGACAGCGCGCCCGTGCTCGATCTGCCCACCGACCGGCCCCGCCCCGCCGCGTTCACCGGCAGGGGAGGAGCCGTCGAGATCGACCTGCCCCCCGACCTCGTCGGCCGGGTCGAGGCCCTGGCGCGGGAGCACGGAGCCAGCCGCTTCATGGTGCTGCTGGCCGCCGCGCAGGCCGTGCTCGCCCGCTGGACCGGACAGGACGACATCTGCGTCGGCACCCCCGTCGCGGGCCGCGACCGGCTCGAACTGGAGCCGCTGGTCGGCTTCTTCGTCAACACGGTCGTCCTGCGCACCGACCTGTCCGGGCGGCCGACCCTCGCCGGTCTCGTCGACCGCGTGCGGGACGTCGTCCTCGGCGCCTTCGGTCACCAGGAGGTGCCGTTCGAGAAGGTCGTGGAACGGCTGCGGCCCGAACGCGACCTCTCCCGCAACCCGCTCTTCCAAGTCATGGTCGACGTCCAGGACTCCGCGGGCCGCGGCCCGGCGCTGCCGGGCCTGGACGCCACCGACCTCGCCCTGCCGTGGAGTTCGGCCAAGTTCGACCTCACCGCGACCTTCGTGGTCCGGGACGCCGGGTTCGCCCTCAACGTGGAGTACGCGGCCGACCTGTTCGAGGAGGCCACCGCGGTCCGCTTCGCCGAACACGTCGGACGCCTCCTGCGAACCCTCGTCGACGCCCCGCACACCCGCGTCGACGAAGCGCCCCTCCTCTCGCCGGAGGAGCGGCGCGACCTGCTCGCCGCCGCGGGCCAGGACGCCCCGCCGGCGCCGGCCTTCGCGGTGGAGGGACGACCGGATGCCACGGCCCTCGCCTGCGAGGGGACCACCCTCACCTACCGCGCACTCGACGCCCGCAGCGGGGGGATCGCGGCCGCGCTCGTGGCCGCGGGTGTCACCCCGGCCGATCCGGTCGGCGTGTGCGTGAGCCGGGGTGTCGGAGCAGTCACCGCCATGCTCGCCGTCTGGCGGGCGGGCGGCGTCTACGTCCCGCTCGACCCCCGGCTGCCGGCCCGACGGCTGGAGCACATGCTCCGGGAGGCAGGGGTGCGGCACGTCCTGTGCGACGCGGCCACCCGCGCCACCGTGGACGCCCTGGACGCGCGGCGCGTCGACCTCGACGACGCGCCGCCCCGCACCGACGGCCCGCGCCACACCCCCGGGCCCGACGACCTCGCCTACGTCATCTTCACCTCGGGCTCCACCGGCAGGCCCAAGGCCGTCGGCGTCGCACACCACGCCCTGGACGCCCATGTCGCCGCCGCTCGCGAGCTGTTCGCGCTGACCGACCGGGACCGGGTGCTCACCTTCGCCTCGACCTCCTTCGACGCCTCGCTCGAGCAGATCCTGCCCGCGCTGAGCGTCGGAGCAGGCGTGCACGTGCGGCCCGATGAGATCTGGGCCCCCGAGGAGCTGGCCGAACGCGTCGCCGAGGCCGGGATCACCGTCATGGAGCTCACCCCGTCGTACTGGGCCGAGGTCGTTGCCCGCCTGGACACCCTCACGCCCCGGCTGCGCACCCTGCGGCTGCTGGTGACCGGCGGAGAGGCGCTGCCCGCCGACCCGCTCGAGCGCTGGTTCGCCCACCTGCCCGGCGTCGCGGTCGTCAACACCTACGGGCCCACCGAGGCCGTCGTCTCCGCCACCGCGCACACGCTGCGGGCCCGGCCGGACGGCCGGGTGCCCATCGGACGGGCGCTGGGCAGCCGGCGCACCTACGTCGTCGACGCGCGCGGAGACCTGGCCCCGCACGGCGTGCCCGGCGAACTCCTCGTCGGCGGACCGGAGCTGGCGCGCGGCTATCTCGGCAGGCCCGCCCTGACGGCCGAGCGGTTCGTGCCGGACCCGCACGGCCGACCCGGCGCCCGGGCCTACCGCACCGGTGACGTGGTGCGCCGACTGCCCAACGGGGAGCTGGAGTTCCTCGGCCGCAACGACGACCAGGTCAAGATCCGGGGTTTCCGCGTCGAACCCGGCGAGGCCGAGGCCGTCCTGCGCGCCCACCCCGGCGTGCGCGGCGCGGCCGTCGTCGTCCGCGCTCTGCACGGTGAACCCGCGCTGGTCGGCTACGTCGCCGGGGACGGCCTGCTGGAGGAGTCCCTGGCCGCCCACTGCCGGGCCCAGCTGCCCCACTACCTCGTCCCCTCGGCGTTCGTCCTGCTCGACGCCCTGCCGCTGACCGTCCAGGGCAAGTTGGACGCCAAGGCGCTGCCCGAGCCGGAGACCCGCGAGGCGCCCACCCTGGTGCCGCCGCGGACGCCGGCCGAGACCGTCGTCGCCCAGATCTGGTGCGAGGTCCTCGACCTGCCCCGGGTCGGCATCCACGACGACTTCTTCGCGCTGGGCGGCCACTCCCTGCGCGCGGTGTCGGTCGCCTCCCGGCTGCGCACCGCCTTCGACTGCCCCTTCCAGGTCCGCGACCTGTTCGAACACCCCACGGTGGAGCGGCTCGCCGCCGAGGTGGAACGCCGTCTGCTGGAGCTGATCTCGCAGATGAGCGACGACGAGATCGACCTGTCCCTGACCGCCGAACTCTGACCACCGAGCTCCGCCGCCGAACCTGGACGGCCGCCCGCCGACGCCCGTCCGGTTCGCCACCCGGCCCGCAGCTCTGCCCCTGACCCTGAGATTCGGAGTGCCCTCATGACCACGCCCGACGTGCGCCCCGGCCCCCAGCCCGCAGGCGGAGGCCTCTCCCCGGCCGCCCGGCGACTGCTGGAGCAGCGGCTGCGCGGCCGGTCGGCCGTCCGCGACGACGGCCCCGTCCGCGTCCGGCCCCGCCCGGAGCGAACCCCGCTGTCCCCGGCCCAGCAACGCCTGTACTTCCTGGACCGCCTCGACCCCGGCGCCGCGACCTACCTGCTGCCCGCCGCGTGGCGGCTGCGCGGCCCCCTGGACGTGCCGGCCCTGCGCGCCGCCCTCGCCGACCTCGTCGCACGGCACGAACAACTGCGCGTCGTCTTCCCCGAGCACGAGGGCGTCCCGTACCAGCGCGTCCTGCCGGCCGGCGACGCCGTGCTCGACGTCGTCGACGCGGCCGCGGGAGGAGAAGCGGAGGCCGGCCCGGTCCGCGAGGCGGACGCCGACCCGGTCCGCCAGGCGGACGCCGACCCGGTCCGCCAGGCGGACGCCGTCCCCGTCGGCGAGACCGCCGCCCGGCAGGTGGACGCCGCCGTACACGCCGCCGCCCTGCGCCCCTTCGACCTCGCCCGCGAACCCGCCTTCCGGGCCACCCTGGTGCGCGCGGCCGACGACGACCACGTCCTCGTCCTCGCCATGCACCACATCGTCTCCGACGGCTGGTCCCTCGACGTCCTCGTGCGGGACCTCGCCGAGCTGTACCGGGCCAGGCGCGAGGGCCGCGACGCCGACCTGCCCGAACTGCCCCTGGACTACGCCGACTACGCCCTCTGGCAGCGCGCCGCCGACCAGGGCCGGGCCCTGGACCACTGGACCTCCCGGCTCGCCGGACTGACCCCGCTCGACCTGCCCACCGACCGTCCGCGCCCCGACACGCCCGCCGGCCACGGCGCCGTGCACACCGTCACCCTGCCGGCCGCCCTGACCGACGCACTCGCCGCCCTCGGCCGCACCGCCGGGACGACGCCCTACATGACCGTGCTCGCCGCCTTCCAGGCAGCGCTCGCCTTCCACAGCGGACAGCACGACATCGCCGTGGGCACCGTCGTCGCCAACCGCGAGCGGGCCGAGACCGAACAGCTCGTCGGGTTCTTCGTCAACACCCTCGTGATGCGCGGCGACTTCTCCGACGACCCGACCCCGGCCACGCTCCTCGCCCGCACCCGCGACCGGGTCCTGGAGGCGTTCACCCACCAGTCGCTGCCTTTCGAGAAGGTCGTCGAGGCCCTCAGCCCCGAACGCGATCTCGCCCGCAACCCGCTGGTGCAGGTGCTCTACACGCACACCGAGACCGGCGCAGGCACCCTGGCCCTCGGGCAGGCCGAGGGCGCGCCGTACCGCATCGGGCTCACCACCGCCAAGTTCGACCTCACCCTCGACCTGCGCGAGGGCGCCGGGCGCACCGAACTCGCCTTCGTCTACCGCCCCGACCTGTTCGAGGAGGAGACCGTCGCCGCGCTGGCCCGGCACACCGTGGCCTTCCTGGAGGCGTTCCGCACCCGCCCCGACGCGCCCCTGAGCACCGTCGACCCCCTCACCGCCGCCGAACGCGCCCGCCTGCTCGGCCCGGACGGCCCCGCCCGAAGGACCGACACGCCCGCCGCCTTGCCGCGCACCGCCGCCGACCGGCTCACCGGACACATCGCCCGCACCCCCCACGCGCGCGCCGTCACCGGCTCGGGCCGGAGCCTGACCTACGCCGAACTGGACGCCCAGGCATCCGCGTTGGCGCGGCGACTGCGCACGGCCGGCGTCACTCCGGGCGCCCTCGTCGGCGTCTGCCTCGACCGCACCCCCGACCTCGCCGTCGCCCTCCTGGCTGTCTGGCGGACCGGAGCCGCCTATCTGCCGCTGGACCCGACGCACCCCAAGGCGCGCCGTGAGTACACCGTCACCGACTCCGGCATCGAACTCATCGTCACCGACGCGGCCACCCGCGACGCGGTGGAGGGCCTGCCGGCCCGGCTGCTCGAACTGAGCGCCGCCGAGCGGGACGCCGACGACCCGCACCCCGCGGCGCAGGACACCGCCGGAGCGGGCGCCGCGCCGTCGCCGGAGGACACCGCCCCCGCCCACGACGACCTCGCCTACGTCATCTACACCTCCGGCTCCACCGGCCGCCCCAAGGGCGTCGAGATCACCCACGGCAACCTGGCCTGGCTGCTGGGCGCCGCCGACCGGCACTTCGACTTCGGTCCCGACGACGTGTGGACCCTGATGCACTCGCCCGCCTTCGACTTCTCCGTGTGGGAGCTGTGGGCGCCCCTCGCCACCGGCGGACGCGTCGTCGTCCTCACCGGGGACGAGGTGCGCGACCCGGCCGCCGTGCACCGGGTGCTGCGCGAGGAGGGCGTCACCGTCCTCAACCAGACCCCGGCCGCGTTCAAGGGGCTGCGCGCCCATCTCGCCCAGAACGGGGCCGACTTCACCGACCTCGCCCTGCGGACGGTGGTCTTCGGCGGCGACGCCTTCGACGTGCGCGACTACCGCGACTGGTTCACCGCCCCCGGGCCCCGCCCGGACCTGGTCAACATGTACGGCATCACCGAGACCACCGTCCACGTCACGATCCGCACCATCACCGAGGACGACGTCCACGGCGACGTCCGCTCACCCGTCGGCCGCCCGCTCACCGCCGCCCACGGCTACGTCCTGGACGCCTGGGGCCGCCTCGTCCCGCACGGCGCCGTCGGCGAACTCCACGTGGCCGGCGGGGGAGTGGCCCGCGGCTACCGCAACCGGCCCGAGCTGACCGCGGAGCGCTTCCTCGACGACCCCTTCGGCGCCCCCGGCTCCCGGATGTACCGCACCGGCGACCTCGTGCGCGTCCTGCCCGACGGACAGCTCGCCTACGTCGGCCGCGCCGACCACCAGGTCAAGATCCGCGGCTACCGGATCGAGCCCGGCGAGATCGAGACCGCCCTGCGCGCCCTGCCCGGCGTCGCGGACACCGCCGTGGTGGCCCGGCGCGACGGCGGCGCCGCCCGCCTCGTCGCCCACGTCGTCACCTCCGAGGGCCGCCCCCTGGACGCGCCCGCCCTGCGTGAGGGACTGAGGCTGACGCTGCCCGAGTACATGGTCCCCGCCCTGTTCGTCCGCCACGAACACCTGCCGCTGACCGCCAACGGCAAGGTGGACCGCGCCGCCCTGACCGCCGTGCGCCCCACCACCGCCCAGGATTCGGCGCACGTCCCGCCGCAGGGACCGACCGAGCAGGCCCTGGCGGAGGTGTTCGGGCAGGTCCTGAGCGTGGAGCGGGTCGGCCGCACCGACAACTTCTTCGACCTCGGCGGCGACTCCATCCTCGCCCTGCGCCTGGTCGGCGTCGGCCGGCTCGCCGGGCTCGGCTTCTCCGTCGCCGACGTCTTCCGCGCCCGCACCCTCGCCGACCTCGCCGAACTGGTCACCGACGCCGCCGACGCCCCCGAGCCGGTCGCCCCCTTCTCCCTCGTCGACCCCGCCGACCGGGACCGGCTGCCCGACGGCCTCGCCGACGCCTACCCGCTCACCATGCTCCAGGCCGGCATGCTCCACGAGATGCTCGCCGACCACCGGCGCGGCGCCTACCACAACGTCACCGACCTGAAGATCACCGTCCCCGAGGGCTTCGACGCCGCCGCCTTCCAGTCCGCCGTCGACGCCGTCGTCGCCGCCCACCCGATCCTGCGGACCTCCGTCGACCTCGTCGGCCACCGCGAACCCCTCCAGCTCGTCCACCGCACCGCCCACCTGCCCGTCGGCTACACCGACCTGCGCGGACTGCCCCGCGAGGAGCAGCGCGAGCGGCTGCGCCGGTTCGTCGACGCCGAGTTCGACCGCCGCTTCGACCTCGCCGCCGCCCCCCTCGTCCGCATCCACCTGCACCACGTCACCGACCACGACCTGCGCCTGGTCCTCACCGACTGCCATGTCGTCCTCGACGGCTGGAGTCTGACCTCCCTCGTCGCCGACCTGCTGGCCCTGCACCGCGAGGCGGTCACCCGGCGTACCGCGCCGCGCCCTGCGAGCGTCCCGGCCTTCGCCGAGTACGTCGCCCTGGAGCGGGCCGCGCTCGCCGACGAGGACTCCCTGGCCTACTGGCGCGACCGGCTCGCCGCGCTGCGCCCGGTCACCCTGCGCCGGCGCACCGACACGGCCGCCGTGGACGGTCCGCCGGTGCACGAGGTGCGCCGCTCCTACGCCCACCTCGCGACACGCATCGGACGCCTCGCCAAGGAGGCGGGCGTGCCGCGCCGCACCGTGCTGCTGGCCGCCTTCCACCACACCATGAGCCTGTTCGCCGACCGCGACGACAGCGTGCGGGGCCACAGCATCGGCCTGGTCACCAACGGCCGCCCCGAGGTGCCCGGCGCCGACCGGATGCGCGGACTGTTCCTGAACACCGTGCCGTTCGGCGTGGACCGCCCGCGCGGCGACTGGCTCACCTACCTGAGGGACGTGTTCGGCGCCGAGCAGGAGATGCTGCCGCACCGCCGGGTCCCGCTGGTGCGCATCGCCCGACTGCGGCCCACCGAACCGAACCTGACCGACACCGTCTTCAACTACGTCAACTTCCACCGCCTGGCGCACGACTCCTGGGACGACTCCCTGGAGATCGCCCGCACGATGTTCCCGCTGCTGGTCAACGCCAGTGTCAACGCCTTCACCCTCGACGCCGACCCCGCGTACGTGGCGCCGGCCACCGCCGAACAGGTCGCCGACGTCTTCGTGGCCCAGCTCGAGGCCATGACCGCCGACCCGCACGCCCGGATCCGCCGGCCCGCCGCCACCGGCGCCGCCCGTGAGACGGTCCTCGGCTGGGCGGCGGGCCCGGACCTGCCCTCCTCGCCGCTGCTGTTCCACGAGCACGTCGCCGTATGGGCCGCCCGCACCCCGCACGCGGTCGCCGTCGAGCACCGCGGCCAGACCCTGACCTACGCCGAACTCCACGAGCAGGCCGAACAGATCGCCCGCCGCCTGCGGCTGCTCGGCGTCGGACCCGAGAGCGTCGTCGGCATCTGCGTCGACCGGGGGCCGGACTGGGTACGCGCCGCGCTCGGCGTGCTGCGCTCCGGCGGCGCGTTCGTCCCCCTGGACCCCCAACACCCCACCGACCGGCTCGCGTTCATGGCCGAGGACAGCGGTATGCGGGTGCTGCTGACCCAGCGGGCGCTGGAGGGCGCCGTCCCCTTCGACGGCCCCACCCTCCACCTGGACGTGCCCGCCGAGCCGGTCGGACCGGTGCCGGGCCGTGAGCCCGACGCCGACACCTTCGCCTACCTGATCTACACGTCCGGCTCCACCGGCGTCCCCAAGGGCGTCGCCATCGCGCACGGCGGCCTGTCCAACATGCTCGAAGGCCAGCGCGACCTGGTCGGCCCCACCCCCGAGGACCGGGTCCTGCAGTTCGCGTCCTTCGGCTTCGACGCCTCCATCCTGGAACTGACCTGGGCCCTCGCCAACGGCGGCCGCCTGGTCACCGCACCCAAGGAGGACCTGCGCCCCGGCCCCGACCTGGCCCGCACCCTGCGCGAGGCCCGCGTCACCGGCGGCATGCTCCCGCCCAGTGCCCTTGCCGTCCTCGGCGAGGACACCTTCCCCGACCTGCGCGTCCTCCAGGTCGCGGGCGAGGCCTGCCCCGCCGAACTCGCCGACCGCTGGGCGCGGGGCCGCCGCTTCCAGAACGTGTACGGCCTCACCGAGACCACCGTGTGGTCCGTCGCCGCCGACCTCGCCCCCGGCCAGGGCCGGCCGCCCGTCGGCACCCCGATGCGCAACACCCGCGTCCACGTCCTCGACGACGACCTCCAGCCCGTCCCGGTCGGCGTCCCCGGCGAGATCCACCTCGGCGGACAGGCCGTCGGCCGCGGCTACCTCGGCCGCCCCGGCCTCACCGCTGCCACCTACGTCCCCGACCCCTACGGCGGCCCCGGCGAGCGGCTGTGCCGCACCGGCGACCTCGGCGCCTACCGGCCCGACGGCACCGTCGAATGGCTCGGCCGCCGCGACGCGCAGGTGAAACTGCGCGGCTTCCGCATCGAACTCGGCGAGATCGAGCACGCCCTGCGGCGACTGCCCGGCGTCCGCCAGGCCGTCGTCCTGCACCGCACCGACCTGCCCGGCGGCGAACCCGCCCTCGTCGCCTACCTGGTCACCGACGACTCCGGCCGGCACACCCCCGAGGAACTGCGCGGCGCCCTGCGCACCGCACTGCCCGCCTACATGGTGCCCTCGCGTTTCGTCCTCCTCGACGAGATGCCCGTCAACCGCAGCGGAAAGACCGACCGGCGTGCGCTGCCCCTGCCGCCCGCCGAACTCGACCAGGACGAGACCGCGTACGTCGCCCCCTCCACCCCCGCCGAGCGGATCCTCGCCGAGATCTGGCGCGAGGTGCTGGGCCTGTCCCGGATCGGCGTCCACGACGACTTCTTCCGGATCGGCGGCAGTTCCCTGTCCACCGTCCGCGTGTCCCTGATGGCCGCGGGACGCGGACTGCCCGTCACCGTCGGCGACCTGATCGAACACCCCACCCTCGCCCGCCTCGCCGCCCACGCCACCCGCGCAGTCGGCGCCGGACTGCCCCGGACCGTCACCTCCGAGGTGCGGCTGCGCCAGGGCGACGGCGAACCCCTGTGGTGCGTGCACCCCACCGGCGGCAGCGCCGCCTGGTTCGTGCCGCTCGCCCGCGCCCTGCCGCCCGGCCGTCCCGTCCACGCCTTCCAGGCCCGCGGACTGCTCGGCGGCGTCGACCCCAGCACCGTGACCGGCATCGCCGCCAACTACGCCGCCGAGATCACCGACCGCTCGGCGCCCGGCCCGCACGCCCTGCTCGGCTGGTCCATGGGCGCCAACATCGCCCTGGAGATGGCCACCCAGCTGCACCAGTCCGGCCACCGAGTCGCCCCGCTCGTCCTCATCGAGCCCTACCTGCCCAACCCCGCCGCCCGCGCCCGCCTCGAAGGCGTCACCCGCGACCTGCGCGAGGCCCAGCGCCAGCGCGACCGGCTGCGCGAAATGCCCGACTCCCCGCAGCGCGACCGCGCCACCGCCGAACTCACCGCCACCCTCCTCGGCGCCGGCATGAGCCCGGCCGAGGCCGCCCTCGTCGAAGGCGCCCCCATCGAGGTCTGGCACTCCCTGCTCGCCGCACTCGCCGCCTACGAGGTCCGCCCCTACCCCGGCCACCTCCACCTCGTGGTCGGCAGCGAGGCCGCGAACCTGCCCCGCGGCGTCCCGATGCCCGGCCTCGACGTCGACTTCGACACCTACGTCGAACGCTGGCGGGCCACCGCACGCGACGGGCTCACCCTGCACATCACCGAGGGCGACCACATGTCGATGATGGCCGAGCCCCAGGTCACCGGCATCGCCGGCCTGCTCGCCGCCCTGGAGACCGGAGAAGCCCGATGACCACGTTCGCCCCCGCCCCCACCGAGCGCTACCTCCTCGCCCCCGACCTGGTCGCCGACCCCTACGGCCACCTCGACACCCTGCGCGAGAGCGACCCCGTGCAGTGGAGCCCGCTCCACCACGCCTGGCTCGTCACCGGCTACGACGAGGTCATGCGCTGCCTGCGCGACCGCGCCGTCTCCGCCGACCGGGTCCGCCCCCTGATGGACGCCGTGCCGCAAGGAGCCCGCGAGGACGCCGAGCGCGCCTTCTCCATCCTGTCCCGCTGGATGGTCTTCAACGACCCGCCCCAGCACCGCCGGCTGCGCCAGGTCTTCCAGGAGGCCTTCGCCGCCCGCGCCGTCGCCCGCTACAGCGCCTTCACCGAGAAGGTCACCCGGGCCGTCCTCACCCGCAAAGCCGCTCCCGGCCACAGCGGCGACCTCATGGCCGACGTCGCCAAACCGCTGCCCGCCCTCGTCTTCGCCCGCTGGCTCGGCATCCCGCCCACCGACGGCCCCTCGTTCTGGTACTGGAACGCCCGCGTCGCCGACCTCGTGCTCGGCACCGCCCAGGAGGAGAGCGAGTACCGGGCCTCCCTCCAGGCGCTGGTGAGCCTGGAGGACTACCTCGGCGCGCTCGTCGAACGGCGGCGCGCCGAGCCCGGCGACGACCTCATCAGCCAGGTCCTCGCCGAGGGCCGCGTCGGCGACACCGTCAGCGAGCAGGAGTTCGTCGGCATGCTCACCCAGATGGCCTTCGCCGGCGGGGAGACCACCAGCAACCTCATCGCCAACACCGTCCTGGCCCTGCACATCCGCCCCGGCCAGCTCGCCGCCGTCCGCGCCGAGCCGGACCTGGCCCAGGGCGCCGTGGAGGAGACCCTGCGCCTGGACGGGCCGTCGAAGATGTCCATCCGCACCGCCGCGAAGGACCTCGAACTCGGCGGCCACACCCTGCGCGCGGGCGACCGGATCTTCCTCGTCACCGCCGCCGCCAACCGCGACCCCGCCCGCTTCCCCGACCCGGGCCGCTTCGACGTCACCCGCAGCGGCGCGACCCACCTCGGCTTCGGCTTCGGCGCCCACTTCTGCATCGGCGCCGCGCTCGCCCGCCTCGTCGCCGTGTGCGCCGTGCGCACGCTCGTGTCCGAGCGGCCCGGCCTCGCCCTCGCCGACCCCGCACGGCTCTCCTGGCAGCCGTCCCTGCTCAACCGCAGCCTCACCGCCCTGCCCGTCCACTACTGACCTACTGACCGGACCGCACACGTCCCCCGAAGAGAGGCACCCCATGGCCACGACCCTCGCCGCGGACCGCCCGCGGCTGTGGGCGCCCGCCCGGCACCGTTCCTTCCGCCTGCTGTGGACGGGGCAGGCGCTCTCCCTGCTCGGCGACGGATTCAGCGTCGTCGCCTTCTCCTGGATCACCCTGAGCCTGACCGGCTCCACCCTCACCCTGGGCTACGTCCTGGCCTTCCAGGCCGTGCCCCGCGCCCTGCTCACCCTGGTCGGCGGCACCCTCGGCGACACCTGGTCCACCCGCACCCTCATGGTGGCCTCCAGCTGGACCCGCAGCGCCCTGATGGCCGCCGTCGGCATCGCCGGACTCACCGGGCAGCTCACCGTGTGGATGCTGTGCGCGGCGGCCGCCGCGTTCGGCGCCGTCGACGCCTTCTTCCAGCCCGCCCGCGTCTCCATCCTGCCGTCGGTCGTCGACAAGGACCTGCTCGCCCCGGCCAACGCCCTGCTCGGCGCCGGCGCGCGCACCGCCGCCGTCCTCGGCCCCGCCGTCGGCGGCACGGTCATCGCCCTCACCCAGGCGCCGGTCGCCTTCCTCGTCGACGCCGTCTGCTTCGCGCTGTGCGGACTGTGCGTCGCCCGCATCCGCACCCGCCCCCGGCCCGACACGCCCAAGGCCGCGCCGGAGGAGAAGGGGCCCTCCCTCGGCGCCCGCATCCGCGAGGGCATCACCTTCACTCTGCGCGACCCGCGTCTGCGCACCATCGTCGCCCTCGACACCGCGGTCAACTTCTGTTACGCGGGCCCCTTCACGGTCGGCTTCGCCACCCTCGCCGACCAGGTGCTGCGCGGCGGCTCGGCCACCCTCGGCGTCCTCAACGGCGCCCTGGCCGGTGGCGCGGTCCTCGGCACCCTCGTCGGCGGGGCGGTCGGCGGACGGCCCCGCGTCGGCCTCCTGGTCGCCGGCCTCGCCGGCTGGCTGGGCGCCGGAATGGCCGTCCTCGGCCTCGCCCAGAACACCCCGGTCGTCATCGCGACCGTCCTCGCCATGGGCTTCGCCATCGGCTACCAGGGCGTGTTCGGACTGAGCTGGATCCAGCGCAACATCCCGCAGGACGTCCTCACCCGCGTCGTCTCCGTCGACATGGTCCTCGGCTACGCCGCCGCCCCCCTGTCGCTGATCCTGTGCGGCGCCCTGGCCGGGACGGGACACCTCGCCCTGTTCGGGGTCGTGGCCGCGGTCCTCGCGGTCACCGGGCTCGCCGTGCTCGGATCCCGGGCGGTGCGGGAGATGCGCTGAACCCGCCCGCGGCCCGTTCAGCCCGAGCGCAGGGCGGCCGACCGCGCGCACAGGTCCGCGCGGTCGGCCGCCCCCGTCTTGGTGATCAGGCTGGCGATGTGCTTCTCCGCCGTCCGGGGCGAGATGAACAGCCGATCCGCGATGTCCTTGTTGCTGAGCCGCTCCGCCAGCAGCCGGAACACGTCGAACTCCCGGACCGTCACCCCTTGCGTGCGCAGCTGCTCGGGAATGCCGCTGGTGCCGCTGCGGTGCTGGTGCACCGGGGCGCCCAGACGGCGCAGTCCCGCCCGGCAGGCACCGGTGACGGCCGCGATGTTCCGCTCGTGGAAGTGGTGTTCGGCGCGCCGCAGCCAGCCCACCGGATCCCCCCAGCCGTCCCGGTGCGCGGCGTCCGCGATCAGCCGCAGCCCCAGGTGCTGGGCCAGCGGATACGGCTCCGCCGCCGCCAGCGCCCGCTCCACGGTGGCCGCCGCGTCCGGGCCGGCCCCCTCCCGGCCCAGCAGGACGGCCTCGGCGAGGTGGACGAACTGCCGGTTCCAGCGCATGCGGGCCATCGCCGTCGCCGTGATCTCCGCGTGCCGGGCCCGGTCGGCGTCACCCTCCAGCACGTCCAGCAGGAGCCCCAGTCCGTGGGTGCCGCCGAGATGGTAGGTGGAGGGGTTGTCCGCCTCCATGGCCTGCACCGCCGCCAGCTCCTCGCGGGCCAGTTCCCGGTTCTCCTCGAGCAGCGCGCAGAACGCGCCGGCCAGGCCCCTGGTGAGCGGTTCCTCCTGCGAACCGGCCCCGTCCCACTCGGTGAACGCCGCCAGCGTCGCCTCCATGGCCTGCCGGTCACCGCGGTGGGCCTCCAGCGTGGCCTGCGCCATCACCACGTACCGCACGGCCGGGGCCAGCCGCAGCCGGCGCACGACGGCCAGGCACTCCGCGGCGGCCGCACGCGCCACGTCGTTCCGGCCGCGCAGCACGGCGTCCAGGACGAGGATGCCGTCGACGGTGTGCACGATGTTCACCGAGCCCAGCCGCAAGGCCTCCTCACGGGCCGACAGCAGCCCGCCGGTGTCGCCCTCGGCCAGCCAGGCGTTGCCGCCCATGCGGGTCGCCGCGTACATGCGCTGCAACGGCAGCCGGTGCCGCTCGGCTGCCGACATCGCCTGTCCGAGCATGGCCTCCGACTCCTGCGGATCCCGCTCGCGCGCGACCGTGGCGAGCAGTTCCCAGGCCTGGCAGGCGACGATCGGCAGCCCGTGGCGCTCGGCCGTGTCGGCGGCGGAACGCGCCAGCTTCTCCGCGTGCTGGGTCCGGTCGGGGCCGGGGGTGTCCAGGGCGAGGTAGGCGGCGGTGACGTCCACGGCCGCCGCGGCGGCCTCGTCGGGGCTGCCCGTCAGCACCTCGCGGGCGCGGTCCACCTGCCGGTTGCCGTCGCTCCACCGCCCCGCCGTGTGCGCCACCTTGGCCAGCCGGGCGTGCAGCGTCGCCAGCCGGACGGGGCTCAGCCCTTCTCCGCCGAGCGCGTGCAGGTCGTCGGCCAGGTCGAAGGCGCGCGCGAAGTCACCGGCCTCGGCGAGCGCGGGGAGCAGGTTCTCCAGGGCGGCGGCCCGCGCCTGCGGATCGCCCCCCTCGGCGAGCAGCGACTCGGCCCGGCTGAGCAGGGTCACCGCCGAGTTCAGGGCACCCGCGGCCAGGGCGCGGCCGCCGGCGTCGGCATAGAGCAGTCCCGCCTCGACCCGGTCGCCGGCCTCGCAGCGCAGACCGGCCGCCAGCGCACACCAGTCGCCCTCCAGTGCCGGGTGCAGCTCTTCCACGGCCTGGGCGCCCCGCCGGGCCAGCTCCGCGCGCCGGCCCGGCGTCATCTGCGTGAACAGGGCCTCCAGCGTGGGGGAGTGGCGGAAGGAGTACCAGTCGGGCGCGGGTTCGTCGGGGACCACCAGGCGGGCGGCGACACCGGCGTGGAGATGGCCGAGCAGGGTCCGGTCGTCGACCCCGGTGACACGCTGGAGCACCGAGAGCGGGAAACGGCGGCCCAGGACCGCGGCGGCCGACATCAGCGTCAGCCCCTGTGCGCCGAGCCGGTCGATCCGGCGCAGGATGCCGCGCGCCAGCGTTGAGGAAACGTCACGGCGCAGATCGCCGACGGCACGCCAGCCACCGGGACCGTGCACCAGGGTGCCCGAGCCGATCATGGACTGGAGCAGTTCCTCGACGAGGTAGGGGCTGCCCGCACTGTCCTCCCACAGTCGGTCGTAGACCTCGTCGGGGACGTCGCCGGGGCTGTCCACGCCGAGCTGCGCGGCGACCACCTCGTGCACCTGCGGCCGGGACAGCGGCGGCAGTTCCACCACGGTGGCGGCCCCGCGGCGGCGGGCCGACTGCGCGAGGTCCAGCGCGTCGCTGATGTCGGTGCGCACCGTCGCCACCAGGAGCACGGGCGTGTAGGTCAGGTTGTCGACCAGGTACTCCAGGACGCCGAGCGTCTCGGGGTCGGCGTCGTGCAGGTCCTCCAGCAGCAGCAGCTGCCCCTGGCCACGACCGGCCGCGATGAGCAGCCGCAGCACGGCCTCGCCGAGGATGACCATGGAAGTGCCGTCGCGTTCCCCGGTGTCCCAGTCCGGGATCAGCCGCCCCAGCACCGGACGGTAGGGGCCGAGCGCGAGGTCGTCCATGGGATCGCCGCCGCGGAACAGCGACATCAGCGCCTCGGTGAGCGGCCGGAACGGCACGGCGGGACCGGTGGTGCTGCTCCGGCCGCGCAGCACCCGCATCCCGGAACCCACTGCCTGGCCCACCACCTCCGCCGCGAGCCGGGACTTGCCGACCCCGGCCTCGCCGACCAGGAAGACGACGCTGCCCATGCCCTGCCTGGCGTCGGCCAGGGAGCGCTCGAGCTGGGTGAGGTGGAGGTCCCGCCCGACCAGGGAAGGCGCATGGGAACGCATGAACGCTGATGATAATCGGCCGAGTCGGCCGGGGGCAGGCCGCGCCGGTGCGAGGCCGACCGCACGTGTGCGGCAAGGAGTCGGGCGTGTGCGCGCGAGCGGACCGGCGACCGCTCGCGGCCGTCCGGCAACGCCGCGGCGCGGGCCCGCCGTGGCGAGCCCGCGCCATCACGTGGAACAGCGGGTGGATGCGGGGTCAGTTGGGGGCGGAGACCGAGGTGTCCAGGCTGCTCAGCGTGATGACGATGCCGCTGGTGAGGACCATGCCGGCCAGCACCCGGGCGCGGGCGCAGGCGCGGTTGCGGCCCGAGAGGGTGATGCCGCCCACGACGTCCCGCTCGGTGTGCGCGGTCTCGGCGGACTCGACGGCGGTGAACTCGGCGGAGTCGGAGGCGGCGAGGTGCTGGTCCATGACGGTGGTCCCTTCTGGTGTCCCGTGTGGGCGCGCGGTTCGGATCCGGGGAGGTGCCGTGGTGCTGACGAGCGCGGGTGCGGGTGGTGCGGGTGTGACGGGTGGAGCCAGTGGCACGGAGGTGCGGGCGGGTCAGTGGTCCGGGTGGTGCAGGAGCAGGACCGACGGGACGGTCCCGGGGTGGGCCAGGCGGAGCAGCCCGTAGCCGATGCCGGCCAGACCGGTCAGCAGACCGGGGGACGGGACGTGGTCGGGGGTGGCGCAGCGGTGGCCCTGTGCCTCGACGAGGGCGAGGACCTGACCGGTGTGCCGTCGCAGCGCCGACCGGGCAGTGCTGTCGCCCTGCCCGGCCAGGACGGTCAGGGCCTCTAGCCGGCCGAGGACGCCCTGGGCGAGGCTGAGGTCGGGACCGATGGGAGCGTCCGCGAGCCGCACGGAGGCTTCGAACAGGCTTGCGTCGTCCGGCGGTGCAACCGGGTTCGGCAGCCCGGCGACGGCCCGTCCGGCCAGCCCGTGCGACCAGGACAGGTCCGCCGGATCGCCGTGGCGCGCACCGGAGTCCAGCAGGGCGACGGCCGTGCGCTCGGCGCGGGCGGCGCGCTCGGGACGGCGGCTTGCGTAGCGCCGCAGCGCCCAGGCGATGCCGTCGGCGCCGTCGGCGAAACCGGCCGACGACGGGAGGCCGGAACCCACCACGGCGGGCGTGACCGGGCCCTGCCTACGCGCCTGCGGCAGCAGCAGGTCCGCGACCTGGTCCGCCAGCCGCAGCGCCGCCGGATCACCGGTGGCCTCGTACGCGGCGACCGAGGCGGCCAGGGCTCCCGCCCGCCCCCGTGCCAGACCGGAGTCGGCGCAGGCCGCCGCCGCGTGCCCCAGGGCGGTGAGCGCGTCCGGCAGACACGCCCGCAGTCCCTCGTCGAGGAGCCCCGCCAGCCGGACCAGGGCGTACACGATCCCGCCGAGTCCGTCGTAGGCGCCGGGGCCGGCGGCCTCGCTCAGCCGGGGGTCCTCGGCGAGCGCCTTGAGCAGGGCCGGCAACGGACGCACCGCCTCGCGGGCCGCCGCGCCGTAGCGTCCCGAGCCGGTGAGCGCCTCGGTGTGGGCGAGGAACAGGGCGACTCCGCAGTAGCCCTGGGCCAGGCCCGCCCCCATCGGCAGGACGGCCCAGTGGTCGCCCGACACCCGCTCCAGACCGATCCAGTTGGTGCGGGTCCCGCCGCGGACCGCGCGGGCCGCGATCTCGTCGGCGATCCCGCAGGCGGCGGCCAGCAGCCGGGACGGGTCCGGCGCCACCGGCGGCACGAGGGCCGGTGCGAGCTCGGACCGGGGGCGGTCCAGCGACGAACTCGCCACGCGCACCGCGAGGGTGGCCGAGATGACCCACTCCTGGTCGAGGCAGTCGACCTCGTCCATGCGGCCGATCTTCTCGCGCACCGCGGTCACGGCGGCCACCGGCAGGATGCCGGGCAGGCGGGCACCGGCGTCGGCGATCACGGCCGTGCCGGTGGGCCGGTGGGTGAAGAACGGGACGTCACCGCGCCACAGCGCCGCCGTCTCGTGCTCGGTGAGCCGCTCGCGCGCCGGGTCCTGCGCGGACTCCGACCACAGCACCGCGAACACCCCTTCCCGGGCCAGGGCGTCGCCCAGCAACGCGGGGTGGGTGGACTCCTCAAGGAGGGCGGCGTACAGCCGGGTCGCGCGGGCGATGAGCCGGGCCGGACGGTCACCCCAGCGGGTCAACGGGCCGTCCTCGCCGAGCAGTTCGTCGCGGTGGGCGGCGATCGCCGCGTAGGCGGCGCGGAACCCCTCCAGCAGGGCCGCCGTGTGGTCGGTGACGGAGAGAGAAGTGCCGTGCGGCAACGGGTGGTTCTGGGCGGCGGGGCTGGCCAGCGGCCCGCGCACCGCCCGCATCGTGTCCAGTCCGCTGTCCTCCCAGCGCAGACCCTCGCTGGGGAAAGTGCCGTCGGTGTCCCGGCCGAGCGCGGAGATGTCCAGCGCGCCGTGCTCCCCGATGAGCAGGTGCGGGAGCAGGCAGGTGCGGTGGACGGAGGCGGCCAGCGCGTCCGCCGCCGGGTCGGCGCCCGCCGTGAGGGCCTGGCCGAGACCGGTGTGCAGCAGCGTCTCGGCGTCCACCAGGACCGGCTGGTCACCGTACGCGATGACGTTCTCGTAGTGCATGTCGGCGCCGTCCACCGCGTACAGCAGGGCCAGCAGGGCGCCTTGGCGGCGGTAGAAGGTGTCGGTCTCCGTCACCGAGGAGCACCAGCGGTGCTCGACGAACTCCAGCCAGCCGTGGGACTCCCGGCGCAGCGTGCGCGGGGTGCGCAGTCCCAGACCGGGGACCTTCGCGTTGAGCCAGGAGACCAGGTCGTCGAGTAGGGCGTGCTGGTCGAGCGGACGGGGCTTGTGGACGAGGCGGCGCCCGTCCGCGAAGTGCAGGATCGCCACCGACCGGTTGCCCTGGTGGGCGTCGCCGCGGCCGAGGTCGACGCGGACCAGCCGGCCCGGCGTCCGGCCGTCGAGGAGAGCGGCGACCAGGTCCGCGCGGTCGGACCGGAAGCGGGCGACGAGTTCGGCCGTGGCCTCCGTCGCGTCCAGCGCGGTCCGGCTCAGCATCCGTGCCAGGACCGGGTAGGCGGTGAACAGGTCCGACAGTCCGCGCCGGGTGCCGGCCGCCGCGACGAACGAGGCGAACCGCTCGCGCGGGCCGGCGCCCGCCAGGCACCGGGAGCGCCGGGCCCGGTGCAGTTCCTGCGTCAGCGTGCGGGCGGCGAGCCGGACCAGCTGGTGGGTCAGACGGCGGGTGAACGCGTCCCGCCACACGGTGGCCTCGGCCTCCGGGACGCCGGCCGTCAGGTCCGCGAGGCGGGCGGTGGCCACGGCGACCAGGGGCCGCACGGCCGGCGCGAACGCGTCGGGACCCTCGCCGCCGACCTCGACCTCCGGCAGCCCTTCGGGCGCCGCGGCCAGCACCTCCTCCGCGTACGACGCCCAGTCGGGCTCGACGGCCCGCTCCGCCAGACGCTCCGCGGGCTCGGCTGCCAGGGCCGCCGCCGTGGCGCCGTCCACACCCAGCCGGTCCAGCCGGAGGGCGAAGCCCTCCGCGTCGCCGACCGTCCAGGGCAGCGGCCCGGCGGCGCCGGTCGCGGCGGCCGGCCCGGGGAGCCCGGGGGCGGCGAGCCGCTCTGTCAGGGTCAGCGCCGGGGCCCACCAGGCGGCGGGGAGTCCGGTGCTCCGGGAGGTCGGGAGGCTGGCGGTGTCGGTCACGAGAAAAAGGTCCCAGACCCCCCGCGCCCCCACATGGGTAACCGTCCCCCATATTCTCCCCGGCCCCTCCCCACGGGCGGGGGACAGAGGGGGACGGCGCGAGCAAAGCGCACAGGGGAGGGCATCCCCCTACGGGCGCGCGTGACGCGCGGCCCGCGGGCGCGAGGGGCCGTGCGGGCACGGGAACGGTACCCGGAAGGGCGCGCGTCCCCCAGCGGAGGCCCCGGAGAGCCGGTCGGCGCCCCCCTGGGCCTCCGCTGGGCCGTCACCCCGCCCGACCGCCCGCCCCACCCCCACGCCCCGGGCGCACCCGGCGCGCAAATGTGGGGTCCCTCTACCGATGCCCCGGCGGTCACGGGGACGGCACGGTGTTCCAAGTCCCCACGCCAGACCGCCCGCTCAGCCGAAGGGGCGCACGAACTTCCAAGGAGCAGCAGATGGGAGCACCCGTACCTGTCAGTGTGGTCGCACTCGACCCGGTGCTGGAGGCAGGCATCCGCGCGACCCTGCTCGTCCGGCCCGAACTGACCGTGTGCGAGCCCGCCGACGCGCGGGTCGCCGTTCTCACCGTCGACCGCCTCGGTCCCGCCGAGCTGGACACGGTGCGCGCCACCCGCACCCAGCCCCACCGCCCCGCCGTCGTCCTGGTCGCGGGCACCCTCGCCTCCGGAGACGTCCTGCATGCCCTTGCCGCCGGCGCCCGGGGCCTGTTGCTGCGCCGCGAGGCCGACGCCTCCCGCCTCGCCCACGCGGTGCTGGCGGCCGCGCGCGACGACTGCACTCTGCCACCCGGCCTGCTGGAGGAACTGCTGGACCAGCCGGAAGCTCCCGTGCGCGGCTCCGGCGGCTGGAGCGAGGGCATGCTGTCCGAGCGGGAACGGTCGGTGCTGCGCCTGGTGGCTGACGGCCACGAGACGGCGGAGATCGCCCAGCGGCTCGCCTACTCGCCCCGCACCGTCACCACCGTGGTGCACGACATCACCCGGCGCTTCCGGCTGCGCAACCGTGCCCACGCGGTCGCCTACGCGCTCCGGGCGGGCCTGCTGTGACCGCCACCCTGACGGAGCCGCCCGTCACCGCGACGTCCTCCGGCACCACGGTCACGACCACCCCCGCCGTCCTGGTGCGGGTCGTGCCGGCGCCGGGCGCGGAACGGGTCCGCGCGCTCGCCGAACGCGCCGGACTCCGGTCCGCCGCCGACGAGCCGGCCCTCTGCGCCACGGTCACCGTGATCGTCGCCGCCGACGCGGACCGGGCGTTGCGCGCGCCGCGCCCGCACGGGCCCGTCCTGTTCGTCTGCGACAGCGTCGCCATCGAGGACCGGCGACGGGTCCTGCGCGCCGGAGCGGTCGTCATCGGCATGGCCGATCTGGACGAGGAGAGCCTGCTCAGGGCCGTCCACCGGGCTGCGTACCCCCATCCGAGCATCCCCTACCCGGAGTTGTCCGGAGCGCTGAGCACCCGAGGCCGTGCGGACGGTCCGACGCGCCGCAGACCGCCGGCCCTGACCGCACGGCAGACGTCCGTGCTGCGGCTCATGGCCGAGGGCCACGGCAACGCGGACATCGCGCTGCTCCTCGGCTGTTCCGAACACACCGTCAAGAACGTCATCTACGAGCTGATGACCCGGCTCCAGGCCCGCAACCGTGCCCACGCGGTCGCCCACGCGGTACGCCAGGGCCTGGTCTGAGCCCGGTCCGGTCCCGGTCTCCGAACCTCGTCGGGGACCAGGGCGCTCACGACGCGGGGCACGGGAACGCGCGGACCCGGTGCGGGGGCGCCGGGGGCCGGCCACCCGTCGCCCCGCGCGGTCGTGCGAGCTGCGGTGGCCGGTACAGGGCCGGGATCACGCCGACGGAAGCAGACGCGGCTCGATCCGCTCCTCCACGGCCCGGCCGTCCTCCCGCCGCACCACGTACGCCGCCTTGCGCGGCAACTCCGCCACGGCCTCGATGAGTCGGGTGCCGCGGTAGACCAGGCCCACCCCGTCGTCGGTGCAGTGGGCCTCGGTGAACGTGCCGTCGGCGACCAGCCGGTGCAGCAGCGGGCGGCGGCCCTCGTCGGAGTCGTAGTGCACGCCGTTGCCGTAGGGGAGCAGCGCGAGTCCGTCGGTGACGGCCCGCAGGTCCGGGCCGAAGGAGTCGGTGGTGCCGCCCTGGTACCAGCAGATGGAGCCGGCGCTCACCCCGGCGAGCACCACCCCGGACCGCCATGCGCGCCGCATGATCGCGTCCAGGCCGTGGACCCGCCACACGGCGAGCAGGTTGGCCACCGAACCGCCCCCCACCCACACCACGTCGTGCTCGAGCACCGTGGTCTCGACGTCCTCGACGTTGGGCATGGGGAACAGCTGGAGCGGAGTGAGGTCGTAGCCCGCCACCCGGGCCGCCTCGGAGACCCGTGCCGTGACCATCTCGGCGTCCCCCGCCGCCGTCCCCACGTGCAGGATGCGCGGCCGTCGGCCGTGCACGCCGGAGAGGTCGACCGCGTGGTGCACCAGGGCGTCGAAGAGCACCCTCGTACGTCGGCCGGGGCGGAAGCCGCCTGAGGTGGCGACGATGGTGGGTTCGGGCGCTGTCACGGGCGTGATCGTATCCCGGTCGCCTCGGTGGAGAGCGTGCGCTGTTCGTGAAGGCGGCGTGCGGGCCGGACCTCTCGGGACGCGGCGCCTGGGTGCTTGTTGCACGACTCCGACGAAACGCCGACAGCGCGGCGGGGGACGGAGTCGCCCGTTCCCCGCCGCGCTGCCGTGTGCGGTCAGCACGTGCGCAGTCCCACCGCGGCCGCATAGCCGGAGGGCACCAGGACGTCGCGCACCGCCCAGCCCGGAGCCGGGTCCGCGGGCGATGGACCCGTACCCAGGTAGTCCAGCGCGGGGTTGCGCACCAGACCCGTGCCCAGACCCTTGAGGTAGGCCTCCTTGCGCACCCAGGCGCGGGTGAACGCGGCCGGCCTGCCGTAAGCGGGCAGCCGCGCCAGCTCCTCCGCCTCGGCCCGGTGCAGCGCCGACTGCGCGCTGAGCATGACCTTGACGGTGGCCAGCTCCTCCACGTCGACCCCGACCGGAGCCGGCGCGAGCGCCACCAGCACCAGACCCCCGCTGTGCGACAGGGAGAAGTGCACCCCCGACGCGGACAGCACCGGCCGCCCGTGCGGCCCGCCGCAGCCCGCGCAGGGCTCACGGGTCAGCGCCAGCGCGTCGGCCCGCACCCCCGTCACGACGCTCAGCACCCTCCGCAGCGCCGCGTGGGCGACCACGTAGGCGTCGCGGTCCCGGCCGTGCCGGAAGGCGCGGGCACGGGCCCGCTCCTCCGCGTCGAGGACCTCGCGGGCGTGCCGCAGGGTCTGCGCGTCCTGCTCCCCGACCCGGGCCAGATACAGCTCCACCGGGGCCCGCAGGGCCCGTGGGCCCTGCGCGGCGGGTCCGTCCCGCAGTCCCGACAGGTCCAGCACCGCCGGACACAGCCGCTGCGGCAGCACCGGCGGCGCGCCGGACCCGGACAGCAGCGCATCCGGCGGTGCGGCGCCCGGCGCCGGGACCCGTGGCGGCCGGTCTCCTGGCGTCGGGACCTCTGGCGGCGGGTCGTGGACCGAGGGTCCCGGGAGCCTGCCCGGGAGCCCCTCAGGCATCTGCCCCGGCCAGCCGCCGGCGCAGGCTCAGCGGACGCATGTCCGTCCAGATCACGCCGATGTGGTCCAGGCACGTCTGCCGGCCGCCGCGCATCCCTTCCGGGTACCAGCCCGCGGGCAGCTCACGGTCCGCCCGCCAGATCGAGTACTGCTCCTCGTCGTTGCGCACCACGAGGTACTCCTCGTCGGTGTCCGGGCGGACCTCCTCGGCGTCCGCGCCGTTCGCGAAGTCGGGTTGCGTCACGGTGAACCTCCCGCGGGTGATGGGGCCGGCCGCAGGACACGGCCGACGCCGACAGCGTGCACCGGGCCCGCACACCGAGGTCAGGGACGAACACGCCGACCCCGCGGCACGTGTTGCTGCCGGATCTTCTCTGTCGGACCGCCCCCGCCGCGCGGGACCGTGCTGTCAGCCCGGAGAACCCGGCGAGCCCGGGGCGGACCACCGTCCGCCCCGGGGCCGGTCGCCTCCCCGCACCCCCTTTCCGGAAGGAGCACGCGATGTCGGACGAGCACGCACCTGTCCTGCTGCCGGGCGGAGGCTGGCGGCTGTGGGAACAGTTCGCGCTGCGCGGTCCGGGCTTCCCGGCCGACGGTGTGCTGCGACTCGCCCCTCCCGGACTGGCCGAGGCGGCCGACAAGTTCACACCCGGCGTCCCGCTCACCGGCCCCGAGTGGGACGGCTTCACCGAGGAGCTGGCCGCCGCCGCGGTGGACACCGCCCGCCACCTCCAGGAGGTCGCCGCCCGGCCCCGCTTCCAGGCGGCCCTGGCCTGGCAGAACCCGGCCGTGCTGCGTACCGGCATCGCGCCGTTCCTGCGCTGGAACCCCGACACCGACAAGCGCAGCAGCATGCCCCGACAGCGCGAGGAGCTCGTCGCGCACTACTGGCAGCGGTTCTGCGTGAAGAACGACACCATCGGCTTCTTCGGCCCCGTCGGCTGGGGCCGCTGGGACCTTGCCGCGCCGGACGCCGTCGCCACCCGCGCCGGAGACACCTTCCTCGCCGCGAGCGCCGTGTACTTCTCCGGCTGGGCGATCGACGCCCTGGCCAAGGTGCTCGCCGAGGACCCCGCGCTGATGCGCTGGATCCCGCCGCGCCGCGTCTCCCTCGTCCGCACCGACGGCCTCACCGTGCGCGTGCCCGGACGGCCCGCGCAGCAGATGACAGAACGCGAGGCGGCCGTCCTGGAGCTCTGCGACGGAACCCGCCCGGTGCCGGAGATCGCCGCCGCCCGCGACCTCACCGAGGACGAAACCGAAGCCGTGGTCCGGGACTTGGTCCGCCGGCGCTGGGTCCACCGGCGCCTGGAGGTGCCCGCGGCCACCCACCCCGACCGCGCCCTGCGCGCCATCGTGGAACGGGTCCCCGACGAGGAGGCCCGCGACCGCGCCCTCGCCAAGCTCGCCGTCCTGGAGCGCGGGCGCGACGCCGTCGCCGCCGCGGGCGACGACGCCGAAGCGCTGACCTGCGCCATCGGCGCCCTGGAAGCCGACTTCGCCACCCTCACCGACGCCGAGGCCCAGCGCGCCAAGGGCGCCCGGACCGCCCCCTGCCGCGGACTCGTCTACTCCGACACCCGCCGCGCCGCCACCGCCACCGCCGGGCCCGGCCTGCTCGCCCACCTGGAACCCCTCCAGCTGTGCCTGACCGCCGCCCGCTGGATGACCAACCGCTTCGCCGACGGCATCCGTGCCCGGCTGCGCGCCGTGTACGACCGGCTCGCCGCCGACGGCCCCGTCGACCTCGCCGCCCTGTGGCTGCACACCCTGCCCTCGCCGCACCCCGAGGCCGGCGCCCTCATCGACGCCGTCCAGGGCGAACTGCGCGCCAAGTGGGCCCGGTTGCTGGGCATCCCGCCCGGCGCCCGCCGCGTCCGGCTGACCACCGCCGAACTCGCCGCCCGCGTCCGCGAGGAGTTCGAGGAGCCCGGCGACGGCTGGTCGCTCGCCCGCTACTTCAGCCCCGACGTCCTCGTCGTCGCCGAGGATGAGGCGGCGCTGGCCCGCGGGGACGTGGAACTGGTCCTGGGCGAGATGCACAGCGCCCTCAACACCATGGGCGCCTCCCTCTTCGTCCACCAGCACCCCGACCGCGACGAGCTGATCGCCGAGACCACCCGCGACTTCCCCGGCCCCCGGCTGCTGCCCATGCTCGCCAAGGAACTGCCGCTGAAGTGGTCCACCCGCAGCCGCCCCTGTCTCGACCGAGACCAGGACCACTACGTGGCGCTGGTCGACCAGACCGGAGACCCGCACCGCCCCCGCACCGCGCTCGGCGCCGACGTCGCGGTGGAGGACGTCGACGGCAGGCTGACCGTCCTGCTCCCCGACGGCACCCGCTACGACCTCCTCGACGCCTACGCCAACACCCTCACCCAGCGCGTGATGGACCGCTTCACCCTGCGCCCCGAGGGCGACCACACCCCCCGCATCAGCGTCGACCGCATGATCCTGGCCCGCGAGACCTGGCAACTTCCCGTCGCGGAACTCGACTTCGCCGACGAGAAGTCCGAGGCCGCGCGGTTCGTCCGCGCCCGCCACTGGCAGCGCCGCCACGACCTGCCACGCTTCGTCTTCGTCGTCTCCCCGGCCGAACCCCGCCCGTTCTACGTCGACTTCGACAGCCCCGTCTACACCACCATCCTCGCCAAGGCCGCCCGCCGCCTCGCCCGTACCGACCCGGACGCCCGGCTGAAGGTCAGCGAGATGCTCCCCACCCCCGAACAGGCCTGGCTCACCGACACCGACGGCCGGCGCTACACCTCCGAACTCCGCTTCGTCGCCGTCGACCAGACCGTCACCGCCGAGGGGGAACGGTGATGCGCACCCTCGCCGACGACCTCGCCGAACACGCCGAACGACACCCGGACCGGATCGCCCTGGACACCCCGGGCGGGTCCGTCACCTACGGGCAGCTCGACCGGCGGACGCGGGAGGTGACCCGGCTGCTGCGCGCCCACGGGGTACGCCCGGAGACCGTCTGCGCCGTCGCCGTGGAACACGGCCCCGACGCCGTCGCAGCCATGACGGCCGTCCTGCGCTGCGGCGCCGCCTTCCTCACGCTGGACGTCACCCAGCCCCGGGACCGGCTGGCTTCCTTCGTCCGCAGTGCCGGCGCCCGCCTCCTGCTGACCACGAGGGCCCACGCAGCCGCCCTCGACCTCGGCACACCCGTGATCGAACTGGATGCGCCGGGGCCCGACGCCCCGCACGCGAGGGCGACCGGCCCCTCGGACGCGACGGGCGCCCACGCCCCGAACGCGACGGCCGCCGCCGCATGGCACCCGACGGCCGCCGGCACCTCGGCATCTCCGGCGGCCGTCGACCCTCACGCCCTCGCCTACGTCAGCCACACCTCCGGCAGCACCGGCGAGCCGAGTCCCGTGTTCGTCGAACACCAGGCCCTCGACACCTACCTCCGCGACACCGCCCGCGCCTTCGGGCTCGGCCAGGACACCGTCGCCCTGCAGACCGCCCCGCTCGGCTACGACGCCTCGATCCGTGACACCTTCGCACCCCTGCTGGCCGGGGCCCGCCTCGTCCTCGTGGAGCGCGCGCGGCTGCTCCGCCCCGCCGATTTCGCCCGCACGGTGCGCGATCACGGCGTCACCGCCCTGCTCAGCGTCACCCCTTCCTTCCTCACCCACCTCGCCGGGCAGCGCGACCTGCCCGACCCGCTCGCCGGTGTCACCCTCGTCGCGTCCAGCGGCGAGTCCCTGCGCCCCTTCCTCACCGCGGGCGGCCGGTCCCTCGTCCCGGGCCGGCTGCTCAACCAGTACGGGCCGACCGAGTGCACCATGACGACCACCCGCCACGACGTCCCGGCGGACCCCGACCCGGCCCACGACATGGTGGGCCTGCCCCGGACCGGCGCCACCGTCCGCGTCCTCGGCCCCGACCTGACCCCCGTCCCCGACGGAACCGTGGGCGAGGTCTACATCGGCGGCACGGGCCTGGCCCGCGGGTACGGAGGGCTCCCGGCCCGCACGGCGGCCGCGTTCCTGCCCGACCCCTACGGTCCGCCCGGCTCCCGCATGTACCGCACCGGCGACCTGGGCCGGTGGACCCCGCAGGGGCTGCGCTACGAAGGCCGCGGGGACCGCCAGATCAAGATCCGCGGCTACCGCGTGGACCCCGCCGAGGTGGAGGGCGCGCTGCTCACCCACCCCGCCGTGAGCCAAGCGGTCGTCACCCCGCACACCGACGACCGGGGCCGCGTGTACCTGGCCGCCCACGTCACCGGCGACCACACGACGCCGGACGCCGCCCTGCGCAGACACCTGGCCCGCACCCTGCCCCCGCACCTGATGCCGCGCCGCTTCCTGCGCCACACGTCCCTGCCCACCACCCGTGGGGGCAAGGCGGACCGCGGACGCCTGGTCGCAGGGAGCACCGCATGAGCGCACCGACCACGACGGGCCGCCCGGCCGCCACGGACCGTCCGACGACCGCCGTCCGTCCGACCACGCCGGCCGCCGTCCCGCACTCCGCGCTCGGCGTCCACGGGCCCGCCGGCCTCGCCGTCGCCGCCGCCCGCATCGCCCCGTACACCGTGCGCACGCCCCTGCTGCCCGGCCCGACGACCACCGTCTGCGGTCCAGGCCTGCTCCTGAAGGCCGAACACCTCCAGACCGGCGGCTCCTTCAAAGCACGTGGCGCCGCCAACGCCGTCCTCGCCCTCGCCGCCGACCGCCTCGTCACCGGTTCCTCCGGCAACCACGGCATCGCCCTCGCCCGCATCGCCCGCACCCTCGGCCTGGACCTGACCGTCGTCCTGGCCGCCGGCGCAGCCCCCGCCAAGGCCGCCGTCATCCGTGCCCTGGGCGCCCGGGTCGTCCAGGTCGGCGGGGGAGTAGCCGAACGCGAGGAACGTGCCAGGACGATCGCCGAGACGACCAAAGCGGCCCTCGTCCCCTCCTCGGACCACCCCCTGGTGATCGCGGGCCAGGGCACGGTCGGCGCCGAAGTCCTCACCGACGCCCCCGACACCGACACAATCTACGTCCCCGTCGGCGGCGGAGGCCTCCTGGCCGGCGTCTGCCTCGCCGCCGCCGGGCACCCGGTCCGCGTCGTCGGCGTCGAACCCGCGCTCACCCCGCGCTACGCCCGCTCCCTGGCCGCCGGACACCCGGTCCAGCTGCCGCCGACCCGGACCGTCGCCGACGGCCTGCGCGGGCAGCGGCCCGGCCGCTTCACCTACCCGATCATCCGCGACCGGGTCGACGACCTCGTCGCCGTCGGCGAGGCCGAGATCCTCGCCGCGGCGGCTCTGCTGCGCAGCCATGGCGTCGACGCCGAACCCAGCGGCGCCGTCGCCCTCGCCGGAGCCCTGCGGGCCGCCCGGCGCCGCGAAGCCGCGGTGGCCGTCGTCTCCGGCGGCAACACCACCGCCCGGCTCCACACCCTCACCGCAACCACAACCCTCCGGAAGGACACGCCATGACCGAGAACACCGCCACCGCCGTCAGCACCCTCGACCTGCTCGTCGACATCTTCCGCGACGTCCTCGACCACCCCGGCCTCACCGCGGACACCGACTTCTACGAGGCCGGCGGCGACTCCCTGGCCGCCTTTCAGGTCACCGGCCGCCTCCAGGAGACGCTGGGCTGCGACGACATCCCGGTCTCCCTGGTCTTCGCCTACCCGACCCCGCGCGACCTCGCCGAGGTCGTCGACGCGGACTTCGGCCGCGACTGAGCGGAGGGCCGGCGCGGCGGCCCCACGGCACCTGCGCCGCCCTCACGCCGCCCGACAGGCGCAGGCAGCTGGGCCGCCCGCCGGCTCTCCCGGCCACAGGCGCCGGCCGACACCTCAGAACCCACCACACACGCCCCCTCCACGACCACACCTCCCTCGTCCCGTGACGCGTCAAAGGAGTGCCGTCATGTCCGAAGATCTCGTGCCGTACCTCGGCAGATGGCGCCTGTGGAACCAGTTCGCGCTGCGCGGGCCCGGGTTCCCGGCCGACGGCGTGCTCCGCCTCGCCCCGCCCGGACTCGCCGAGGCCGCCGACAAGTTCGCACCCGACACCCCGTTGTCCGGCCCCGACTGGGAAGCCTTCGCCGCCGAACTGGGCACCGCCGCCGTGCAGACCGCGCACGTCCTCCAGGACATCGCCCGCACTCCGGCCTTCCGCGAGGCCCTGGCCTGGCAGAACCGCCCGCTGCTCGACTCCGGCATCGCGCCGTTCCTGCGCTGGAACCCCGACACCGACAAGCGCAGCAGCATGCCCCGCCAGCGCGAGGAGCTGGTCGCGCACTACTGGCAGCGGTTCTGCGTGAAGAACGACACCATCGGCTTCTTCGGCCCCGTCGGCTGGGGCCGCTGGGACCCCGAGGCATCCGGCGCACACGTCGACCCGGGTACCGGGCTGATCGCCGACTCCACCGTCTACTGGGCGAGCTGGGGCATCGACGCGGTGGCCAGGATGCTGGACGCGGACCCGGCGCTGCGCGAGTGGATCGCCCCGAGACCGGTCCCGTTCGTCGTGCTGAACGGCAACGAGGCACGCGTGCCCGGCCGCCGCCCGATCACGGTGTCCGACTCCGAGGCAGCGGTCCTCGCCCGCTGCGACGGTGTGCGTCCGGCCCGCGACATCGCCGCCGACCTCCCCGGCACCGACGTGGCCCGGACGCTGCACGACCTGGTCGCCCGCCGCTGGGTGACCTGGCGGCTGGAGGTCCCCGCCGGCACCCACCCCGAACGCGCCCTGCGCGGCTGGCTGTCGAGCGTCGGCGACCCGGACCTCAGGCGACGCGGCCTGGACGCCCTCGACCTTCTGGAGCGGGGCAGGGCGAAGGTGGCGGCGGCCACCGACGAGAACACACTCCTCACCGCACTCCAGGACCTGGAACGCGACTTCACCGAACTCACCGACACGGCCGCCACCCGCGAGAAGTCGGCCTCCACCGCCCCCTGCCGCGCCCTCGTCTACAGCGACGCCCGGCGCTCGGCCACGGCGCGCCTCGGCCCGGCCGTCGTGGAGGCACTGTCCCCGCTGCGCCTCCTGATGGACGGCGCGAGCTGGCTCACCGCCCGGCTGGCCGCCGTCGTGGAGACCGAGATACGCACGGTGCATCACCGCCTCGCCGCCGGCGGCGACCCGGTCGACCTGGCCTCCTTCTGGTTCGCGTGCCTGCCCGTGCTGCACGGCACCGCCCGTACGGCGGCGAGCACGTTGCAGCGGGAGTTCGCCGAGCGCTGGCAGCGGATCCTCGCGGTCCCGGAAGACGCGCGCAGGGTCACTCGGCGGGCCGTCGACATCGCAGAGCGTGTACGGCGGGAGTTCGAGGGCGGCGGGGGCTGGACGGCGGCCCGCTGTCTCAGCCCGGACATCATGATGGCCGCCGACGGACCCGAGGCCGCCGCCCGCGGTGACTTCACCCTGGTCCTCGGCGAACTCCACCTGGCCGCCAACACCTTGGGCGCCTCACTCTTCACCCATCAACACCCCGACGTCGACGAGCTGTTCGCCCTGACCGACCAGGACCACCCCGGCCCCCGTCTGATGCCGCTCATCCCCAAGGAGCACCGGGCCCGGCTCTCCGCCCGCGTCCGGCACACGCTGGTACGCCCGGAGGACTACCAGGTCGCCCTCACCGACTTCACGGCCGACCCGGCCCGCCCCCGCGCCGTCCGCAGCGCCGACGCGCTGGTCGAGGAACGGGACGGCGCCCTCGTGGTCCGGCTGCCCGACGGCGCGGTCTTCCCCGCGATCGACGTCTTCTCCCACGTTCTGACCACGCTGTCGATGGACCTCTTCCAGCCGCTGCGGCCGGCCGCCCACACACCCCGGGTCACGGTCGACCGCCTGGTCATCGCCCGCGAGGCCTGGCAACTGCCCGCCTCGGAGGCCGCGTTCGCCGAGGACAAGGACGAGGCCCGGCGCTTCGTGCGGGCCCGCCACTGGCGCACCCGTCTCGGCCTGCCCCGCTTCGTGTTCGTCGTCTCCCCGACCGAGTCCCGTCCGTTCTACGTCGACTTCGACAGCCCGGTCTACGTCACCATCCTGGCCAAGGCCCTGCGCCGACTCGCCCGCAAGGACCCCTCGGCCACGGCGACGTTCACGGAAATGCTCCCGACCCCGGAACAGACCTGGCTCACGGACGACAAGGGCCACCGCTACACATCGGAGCTGAGATTCGTCGCGTACGACACGCGAGGGGAGTGATACGGAGGGGGCGGCCCCGGTTTGCGGTTCGGAAGCGTGGTGGGCGACGGCGTCACTCCGGTGAGGTCAGGCATTCGCTGAGGAGGCCGACGACGTCGTGCCAGGCTCGCTGCGCGTGTTGTGGGTGGTAGCCGACCCCGGGGAGCGTGGTGTGGTCGACCGGCGGGTGGTGGAAGGCGTGCAGGGCGCCGCCGTAGACCACGAGGCGCCAGTCGACGCCCGCGGCCTGCATCTCGGCGGTGAACGCCTCCCGTTGCGCGTGCGGCATGATCGGGTCCTCCGATCCGACCCCGGCCCACACAGGGCAGCGCATGCGCGCCGCCTCGCCCGGCCGGCCTGTGATCAGTCCGTTGACCGTACCGATCGCGCGCAGGTCGACGCCGGCGCGGCCGAGTTCCAGCGCGATCGCGCCGCCGGTGCCGTAGCCGACGGCGGCGATCCGGTCGGGGTCGGTCCGTGGTTCGGCGCGCAACGTGTCGAGCGCCGCGTGGCCGATGTCCCGCATCCGGCCGGGATCGGCGAGCAGCGGCATGCAACGGGCCAGCATCTCCCCGGGATCGTCCAGATAGCGCCCGCCGTGAAGGTCGAAGGCCAGCGCCACGTATCCCAGCCCGGCGAGCGCATCGGCCCGGCGGCGCTCGACGTCACTGAGCCCCATGCCCTCCGGCCCGAGCAGCACCGCGGGCCGGCGATCGACACCGGCCGGGAGGGCGAGGTGCCCGGTCATCGTCAGACCGTCGGCCGGGTACTCGACCGTGCGCGTGGTGATCGTCGTCATGAGACTGGACGGTAGCGATCGACGGGTCCGGTCGGGCCGCTGTTCTGCCGCCGGCAGAACAGCGCGGGTGCCCCTCCGGCATGCGGCGATGGCTCACGGTCCGCGGGCGGGGCGAGCGGTGCGGTGCGGGGTCACGGCTCGACGTCGACGACGACCTTTCCGTCGGCCGTACCGCTCTCCACGGACCTGTGGGCGTCCGCCACGTCGGCGAGGGTGTAGCGGGTCCCGTCCAGCAGGGGACGCAGCTTGCCCTCGTCCACCAGCGCAGCGGCTTCGCGCAGGATCTCGCCGTGGTGCTCGCGGCCCCGGCCGGTCAGCATCGGCAGCAGTGTGAAGATGCCCGAGTAGGTGGCTGCCCGGAACGACAGGGGTGCCAGTGCATGGGTGCCCCAGCCCAGCGCGCTCACCACATGACCGGTGTAGCTGCGCACCGCCTCGAAGGAGGCGTCAAGGACCGGGCCGCCCACGGTGTCGAAGACGATGTCGAATCCGGCACCGCCGGTGTGCTCGGCGACGTACCTCTCCACCGGCACCGAGGTGTAGTCGATCGGTACCGCCCCCAGGCGCCGCACGAGCGGCGTCCTGGCCGCGACGCGGTCGCGAACACCTCCGCACCCCTGGCCGCGGCGATCTGGACCGCGACGCTGCCCACGCCGCCGGCGCCGCCGTGCACCAGTACCTTCTGCCCGGCCCGTACGCCGGCCCGGTCCACCAGACCTTCCCATGCCGTGATCACGGCCAGCGGCAGCGCGGCCGCCTCCCGCATCGACAGGGTGGCGGGCTTGCGGGCCAGCAGGCGGGCGTCGACCGCCGCGAACTGCGCGAGCGATCCCTGCAGGTCGCCGACGCCGCCGGTCAGGCCGTACACCTCGTCCCCAGGGGTGAGGCCGCTCACTCCGGCGCCCGTCTCCACCACCTGGCCGGCCAGGTCCATGCCCAGCACGGCGGGTGGCTGCACGCGGGCGTGGGCCGCCCGGCCCGCCCGGATCTTCGTGTCCAGCGGGTTCACCCCGCTGGCGTGGACCCGCACCAGGACCTGTCCTTCCCCGGGCGTCGGCCGGTCGATCTCCCGCACCTCGAGCGGACCGGCGAACTCCTCCAGAACCACCGCACGCATCACAGCACCCGTCTCCCACATCGCTCCGACACCGGAGTACACCTCGGTTAATCGAACAGACTAGTCTGTTCTGATAGTGGGGGCAACGAACACGCCTGGGGCGCAGATCGGAACGACTAGTCTGTCTGGCATGGCGACGCGCGTACGCAAGACGAACACCGAGCAGAGGATTCTCGATTCGGCGGCAGCCCTCTTCCACCGGCACGGACTGAGGGGAGTGGGCGTGGATCAGGTCATCGCCCACTCCGGGGTGGCGAAGTCCACCCTGTACGCACACTTCCGCACCAAGGACGACCTCATCGCCGCCTACCTGCGGCGCACGGACGAGTCGTGGATGGCGCGGCTGCGGGAGGCCGCCGACGCCACGGGGTCCGACCCTGCCGAGCAGTTGGTGGGCCTCTTCGACGCGCTGATGGCCTCCTTCGACCGCCACGGCTTCTTCGGCTGCCCCTTCGTGAGCGCCGCTGTGGAGGCCGAGCTCGATTCCAAGGCCCACGCGGCCACCGTCGCCCACACCCGGCGCCGCCAGGAGTGGCTGACCGGCCTCGCCGGAGCCGCGGGAGCGGCACAACCGGCCGCGCTGGCCGCACATCTCGGGCTGCTGATCGACGGAGCCCTGGCCTCGGGACGACTGCTGCAGGACCGAGCGGTGGTCGACGCCGCCAAAGCGTCCGCACGGGCAGCCGTCCTCGCTCACACCGCACCCACCACGACGGCCGCGTAAGCGTCCCGGGCGACGTCCCGGCCTTCGAATGGCCCGCGCACTGCCTCAGCTGCGGGGGCGTCACGCCGTGGGGCATGCGTGCACCGCTCCATGGCGGCCGGATCTGCACGGTCGGGGCGTCGTTGTGGCAGGCCACGCCCAAGGCGAAAGCCGTCGTGCCTGCGGATGAGCGCGCTGCGGCGACCGTGACCTGCCCTCGCGGAATGGACCGGCTTCGAGCGGCCGTACGCCCAGCCGGGACAGGCGCTCCCGCTGCTCGGTGGACAACTGCGCCCAGGTGCTCGCCTCGCGTTGCCGTGCGAGCCACCTGCCCAGGTCATCCCCCCGAACAGGACACACGGCTGGATGGCCTGGCAGGGAGCCATGGAGGGTGTCGGTCGATGCGGATGGGTCGCGTCAGGTGGTCGCGGCGACGCCGATGCCGATGGTGATGAACAGCCAGCCGGTGGTCAGCTCCCAGCGGTGGCGGACCTTCGGACGGGCGAGAAGGGCACCCAGAGGTGCGGCGACGGTGACGAGGGCGAACCAGTAGACGACGCCGATGACGACGTCGAGGATGCCGAGGAAGAAGATCTGCCGGGCCATCGAGCCCCCGCCGTCCACGAACTGGGGCAGGATGCTGAGGAAGAACAGTGCCGCCTTGGGGTTGAGCACGTTGGTGAGGAACCCCTGGGTGAAACCGGCCCGCCACCGGTGCGGTTCCGGCTCGCCCCGAGGTGAGGGGGACGGGGCGGGACCGTCCTGTGGATCGCTACCCGTCTCCCGTCCGTGCGTCCGCCCGCGGGCTGACCGCCGGGCCGCCAAGACCGCCCGCACCCCCAGGTAGACCAGGTAGGCGGCGCCCAGGAGCTTGATGGCGTCGTACACCAGGGGAGAGCGGGCGGCGATCACCGACAGTCCGGCCGCCGCGGCGAGCATGTGCACGCACAGCCCGGCCTGCGCGCCGAGCGCCGCCGCCCGTCCCTTCGCCGGGTGCTCGGTCGCCGACCGCACCACCACGAGGAAGTCCGGCCCGGGCACCACGTACGCCACCAGGACGACGCCGAGGAAGCCGACGAGGTCGACCGACATCCGCTCTCCCGTTCATCGGGCCCGTCGGCCGGTACGCCGCCGGGGAATTGGTCCGGGAGCCGAAGCGTCCCCGTCCTGTCAGGCCGCCCGCCCGCTCGCCCAGGGCGGCGGTCCTGGCCTCCAGCGCGCCGTCGGACCAGAACAGCTCCAGCGCCCGGGCGGCGGTGACGAACGCCGGGTTGTAGCCGCGGAAGATGCCGTTGTGCTGGCCGGGCTTCCACACGTCGTACTCGGGGCACAGCAGCGTCAGGGCCATGGGCACCCCGTACCCGCTGAGGTACCTGGACAGGCAGACGAGTTCGGGGACGATCCCGTCCCGCTCGAAGGAGAAGAACGGGCCGGTGCGCCCGCAACCCATCTGGATGTCGTCCACGATCAGCAGTGCGCCGTGGCCCCGGGTCCAGGACGCGAGCGTGCGCAGCCATACGGGGCGGGCCGGGTTGATTCCGCCCTCGCCCCGGACGGTCTCCACCACCACGGCCCTCGTAGCGGCGGTGCAGGCTGCGGCAACCGGCCAGCCAGAAGACAAAGGGTCTGACCACCGGTGAGGTCCAGGCCGAGCGGGACCGTGGTGTTCCAAGGCCGCACCGCGCCCGTTCGCTTCGCCTCGGCCCGGATCTCTCCCGCCTCCAGGGTGATCAAGCCCGCCGGGTCGTCGTGGTGGCCGCGCGCCCGGTCGCCGGACCGGCGCACGGCGTCCCCGCGGTGCGGGGCCGGGGTGGAGCGTCAAGTGAGGATGGTGTTGTCGGCGGCAGCCACGGCTGCCTCCCCTGCTACCGCCCGTCGCGCGCCCCGCAGCCGCTGCAGCGACCTGCCGGTCAGGACCCTAGCGGTCCGCTCGGGCGGGGAGTCGTGCGGCCGGCCGGGATGAGCGCGGCGAGGGTGTCGACGAGTTCGTCGGCGGAGGTGTGCCAGGTCCCGGTGGCGAAGTGGCCGCTCAGTTCCGCGGCGATGATGCCGTTGACGCCGGTGAAGAGCAGACCTCCGTATCGATGGACGTCGGCTTGGTCCACCAGCTCGGAGACGATGGCCAAGAATGCTTCCTGAGCGCGGCAGGAGGCATGGATCATCGTCTCGGGCTCTTCCCCGGCGGGAGGGGCGTACATCTGCCGGTAGCGGTGAGGATGACGGCGTCCGATGGCAACGAGCGCGGCGAGGGCACCTCGAAGTCTTTCGGACGGAGTGCCCCGCAGAGCTGTGATCTCGTCACTGAGGCGCTCCCAGCCTTCCGCGGCAACGGCACCCAGCAATGTCTCCTTGTCCGCGAAGTGCCCGTAGGGCGCACCGCGGCTTACCCCCGCCCTGGCGCCCACCTCACGCAGGGTCACCGCCTCGGGACCGCCTTCGTCAAGCAGCTCGGCGGCCGCGTCGAGAAGCGCGCGACGGGTGGCGGCGGCGGATTCTGAGCGACTGACCACACACACATCTTACAGATGACAACGTCACATCCTTCACTTGACGCTGTCAGATGAAACTCCTACTCTCGTTCATGTGACAACGTCATTTGAAAAGCCGGACCCCCTCACCAACAGCTTCCACAGCAGCATCGACACCTCGTCGGAGACGCTGCCGACCAGTGCGCGGCAGCGGCGGATCGACGACGCCTACCCGTCCGGCCACGCTGCCGCCTTCCAAGGACCACTGCCCGCACCGCTGCGCGGCAAGGACCGCGTCGCCATCTCGACGGACGGCCGGGGCACAATGCCCACGTACGGCGCCTTCGACGCCTGCGCCAGAGGCGAGCTCAACCTCGAAGCGGTCAGCGACTCCGCGTCGTGAGCCGCCCTCGCAGGGCGTCGAAATGATCGTGGGGCGGCGTCAAAACCGGCGTCGCGATCTCCAGCGCCGGCGCGGCGGCCCGGACCCCCGCATGCAGACGATCCGCCTCCTGTCCCGTCTGGACCTTCCCCGTCCCGACCTTGTCATCGGCCCCCCCGCAAGAGCGATTGCGGGTGCGATACGCCCCCGGTGACCCATACGAGCCAAGCCACGCCCCGGGCGGCTTCGCCCCCGGCGGACACCCCGCCGGCCGAGCACGCGATCACACACTTCGGCTGTCGCCGCGAGCTGTCTCCTGCATCCAGCACACGCGCCCAACCAACGCCACACCTGCTACGGCCGCGCCGCGATAGGCGGAATCCCGCTCGGTGCGCAGCTTCACGGCACCTTCTGACTCCGGCTACCTGCTGGACCACTGGACCATCCTCGCCTCACACGGAGTAACACACCATGGATCTGCAACTCATCGGCAAACGCGTGCTCGTGACCGGGGCCAGCAAAGGCATCGGCCTCGCGGTCGTCCGGGCATTCCTCGCCGAAGGGGCGTCCGTCACCGCGGTGTCTAGGCGCAGCACACCCGAACTCGACAAGACCGAGGCGGACTTCGTGGCCGCCGACCTGTCCGAGACCGACGGGCCCCGCCGCATGGTCGAGACGGTCCTCGCGGCTGACCCGCGTCTGGACATCCTGGTCAACAACGTCGGAGGCGGCGACCTGCCCGACGGATCGCTCGGCGACATCCTGGACGGCGACGACGAGATCTGGCAGGACGTCTTCACCTTGAACTTCAGTGCCCCCGTGAGGGTCACCCGGGCTGCGTTGCCCGCACTGGCCGAATCCCAGGGCGCGATCGTCAACATCGGTTCCGACACCGCCCGGCGCCTCGGCGCTCCCGGCGGCACCCCACTGCCGTACGCGGCGGCCAAGGCGGCGTTGAACAGGTTCTCCCGAGGGCTGGCCGAGCGGGTGGCCTCACAGGGGGTGCGGGTCAACACCGTCTCGCCGGCCGCGACAAGGACCAACGCGATTGCGGGCGACGGCGGCTACCTGTCCCAGGTGGCGCAGGCGATCGGTGTCGAGCACGCCTCTTTGACGCAGAGCCTGCCGACGGAGCTCGGCATGCTCACCGGCACCCTGATCGAGCCGGACGAAATCGCACGCGCGGTGCTGCTGTTGGCGTCCCCGACCATGCCGAGCGCAATCGGCGCGAACTGGGCCGTCGACGCCGGCTCCGTCAAGGTCCCATAGGGGCCGTCCGGACGCGCCGGGAGCAGAACGACTGCGCTCCCGGCCGCACTTAGACCGTGTCCTACGTGGTGAGGCGGATGAGCCGCTTGTAGCAGCACAGGGCGGCGGCGAGGCCGAGAAAGGCCAGGTAGTTGCGGGGATCGCGC
>NZ_JBIBXY010000029.1:0-51527 GCF_043082785.1 Streptomyces sp. NPDC014764 | reverse complement strand
GCTCCCGCATCCCCGCAAGATCATCGCGTCCAACGGCCACGGTCCTCGCAACTCCCACAGATCGCGGGTGTTGCGAGGACCGTTAGAACCCAAGGTGCCCGGGGGCCTTCCACGTGCGCCGTCCGCTCCCTCACGTCACGGAGAGCGCACCGTCCACCGCCAGGACCGTGCCGTTGGCGTACGCGGCCTCGGGCCGCGTCAGCTGCACGATCCACCAGGCGATGTCCTCCGGCCGGCCGACCCTGCCGGCCGGAATCCTCTTCGCCGTCTCCGCCAGGAACGCCTCGTAGGCCTCCGGCGGCATGCCCGCGCGCACCCCGACACCGGTGTCGACGACGCCGGGGGCGATGCCGACCGACCGGATGCCGCGCGGCGCGAGCTCCACGGCCCAGGTACGGGTCAGGAAGTCCAGCGCCACCTTGGCCATGCCGTAGACCGAGTTCTCCGGCCAGGCCCGGCGGCCCAGCGAACCGGCCGAGGACACGTTGACGACGACGCCGCGGGCGGCCTCCAGCGCGTCCAGCGCCCGCTGGGTGAGGAACACCGGGGCGAGGAGGTTCGTGCCGAGCTGGGCGCGCACCGTTTCCCGGTCCAGCGCGTCGAGCGCGGCGAACCCGGTGACCGCCGCGTTGTTGACCAGGACGTCGATCCGTCCGAATTCCGCGAGCGCCTTTTCCACGATCACATCGGGCGCGCCGGGATCGTGGATGTCGGCCACCAGAATCCGGATCCGGTGGTGTTCTTCGGCCGTTTCCTTCAGCGTCGCCTCGCTGCGCCCGACAATCAGGACGTGCGCTCCTTCGGCGGCGAACGCGCGGGCCGTGGCGGCGCCGATCCCGGTGCCGCCGCCGGTCACCACCACGGCCTTTTCCACGGATTCCGGAGCGGTATCGCGCGCCGTATTCCCCACCGTGTTCTCCATGAGTTCTTCCTCAGGCGCAGAGCGCGGTGTTGACGCCGCGGATGACGGCCTGCTCGGCCTCCGGACCGAAGTCCTTGTCGCCGATCGTGAACGACAGCTGGACGCGGGCGCTCAGATCACGGGTGGTGGCCGCGAACGTGGCGTAGCCGGGGATGCCGGCGCCGTGACCCCACAGGTCCAGCTTCCTGTCGTTCTCCAGCTTCATGATCCCCAGGCCGTAGCCGATGCCCATCGGCAGGTTCTCGATCATCTCCGGCGGCAGCGGGGTCGTCATCTCCGTGAACTCCGGCTCGTTCAGCAGCTTGCCGTCGAACAGGGCGGCGAAGAACGTGTCGAGGTCCTTGGTGGTGGAGATGATCTCGCCCGCGCAGCCGGCCTCGGAGGGGTTCATCAGCGTCACGTCGACGGGCTCGCCGCCGATCTGCATGTAGCCGCGGGCGTGCGGACCGGGGATGTTCGGGTCGTCGCCGGGCAGTACCGTCTCGGTCAGGCCCAGCGGCCGCAGGATCCGCTCGGTGATCTCCTCGCGGTGCGTGCGGCCGGTGACCTTCTTGATGAGCAGGCCGATGACGAAGTAGTTCGTGTTGCAGTAGGCGAACTTCGTGCCCGGCTCGAACTCCAGCGGCTTCGCGGCCGCGATGGCGATCAGGTCCTCCGGCTCGTAGTGCTTGTAGCGGTCGCGCAGGAAGCGGTCGCCCGGCTTCTGGAACGAGTCCGCGTAGTTGTACAGGCCGCTGGTGTGCTGGAGCAGGTTCCGGACGGTGATCCTGTCGCCGTAGGGGATCAGGCCCGGCAGATAGCTCTCCACCGTGCGGTCCAGCTCGATCTTCCCCTCGGCGACGAGCTGGAGGACGACCACGGCGACGAACGGCTTGGTGATGCAGGAGATGCGGAACCGGCCGTCGGCGGGGACCGGGCGGCCGGAGCCGAGCTCGGCGACGCCGGAGGTCACCACGAAGGAGTCGCCGTCCCGGGTCACCCGGAACTGCACGCCCGCGGCGCCGGCTTCGACGAGCCGGTCAGCGGCTTGCTGCACGGCCTGCTGAAGGGCCGATACCTCAGGCCGGTCGATCGTCGTCTGCGTCATGTCGGGGGGCTCCCATCGTCCCGGTTTCTACCTTCCGCGGTCACGCTGACGCCCCCCGATCGAGCCGCACCCGCGCGCCGCTGGAGCCGCGCCCTCCCGTCACGGCGGTCCACCGGAGGGAGCCGGTCTCCAGACGCCGTGCGGCCGGGCTCGAGCGCCTCTCGACGGGATTGCGAGCGGCCGTGCGGAGCGTGAGGACCGTCCGCCGATCCCGACGGAGGGGACGGTCGGTTCCGAGGAGGAGGACGCCGTGCCGGGCTTCACGTATCCGGAACTGCCCCTGGACGGGCTGCTGCGCGCCGCCGCGGCCCGCGACCCCGACGGCCTCGCCGTCACCACTGCCGCCGGCGGCGTCACCTTCGCGGAGCTCGACGCCGGCGCCGACCGGATCGCACACCACCTGCGGCACACCGTGCGCCGCGGCGCCACCGTCGCGGTGGCCGGCGCCCTGGACGCCGTCTTCCCGGCCGCCTATTACGGCACCAGCCGGGCCGGCTGCACGATCGCGCTGGTCAACCCCCTGCTGTCTGAGGCCGCGCTGCACCACCTGTTCACCGCCGCCCGCGTGGAGGCGGCCTTCGTGCCCACCGCGCTCGCCGAACGGCTCACGAAACTGAGCGACCGGCTGCCCGGCCTGCACACCGTCGTCGTCACCGACGCCGACGACGGCGTGGTCCCCGCCGACGCCGTGCCGCTCGCCGCCGCGCTGCGGGACCGACCCGAGGAGCCCTTCGGCCTCGGCGACGGCGGCGCCGACACGGACGCCGTGGTCTGCCTGCAGTTCACCACCGGCACCACCGGCCGGCCCAAGGGCGTCCGGCTCACCCACCGCAACCTGGTCGCCAACGCCGCCCAGACCGCGCACGCGCACCGGCTCAATCCCTCCGCCGTCACCCTCAACCACCTGCCCCTGTTCCACACCATGCACCTCAACTCGGCGGTGTACGCCGGGGCCCACCAGGTGCTGTGCCACAACCCCGACCCGGTGGCCTCCCTGGACCTGGCCGCCCGCGCCGGCGCCACCCACTACTACGGGCTGCCGGCCCGGCTGCACCGCCTCGCCGCCGACCCGCGGCTCACCGTCGCCGCCGCCCGCCTGCGCGGCGGGCCGCTCACCGTCGTGATGTCGGGCGGCAGCGCCCTCGCGCCGAGCGCCGCCCACCGGCTGCGCGAGACCCTCGGCGTACCCGTGATCCAGGGCTACGGCATGACCGAACTGTCCCCGCTCGCCCACAACCAGCGGCCCGGCGACCCGGTCGGCCGGGGCGCCGTCGGCCGGGCCCTGCCCGGCACCGAGAGCCGGATCGTCGGCCTGGACAGCCGCGAGCCGCTCCCCGCCGGCGCCGTCGGCGAGGTGCAGGTGCGCGGCCCTCAGGTGATGGCCGGCTACCTGCACGACGAGGAGCCGTCACGGATCGACGCCGAGGACTGGTTCTCCACCGGCGACGTGGGCCGGCTCGACGACGACGGCGTCCTCCACCTCGTGGACCGCCTGGACGACGTCTTCAAGCACGACAACGAACTGGTCTCGCCCGCCGCCGTCGAACGGGTTCTCGCCGAGGACCCCCGGGTCGCCGAGTGCGTCGTCGCCGACTGGCCCGACGCCGTCCACGGCAGCGTCGTCTGGGCCGGCATCGTGCTGCACCCGTCGGCCACCGCGCCCGACGCACCCCCGCACGCCGTGCTCGACGTCCTGGACTCCGTCGCCGAGCGTGCCAACGAACGCCTCGCGCCCTTCGAGCGGATCCGGCGCCTGGAGGCCGTCGACGCCGTGCCCCGCACCCCCACCGGCAAGCCCGCCCGGCGCGAGGTCCGCCGGCGGCTGCACCGCGACGCCGCCGCCGAGAACACCGCCTGACCGGTCCCGACACACACCGAGGAGACAACCGTGGTGACCTTCGTCAACAAGCTGACCGTGCACGGCGACCCGGACGAGTTCGCCGCCGTGCGCGCCCGCCTCACCGCGTACATGGCGGCCCAGCCCGGCTACGTCGCGCACCGCACGCTGCGCCACGCCGGCGACCCCGCCGTCCACCTGGAGATCGCCGAGTGGGAGAGCGCCGCGGCGCACCGGGCCGCCGTCACCGGCGAGGAGTTCCAGCGCCTGGTCGCCGAGCTCAAGCCGCTCGTCACCGCCGAGCCCGGGCTGTACGAGGACGAGGACGTCCGGGCCCCGGAGGCGCTCGGTGCCCGCTGAAACGGCTGACGTGCTGGTCGTGGGCGCCGGCCCGGTCGGCCTGACCGCCGCCCACGAACTGGCCCGCCGGGGCATGCGGGTACGCCTGGTCGACGCCGCGCCCGCGCCCGCCCGCACCAGCCGCGCCGTCGCCGTCCACCCCCGCACCCTGGAGACCCTGGACCAGATGGGCACGCTGGGCCCGCTGCTGCGCGAGGGCCGCCGCAACCGGGCCTTCACGATGCACGCCGGCGGCAGGCGGCTGGTCCGCCTCGAGGCGGACTACGCCACCATGCCCACCCGTCACCCGTACACCCTGATCGTCGAGCAGACCCGCACCGAGGCCGTGCTGCGCGCGGCCGTCGCCCGGCTCGGCGTGCACGTCGAACAGGGCGTGGCCCTCACCGGGTTCGAGCAGGACCCCACCGGTGTACGGGCCGTTCTCCGGCACGCCGACGGCCGCGAGGAGGAGTGCGCCGTCCCCTGGCTGATCGGCTGCGACGGCGGCCACAGCACCGTCCGCAAACGACTCGGCCTGCCTCTGACGGGCGACAGCCGCGACACGTGGATGCTCGCCGACGCGCAGGTGGACGCCGACCTGCCGCAGGACAGCATCCACTGGGTCCACACCGGCGGCCAGGCCCTGATGATGGTGCCCTACGCCCGCGAGGGCCACTGGCGGCTGCTGGACACCGCGCCCGGCCCGCACGGCGAGGACGGCGCCGCCGAGCGGCTGTCCGCCCTGCTGTCGGCCGGCCTCGGACGCCCGGTGCGGGTCGGCGAACCCGAGTGGACCTCGGTGTTCACCTTCCAGCAGCGCATGGTGCCGCGGATGCGCGAAGGACGGGTGTTCGTCGCGGGTGACGCCGCCCATGTGCACAGCCCCGCCTCCGGGCAGGGGATGAACACCGGCGTCCAGGAGGCGTACAACCTGGCCTGGAAGCTCGCGCTGGTGCACCACGGGCACGCCGCCCCCGCCCTGCTCGACACCTACGGCGAGGAGCGCGTGCCCGTCGGCCGGGCCTTGCTCGGCTCCACCCGCACCGCGACGTTCCTGGTGCAGCTGAAGAACGCGCTGGCCTCCGTCGCGCT
The DNA here is from genome assembly GCF_043082785.1 of Streptomyces sp. NPDC014764. NCBI lineage: Bacteria > Bacillati > Actinomycetota > Actinomycetes > Kitasatosporales > Streptomycetaceae > Streptomyces > Streptomyces sp. NPDC014764. The sequence continues at coordinate 46,250 of NZ_JBIBXY010000029.1, read as the reverse complement.
GCCGGCCGTGTTCGGTGTCGTCCGCAACGTGCCGCCGCTGCGCCGCGCCCTCCAGCGCAAGGTGCTCGGCGGCATCTCCGGGCTCAGACTGCACTACGCCCGCAGTTCGCTGACCGTGGGCGGCGGCCCGGAGCCGGTGCCGATCGCCGCGCCCGTCGACGCCCCCGTCATGGTGCCGCGCCGCCCGGGCGTGCCCGCCCCGGGCGAACGCGCCGCCATGGCGGCCGTGGCGGCTCCCGCCCTCGCCGCCGAACTGCGCGACGTGCGCTGCACGCTGCTGTTCGTGCCCGGCGGCCACGGTCCCGGCGCCGGCTGCGTGCGCACGGCCCTGGAGACCGCCGCCAGGCACGGTGACTGGCTGTCCGTGCGCACCGTCGGCCCCGGCCCGGGCCCCGCCCCGCTCGCCGACCCCGACGGCGCGCTGCCGGCCGCGCTCGGACTGGGCGCCGGAGGCTGGGCGCTGATCCGCCCCGACGGCTACCTCGCCGCCCGGGGAGACCTGCTCTCGCCCGCTTCCCTCGGGGAGGCGCTGCGCTCCCTGCACGTGTCCCCGGCCCGTTCTGCGGCGCTCCTCGAGCGGAACTCGTCCGCACGTCGAGCGGAGCACGACACCGTCGGAGCATCCGTCGGCGTTCCCGCCGCCACGACCCTCCGGAAAACACCGACATCGGAAATGAGGATGCAGAGAGATGTCCGCTGAGCGAGTGCACCGCACGACGCACGACGTGACCGTTGCCGCGCCCGCGGGCGTGGTCTACGGCCTGATCTCCGATGCCGTCCAGTGGCCGCTGTACTTCCCGCCCAACGTGCACGTCGAGCAGCTGGAGTTCGACGGCGAGCACGAGCGGCTGCGCATGTGGGCCACCGCCAACGGCGAGGTCAAGTCCTGGACCTCCCGCCGGACCCTCGACCCCGTGGCACGCCGTGTGGAGTTCCGTCAGGAGCTGCCCGCCCGGCCCGTGCAGTCCATGGGAGGCACCTGGATCGTCGAACCCCTCGGCGCCGACCGGTCGAAGCTGACCCTGCTGCACGACTTCACCGTCGCCGACGACGACCCCGGGGCCGTCGCCTGGGTCGAGCGCGCCACCGACACCAACAGCGACGCCGAGCTGGCCAACATCAAGACGCTCGCCGAGCGCTGGGCGAAACTCGACGAGCTGGTCCTCACCTTCGAGGACTCCGTCCGCGTCAACGGCCCGGCCGAGCTGGTCTACGACTTCCTCCACCGCGTCGCCGACTGGCCCGAACTGGTCCCGCACGTCTCCCGCCTGGACGTCGTCGAGGACGAACCGGGCGTGCAGATCATGTCCATGGACACGCTGACCGCCGACGGCTCCTCGCACACCACGGAATCCGTGCGGGTGTGCTTCCCCGACGCCGGGCGCATCGTCTACAAGCAGACGGCGACGCCGCTGCTGATGTCGGCGCACACCGGCGAGTGGACCGTCGAGCAGGACGAGACCGGCGCGACCGTGGTCTCCCGGCACAGCGTCGTCCTGCGCGAGGAGAACATCGCTCGGGTGCTCGGCGAGGGCGCCACGGTGGCCGCCGCGCGCCGCTACGTCCGGGAGGCGCTGGGCCGCAACAGCACGGCCACCATGAACCTCGCCAAGAGCCACGCGGAGAACGCGGTCACGGTCCTGTGACCACCGGCACGCTTCCCGCGTCCGCCCGCGGGGCGCCGGCCGCAGCGGGGCCGGCGCCGCCGGGCGGCGCCGAGCGGGCCGCCCACTACGAGCGGCTGCTCGGCGACCCGGACGACGTCCGCAACCCGCACGGCCGCGCCGCGCTGCTGGCCGCCGACGACCGCCGCGAGACCCCGGCCGCCACCGAGGCCCTGCTCGCCCGGGCGGGGCTGGCCGCCGAGTTCGTGCCGCGCGAACTGGGCGGCAGGCTGACCCGCCCGGACGAGCTGGCGCGCGTGCTGCGCCCCCTGTTCCGGCGGGACGTGGCGCTCGGGTTCGGCTTCGGGATCACCGCGTTGTTCGGCGCCTCGGCCGTGTGGGCCGCCGGCGACGACGGACAGCGGGCCGAGGTCGCCGGGCGTCTGCTGGGCGGCGGCGCCGGCCGGGTGACGATCCTGCACCACGAGCTCGCGCACGCCAACGCCATCCTGCGTGACGAGTTCAGCGCCCGCTCCGCCCCGGGCGGCGGCTTCGTGGTGGACGGCCGCAAGGACGTGGTGATCAACGCCGACCGGGCCGACACCTTCGTCATGTACGCCCGCACCGCGACCGCCGCCGGGCCGCGCAGCCACTCCGTCCTGCTGCTCGACGCGGGCGAACTCCCCGCCGGCGGGCTGCGACGGCTGCCGCGCGCCGTCACCACCGGCATGCGCGGCAGCAGCTTCTCCGGCCTCGCCTTCGACGGCTGCCCTGTGCCCGCACGGACGCTGGTCGGGGAGACCGGTGACGGTGTGTCGCTCGCCCTGCGCACCTACCAGGTCAACCGCTGCCTCATCCCGGGCACCGTGGTGGCCGGCGTCGACAGCGTGCTGCGCCTCGCGGTCCGCGCGGCGACCGAGGGCCGGGACGGCGGACTTCCGGCGCGCCGCTGGCACGCGGCGCTGGCCGGGGTGTTCGCGGACCTGCTGGCCTGCGACAGCATGGCGGTCACCGGACTCAGAGCGCTGAGCCTGCTGCCCGACGACGCCCATCTGATCGCCGCCGCGGCCAAACTGACCGTGCCGGACCTGCTGCGCGAGAACCTGGAAGAGCTCTCCACGGTGCTCGGGGCCCTCGGCCACGACCGGGGGCCGCTGTACGGGAGCTTCCAGAAACTCGTCCGGGATCTGCCCGTGGCCGGTCTCGGACACGCGGGCACGGCGGCCTGCCTGGCCGTGCTCGTCCCCCAGCTGCCGGCGCTCGCCCGGAGGTCGTGGCTGCGCACCGACGAGCCCCCGGAGCGCCTCTTCCTCCCCGAGGCGCCCCTCCCGGCCCTCGACTACCGCCGGCTCAGCGTCCTGGGAGGTGAGGACGTGCTCGTCGCGTCCCTGGTGGGAAGCGCCGAGCGGATCGGCGCCCTGCGCCGGGCCGGGCCCGCCTGGGCGGCGCTGGCCGACCTCGCGGAGTCCTTCGTCACCGAGGTCCGCGCACTGCGGGCGCAGTGCGCGGCGCTGCCGGAGGCGGCCCGTTCGGCACTCGTCGACCCGCGCGCCTGCACGCTCGCCGAGCGCCACGGCCTCGTCCTCGCGGCGGCGGCCTGCCTCGGCGTGTGGCTGGGCCAGCACGGCACCGGATCCTTCCTGGACGACCCGGCCTGGGCGGTGCTCGCCCTGAGCCGGATAGGCCGCCGGCTGGGCGTCCCCGTCCCCGAACTGCCCGACGGCGTCACCGCGACGGTGCTGGGCGAACTGCTCGCCCGCTTCCGCGAAAGCCGAAGCCTCGACCTGTACGACACACGTCTCGCCGGATGACACGGCAGGCCCGGAGGCCGGGGGACGGACGAAGGGAACGGGGGACGGACGAAGGGAGAGGGACCGTGGACCAGCAGCTCACGGACGGGCCGGGCGTCGCCGTCCCGGTGCATGTGCCGCGCGCCACCGGACCGTGGCGGCGCGTGCACGACGATCTGACGGGTCTGGGGCACGCCGTCGTCCACACCACCTGGGGCGAGTGGCTGCCGGCGGCACTGGCCCAGCCCCGGCTGCGCCGGCTGCTGGGCCGGGACTGGACACGCTACCGGCGCACCCCCGACCCCACCGTCCGCTACCGCTTCCTCGCCTCCCGGCTGCTGATCAAGTACACGGCGGCGGCGGCGCTACGCGTCCAGCCCGAAGCTCTGGACCTCGCCTACCGCCTGGGCGGACGGCCGTACCTGCGCGGCTTCGACCAGGTCGACGTCAGCCTCACCCACACCGGGGACCTGCTCGCCGTGGGCCTCAGCCGCCTCGGCCGGATCGGCATCGACGCCGAACCCGCCGACCGGCGCATGCGGTTCGACCTGCTCAGGGCGCAGATGTGCACCCCGACGGAGGCCGCCGAGCTGGCACCCCTCCCCGAGGGACGGCAGACCGCGGAAACGCTTCGTCTGTGGACGCTGAAGGAGGCGTACACCAAGGCGCTCGGCCAGGGAATGAGGCTGGGCTTCACCGAGTTCGGCTTCTCCCTGCGCACCGGGCGGCTCCAGTCGCCCGACGGCTCGCCCGCCTCCCGCGGCGAGTGGTCCTTCGCCACCCACCCGGTCCAGGGGCGCTACCTGCTGAGCGTGGCCCGCCACGACGCCGGACTCGACCCCGCCCACGACACGTCGGCGCGCACCATGCTGGACCCGGGCTTCCTGTCCCTGATGGCCTCACGCCCGGAACAGCCGCCCCCCGGGCGCGCCCACGCAGCCGCTCCGGTTCCGCTCGCCCCCGCCTCGAGGCCCGCTGGACGCGGCGCAACGGGCGGGGACGGCCCGGCTACCTTCGGAGCCGTCCACGAGTACTGAGGGGGCGTCTGATGACGGAACCGACCACCGGGTTCGCGCGGACCTCCGTGCTGCGGCCGCTGCGAGGCGCGGCGGCCGCCACGTGCGGGGTGCGGTTGTTCCTCGTCGGTCCCGACGCCCTCGCACGGGCCGGGATCAGGTCCCTGCTCGACGGGCACGGCGACATCACCGTCGTCGGCGAGGACGAGCCCGGTCCGCGGGCCCGCGCCGCCGTCCGCGCGCACGAGCCCGATGTGCTGCTCGCGCACGGACTGCGCGACGAGGAGGAGACCGACGCGCTGTTGCGGGCGGCCGGCCCGGACGGCGCCGTGCTCACCGTCGGGGGCTCCGGGCCGCTCTCCCGGCCGGACCCCGCCCTGCGCGGCCACCTTCCCGTGACGACCAGCGCCGCACAGCTCGCCGCCGCCGTCTCACTGGCCGCCGCCGGCTACTCGGTGGCCCGCGGCCCGCTGACCCCGGCCGACCGGCCGGCCCGCGTCCGCACCCCGGGCCCTTCCTCCGTCTCCACCGTGCCGCCGGACCGGCTCACCGACCGTGAGTGCCAGATACTCGACCTCGTCTCGCGCGGTCTGTCCAACAGCGAGATAGCCCGTGCGCTGACGCTGTCCGAGCACACCGTCAAGACGCACGTGCAGAACCTGCTGCAGAAGCTGCGCCTGCGCAACCGGGTGCACGTGGCCATCTACGCCTTCGAGTCCGGCCTGCGCTGACGGCGCCGCGCGCGCATCAGGCGTCGGTCAGCGGGCTGTCAACCGCGGCGGAGAGGCTGGCCCGGTATCGCGCCGCCTGTGTCGCGGATGGCCCGGACCTTGGGGGAAGTGTGCCCGTTCCCGTTCCCGACGACATGCGTCTGCCGCTGACAGCGGCACAGCTCGGCATCTGGTTCGCACAGGCGAGGGACCCGCTGAGCCCCGTGTTCAACACCGGCGAGTACGTGGAACTCGCCGGCGACCTCGACCGGGACCGCTTCGAGGAGGCCCTGCGGAGCGTCGTCGAGGCGACCGACGCCCTGCGTCTTCGCTTCGGCACGGACCCCGACGGCACGGTCCACCAGTACGTGGGCCCGGCGGGCGGGTTCGTCCTGCACCACGTGGACGTCAGCGCCGCCGAGGATCCCGGCGCGGCGGCCGACGCCTGGGCGGACGGCGTTCTCGCCACCCCGCTCGACGTCACCTCCGGCAGGCCCCTGTACACCCAGGCCCTGATCACCCTCGCCCCGGACCGCCACCGCTGGTTCCAGCACGCCCACCACCTGCTGCTGGACGGCTACGCCTTCCGCCTCGTGGCCGGGCAGGTCGCCCGCGCCTACCGGGGAGAACCCCTCGAGGACCTCCCCGGCATCCGCGCGCTGACCGACGCCGAACGCGTCTGGCGCGCGTCCGAGGCCCACGCGGCCGACCGCGCCCACTGGCTGGCCGCTCCGCCCCCCGCCCCGGTCGCCCTCGCCGGCCGCAGCGCCCCGGCGGGGCCGGCCCCCGTACGCCGTACCGTCCTGCTGCCCGCCGCCGTGCGCGAAGGACTCACCCGGCTGGCCGCCACCGCGGACACCGGCTGGCAGGCCGCCTTCCCCGCCGCCGTCGCGGCGTACGCGCAGTGGCTGACCGGACAGCCGGAGGTCACGCTGCGGCTCCCGGTGACGGCCCGCCGCACCGCCGTCGCCCGCCGCGCCGTCGGATGCGTCGCCGGCGTCCTGCCGCTGCACCTCGCACCGCGCCCCGCCGACACGCTCACCGGCCTGGTGACCGCCGGACGCGACGCGCTGACACCCCTGCTCCGCCACCAGCGCTTCCCCTACGAGGAGGTCCGCCGCGCACTCGGGCGCGTCGGGGAGGACGCCTCCGGCCCCGTGGTGAACGTGGCGGGCCACGACCACACCGCCGACTTCGGCCCGCTGCACGCCACCGTGCACCCGGTGTCCACCGGCCCCGTCGACGACCTGAAGTTCTCGGTGTACGAGGAGGGGACCGGGCTGCGCCTGCGCCTCGAGGCCAACCGGGCCCTCTACGACGAGGCGGACACCGAGGGCCACCTGCGCCGCTTCACCCGCTTCCTGGACCGCCTCGCCGCCGCCGGCCCCGCCGCCCCGCTGGCCCGGGTGCACGCCGCCGACGAACCGCCGGCCGCCCGTCCGGCCGACGCCGGCGCCCCGGCCGGAACCCTGCACGGCCTGATCGCCCGGCGGGCCGCCGCCACCCCCGACGCCGTGGCCGTCACCTACGGCGCCCAGCGGCTCACGTACGCCGGACTCGAGACCCGCGCCAACCGTCTGGCGCACCGGCTCCTCGCCCTCGGCGCCGGGCCCGAACAGATCGTCGCCCTTGCCCTGCCGCGCTCCGCCGACCTGGTCGTGGCCCTCCTCGCGGTGCTGAAGACCGGCGCCGCCTACCTGCCGCTCGACCCCGACTACCCCGAGGACCGCCTCGCCTGGATGATCGAGGACGCCCGGCCGGTGGCCGTCGTCGACGAGGACGCGATGCGCGCGGCCGACGACGGCGGCGGCCCGGCCACCGACCCGGGCGTGGCCGTGGACCCGGCGAGCCCGGCCTACGTCATCTACACGTCCGGCTCCACCGGCCGTCCCAAGGGCGTGGTCGTCCCGCACGCCAACGTGGTGCGGCTGTTCACGGCCACCCGGCCCCTGTTCGGCTTCGGCCCCGACGACGTGTGGACCCTGTTCCACAGCTACGCCTTCGACTTCTCCGTCTGGGAGATCTTCGGCGCGCTCCTGCACGGCGGCCGGCTCGTCGTCGTGCCCTACACCGTCAGCCGCTCGCCCGCCGACCTCCTGGCCCTGCTCGCCCGCGAACAGGTGACCGTGCTCAGCCAGACACCGAGCGCGTTCTTCCAGCTGGACGCCGCGGACCGGGACGCCGACACCCCCGCGCTCGCGCTCGGACACGTGGTGTTCGGCGGTGAGGCGCTGGACCCCTCCCGGCTCGCCGACTGGTACGCGCGGCGCGGCGAGAGCGTCTCGCTGGTGAACATGTACGGCATCACCGAGACCACGGTGCACGTCACGCATGCCGCTCTCGGCCCCGGCGACACCGCCTCGGACACGCGCTCCCCGGTCGGAGGCCCCCTGCCGCACCTCGCCGCCCGCGTCCTGGACCCCGCGCTGCGCCCGGTGCCGCCCGGCTTCACCGGCGAGCTGTACGTCGCCGGCGACGGCCTCGCCCGCGGCTACCTCGGCCGCCCCGACCTGACGGCCGACCGGTTCGTCGCCGACCCCTACGGCCCGCCGGGCTCCCGTATGTACCGCACCGGCGACCTGGTGCGGCTGCTCGACGACGGCTCCTTCGCCTACCTCGGGCGCGGCGACCACCAGGTGAAGATCCGGGGTTTCCGCATCGAACTCGGCGAGATCGAGAGCGTGCTGGCCTCCCACCCGGATGTCGCCCAGGCCGCCGTCACCGTCCGGGAGGACCGGCCGGGCGACCGGCGGCTCGCCGCGTACGCCGTGCCCGCGGCCGGCGCCGCACCCGACCCGGCCGACTGGCGCGCGCTGCTCGCCCGCACCCTGCCCGCCCACTGCGTGCCCGCGTCGGTCACCGTGCTCGACGTGCTGCCGCTGACCGCCAACGGAAAGCTCGACCGCGCCGCGCTGCCCGCCCCGGACGCCCCCGGCGCCTCCGCCGCGGACCGCACCCCGCCCGCCGGCCCGGCCGAGGCGGCCGTGCGCGACGCCTTCGCCTCCGTGCTCGGCGTCGACGAGGTCGGCGGCGACGCCGACTTCTTCGCCCTCGGCGGGCACTCCCTGCTCGCCGGACGGCTCATCGCCGCCGTCCGCGACGCGCTGGGCGCCGAGATCACCGTCCAGGACCTGTTCGAGGCGCCCACCCCGGCCGGCCTGGCCGCCAAGGTCCGCGCCGCCGGCCCGCCCGGCAGGCCTCCGCTCGTGGCCCGCTCCGACGACGACCCCGCCCCCATGTCGTACGCCCAGCACCGCATGTGGGTGCTGCGCGAGGTGGAGGACGCCGCGCCCACCTACAACATGCCGCTCGCGTTGCGTCTGTCCGGCCCGGTGAACCGCATGGCGCTGCGCGACGCCCTGTACGACGTCGTGGTCCGGCACGACAGCCTGCGCACGGTGTACCCGCGCGGCGAGCACGGCGTCTCCCCCCGGGTGATGCCGCCCGAGCAGGCCCGGCCCTGGCTGGTGGAGGCCCGCGTCCGGCCCGGCGACCTGCCCGCCGCACTCACCCGGGCCGCCCGCACCCCGTTCGACCTCGACTGGCAACTGCCGGTCGTGGCACACCTCTTCACCCTGCCGGACGGGGACAACGTCCTGCTCCTGGTGCTGCACCACGTCGCCTGCGACGGCTGGTCGATGCGTCCGCTGCTCACGGACCTGTCCACCGCGTACGCCGCCCGGGTCACGGGCGAGGAGCCCAGCTTCCCGCCGCTGCCCGTCCGCTACACCGACTTCGCACGGTGGCAGCGTGACCTCCTCGGTGACGAGGACGACCCGGCGAGTCCGGCCGGACGCCAGCTCGCCCACTGGGAACGCGCCCTGGCGGGCCTTCCCGACCAGCTGGAGCTGCCCGCCGACCGGCCCCGGCCACCGGTCGCCGAACACCGCGGCGGATCCGTGCCGTTGCGTATCGGCCCCGAACTGCACGCCGCCGTGGACGCGTTCGCCCGGGAGAACGGCGCCACCTGCCACATGGTGCTGCAGGCCGCGCTGGCCGCCCTGCTCACCCGGCTCGGCGCGGGCGCCGACATCCCCATCGGCTGCCCCACCGCCTCCCGCCCCGACAGCGCCCTGGACGACGTCGTCGGCTTCTTCGTCAATCCGGTCGTGGTGCGTGCCGACACCTCCGGCGATCCCGCCTTCACCGATCTGCTCGCCCGGGTGCGGGCCGCCGCTCTGGAGGCGTACGCCCACCAGGACGTTCCCTTCGACCGGGTCGTCGAACGGCTCCAGCCGGAGCGGTCGGCCGCCCGCCACCCGCTGTTCCAGGTCGTGCTGTCCTACCAAAACTTCGAGGCCCGCCCCGTGCTCAAGGGCCTCGACGTGCGCCGGGAGCCCGTCGAACTCGGCGTGGCCAAGTTCGACCTGACGTTCAACCTGGTCGAGCACCGCGACGGCCGGGACGGACACGCCGGCATCGACGGCGACCTGGAGTACGACGTCGCGCTGTACGACCGGGCCACCGCCGAGTCCCTGGTGGGGCGCCTGCTGACCCTGCTCCGGGCGGCCGTCGCCGCCCCCGCCCTGCCGATCGGCGCCCACGACCTGCTGGACGACACCGAGCGCGCCCGGCTGGCCGCCTGGAACGACACCGCACGGCCGGTGCCCGGCAGCGGGCTCGCCGAGCAGTTCGCGGCCCAGGCCCGGCGCACCCCCGACGCGGTCGCCGTGACCGGCGCCGACGGCCCCGGACTCACCTACGCCGAACTCGACGCACGCTCCGGACGGCTCGCCCGCCGGCTCGCCGACGCCGGCGTCGGACCCGAGAGCGCCGTCGTCGTCCTCCAGGAACGCTCCACCGATCTGGTCGTCTCCCTGCTGGCGGTCCTGCGGTCCGGCGGCTACTACGTGCCGCTCAACACCCGCTACCCGGCCTCCCGGATGGCCCTGATCACCGAGGACGTCGGCGCCCGCGTCGTCCTCACCGACCGTGCCACCGACGCCGAGCACGCCTGCGCCTCCTGGGCGCCGGACGCCGAGGTCGTCGTCGTGGACGACGGCGAAGACGCGGAGTGCCGGCCGCTGCCCGCCGTGCCCGCCCACCACCACCAGCTGGCGTACGTGATGTACACCTCCGGCTCCACCGGCCGGCCCAAGGGCGTGGCCATCACCCACGGCGACGTCTCCGCGCTGGCCGCCGACCGGTGCTGGCGCACCGGCAACCAGGAACGCGTCCTGCTGCACTCCCCGTACTCCTTCGACACCTCCCAGTACGAGCTGTGGGTGCCGCTGGTGTCCGGCGGGGCCGTCGTCGTCGCCCCGCCCGGGGACCTCGACACCCAGGCCCTGGCCCGCGCGGTCGTCGACGGCAGGGTCACCGGCATGTGGCTCACCTCCGGCCTGTTCAACCTGCTCGCCGAGGAGTCCCCGGAGTGCTTCGCCGGCGTACGGGAGGTGTGGACGGGCGGCGACGTCGTCTCGCCCGCGGCGGTCGCCCGGGTCCTGGCCGCCTCGCCCGGCACCCTGGTCGTCGACGGCTACGGCCCGACCGAGACCACCACCTTCGCCACCCACCACTTCATGCGCGCGCCGTGGGAGCAGGAGACCACCGTCCCCATCGGCACCCCGCTGGACAACACCACCTGCCACGTGCTGGACGACCGGCTGCGGCCCGTCCCGCCCGGCGTGGCCGGCGAGCTGTACATCGGCGGCGCCGGGCTGGCCCGCGGCTACCTCAGGCGCCCCGACGCCACCGCCGAGCGGTTCGTCGCCGACCCCTTCGGCCCCCCCGGCGCCCGCATGTACCGCACCGGCGACCTGGTGCGCAGGCGCGGCGACGGCGTGCTGGAGTTCCTCGGCCGCGTCGACCACCAGGTCAAGGTCCGCGGCTTCCGCATCGAACTGGGCGAGATCGAGTCCGTCCTCGGCTCCCACCCGCAGGTCGCCCAGTGCACCGTCCTGGTCCGCGAGGACCGCCCCGGCGCCAAGAGGATCGTCGCCTACGTCGTCGCCGCGCCCGGCGCGGACCCCGGCCCCGCCGCGCTGCGCGCCCACGTCGCGGCCGCGCTGCCCGACTACATGGTGCCCGCGGCCGTCGTCGCGCTGCCCGCGCTGCCGCTCACCCCGAACGGCAAGCTCGACCGCCGGGCCCTGCCGGCGCCGGACTTCGGCGCCGGCACGGACGCGCACCGGGCTGCGCGCACCCCCCGCGAGGAGCTGCTCGCGGTGCTGTTCGCCGAGGTGCTCGGAGTGGACCGGGTGTCGGTCGACGACAGCTTCTTCGACCGGGGCGGCGACAGCATCATGGTCATCCAGCTGGTCGGCCGGGCCCGCCGGGCCGGACTGGTGCTGAACGCGGCACAGGTCTTCGAGCACAAGTCGGTCGCCGCGCTCGCCCAGGTCGCCGAGGGCGCCGCCGAGCAGGCGTCCGCCGCACCGGGCGGCCTGACCGCCGAGCCGGCCGGCCCGGTGCCGCTCACCCCCGTCATGCACTGGCTGCGCGAACGCGGCGGCCCGGTGGAGGCGTTCAGCCAGACCATGGCCGTGCCCGTCCCGCCCCGCCTCGGCGAGGACCGTCTCACGGCCGCCCTGCAGGCACTCGTCGATCGTCACGACGTGCTGCGGGCGGTCTTCGCCCGAGAGCCCCGGACGGCGGACGGCGACGCCACGCACGGCGGCGAGACGGACTGGACGATGCGCGTCGATCCGCCCGGCGCCGTCCGCGCGGCCGACTGGGTGCACCGGGTGGACGCCTCCGGGACGCATGCCACGGAGCTGCCCGCGCTGGCCGCCCGGGAGGCCGCCGCCGCCCGGGACCGGCTCGACCCGTTCACAGGCCGCACCGGCCAGGCCGTCTGGCTCGACGCCGGGGACAGCCGCCCCGGACTGCTGCTGCTCACCCTGCACCACCTCGTCGTGGACGGCGTCTCCTGGCGCATCCTGCTGCCGGACCTGAAGGCCGCCTGGGAGGACCCGCACGCGCCGTTGCCGCCGGTGGGCACCTCGTTCCGGGCCTGGGCGCTGCACCTGGCCGAGCAGGCGCGCACGGAACGGCGCAGCGGTGAACTCGCCCTGTGGACCCGGATGCTGGCCCACGGCGCCCCGCCGGTCACAGCGGAACGGCTCGACCCCGCACGCGACACCGCGGCCACCGCCCGCAGCGTCAGCCTGGACCTGGACCCCGGTACCAGCGCCGCCCTGCTCACCAGCGTGCCCGCCGCGTTCCACGGCCGGGTCGACGACGTCCTGCTGACCGCGTTCGCGCTCGCGGTCGCCGACTGGCGCAGGCGCCGCGGGCTGGGGGACGACGACGCCGTCCTGGTGGACGTCGAGGGCCACGGCCGTGAACCGGGCGACAGCCCCGCCGAGCTTTCCCGCACCGTCGGCTGGTTCACCTCCGTCCACCCCGTCCTGCTCCGGCCCGGCCCGCTCGACCGCCGGGACGCCCTGGCCGGCGGACCCGCCGCCGGTACAGCCGTCAAACGGGTCAAGGAACAGCTCAGGGAGATCCCCGACGGCGGCGTCGGCCACGGTGTGCTGCGGTACCTCGACGCCCGCGCCGCCCGCAGCCTGACCGCCCTCGCCCCGCACGGCACCCCCGACCTGGGCTTCAACTACCTGGGCCGGTTCCCCGCCCCCGACGGCGGCCTGTGGACCGCCGCCCCGGACGCGGACCTGATCGGGGACGGCTCGGGCGAGCGGCTGCCGCTCGCCCACGCCCTCGAACTCAACGCCCTCACCCGCGACGGGAACGACGGACCCCGGCTGACGGCCGTGTGGACCTGGGCGGGGCGGCTTGTGGACGAGGACGCCGTACGCGACCTCGCCGGCAGTTGGTTCCGGGCGCTCACCGCTCTGGCCGCCCACGCCGAACGACCCGAGGCGGGCGGGATCACCCCGTCCGACCTGTCCCTGGTCCAGCTCAGCCAGGACCAGATCGACCAGCTCGAAGCCGCCTGGAAGGTAGCCCGATGACGCAGTCCGGACTCGCCGACGTCCTGCCCCTCACCCCGCTCCAGGAAGGGCTGCTCTTCCAGGTCGCCTACGCGGCGCAGGCCGGCGGCCCGGACGTCTACACCGTCCAGATGGTCTTCGAACTGCGCGGCCCGCTGGACGAGGAGTCGCTGAAGTCGGCGGCCGGCGCCCTGCTGCGCCGCCACCCCAACCTGCGCGCCGGGTTCTGGCAGCAGAACGTGGACCGGCCCGTGCAGTTCGTCCCGCGTGACGTACCGCTGCCCTGGCGACGCCTCGACCTCACCGGGCTCGCCGACGACGAACAGCGGCAAAGGGCGGACGACTTCGTCGCCGCCGACCGCGCCGAGCGCTTCGACCCGGGCGCCCCGCCGCTGCTGCGCTGCGGTCTGCTCGCCCTCGGCCCGGACCACCACAAGCTGGTGCTGACCACCCACCACCTGCTCTTCGACGGCTGGTCCATGCCGCTGCTGGTGCGCGAGCTGTTCACCCTGTACGAGCACCACGGCGACGACTCGGCCCTGGCGCCCGTCACCCCCTACCGGGCCTATCTGGCCTGGCTCGCCGGGCAGGACACGGACGCGGCACGCACCGCCTGGCGCACCGCGCTGGCCGGACTGCAGGAGCCGAGCCTGGTCGCCGCCGGACGGGGCCGGGGCACCGACGGCGGAGCCGCGCTGCCCGGACAGATCTGGCACCAGATCGACGAAACCACCACCAGCAGGCTGACCGGCCTCGCCCGTTCCCTCGGCCTGACCCCCAACACCCTGGTGCAGGGCGTCTGGGCACTGCTGCTCGGCAGCGAACTGGGTCTCGACGACGTGGTGTTCGGCGCCACCGTCTCCCACCGCCCGCCCGAGATACCCGGCATCGAGACCACCATCGGCATGTTCGTCAACACCCTGCCGGTACGGGTCCGCATCCGCCCCTGGGAGACCCTCGGCGACCTGCTGGCCCGCGTGCAGCAGGAGCAGGCCGCGCTCATCGAGCACCGGCACCTGTCCCTGACCGAGATACAGGCGGCCGCCGGCGCCGGTGAACTCTTCGACACGGTCGTCGTGTTCGAGAACTACCCGCTGGACCCCGAGGTGCTCCGCGCCGAGGCCCGCGATGTGCGCCTGGCCTCCTTCGAGGTCGGCGACGCCACCCACTATCCGCTGAGCCTGCTCGCCATACCCGGCGAGCGGCTCCGCTTCCGCCTCGACCACCGCACCGACGTGCTGGACACCGCCGGCGCCGAACGGCTGCTGCGCCGCCTCGACGCCCTGCTCGCCCAGGTCGCCGAACACGGAGCCGGCCTGCCCGTCGGCCGCGCCGCGCTGCTGACGGCCGACGAACACGACCACGCCCTCAGCCTCTCCCGCGGACCCTCCTCCGCCGCCCCCGCCGGTTCGACCCTCCCCGCGCTGTTCGAGGCGCAGGTGGCGCGGACGCCGGATGCGGTGGCGCTGGTGGTGGGGGGTGAGTCGTTGACGTACGCGGAGCTGAATGCGCGTGCGAACCGGTTGGCGCGGTGGCTGGTGGAGCGGGGTGCGGGTCCTGAGCGGGTCGTGGCGTTGCGGCTGCCGCGGTGTGCGGGGCTGTACGTGGCGGTGCTGGCGGTGCTGAAGGCGGGTGCGGCGTATCTGCCGGTGGATGTGTCGTATCCGGTGGAGCGGATCGCGTTGATGCTCGAGGACGCGTCGCCTGTCGTGGTGCTGACGCCGGAGGAGTTGGAGGGGGATCTGTCAGGGTTCGCGGCAAGCGATCTGACGGACGGTGAGCGGCTTTCGCCGTTGCTGCCCGGGCATCCGGCGTACGTGATCCACACCTCGGGTTCCACCGGCCGGCCCAAGGCCGTGACCATGCCGGGATCCGCCCTGGTCAACCTCCTCACCTGGCATCAGGGGGAGATACCCGGCGGCACCGGCACGGTGGTCGCCCAGTTCACCACCATCGGCTTCGACGTCGCGAGCCAGGAGATCCTCTCCGCGCTGCTGCACGGCAAGACCCTCGCCGTGCCCGCCGAGGACGTGCGTCGCAGCGCCGAACTGCTGACCGCCTGGCTCGACGAACAGGGCGTCACCGAGCTCTACGCGCCGAACCTCGTCGTGGAGGCCGTCGCCGAGGCCGCCGCCGAGCAGGGCCGCACCCTGCCCGCGCTGCGGCACGTCGTGCAGGCGGGCGAGGCTCTCGGACTCGGCGCCGCCGTACGCACCTTCACCGCCGCCGTCCCCGGCCGGCGGCTGCACAACCACTACGGTCCCGCCGAGACCCATGTGACGACCGGCACCGCCCTGCCCGCCGACCCCGCCGGCTGGAGCGACCCGGCACCGGTCGGCCGTCCCGTCGCCGGCACCCGCGTCCATGTGCTGGACGGTGCGCTGCGTCCGGTGCCGCCGGGTGTGACGGGTGAGCTGTATCTGGCGGGCGCGGGGGTGGCGCGCGGGTATCTGAACCGTCCGGAGCTGACGGCGGAGCGGTTCGTGGCGGATCCCTACGGTCCGCCGGGGTCCCGTATGTACCGCACGGGTGACCTGGGCAGGTGGCGGGCGGACGGCGAGCTGGAGTTCGCCGGGCGTGCGGACCATCAGGTGAAGATCCGCGGCTTCCGTGTCGAGCCGGGGGAGGTGGAGGCCGCGCTCGCCGCCCTGCCCGGCGTCGCCCACGCCGCCGTCCTCGCCCGCGAGGACCGCCCCGGCGACAAGCGGCTCGTGGGCTACGTCGTCCCGTCCCACCACGCGCCGGACCCCGCCGCGCTGCGCACCGCGCTGGCCCGGACCCTGCCCGACCACATGGTGCCCGCCGCGATCGTCGTCCTCGACGCGCTGCCGCTCACCCCCAACGGCAAGCTGGACCGGGCCGCGCTGCCCGCGCCCCGGACCACCGCGGCCGCCCGCCGATTCCCGCGCTCCCCGCGGGAGGAGATCCTGTGCGGCCTGTTCGCCGAGGTGCTCGGACTCACCGGCCCCGTCCACATCGACGACGACTTCTTCGCACTGGGCGGGCACTCACTGCTCGCCACCCGGCTCATCAGCCGGATCCGCAGCGTCCTCGGCGCCGAACTGCCCCTGCGCGAACTGTTCGACGCGCCCACGGCCGCCCGGCTCGCCGAACGCCTCGACGGCGCCGCGGGCGCCCGTCCCGCGCTGCAGCCCGTCGCCCCGGAGCGGCGCCCGTCCCGGCTGCCGCTGTCCCACGCCCAACGCCGGCTGTGGTTCCTCGGCCGTCTCGACGGCCCCAACAACACCTACAACATCCCGCTCGCCCTCCGGCTGCGCGGTGACGTCGACCGCGCAGCACTGCGCGCCGCCCTCGCCGACCTGACCGCCCGGCACGAGACACTGCGCACCGTCTACCCCGCCGACGCCGGCGAGCCGTACCAGGAGATCCTGCCGCCCGGCGAGGCGGTACCCGGCCTCGAGACCGCCGTCACCGACGAGGAGCACCTCGCCGACCGGCTGGCCGAGGCCGCCGGGCGGCCCTACGACCTCACCCGTGATCTGCCGTTGCGGGCCGTGCTGTTCGAGCTGGGCGAGCGTGAGCACGTGCTGTTGCTGCTGCTGCACCACATCGCGGGTGACGGCTGGTCCCTGGCCCCGCTGACGAGGGACCTGGCGACCGCGTACGCCGCCCGCCGCGAGGGCCGCGCCCCCGCCTTCACGCCGCTGCCCGTCAGCTATGCCGACTACACGCTGTGGCAGCGCGACCTGCTCGGCGACACCGACGACCCGGCGAGCCCGCACGGCGCCCAGCTCGCCCATTGGCGCGAGGCCCTGTCCGGGGCCCCCGCCCAGCTCGACCTGCCCACCGACCACGCCCGGCCGGCCGTCGCCACGCACCGTGGCGCCACGGTGCCGTTCCGGCTCGACGCCGACCTGCACGACCGGCTCGCCGCGCTCGCCACCGCCTGCGACAGCAGCCTGTTCATGGTGCTCCAGGCGGCCTTCGCCGCCGTGCTCACCCGGCACGGGGCGGGCACCGACATCCCCGTCGGCAGCCCCGTCGCCGGCCGCACCGACGACGCGCTCGACCAACTGGTCGGGTTCTTCGTCAACACGCTGGTGCTGCGCACCGACACCTCCGGCGATCCCGCCTTCCGCGACCTCGTGCGCCGGGTGCGCGAGTTCGACCTGGCCGCCTACACCCACCAGGACCTGCCGTTCGAAAAGCTCGTCGAGGAGCTCAACCCCGAGCGCACGCTCGCCCGCAACCCGCTCTTCCAGGTGGTCCTCGCCCTCCAGTCGATGCCCGCCGCCGACACGGCCCTGCCCGGTCTGGACGTCGCAGTGGAGCCGGTGCGGGTGGGCTTCGCCAAGTTCGACCTCGGTCTCGCCGTCGTCGAGGAGCACACCCCCGACGGCGAGCGGGCCGGGATCCGCGGCGACTGGGAGTACAGCACCGAGCTGTTCGAGCGCGGCACCGTGGAAGCCCTGGGCGAACGCCTGGAACGCTTCCTGCGCGCCGTCACCGAGGACCCCGGGCGGACCATCGGATCGGTCGACCTGCTCGGCCCGGCCGAACGCCACCGGCTGCTGGTCGACGTCAACGCCCCCGCGGCGGGGCCGGTCCGCCCGGCCACGCTGCCCGCCCTGTTCGAGGAGCAGGCCGCGCGCACCCCCGACGCCGTCGCGGTGGTCATGGGCGCGCAGTCGCTGACGTACGCGGAACTGAACGGGCGGGCCAACCGGCTGGCGCGCCGGCTGGCCGAGCGGGGTGCGGGCCCCGAGCACGTCGTGGCGCTCCAGCTGCCGCGCACCGCGGACCTCGTCACGGCCGTGCTCGCGGTCTGGAAGGCCGGCGCCGCCTACCTGCCCGTCGACCCCGGTTACCCGGACGAGCGGATCGCGTTCATGCGGGCCGACGCCCGGCCGTCCCTGGTCCTCACCCCCGACGGTCTCGCCGCCGACCTCGAGGCCGCGGCCGGGTACTCCGCCGCCGACCTCGGCGACGCCGACCGGGCCGCCCCGCTGCTGCCGGAGCACCCCGCCTACGTCATCTACACCTCCGGCTCCACCGGCACCCCCAAGGGAGTCGTGGTCGCGCACGCCTCCGTCACCACCACGGTTGCACCGCAGGCCGCACGGTTCGGCCTCGGCCCGCACAGCAGGGTGCTCCAGTTCGCCTCGATCAGCTTCGACGCCGCCCTGTGGGAGCTGACGGCCGCCCTGCTCACCGGCGCCGCACTGGTCCTCGCCACCGCCGACGAGCTTCTGCCCGGCCCCGGCCTGGCCGACCTGGTCCGCAGGCAGGGCGTCACGCTGCTCGCGCTGCCGCCCGGCGCCCTCCCCGCCCTGCCCGACGGCGCCCTGCCGCCCGGCACCGACCTCATCGTCGCCGGTGACGCGACCGCACCCGACCAGGCCGCCCGGTTCGGCCCCGGCCGGCGCCTGGTGAACGCCTACGGTCTGACCGAGAGCACCGTGTGCGCCACCATGAGCGCCCCCGTCACCGGCGCGGTTTCCCCGCCCATCGGCCGCCCGGTCGGCGCGGCCCGCGTCTACGTCCTCGACGAGCGGCTGCGGCCCGTGCCGCCCGGCGTCACCGGTGAGATCCACATCGCCGGGCCCGGCGTGGCCCGCGGCTACCTCGGCCGTCCCGGGCTGACCGCCGAACGGTTCGTCGCCGACCCCTTCGCGCCGCTGTTCGGCGAGCGCGGCGCCCGGATGTACCGCACCGGTGACCTGGGCCGGTGGCGGGCAGACGGAGAGCTCGAGTTCGCGGGCCGCGCGGACCAGCAGGTCAAGATCCGCGGCTTCCGGATCGAGCCCGGCGAGATCGAGACCGTGCTCGCCGGCCACCCGGACGTCGCGGCCGGCGCCGTCGTCGCCCGTGAGGCCGGGCCCGGTGACAAGCACCTCGTCGCCTACGTGGTCCGCCAGAGCGCCACCGGCGGTCCGACGGCCTCGGACGGGGCCCGCGGCGACGGGCAGGTCGAGCGATGGCGCGAGACCTACGACTCCCTGTACGACGCCGAGCCCGGGCACGCCTTCGGCGCCGACTTCTCCGGCTGGAACAGCAGCTACACCGCCGAGGCGATCCCCCTCGAGGAGATGACCGAGTGGCGGGCCGCGTCCGTGGAACGGATCCTCGCCCTCCGCCCGCGACGGGTTCTGGAGATCGGCTGCGGTACCGGCCTGATCCTCTCCCAGGTCGCCCCGCACGTCACCGAGTACTGGGGGACCGACCTGTCAGCGCCGGTTGTCGACCAGCTCCGCCGGCATCTCGACGCCCGCCCCGAACTGGCCGACAGGTGCACCCTGCTCACCCGTCCCGCGCACGACACCGACGGCCTGCCCGCCGGACACTTCGACACCGTCGTGCTGAACTCCGTCGTCCAGTACTTCCCCGACGCCGGCTACCTGGCCGCGGTGGTGCGCCGCGCGGCCGCGCTCCTCGCCCCGGGCGGCACGATCTTCCTGGGCGACATCCGCAACCTGCGCACCCTGCGCGCCTTCCGCACCGCCGTCGAGCTGCGCCGCGCCGGCGCCTACGCGGACCCCGCCGCGATACGCCGCTGCGTCGACCAGTCGATCGCCACCGAGAAGGAACTGCTGCTCGACCCCGACTACTTCACCGCCCTCGTCGCCGACGACCCGCACCTGGCCGTCGCCGACGTCACCCTGCGCGGGGGAGCCCACCACAACGAGATGAGCCGGCACCGCTACGACGTGCTGCTGCGCCGGGGCGCGGACGGCCCGGCACCGGCCGAGAAGCGGCTGCGCTGGGGCGCCGACGTCCGCACCACCGACGAACTGCGCCACGCCCTGGGCGGGGACGGCGCCGTCCGGGTCACCGGCATACCCAACGCCCGGCTGGTCCGCGAGCACCGCGCGCTCGCCGCGCTCGGACGCGGCGACGCCGCCGGGGCCGCCGCCCTCCTCGACGCGCCCGCCCCCGACGACGCCGTCGACCCGCACGACGTGCACCGGTGGGGCGCCCGCTGTGCCTGGGGCGCACCGGACGACACCTTCGAGGCGTACGCCGGTCCCGGCGCCGCCCACCGGCCGCGCCCCTCCGCCGCCCGCGCCCTGGCCAACGACCCCTCACGCGCCGAGCGCGACGCGCAGGTCGTCGACGAGCTGCGCGCACTGGTGGCCGAGCGGCTGCCCGCCCACATGGCGCCCGCCGCGTACGTCGTCCTGGACGCCCTGCCGCTGACCGCCAACGGCAAGCTCGACCGTGACGCGCTGCCCGCGCCCGACCTGGGGTCCGCCGCGGCCGGCCAGGCACCGCGCACCCGGCGGGAGGAGATCCTCGCCGCCCTGTTCGCGGAGGTTCTCGGACTTCCCGGGGTCGGCGTCGACCGCAGCTTCTTCGACCTGGGCGGACACTCGCTGCTCGCCACCCGGCTGCTGAGCCGCATCCGCACGGTCCTGGGCGCGGAACTCGCCGTACGCGACCTGTTCCAGGCGCCCACCGTCGCCGAGCTCGCCGAACGCGTCGACGGCGCGGACGAGGCCCGGCCCGCGCTCACCGCACGACCGCGCCCCGCGGAGGTGCCGCTGTCGTTCGCCCAGTACCGGCTGTGGTTCCTGCACCGGATGGAAGGCCCCGGCGCCACCTACAACATCCCGATGAGCCTGCGGCTGACCGGCAGCCTCGACACCGCCGCACTGCGGGCCGCGCTCGCCGACGTCGTCGCGCGTCACGAGGCACTGCGCACCGTCTACCCGGAGCGCGGCGGCGTCCCGCGCCAGCAGGTCCTGGACCCCGTGGCGCCCGCCTTCGAGACCGTGCGCACCACGCCCGGACGGCTCGGGGAGGACCTGACCCGGGCCGCCCGCCGCGGCTTCGACCTGGCAGGCGAACTCCCCCTGCGCGCGGTGCTGTTCGAGCTGGGCGAGCAGGAGCACGTGCTGCTGCTGCTCATGCACCACATCGCCGGCGACGGATGGTCCTGGCCGCCGCTCGCCCGCGATCTCGGCGACGCCTACGCCGCCCGCCGCGAAGGCCGGGCCCCCGACTTCGCGCCGCTGCCGGTCCAGTACGCCGACTACACGCTGTGGCAGCGCGAGCTGCTCGGCGACGAGCAGGACCCCGACAGCCGCGTCGCGCGCCAGATCGAGCACTGGACCAGGACGCTGGACGGCATTCCAGAGGAACTCACCCTGCCCACCGACCACCCCCGTCCCGCCGTCGCCTCGCACCGGGGCGACACAGTGCCCTTCACCGTCGACGCGGATCTGCACCGCCGGCTGAACGCCCTGGCCGGCAGCGCGCGGGCCAGCCTTTTCATGGTCGTCCAGGCGGCCTTCGCCGCGCTGCTGACCCGGCACGGGGCCGGCACCGACATCCCCGTCGGCAGTCCCGTCGCCGGCCGCACCGACGAGGCGCTGGACGACCTGGTCGGGTTCTTCGTCAACACGCTGGTGCTGCGCACCGACACCTCCGGCGACCCCACCTTCCGCGACCTGCTGGACCGGGTCCGGGAGGCGGACCTGGCCGCCTACGCCCACCAGGACGTGCCCTTCGAGAAGCTCGTCGAACGGCTGCGCCCGGAGCGCTCGCTGTCCCGCCACCCGCTGTTCCAGGTGATGCTGGCGTTCCAGAACAGCGGCGAGGCCCGCCTCGACCTGCCCGGCCTGACCGCCCAGGCACTCCCGGTGGGCGTCGGCATCGCCAAGTTCGACCTGCACCTGAGCATGGTCGAGCTGCGCTCCGGCGACGGCGGACCCGGCGGTATCCGCGCCGCACTCGAGTTCAGCACCGACCTGTTCGAGCGGAGCACCGCGCAGGCGCTCGCCGAACGGCTGCTGCGCCTGCTGCGGGCCGTCGCCGGTGACCCCGACACCTCGATCGGCCGTCTGGAACTCCTCGGCCCCGACGAGCGCCGCCGTGTCCTCACCGACTGGAACACCACCGACGCGCCGGGTCCCGCGCCCGGCACCCGGGTCCCCGCGCTGTTCGAGGCGCAGGTGGCGCGGACGCCGGATGCGGTGGCGCTGGTGGTGGGGGGTGAGTCGTTGACGTACGCGGAGCTGAATGCGCGTGCGAACCGGTTGGCGCGGTGGCTGGTGGAGCGGGGTGCGGGTCCTGAGCGGGTCGTGGCGTTGCGGCTGCCGCGGTGTGCGGGGCTGTACGTGGCGGTGCTGGCGGTGCTGAAGGCGGGTGCGGCGTATCTGCCGGTGGATGTGTCGTATCCGGTGGAGCGGATCGCGTTGATGCTCGAGGACGCGTCGCCTGTCGTGGTGCTGACGCCGGAGGAGCTGGAGGGGGATCTGTCAGGGTTCGCGGCAAGCGATCTGACGGACGGTGAGCGGCTTTCGCCGTTGCTGCCCGGGCATCCGGCGTACGTGATCCACACCTCGGGTTCCACCGGCCGGCCCAAGGCCGTGACCATGCCCGGCGCCGGACTGGTCAACCTCCTCACCTGGCACGCCCGCCGCTTCCCCGGCGGCCCGGGGGTGCGCACCGCGCAGTTCACGGCGATCGGCTTCGACTTCTCCGTGCAGGAGATCCTCTCCCCGCTCGTCATGGGCAAGACCCTCGTGGCGCCCGACGAGCCGACCCGGCACAGCGCCGAACTGCTGGCCGCCTGGCTGGACGAGCAGCGCGTGAACGAGCTGTTCGCGCCGAACCTCGTCGTCGAGGCGCTCGCCGAGGCCGCCGCCGAGCAGGGCCGCACCCTGCCCCACCTGACCGACGTCCTCCAGGGCGGCGAGGCCCTCGTACCCGGCCCCCGGGTGCGCGACTTCGCATACGCCGTCCCCGGCCGGCGGCTGCACAACGTCTACGGCCCCGCCGAGACCCACGCCGTCACCACCCACACCCTGCCCGCCGACCCGGCCGAGTGGCCCGCCGCCGCCCCCATCGGGCGGCCCGTGGACCACGACCGTGTCTACGTGCTGGACGGTGCGCTGCGTCCGGTGCCGCCGGGTGTGACGGGTGAGCTGTATCTGGCGGGCGCGGGGGTGGCGCGCGGGTATCTGAACCGTCCGGAGCTGACGGCGGAGCGGTTCGTGGCGGATCCCTACGGTCCGCCGGGGTCCCGTATGTACCGCACGGGTGACCTGGGCAGGTGGCGGGCGGACGGCGAGCTGGAGTTCGCCGGGCGTGCGGACCATCAGGTGAAGATCCGCGGCTTCCGTGTCGAGCCGGGGGAGGTGGAGGCCGCGCTCGCCGCCCTGCCCGGCGTCGCCCACGCCGCCGTCCTCGCCCGAGAGGACCGGCTGGTCGCCTACCTCGTCGGCGGCGACGGCCTGGACACGGAGGCCGTACGCGCCGCCCTGGGCCGGGTCCTGCCGGACTTCATGGTGCCGTCCGCGTACGTGGTGCTCGACGCGCTGCCGCTCACCCCCAACGGCAAGCTGGACCGGGCCGCGCTGCCCGACCCCGCCCCCTCGGCCGGCGCCGGCCGAGGCCCGCGCACTCCCGGCGAGGAGATCCTGTGCGGGCTGTTCGCGGAGATCCTCGCGGTGGACGGTCCGGTCCACGCCGACGACGACTTCTTCGCACTGGGCGGGCACTCACTGCTCGCCACCCGGCTGATCAGCCGCGTCCGCAACGTCCTCGGCGCGGAGATCTCACTGCGTGACCTGTTCGAACGCCCCACCCCCGCCGGCCTGGCGTCCCTCGCCGCCGCGGCCGACGGCGGACGCCGTCCCGCCCTGGCGCCCGCCGCCGAACAGCCCGCCCCGCTCCCGCTGTCGTACGCCCAGCGCCGGCTGTGGTTCCTCGGCCGCCTCACCGGCGGCGACCCCGGCTACAACATGCCGGTGGGACTGCGCCTGACCGGCCACCTGGACGCCGAGGCGCTCGCCGCCGCACTGGCCGACCTGACGGAGCGGCACGAGACGCTGCGCACCGTCTTCCCCGAGGGGGAGGACGGCAGTCCCCACCAGCTGGTGCTCGGGCCCGAGGCGGCGCGGCCCACGCTCGAGGTCTGCCGCACCACCGAGGACGAGCTTGCGGACGCCCTGGCCCGGGCGGCCCGGCACCGGTTCGACCTCACCCGTGATCTGCCGTTGCGGGCCGTGCTGTTCGAGCTGGGCGAGCGTGAGCACGTGCTGTTGCTGCTGCTGCACCACATCGCGGGTGACGGCTGGTCCCTGGCCCCGCTGACGAGGGACCTGGCGACCGCGTACGCCGCCCGCCGCGAGGGCCGCGCCCCCGCCTTCACGCCGCTGCCCGTCAGCTATGCCGACTACACGCTGTGGCAGCGCGACCTGCTCGGCGACACCGACGACCCGTCCGGCGCCTCCGCCCGGCAGTTCGCGTACTGGCGCGAGGCGCTGGCGCAGCTCCCCGAGGAGATCCAGCTGCCCGCCGACCGGCCACGTCCGGCCACGCCCGGTCACCGCGGCGAGGCGGTGTTCCGCACCCTCGACGCCGGTCTGCACAAGGCCCTGCTCGACCTCGCCCGCTCCGGCGGCGCAAGCCTGTTCATGGTGCTGCACGCCGCCCTCGCCGCGCTGCTGACCCGGCACGGGGCCGGCACGGACATCCCCGTCGGCAGTCCCGTCGCCGGCCGCACCGACGAGGCGCTGGACGACCTGGTCGGGTTCTTCGTCAACACGCTGGTGCTGCGCACCGACACCTCCGGCGACCCCACCTTCCGCGACCTGCTGGACCGGGTCCGGGAGGCGGACCTGGCCGCCTACGCCCACCAGGACGTGCCCTTCGACAGACTGGTGGAAGAGCTCGGACCCGGCCGGTCCCTGTCCCGGCACCCGCTGTTCCAGGTGCTGCTCGCCCTGCAGAACACACCCGAGGCCGACCTCGCCCTGCCCGGCCTCACCGTCCGGCCCGAGGTCGTCGCGCTCGGAGCCGCGAAGTTCGACCTCACCTTCAACCTGGCCGAGCGGTACGGCCCCGACGGCGCGGCCGGAGGAATCGACGCCGTCCTCGAGTACGACACCGGCCTGTTCGAGCGCACCACCGCCGAGGCGCTCACCGACCGCCTCGTCGCCTTCCTGCGGGCGGTCGCCGCGGACCCCGACCTGCCGGTCGCCGATGTGCCGATCCTCGCGAGCGGCGAACGCCACCTCGTCCTGACCGGGTGGAACGACACCTCCTGGGCGCCCGGACGCACGGCCGCCGACGCGTCGCTGCCGCAGCGCTTCGCCGAGCAGACCGCCCGCACCCCCGACGCCGTCGCCGTCACCGAACCCGACGGCGTCACCTGGACCTACGCCGAACTGGACGCCCGCGCCAACCGGCTCGCCCGCCGGCTCGCCGCCCGGGGCGTCACCCCCGAGACCCCCGTCGCCGTGCTCCAGGAACGCTCCGCGCACCTGGTGGCCGCCACCCTCGCGATCCTCAAGGCGGGCGGCGTCTACGTACCGCTGCACACGGGCTATCCCGAGGAGCGGATGCGGCACGTCCTCGCCGACACCGGATCGCAACTGCTGCTCACCGACGCCCGGCACGCCGCCACCGCGTCCCGGCTGGGCGTGGCGGCCCTCGCCGCCGACGAGGACATCGTCACGGGCGACGCCACCGCCCCGGAGGTCACCGTCGCGCCGGACGCGCTCGCCTACATCATGTACACCTCCGGATCCACGGGTGTCCCCAAGGGCATAGGCGTCACCCACCGCGACGCCGTCGCGCTGGCCGTCGACCGCTGCTGGGAGACCGGCGCAGCCTCCCGGGTGCTGATGCACTCGCCGTACGCCTTCGACATCTCCACCTACGAGCTGTGGAGCCCGTTGCTGGCCGGCGGCCGCATCGTCGTCGCCCCGCCCGGCGAACTGGACGCCGCCGTGCTGCGCCGCGTCCTCGCCGAGCAGGGCGTCACCTCCCTGCTGCTGACTGCGGGTCTGTTCGGCGTCGTCGCGGACGAGGACCCCGGTGTCTTCGCGGGCGTGCGCGACGTGTGGACGGGCGGCGACGTCGTCCCGCCCACCGCCGTGCGCCGCGTCCTCGCCGCCTGCCCGGGCACCGTCGTCAAGGTGCTGTACGGACCCACCGAGATCACCCTCGGCTGCACCTGGCACCGGTTCACCGACCCGGACCGGGTCCCGGCGTCCGTGCCCATAGGACGCCCGCTGGACGAGACCCGCGCCTACGTCCTCGACGACCGGCTGCGGCCCGTCCCGCCCGGCGTGCCGGGCGAGCTGTACATCGCGGGCGCAGGCCTGGCCCGCGGCTACTGGGCCCAGCCCGCGCGCACCGCCGAACGGTTCACCGCCGACCCGTTCGCCGGGCTCTTCGGCGACACCGGCGGCCGCATGTACCGCACCGGCGACATCGCGCGCCGCACCGCGGGCGGCGTCCTGGAATTCCTCGGCCGCGCCGACCAGCAGGTCAAGATCCGCGGCTTCCGCGTCGAACCCGGCGAGATCGAGACAGCGCTCGCCGCCCATCCCGACGTCACCCGGGCCGTCGTCACCGCCCGCCCCGGACGGGCCGGCGACACGGTCCTCGTCGCCCACCTGGTGCCCGCGCCCGACGCCGGGCCCGGCGCCCTGGAACCGGCGCGGCTCCGCGCCGAACTGGAGCGTTCGCTGCCCGACTACATGGTGCCCGCCGCGTTCGTCACGCTGGACTCCCTGCCGGTCACCCCCAACGGCAAGCTCGACCGGGACGCCCTGCCCGAGCCGGAGTGGGGCGCCGGCGGCGGGCGGCTGCCCCGCAACCCGCGCGAGGAACTGCTGTGCGACCTGTTCGCCGAGGTGCTCGGCGCCGACCGCGTCGGCATCGACGACAACTTCTTCGAACTCGGCGGGCACTCCATGCTCGCCACCCGCCTCGCCGGCCGGATCAAGACGGTCCTGGGGGCCGACGTCGGCGTCCGCACCCTCTTCGAGGCGCCCACCGTCGCCGCGCTCCTCGCCCGCGTCGACGGAACCGCGGGCGACGACGGCCCCGACCCCTTCGGCGTGGTGCTGCCGCTGCGCACCGGGGGCGGGCGGCGGCCCCCGCTGTTCTGCGTCCACCCGGCCGGCGGTTTCGGCTGGATCTACTCGGCGCTGCTCAGACACACCGACCGCGACCAGCCGCTGTACGCTCTGCAGGCCCGCGGCCTCAGCCACGACGAACCGCTGCCCGCCGACATCCACGCCATGGCCCGCGACTACGCCGAACAGATCCGCAAGACCGCGCCCCGGGGCCCCTACCAGCTGCTCGGCTGGTCCTTCGGCGGACTCGTCGCACACGCCGTGGCCACCCGGCTGCAGGCCGAGGGAGCCGAGGTGAGCCTGCTCACCGTGCTCGACGGCTACCCCGACGCCTACGACGGCACCCGGCACGAGGTCGGCGAGGAACAGGTCCTCGCCATCCTCCTCAACGCGGCCGGCGCCGACCGCGCCGCCCTCGGCGACGGACCGTTGGAGCGCACCGCCGTCCTCGGCGCCCTGCGCGCGAGCGGCAGCGCGCTCGCCCACCTCGACGACGCCGCGATCGGCCGGATGACGCGGGTCTTCCTCAACAACACCCGGCTCATCGAGGACTTCACCCCGCACCGCTTCGACGGAGACCTGGTGTTCTTCGCCGCCGTCCGCGACCGCACCCACCCGGACCTCACCCCCGCCTCGTGGAGCCCCCACGTCACGGGCCGCATCGAGGAGCACCCCCTGGACACCGACCACGCCGGCCTGGCCCGGCCGGACGTCCTCGGCGTCATCGCCCGCACCCTCGCGGACCGCGACGCGCGCAGCACCCGTACCTGACCGATCGGAGACCCACCGTGCGCACACCCACCCTCGCCGGCCGAGCACCGGCCGGCGGAGCGGCGTCGGCCGCACCCGCCGCCGCACCCCGGACCGTGGCCGAACCGCCCCCCGTCACCGGCGACTTCACCACCGACCGGGCGGCGGTCACCGCCCACCTCGAGGCGGGCGTCGGCCGCATCGCCGGCCTCGAGCCCCGTGCCGAACGCAGCGTCGCCGCCCAGCGGCACGCCGCCTCCGCCCACGAGGAACTCCACGACCTGCGCCGCCGGTTCCTGGCCGCCCACGCCGAGCGCGTCTACAGCGAACTCACCGACGGCCTCACCCGCTCCCTGCGCGTCGACGAGCTGACCGAGCGGGCTTCCCGCGCCTTCCCCGGCCTGGTGCCGACCCGCGAGCAGCTCGCCGAGGAGTCCCGCCGGCTCCAGCGCAACAAGGAGGGCTGGGAGGTCGCCGTCGGCCTGTTCCTCCAGGCCGTGCTGAGCGTCCCGCGCACCGGCGACCACCTGCTGCGCGCCATGCTCCGCCCCACCGGCCGCGCGCTGACCGCGCTCACCGACTTCCGGGTCACCGGCCGCGCCGACCTGGGCGTGGCCACCGTCACCCGGCGGGACGGCGTCGCCACGCTCGAACTGTGCAACGACGAGTTCCTCAACGCCGAGGACGACTGCGCGGTCGAGGCCCTGGAGACCGGCACCGACCTGGTGCTGCTGGACCCCGCCAGCCACGTCGGCGTGCTGCGCGGCGCGCCCCAGACCCACCCCGCCTACGCCGGCCGCCGCGTGTTCAGCGCCGGCATCAACCTCACGCACCTCTACCACGGCGACATCTCCCTGCTGGGTTTCATGCTGCGCCGCGAGGCGGGCTACCTCGCCAAGTTCGTGCGCGGCCTGTGCCTGGACGACACCCACGGAGACGGCTGGTGGCCGGACGCCGACAAGCCCTGGGTGGGCGCCGTGGACACCTTCGCCATCGGCGGCGGCATGCAGATCCTGCCCGTCATGGACCGGGTCGTCGCCGCCGAGGACGCCTGGTTCAGCCTGCCCGCCATGGAGGAGGGCCTGGTGCCGGGCCTGGCCAATCTGCGCCTGCTGCACCTGACCGGCTCCCGGTTCTCCCGCCGCCTGATCCTGTGGGGCCGCAAGCTGCGCGCCACCGACCCCGAGGCGTCCCTGGTCGTCGACGAGACCGCACCCGCCGACGCGATGGACACGGCCGTGGAACGCGCCGCCCAGCACCTCGACCACCCGGCCGTCGGAGCCAACCGGCGCATGCTCGCCCTCGCCGAGGAACCCGCCGACCTCTTCCGGCGCTACCTGGCCCGCTACGCCTACGAGCAGGCGCGGCTGCTGCACAGCCGGGCGCTGATCGACACCCTGGAGCGCACCTGGATCGACCGGCGGAGGGAGAAGGCAGCATGACCGCGGTGCTCGACACCCCCGTGACCGCCCCGGCACCCGCCGGCCTCCCGCGCGAGACGGCGCTCGCCCTGTACCGGGCCATGGTCCTCGGGCGTGCCTTCGACACCACCGCCACCACCTTCACCCGGCAGGGCCGGCTCGCCGTCTACCCGTCCTCCCGGGGCCAGGAGGCCTGCCAGGTGGCGCCCGTCCTCGCCCTGCGCCCCACCGACTGGGTCTTCCCCACCTACCGCGAGAGCGTCGCCCTGCTCACCCGCGGCATCGCCCCCGTCGAGGTGCTCACCCTGTTCCGCGGCGACCGGCACTGCGGCTACGACCCGCGCGCCCACCGCACCGCCCCGCAGTGCACCCCGCTGGCCACCCAGTGCCTGCACGCCGCCGGCCTCGCCGACGCCGCCCGCACCGCCGGCGACGACCTGGTCGCCCTCGCGTTCGTCGGCGACGGGGCCACCAGCGAAGGGGACTTCCACGAGGCGGTCAACTACGCCGCGGTGCGCCGGGCGCCCGTCGTGTTCCTCGTGCAGAACAACCAGTACGCCATCAGTGTGCCGCTGGCGAAACAGACCGCGGCCCGCACGCTCGCCGACAAGGCGGACGGATACGGCGCGGCCGGGGTGCGCGTCGACGGCAACGACGCCCCCGCCGTGCACCGGGCCGTCGCCGAGGCCGCCGAACGGGCCCGCGCCGGCGGCGGCCCCACTCTGGTGGAGGCCGTCACCTACCGCATGGAGGCCCACACCAACGCGGACGACGACAGCCGCTACCGCCGGCGGGAGGAGATCGCCTCCTGGGCCCGGAAGGACCCGGTCGCCCGCCTGGAGCGCCTGCTGCTCGCCGACGGCACGCTCGACGAGGCGGCGGTCGCCGCCGTGGCGGACGAGGCCGACGGCCTCAGCCGCACACTGCGCCGCGACTTCGAAACCCCGCCGACGTGCGATCCCGCGGAGATGTTCCGGCACGTCTACCGTCACCCGCCGCACCGGCTGCGCGCCCAGGCCGCCGCCCTGGCCGGCGAGCTCGCCGGTGCCGCGGACGGGGAGCAGGAGGGCCGGTCATGACCGCGGGCACCGCGTCCGCCGCACCCCGAGGTGCGGCCGTCACCCTGGCCGGGGCACTGAACTCGGCGCTGCGCGACGCCATGCGCGCCGACGACGACGTCGTCGTCTTCGGCGAGGACGTCGCCGTCCTCGGCGGGGTGTTCCGCGTCACCGACGGTCTGTCCCGGGAGTTCGGCGACGAGCGCTGCTTCGACACCCCGCTCGCCGAGTCCGCCATCGTCGGCACCGCGATCGGCATGGCGATGTACGGCCGGCGCCCCGTGATCGAGATGCAGTTCGACGCGTTCGCCTACCCGGCGTTCGAGCAACTCGTCAGCCACGTCGCGAAGTTCCGGGCCCGCACACGCGGCGCCCTGCCCCTGCCGCTGACCGTGCGCATCCCCTACGGCGGCGGCATCGGGGGAGTGGAGCACCACAGCGACTCCTCCGAGGTGTACTACATGGCCACTCCCGGCCTGACCGTCGTCGCCCCGGCCACCGTCGCCGACGCCTACTCGATGCTCCGCCGCAGCATCGAGTCGGACGACCCGGTGATCTTCCTCGAACCCAAACGCCTCTACTGGCACAAGGAGCCCATCGGGCTGCCGGTGGACACCGGCCCCCTGGGCTGGGCCGCGGTACGCCGGAGCGGCACCGACGCCACACTGATCGCGCACGGCCCGGCGGTGCCCGTCGCGCTCCAGGCGGCCGAGGCCGCCGCCGCCGACGGTCTCAGCCTGGAGGTCGTCGACCTGCGCACGCTGGCCCCCTTCGACGAGGAGACGGTCTGCGCCAGCGTCCGCCGCACCGGCCGCGCCGTCGTCGTGCACGAGGCGCACGGTTTCGCCGGCCCCGGCGCCGAGGTCGCCGCGACGGTCACCGAGCGCTGCTTCTACCACCTGGAGGCGCCGGTCCTGCGGGTCACCGGGTACGACGTGCCCTACCCGCCCCCGCTCGTCGAGGGCCACTACCTGCCCGGCGTCGCGCGGATCCTGGACGCGGTCGGCCGGCTGGAGTGGCCGGCCCGCCGGACGGCCGCGGCATGAACGGCCCCTGGTACCGCTGTTTCGCCCCCCGCCCCCGGGCCGCCGTCCGGCTGCTGTGCTTCCCCTACGGCGGCGGCTCCGCGAGCGCCTACCGCGACTGGCCCGCCCTGCTGCCCGGCAGCATCGAGGTGCACGCCGCGCAGTACCCCGGGCACGCCGACCGCATCGCCGAACCCCTCTGCACCGACCTGCACGCGCTGGCCGACGCCGCAGCCGCAAAGGCGGCGCCCCTCACCGGCGGCCCGTTCGCCCTCTACGGCCACAGCCTCGGCGCACTCGTCGCCCACGAGGTGGCGCTCAGACTCCAGGCGGCAGGACGCGCTCCCGTCCGTCTCGTCGTCTCCGGAATGCCGCCGCCGCACCGCGTCCGCCCCGGCTTTGTCCACCGCGCCGACGACGCGGGCCTGCTCGCCGAACTGCGACGCCTCGGCGGCCTGCCCGACGAGGTCCTGGCCCATCCCGACCTCCTCGACCTGGCCCTGCGCACGGCCCGTGCGGACTACGCCCTCGGGGAGACCTACCGGCAGCGGCGAGGACCCCGCCTGACCGTGCCGGTGACCGTGCACCGCGCCGTCTCCGACCCGGAACTCACCGCCGGGGAGGCGTCCGCCTGGGCCGCCGTCACCGACGGGCCGGTACGCGAACAGACCTTCCCCGGCGGTCACTTCCATCTCCTGGACGACCCGGCGCCGGTGCTGCTGGACCTCGTCGCCGACCTCGCCGCGGACGGCCGTCAGCGCCGCGTCAGCTCTCCGGCAGCACCGGTGGCCACAGTGGTCCGGGACCGTTCCGCCCCGTCGCCGAACTCCGGGAGACCGACATGACCAACCCCTTCGAGGACCCCGAAGGCACCTACCTCGTCCTGGTCAACGACGAGGGCCAGCACTCGCTGTGGCCGTCCTTCGCCGAGGTGCCGGCCGGGTGGACCGTGGCACTGCCGGCCACCGGCCGGGACGCGGCGCTCGCCCACATCACCGAGCACTGGACGGACATGCGGCCGGCGAGCCTGATCGACGCCATGAAGGGCACGGCGGCATGACCCCGGCCGCGGGCCTGCTGGACACGCCGGGCCGGGCCGCGCCCACACTGTCCGCGGCCGGCCTGCACGCCAGCCTCACCGACCCCGCGCTCACCTCGATGACCCTGCTCAACGAGATCACCGGCAACTATCCGGACGCCGTGTCCTTCGCCGCGGGCAGGCCCTACGAGGAGTACTTCGACAGCGAGGCCCTCCACCGCCACCTGCGCCTGTTCACCCGCCACCTCGAGACCGAACGGGGCATGGACCGGCGTCAGGTGCGGCGCACCCTGTTCCAGTACGGGGCGACCAAGGGGATCGTGGGCGACCTGATCGTCCGCCACCTCCTGCTCGACGAGGGCATCACCGCCGACGAGGCCGACGTCCTCGTCACCACCGGCTGCCAGGAGGCCATGGTCCTGGTACTGCGCGCCTTGCGACGCGACGAACGCGACGTCGTCCTGGCCGCCGCACCCACCTACGTCGGCTTCACCGGCGCCGCCCGCCTCACCGAGACCCGGGTGCTGCCGGTCCCCGAGGGCCCCGCGGGGCTCGACCCCGCCGCCGTGGGCCGCGCCGCGGAGGAGGCACGCGCCGCCGGGCTGCGCCCCCGCGCCCTGTACGTCGTGCCCGACTTCTCCAACCCCGGCGGGGCCCGGATGCCCGAGGCGGCCCGCCGGGAGCTGCTGCGCGTCGCCGACACGCACGACCTGCTGGTCGTCGAGGACAACCCGTACTCGATGTTCCACGACGGCTCGGGCCGGCCGCCCACTCTGAAGTCCCTGGACCGCTCCGGCCGCGTGGTCTACATCGGCTCCTTCGCCAAGACCGCCTACCCGGGCGCGCGGATCGGCTACGTCGTCGCCGGCCAGCCGGTGGCCGAGGGCGGCACGCTCACCGACCAGCTCGCCAAGCTCAAGAGCATGCTCACCCTCAACACCTCCAGCGTCGCGCAGGCCGCGATCGGCGGACTCCTGCTGGAGAACGGGTGCAGCATGGAGCGCGCCTGCGTCCGCGAGGCCGCGGTCTACCGCCGCAATCTGCGCGCCGTGCTCGACGGGCTGGCGGCTCGCTTCCCGCGCGGCGGCCCGGTCGCCTGGAACGCGCCCGAGGGAGGGCTGTTCGCGGTGGTCACCGTGCCGTTCACCGCGGACGAGGCCGCCCTGGAGGAGTCGGCCGAGCGGTTCGGCGTGCTGTGGACGCCCATGTACCACTTCTACGCCGGCTCCGGCGGCCTGAACCAGATCCGGCTCTCCTTCAGCGTCCTGACGGAGGCCGACATCGCGGAGGGACTCGACCGTCTCCGGGCCTTCGTCGCCGCCCGCACCCCGTAGCCGCGACACAGGAAACCGCACGTCAGCTCCCCGTCAGCACCGCGCCAGAGCATCCCGGCACGCTCGCCACCGGATGCGCACACCCGGGCAGAGGCCTCGGATCCGACCCAGGAGACCCCCGATGACCAAGCTCCACCCGCCGGGCGAGCAGCCCTCCGCCACCGCCGGACGCGGGACGGACCGGGCACGGCTGCTGCCGCTGACCGAGGATCAGCTGGGACTGCTGCTGCAGCACCGCGCCGACCCCGGAGCCTCGCCCTACAACGTGCCGCTCGCCGTCGACCTCACCGGCCCGCTCGACGCGACCGCCCTGGAGGCCGCCCTCGCCCGGCTCGTCGCCCGCCACCCCCTGCTGTCCGCGCGGGTCGTCGACGACGCGTACGGCGACGGCCTGCCCGCCCTCGACCTCGACCCCGGACGCGTCCCCCGGCTGGAGCGGCGCACCGCGGGCACCGGCCCGGACGGAGTCTGGCCCGCCGGGGCCGTCACCGCCGAGGCCCGCCGGGAGCTGGACCTGGAGCACGACGGCGTCCTGCGCGCCGTGCTGGTCGCGCACGGCCCCGGCCACCACACCCTCCTGCTCGTCGTGCACCACCTCGTCGTCGACGGCGAGTCCACCGGCATCCTCCTCGCCGACCTGCTCGCCGCCTACGACCGGGGCGAGGTGCCGGGCCCCGCCCCCGAGGCGGGCTTCGACGCCTATGTCGCCGGCCGCGCCGCCGAGGCCGCCGCCGCCACCGGGACCGCCGAGGCGTACTGGCGGGAGCGGCTCGACGGAGCGGACCTCACCGTCGACTTCCCGCTCGACGTCCCCGGCGGCGACGGCGACGACGCCCCGCGCGAGGCGGCCGTCCCCCTGGAACTGGGCACCGGCGCCTGGGACCGGATCCGCGCCTTCTCCCGCGCCCACCGGGCGGGCGCCGCCGCCGTCCTGCTCGCCGCCTACCTCAAGGCCCTGACCACCTACGGCCGTCAGGACGCCCCCACCGTAGGCGTGCCGCTCGGCGCCCGCACCGACCCGCGCTTCGACCGCACCGTCGGCTACTTCGTCCGCACCCTGCTGGTCCGCGCCCCGGAGCCCGCCCCCGAGCTGACGTCGGCCGGCTACGTCACCGCCGTGCAGCGGGAACTCGCCCGTGCCGTCGACCACTCCGGGCTGCCGTTCCCGAGGATCGCGGGACTCGCGCCGGACGGCGCCGGACCGTCGGTGTTCAACTGCACCTTCGTGCTGCACAGCTGGGCCGAGGCCGGCGCCGCCGCCACCGACGGCGTCGCCCTGCGCGACGGCCTGCGCGCCCACTGGCGCCAGGACGTGCACACCCCCGGCCTCGGTCTGCTCACCCTGGAGCTGTACGAGGGGGAGGGGCGGCTGCACGGCCGGCTCAAGTACGACGCGACCCGCCTGGAGGCGGCGACGGCCGAGGCGTTCACCGAGCACGTCGCCACGCTCGCCGCCCAGCTCGTCGCCGAACCCGAGCGGCCCGTCGGCCTGCTGGACGGCATCGGCCCGCGCGCCCGCGCCACGCTGGACTTCCTCAACGCGACCGACCACCCGCTGCCCGACACCGACATCGACACCCTGCTGCGCGAGCGCGCCGCCGACCGCGGTGACGCCACCGCGGTCGAGGCCGACGGCCTGCGCTGGAGCTACCGCGAACTGGACGCCCGCATCGACGCGTTCGCCGCCGGCCTGGAACAGGCGGGCGTACGGCCCGGCGACCGGGTGGGCGTCCTGCTGCCGCGCAGCGCCGACGCGGTCGCCGCGATGCTCGCGGTGCTGCGCACCGGGGCCGCCTACGTCCCGCTGGACGCCGCCCATCCCGAGGCGCGCCGCCGCCACATCGCCGACAGCAGCGGCATGCGGCTCGCCCTGGTCGACCCCGCCACGGCCGACGCCTGCCCGCCCGGCCCCCGCCGGGTCCTCCTCGCCGGCCTCGCGGTGCCCGGCGGCCGCGCCGCACTGCCCGGACCGTCCGGCGCCGACGCGCTGCACGTGCTGTACACCTCCGGTTCCACCGGCCTGCCCAAGGGCGTCCAGCTCAGCCACCGCGCCCTGGTCACCGACGTCCTGGCCGCGATCCGGCACTTCGGCCTCGGACCCGAGGACGCCGTGCTGCTCAAGGCGCCCTTCACCTTCGACGTCAGCGCCCACGAGATGCTCGTCGCCCTGGTGGCCGGCGCCCGCCTCGTCGTCGCCCCGCCGGACGCCGAGCGCGATCCCGACCTGCTCGCCGAGACCCTGGAGCGGCACGGGGTGACCCTGCTGCACGCCGTGCCGTCCCAGCTGCGGCTGCTGCTGGAGGCCGAGGCGTTCGGCGCCAACCGCACCCTGCGCACCGTGGTGTCGACCGGGGAGTCGCTGCCCAACGAGCTGCGCGCCGCCTTCGAGGCCGCGCACCCGGCACGGCTGCACAACGCCTACGGACCGACCGAGACGTCGTACTCGACGGTGTTCTCCTGGAGCCGCGGCGACCAGGCCTTCTGGACCCGGCGGGCCGAGGTGCCGATCGGCGTGCCCTTCGACAACATCCGCTGCTACGTCCTCGACGACGAGCTGCGGCCGCTGCCCCCGGGCGCCCCCGGCGAGCTGTGGATCGGCGGCGGCACGGTCTCCGACGGATACGTCGGGGACCCCGGGCGCACCGCGGAGCGCTACCGCACGCTCCGGCTCGGCGACCGCACGGACACCGTCTACCGCACCGGCGACCTCGTGCGGCTGCTGCCCGGCGGCACGCTCACCCACCTGGGCCGCCTCGACGACCAGGTGAAGGTCAACGGCAACCGCGTCGAACTCGGCGAGGTCAGGGCCGCCCTCGTGGCGCTGCCCGACGTGCGCGACGCCGCCGTCCAGGCGGTCCGGCACGCGCGCGGCAGCCTCCAGATCGTCGCCCACGTGGTGACCGGCGCCCCGGCCGCCGCCCTGCGCGCCGCTCTGGCGTCCCGGCTGCCCTCCCACATGATCCCGGCGCACTTCCACCCGGTGCCGCACATCCCCGTGCTGCCCAACGGCAAGACCGACCGCCGCGCCCTGGCGGCGCTCACCTCCGGCGAACAGCACGACGCGACCGTCCCGGCGGACACGTCCGCGCACGACCGCGACGACTCCGCCCCCGCGAAGGAGCCCGCCGCCCCCGCCTCCGCGAACGAGCCCGCCGCCCCCGCCTCCACGAACGAGCCCGCCGCCCCCGCCACGCCCTCAGCCGACGCCCTGCGGGCCGTGCGCACCGTGTGGGCCGACCTCCTGGGCGAGGCAGCCGACGACGCCCAGTTCTTCGAGGCGGGCGGCGACTCCATCCTCGCCATGCAGATGGTGTCGCGGCTGCGCCGCGAGGGCTTCTCCCTCGCCCTGCGCGACATCTACCGCCACCCCGTCCTCGCCGGCCTCGCCGCCCGCCTCGGCGGCGGCACGGAACGGACAGGGCAGGACGACGACGCCGCTCCCGGCCGCCCGGCGCCGCCCCCGCCCGCCGGACGGGCCGCCCCGCTCGCCCCGGTCCAGGCCTGGTTCTTCCGGCACATCAGGACCGACCGTCACCAGTGGAACCAGTCGGTGCTGCTGGAGCTGAGCCGCTCCGTCGACCCCACGACCCTGCGCCTGGCCCTGCAGGCCGTGGTCGCCGCGCACCCGGCGCTGTCCGCGCGCTTCGATCCCGACCCCGACGGCGACGCCTCCGACCCCTCCGCGCGCCTGATGACCGCCGCCGAACCCTTCGCGGCGTACCCGCCGCAGGAGGTCCTGTGGGAGCGGGACATCGCCGAGGAGGCCGACTTCGACCGCGCCCTGGAGGACGCCGAACGCAGCCTCGACCCGCTCGAAGGCGTCCATGTGCGCGCCGTGCTGGTGCGCGACCGGCGTGCGCCGTCCGCGCCCGGCCACCTGCTGATCGCCGTGCACCACCTGGTCGTCGACGGCGTCTCCTGGCGCATCCTGCTCGAGGACCTGGAGCACGCCCTGACCGCCCTGGCCGGCGGCGTCCTGCCCGCGCTGCCCCCCGAGGCCTGCCGGTACGAGGACTGGGTGGCCTCGCTGCCCGCCGTCGCGACCCGTCAGGGCGAGGCGGACCACTGGCGCGGTGTCGCCGCCGCCCGGGAAGCGGCGCACACCCTGCTGCTCACCGCGCCCGCACCGGACGAGGAGCACATCCGCCGCGTCGAGTTCTCCCTCGACCCCGAGGCGACCGCCCGTCTGATCGGCCCCCTGCCCGCCCGCCTGGGGCTGGAGGTGCACCAGGTCATGACCGGCGCCTTCGCGCAGGCCCTGGCCCGCTGGCGGGGCACCCGCACGGTGACCTTCGACGTGGAGACCCACGGCCGGCACGGCCGCGACGACCTGTTCCGCACCGTCGGCTGGTTCACCTCCATCCACCCGCTGGTGCTCGGCGCCGACCGTGCACTGCCGCCCGACCGCTACCTGGCCGCGGTGGGCGGCGACCTGACGGCGGTGCCCGACGGCGGGGCCGGCTTCGGCGCCTGCCGCGAGTTCTCCCCGGACGCCTCCCTGCGCACCCTGCTGCGTGAGCTGCCGCCGGCCCTCGTCTGCTTCAACTACTACGGGCAGGCCGACCAGCTGAGCCCGTCGGGCGGCTTCACCATGTCCCCGCGCCCGATCCCGCGCGAACACTCCGCCCGCTGCGAGCGGGTGTACGGCGTGGAGGTGTACGGGATCGTCCACGGCGGCCGGCTGCGCATGGGCCTGACCTGGGTGCCGAGCCCGGCCGACGGCGTGGACGAAGCCGGGGTGGACGCGCTCGTGGCCCAGATGGCCTGGGTGCTGGCCACGCTCGCCGGCGCCGACCCGGCGACCGTCGTCCCCGCCGAGATCGGGGCGCCGGGCACCGGCTCCCGGCCCCGCCCCGCCGCCCTCCCCGCCCCGGCGCGGCCCGGAGCCGAGGACGGGCGGCCGGTCACCGTGCCGGTCACCCCGCAACAGCACGGCCTGCTCCTCGACGCGCTCGCCCACCGCGGCACCGGCCGGTACGTGGAGCAGCTGTTCTGGCGGTGGCACGGGCCCCTGGACACCGACCGGTTTACGGCCGCCTGGCAGTCGGTCTTCGACCGGGAGACCGTGCTGCGCGCGGCCTTCGACTGGGAGGCCGAGCCCTGCCTGGTGCTGCACGAGCACGTCCGCGCCGAGGTGGAGCGGCATCCGGCCGGCTCGGTGGACTTCGAGGAACTGCGGGAACGGGACCGGCTGCGCGGCTTCGACCTGCGCGGCCCCGGCCTGCTGCGGGTCAACGTGCTCGACGAGCCGGACCCCGGGGACGGCGGCGCGGAGCGCGCGCGGATCCTCCTCACCTTCCACCACGTGCTGCTGGATGGCTGGAGCGTGTCCGTGCTGCTCCAGGAGTTCTACCGCGCCTACCTCGCCGGCGGTCTGCTGCCGGGCGGCGAACGGCGCCCCGACATCCGTGACTACGCGCGCTGGCTGGCCGGGCAGGACACCGCGCCGGCCCGGGAGTTCTGGTCCTCCGCCGTCCCCGACGCCACCCCGCTGGTGCGCCCCGCCGTTCCCGGCCCGCCGACCGGTCTGGCGGGGTCCGGCCGCGCGGAGGTGCGGATCGCCGCCGCACAGGCCGACCGGCTGCGGTCCTGGGCGGCGTCCTCCGCGGTCACCGAGTCCACCGCGCTCCAGGCGGTGTGGGCGCTGCTGCTGTACCGGGCGGGCGTCACCTCCGGGTCCGCCCCGGTCGGCTTCGGCGTCACCGTCTCGGGCCGCGGCATCCCCCTGGACTCGGTGGAGCGGCTGCCCGGGCTGCTGATGAACTCGCTGCCCATGACCGTCCGGGTCGACCCGGACGCGGCCGTGACCCGGCTGCTGACCGAACTGCGCGACCACGCCCTCGACATGGCCGCCTACGAGTGGGTGTCCACCGGGCAGATCCACCAGTGGAGCGGACGCCGCCCCGACGAGAAGCTCGTCGAGAGCCTCATCGTCTTCGAGAACTACCCCCGAGGCTCCGACGACCTGCGCGCCGCCCTGGCCGCGCAGGGCATCGAGGTCGAACTGCCCGACGCGGCCGGCTCGCAGACCGCGTTCCCGGTCACGCTGCTCGCCTACCGGGACGTCGACGGCAGTCTGGTCCTGGCCGCGGTCCACGACCGCGCCCGGCTCGCCGACGAGGAGGCGGCACGGCTGGTCGGCCAGTGCGCCCGGCTGCTGCGCGAACTGCCCGGCCTGGCCGGCGGCGCGGCGACCGTGACCGAGGTGCTGGCCGCACTCGACGACGACCCGCCGGTGCGGATGGCCGACGCGCCCCGGCCCGACGGCGCCGGCGGCGACGCCCCGGCCTGGCCCGACGGCCCCGAGGCCGACCTGGTCAAGGAGGCCTGGCAGACGGTGTTCGGCACCGCCGACGTCGCCCCCGGCACCCACTTCTTCGACGCGGGCGGGCACTCCCTGCTCGCCGTGCGCCTGCTGCGCGAGCTGGCCCGGCGCACCGGACGGACCCTGCGCCTGGACGACCTGCTCGCCCACCCCCGCGCCGCCCAGCTGGCCGCGCTGCTGGCCCGGCCGGCCCCTGAGGACGGCACGGACGGGGCCGCCTCCGTCCTCGTCCCGCTGCGGCCGGCCGGCCACCCCGGCGCCGGCACGCTCCACCTCGTCCACCCGCCCGGCGGCCAGGTCGCCTGCTACGCGCAGCTCGCCCGCGAGTACACCGGCCCGCACGCCCTCGTCGGCATCCGCGACCCCCGGACCGAGGACCCCGAACCGGAGTACCTGTCCGTGGAACAGCTCGCCGAACGGTACGTGGAGGCGCTGCGCCCCGCCCTGGAGCGGGAGGAGCCCATCGTGCTGGGCGGCTTCTCGGGCGGCGGCGTCCTCGCCTACGAGATGGCCCGCCTGATCGGCGCCGCCGGCGGCAGACCGCCGCTGGTGGTGATGGTCGACGCGGGCGCCCCCGACGGCGACCTCACCGACGCCGACGCCGAGGGATCCTTCGCCCGGCAGCTCAGGGAGGTCGCCGAGGGACGGGCAGCGGGTCCCGCCGGCCCGGAAACCCCCGGAGCCTCCGGGGACCCGGAGGCGGGGGAGACCTCCCGGTCCGGCGTCCCCGCCGCCGAACCCGAGGGCGCCGCCGGCTACCTCGCCGAACTCGCGCAGATCGCCGACTGGATGCGCGACGACGGCGGCGGCGACCCGGTGGAGCTGATGCGCATCAGCGTCGAGGCCGTCCAGCGCTACCGTCCCCGCCCCTGCGCGGGTCCGGTCGTGGTGCTCCGGGCCGGCGACACCGGCTTCGGCAAGGGCGCCTCCTACGACGAGAGCGACCGCTTCCACCACCGCCCCGGCCTCGGCTGGGAGGACCACGTCGACGACCTCGTCATCCGCGTCGTCCCCGGCAACCACGTGACCATGCTGACCGGCGACAACGTCCGCGGTCTCGCCCGGATCCTGGCGTCCGCGCTCACGAACTGACCCGAGGAGACACCCACCATGACCACCCCGCGCCGGCGCCGCATCACCCTGGCCGGCATCATCGACGGGCCGGGCGGCCATGTGGCGGCCTGGCGTCATCCGGCCACCCAGGCGGACGCCCAGCTCGACCTCGCCTTCCACCGCCGCAACGCCCGGACCCTGGAACGCGGGCTGTTCGACGCGGTGTTCATCGCCGACATCGTCGCCGTGTGGGGCACCCGCCTGGACTCCCTGTGCCGCACCTCACGCACCGAGCACTTCGAGCCGCTGACCCTGCTCGCCGCGTACGCCGCCGCCACCGAGCACATCGGACTGTGCGCCACGGCCACCACCACCTACAACGAACCCGCCCACGTCGCCCGCCGGTTCGCCTCCCTGGACCACCTCAGCGGCGGCCGGGCCGGCTGGAACGTCGTCACCTCGGCCGCACCCTGGGAGTCCGTCAACTTCGGCTTCCCGGAGCACCTGGAGCACGGCCTGCGCTACGCCCGCGCCGAGGAGTTCATCGACGTCGTCCAGCGGCTGTGGGACTGCGGGGAGCGCTTCACCGGCCACCGCGGTGAGCACTTCGACGTCTCCCGCCCGCTGGGGCTGGAACGCCCGCCGCAGGGCCGTCCGGTGATCATCCAGGCCGGTTCCTCCCCTGTGGGACGCGAGTTCGCGGCCCGCCACGCCGAGGTGATCTTCACGCGGCACAACACGCTGTCCGACGCACAGGACTTCTACGCCGACCTCAAGAAGCGCGCCGCCGGGCACGGCCGGGACCCGGAGAAGATCCTGGTCTGGCCGACCCTGGCGCCCATCGTCGCGGCCACCGAGACCGAGGCCCGGCAGCGTCTGGCGGAACTGCAGGACCTCACCCACGACCACGTGGCCCTGCGCACCCTGCAGGACTTCCTCGGCGACGTCGACCTGAGCGCGTACCCGATCGACGGGCCCGTCCCCGACATCCCGTACACCAACCAGTCCCAGTCGACGACCGAACGCCTCGTCGGCCTGGCCCGGCGCGAGAACCTGAGCATCCGGCAGCTGGCCCTGCGCCTGATGGGCGACATCGTCGCCGGCACGCCGGAGCAGATCGCCGACCACATGGAGAGCTGGTTCACCGGGCGCGGCGCGGACGGCTTCAACATCGACTTCCCCTATCTGCCGGGCTCCGCCGACGACTTCGTCGACCACGTGATCCCCGAGCTGCAGCGCCGGGGCCTGTACCGCACCTCCTACGAGGGCGGCACGCTGCGCGAGAACCTCGGCACCGAACCGTCCACGACGACCACCGAGGCAGGTGCCGCCGCATGACCGCCCCGCTCCTGATCGGCCGGACGGCCGCCCACAGCCGCACCGCTCCGCCCACGCTCGGGGACGTGCTGCGACTCGTACGGGCCGCGGAGACCGCCGGGTTCGACGCCGTCGTCCTCGACGACGGGGCCGCCGCCGACGGCACCCGGGCCCGTTTCGAGGCGAGCACCCTGGCCGCCGCGGTCGCCGCTGCCACCGACCGGATCGGCCTGATCGTCGCCCCGCTCCCCGCCGACCAGGCCCCGTACCACGTGGCCCGCATCACCGCCTCCCTGGACCACCTCGCCCGCGGGCGCACCGGCTGGCTGGCTGGACCCGCCGACGCGGACGGCCGCACCGCCGAACTGATCGAGGTCGCCCGCGGCCTGTGGGACAGCTTCGACGACGACGCCTTCGTGCACGACCGTGCCGACGGCCTGTACTGGCGGCCGGACGGCATCCACCGCCTCGACCACAAGGGCCGCCACTTCGACGTGGCGGGCCCGCTGAACGTCGCCCGCCCGCCCCAGGGCCACCCGGTCGTGGCCGTCACCGACCCCGCGCTGGCCGGCCACGCCGACCTGGTCCTGCTGGGCGCCGGCCACGACGCCGGCACCGTACGAGACCTGCGGCGCCGAACCCCCGGCGTCAAGGCGCTGTGCACGCTGCCGCCCGGCGCCGACCCGCACGCCCTGCTCGCCGACAGCGGGGCCGACGGCCTCGTCGTGGACATCACCGCCCCCGACGACGCCTCGCCGGCGCTGCTCCGTGACCTGGGCGTCTCCGGCCGCGCCGCCGCCGAGGGCGCCACCCTGCGCGCCCGGCTCGGCCTGGCCCGCCCGGCGAGCCGCCACGCCCGCACCGCCGCAGCCTGACCGCCCGGCCCCGAGCCCCGGCCCCGGGCCCCAGCCCCTGGAGAGTCATGTCCCGTCGCCTGTTCACCTCGGAGTCCGTCACCGAGGGCCACCCCGACAAGATCGCCGACCGGATCAGCGACAACATTCTCGACGCGCTGCTGCGCGAGGACCCCGCCTCCCGCGTCGCCGTCGAGACCCTGATCACCACCGGCCAGGTGCACGTGGCCGGGGAGGTCACCACCACGGCGTACGCGGACATCGCGACGCTGGTGCGCGAGACGATCCTGGAGATCGGCTACGACTCCTCCGCCAAGGGCTTCGACGGCGCCTCCTGCGGCGTGTCGGTGTCCATCGGCGCGCAGTCCCCGGACATCGCCCAGGGCGTCGACACGGCGTACGAGGCGCGGGTCGAGGGCGACGACGACGAACTGGACCGGCAGGGCGCCGGCGACCAGGGCATCATGTTCGGCTACGCGACCGACGAGACGCCGACGCTGATGCCGCTGCCGATCGACCTGGCGCACCGCCTGTCGCGGCGCCTCACCGAGGTACGCAAGGACGGCACCGTGCCGTACCTGCGGCCCGACGGGAAGACCCAGGTCACCGTCGAGTACCTGGGCAGCCGTCCCGTCCGTCTGGACACGGTCGTCGTCTCCACGCAGCACGCGAGCGACATCGACCTCGAGGGTCTCCTGACGCCCGACATCCGCGAGCACGTCGTCGAGGAGGTCCTCGTCCGCCTCGCCGACGACGGCATCAAGCTGGAGACGGACGACTACCGGCTGCTGGTCAACCCCACCGGACGGTTCGAGATCGGCGGCCCCATGGGCGACGCCGGCCTCACCGGCCGGAAGATCATCATCGACACCTACGGCGGCATGGCCCGCCACGGCGGCGGCGCCTTCTCCGGCAAGGACCCCTCCAAGGTGGACCGTTCCGCCGCGTACGCGATGCGCTGGGTCGCCAAGAACGTCGTCGCCGCGGGTCTTGCCTCCCGCTGCGAGGTGCAGGTCGCCTACGCGATCGGCAAGGCCGAACCGGTGGGCCTGTTCGTGGAGACCTTCGGCACCGCCAAGGTCGCCCAGGAGCGCATCGAGCAGGCCATCGACGAGGT
Source organism: Streptomyces sp. NPDC014764 (assembly GCF_043082785.1). NCBI lineage: Bacteria > Bacillati > Actinomycetota > Actinomycetes > Kitasatosporales > Streptomycetaceae > Streptomyces > Streptomyces sp. NPDC014764. The sequence continues at coordinate 2,104 of NZ_JBIBXY010000029.1, read as the reverse complement.
CTTCGACCTGCGCCCGGCCGCCATCGTCCGGGATCTCGACCTGCTGCGGCCGGTCTACGCCCAGACCGCCGCCTACGGCCACTTCGGCCGCGAACTGCCGGACTTCACCTGGGAGCGCACCGACCGCGCCGCCCAGCTCAAGGCCGCGGCCGGACTCTGAGCCGGACCGCCGAGCTCGACGGGAGTGCCCACGTGCGCATCGCGGTGACCGGATCCGTCGCCACCGACCATCTGACGGTCTTCCCCGGCCGGTTCGCGGATCAGCTGATCCCCGGCCAACTGGCCCACGTCTCCCTGTCCTTCCTCGTGGACCGGCTCGACATACGCAGGGGAGGGGTGGCCGCCAACATCGCCTACGGCCTGGGCCGTCTCGGTCTGCGTCCCCTGCTGGTCGGCGCGGTCGGCGGCGACTTCGCCGAGTACGAGGTGTGGCTCAAGGAGCACGGCGTGGACACCGCCGGAGTCCTCGTGTCCGCCGAGCGCCACACCGCTCGCTTCATGTGCACCACGGACGCCGACGGCAACCAGATCGCCGCCTTCCACGCGGGCGCCATGTCCGAGGCCGCCGGCATCGACCTCACCCGGCTGCCCCTCCGCCCGGACGAACTGGGTCTGGTCGTCGTCGGCGCCAACGACCCGGCGGCGATGGTGCGTCACACCCGCCAGTGCCGTGAGCGGGGCATCCCGTTCGCCGCCGACCCGTCCCAGCAACTGGCACGCCTCGACGGCGCGGACACCCGCGCACTGCTCGACGGCGCCCGCTGGCTGTTCAGCAACGAGTACGAGGCCGCGCTCCTCCAGGAGCGCACCGGGTGGGACGACGCCGAGGTGCTGCGCCGGGTCGGAGCCTGGGTCACCACTCTCGGGGCGGACGGCGTACGCATCCGCCGCGCCGCCGACGGCCTGGACGTGACCGTGCCCGCGATCCCCGCCGTCCCCGTGACCGACCCCACGGGTGTGGGCGACGCCTTCCGCGCGGGCTTCCTCGCATCCGCCGAGTGGGGCCTGCCGCTGATCACGGCCGCCCGCCTGGGCTGCGCGCTCGCCGCGCTGTCCCTGGCGGCGGTCGGCCCGCAGACCTACGAACCCGGCCGGCGGATCCTGCTGGACCACCTCGCCCGCGCCTACGGCGCCGAGGCGGCCCGTGAGCTCGCCCCGTACCTGGAGGGTGTCCGATGACCGCCGCCGACCGGATCGCCGCACTGAGGGAGGCCCTGGCCACCCGTGTGGTGGTCGCCGACGGAGCGATGGGCACGATGCTCCAGGCCCAGGACCCGACCCTCGAGGACTTCCAGCAGCTGGAGGGCTGCAACGAGATCCTGAACGTCACCCGTCCCGACATCGTGCGCTCGGTGCACGAGGAGTACTTCGCCGCGGGCGTGGACTGCGTCGAGACGAACACGTTCGGCGCCAATCACACCGCCGCGAGCGAGTACGAGATTACCGGCCGGGTGCACGAGCTGTCCGAGGCGGGCGCCCGTATCGCCCGCGAAGCGGCCGACGAGCACGCCTCCCGCGACGGTCGCACCCGCTGGGTGCTGGGCTCCATCGGCCCCGGCACCAAACTGCCCACCCTGGGCCACATCGGCTACGGCGTCATCCGCGACGGTTACCAGGCCAACGCCGAGGGACTGCTCGCCGGCGGAGCCGACGCCCTGCTGGTGGAGACGACGCAGGACCTGCTGCAGACCAAGGCGTCGATCGTGGGCGCCCGAAGGGCGATGGCGGCGACCGGCACCGAAGTGCCCCTGCTGGCCTCCATGGCCTTCGAGACCACCGGCACCATGCTGCTCGGCTCGGAGATCGGCGCGGCGCTGACCGCGCTGGAGCCGCTGGGCATCGACATGATCGGCCTGAACTGCTCCACCGGACCGGCCGAGATGACGGAGCATCTGCGCCACCTCGCCCGCCACGCGCGCATCCCGCTGCTGTGCATGCCGAACGCCGGCCTGCCCGAACTCACCAGGCACGGCGCCCACTTCCCTCTCGGCCCCGAAGGACTCGCTGACGCGCAGGAGACGTTCGTGCGGGAGTACGGGCTGTCGCTGGTGGGTGGCTGCTGCGGTACCACGCCGGAGCATCTGCGGCGGCTGGTGGAGCGGGT
>NZ_JBIBXY010000028.1:0-54822 GCF_043082785.1 Streptomyces sp. NPDC014764 | reverse complement strand
CGCCCGGTTACATTCCGAACCCGGAAGCTAAGCCTTACAGCGCCGATGGTACTGCAGGGGGGACCCTGTGGGAGAGTAGGACGCCGCCGAACAATACTTACAAGGGTTGGTCCCTGAACTTCGGTTCAGGGACCAACCCTTTTTTGTTGCCCGTCACTTGACGTTCACGTTGCCCGCCGAGCATCCCCGGTATGGGAATCGCTGCACTGCTCAGGGCGGCCGGCGTAGGAGCCGGTGACGAGGTCGTCGTACCGGCCTTCGGCAACGTGGAGGTCGCGCGGGCCGTGACGCTTGCGGGCGCGCTGCCCGCGTTCGCCGACATAGACCCGGCGACGTACTGCCTCGACCCCGCCGCCGTCGACGCGGCGCTGACTCCGCGGGCAGCGGCGGTCGTTGCCGTCCACCGTTTCGGACATCCCGCCGACCTGGGGCAGTTGCGCGCGCTCGGGCAGCGGCGTGGACTTCTGGTGCTGGAGCACACGGAGTCGGACGCGTCCCGCGACGAGACGCCGCGGCGACGGGAGCGGGCCGCGTATCTCGACGCCCGACTGCGTGGCGTGCGGACGCCCGAAGGAGGCGCCGGCCACAGCTATCAGCAGTACGTCGTGCGGGTGCCCGGCAACGGGCGGCCCGACCGGGACGCCTTCGCACGCGCCGTACGGGCCAAGGGAGTTGCGTGCCGGATACCCGTGCCGACTCCCGTGCACCGGCTGCCCGAGTTCCGGCGTGACGTGTCGCTGCCGGAGACCGAGCGTGCCGCCGACGAGACGCTCGCTCTGCCCGTGGACGGCTCCCTGACGAAGCGGGACATGCAGCGGACCGCGTCCGTGTGCAACGCGCTGGGCGGACTGCTCGCGCCGGCCCTCTGAGCGTGGTTGGGAGCACGGCTCCGTACAGGGTATGATCTATTCCGTTGCCGCGAGGGAAACCGAAGCGACGACAGGCCCCTATAGCTCAGTCGGTAGAGCGTCTCCATGGTAAGGAGAAGGTCAACGGTTCGATTCCGTTTGGGGGCTCAAACTGAAAGGCCCCGCCCAATCGGGCGGGGCCTTTCTCATGCCCTTGCGCGGTGGGAATCAGTCCTGCTGGAGGCCCGGCACGCGCATCGCGAGAATCGCCATGTCGTCCGACGGCGCGTCCGAGGCGAAGCGTTCCACCGCGCGCATGATGCGGGCCGCGACCGCGCCGGCCGTCAGTCCCGTACACGTCTCCAGAACCTCGGCGAGACCGTCGTCGCCCAGCATCCTGGGGCCCTCACGGCGCTCGGTGACGCCGTCCGTGACGCACAGCAGGACGTCGCCCGGGTCGAGGGTGACCGTCTCCTCGTACAGCTCCAGGTCCTCCAGGACGCCGAGCAGCGGCTGGGGCTCGGCGGCCGGTTCGACCGTGCCGTCCTGCCGGAGGCGCAGCGGCAGCGGGTGCCCCGCGCAGACCACCTTGAGCTCCGCGCTGCCGTCCTCCTGCGGACGCATCTCGCCGTACAGGAGGGTGAGGAAGCGGCTGCGCTCGCCCTCGTCGAGGATCGCGGAGTTCAGGCGCTCGAGCACCGACGGGCCGCTGAGGCCCTCCCTGGCGAGCAGACGCAGCGCGTGCCGGGCGAGGCCGGTGACGGCCGCCGCGTTCGGGCCCGTACCGCAGACGTCGCCGATGGCGAAGCCGTAGGCGCCGTCGCTGATCGGGAAGAGGTCGTAGAAGTCGCCGCCGACCTCGTTGCCCTCGCCGGCCGCTCGGTAGATGACCTCGACCTCGACGCCGTCGATCTGCGGCAGCTCCGGCGGCAGCAGGCTGCGCTGGAGGGACTGGCTGATCGCCGTGCGCTCCGAGTACAGGCGGGCGTTGTCCAGGGCCAGGGCGGCCCTGCGGGACAGGTCCTCGGCCAGCTCCAGGATCTCCTGGCGGAAGTGCTCGTCCGTGGGCTTGCCGAGCGTCAGCATGCCGATGACGCGGTTACGGGCCACCAGGGGCAGCACCACCGTCTCGCCGCCGACCGCGGAGGCCGTGGCGAGAGTCGGGCCGATGCCGGTGGTGACGTGCCGGGTGGGGCCGCCGCTCAGGCCGAGGCTGCGCATGGACGTGCGCAGGGCCGCCTGGTGGGCGACCTCCGCGGGCGCCGACCAGACGCGGGCGCCCGGCGTGGGTACCGGGTCCGGCGGGGGCATCTTGGACAGCAGGGACTTGATGCCGTCGATGAGCTCCTCGTCCTCGTGCAGCACGTAGGACAGGTCCGGCTCGGAGGACTGGTCTGCGATCGTGTAGACCGCGCACCAGGTGGCGAGTGTCGGCACCGTCATCTGCGCCATGAGGGCCAGGGTCTGGTCCCGGTCGAGGGTGCCGGCCAGCAGGTCGGACGCCTCGACGAGGAAGCTCAGTGAGCCGCGGCGCAGCCGCTCCAGCTCGCCCAGGCGGGCGGACTCGACGGCGAGGGCGATGCGGTCCGCGGCGAACTGGAGGCGTAGCGCCTCCTCGTTGGAGTAGCGGCCGGGTCCCTCCGCGGCGACGCCGAGGGAGCCGGTGAGGCGGCCCTCGACCTTGAGGGGCACGGTGACGACCGAGCGCATCCCGGTGCCGTTGAGGAGCGGGACAGCGCCCGGGACGGCCGTGAGGTCCTCGTGGACGGCCGGCATGCGGGCGGAGCCGTAGCGGCCGGGGCCGCCCTCCACGGGGACGCGTGCGAAGCGCTGGCGGGCCGAGGGCAGGCCGGTGGAGGCGCGGACCTCGAGCTCCGTCTCGTCGTCGGTGGCGAGCAGCAGGAAGGCGGAGTCGCCGTCGAGCATGTCGCGGGCGCGCTCCACGGTGCGCTGCAGCAGGCCGTCGAGGTCGTCGGGGGCGGGGGACCCGATGAAGACCTCGAACGGGTCGGCGCTCGGGCCCTCGGAGCCGCCCGAGGAGTCGGTGGAGGGAGCCCGGAGCGGCGTCTGCAGAACCGCCCGTTCGTGGTCGCGTACCAGGAGACACACGGTTGACGGTTCGCCGTCGGTGTCCCGGACGCGAAGGTGGGAGGCGTACACCGGGATGACGCGGCCGTGGGCGCCCCGGATGCCGTAGGAGCCCTCCCAGCGGGACAGCTGGAGGGCGTCGGCGATGCCGGTGCCGGTGCCGGGGGTGTGCGGCCAGGCGGCGAGGTCGGTGAGAGGCTTGCCGGTGACCTGCTCCGCGGTGTAGCCGAACAGTTCCTCCGCGTCCTCGTTCCATGCGGTGATGGAGCCGGAGCGGTCGATCTGGACGACGGCGACGCGGACCCGGGCGTCGGCGAGCGGCAGCAGATGGGCGGGGAGGGCGGGGCCCGCGGCGCGGGTGCCGACCGGGCGCTCGGGGAGATCGAGCTGGAACCAGACGGTCTTGTGGGTGGGCGTGTAGTCGACGCCCCAGTGGCCGGCCAGAGCGGCGCAGAGCTGGAGGCCGCGCCCGCCCTCGCGGTCGGGGCTGCCCATGTCGATCGGGGATCCCTGGAGGGGAATCTCACGCTCGGGATACCGGTCGGCCACCTCGATCCGCACGCCGTCCTCGCTGCGCAGGCAGAGCAGTTCGGCGGAGGTGCCCGCGTGCACGACGGCGTTGGTCACCAGCTCGCTGGTCAGCACCACGGCGTCGTCGACGATGTCGCCGAAGCCCCAGCCCTGGAGGGTGTCACGGACGAAGGAACGGGCGCTCGCGACGGATCGTCCGACGGGCTCGAAGCTGGCGGCCGCGCGCGCGGTGATCACAGAACTCCTCGACCGGTTCTCGACGGGCATGGCTCCCTGGCCGGCCGGTTCGTGCCGCTGGTGCGGCAGGGCGTCAGTCGGCCGTGGGTCGTCCGGGGGCTGTTCCCCCGGGATCAGTCCGGTGGTCATGTTGTGCGGCCGCCCCTCCGATGCCCGCTCGTTCTCGTGCCACCGCCCAGGCCGGACGCGCCGGCGTGGCTGGACAGCCGCATGCAAGGTTACTTACCTTCGCGGTCCGAGCGGATGCCGGTCTGCAGTGTTTCCGTCCGAGGTGTTCGCCGTCCGGCGTGGTGTGCGGACGATGTGCGAAGCTGCCGAACTGTTATGGCCTGGTTCCGCGGGGGTGAAACACTGGGCAGGCTTGTAGGGAAGGTCCGGGCAGGCAGTGTGGTGACGGCGCCGGGTGGGCAGCAGCCCCCTGGCGGCGCCTCGGAACGTCGGGCAGGGCATCTCAGTCAAACAGGTAAAGCACGGCAGCGACGGGAGCACCCTGGAGGGTGCCACCGGGCACAGCGGTAACGGTCGACCCCTGCGGGAGGGACACAGTGGAGTCTGGCGCAGCGACGCGGAGCACGAAGACGACGCGCGCGAAAGGCGGACAGTCCCTGAGTAAGGCGGGGAAGGCCCGGGGCGGCACCGTGACGGTGGAGGCGGCGGCGATGAACCGTCTGCTGGGCGCCCTGGTGTCGATGCGGGACGGGAACTTCCGCAAACGCCTCACGGTGACCGGCGACGGAGTGATGGCGGAGATCGCCGCCGTCTTCAACGAGGTCGCCGACCGGAACCTGCACCTCACGGGCGAGCTGGCGCGTGTGCGCCGCATGGTGGGGCGTGAGGGAAAGCTCACAGAGCGGCTGGAGACGGGACCTTCGGAGGGCTCCTGGGCGGCCGCGATCGACCATTCCAACGCCCTGGTGGACGATCTCGTACGGCCTGTCTCCGAGGTGAGCCGGGTGCTGTCGGCCGTGGCGGAGGGTGACCTGTCGCCGCGAATGGAGCTGCGGACGCAGGCGCCGGACGGGACCGGGCATCCGCTGCGCGGCGAGTTCCTGAAGGTCGCGCGGACCGTGAACAACCTGGTCGACCAGTTGTCGACGTTCACGGACGAGGTCACGCGAGTGGCCAGCGAGGTGGGCACCGAGGGCAAGCTGGGCGGTCAGGCGCAGGTGCGGGGCATGTCCGGGTCCTGGAAGGACCTGACGGACTCCGTGAACACGATGGCGGAGCGGCTGACGGCGCAGGTGCGCGACATCGCGCTGGTGACGACGGCCGTGGCGCGCGGTGACCTGTCCCGCAAGGTCACGGTGCACGTCGAGGGGGAGATGCTGGAGCTGAAGAACACCGTCAACACGATGGTGGACCAGCTCTCCGCGTTCTCCTCCGAGGTGACACGCGTCGCGCGCGAGGTGGGCACCGAGGGCGCCCTGGGCGGTCAGGCGCAGGTGCCGGGTGTGGACGGTGTGTGGAAGGAGCTCACCGACTCCGTCAACACCATGGCCGGGAACCTCACCGCGCAGGTGCGCGGGATCGCCGAGGTGACGACGGCGGTCGCCAACGGCGACCTGTCGCGGAAGGTGACGGTTCCGGCGCGCGGCGAGGTGGCGCAGCTGGCCGAGACGATCAACCAGATGACCGAGACGCTGCGGATCTTCGCGGACGAGGTCACCCGGGTCGCGAACGAGGTCGGGGCCGAGGGGCGGCTGGGCGGTCAGGCGAACGTGCCGGGGGCCGCGGGCACCTGGAAGGACCTGACGGACTCCGTCAACACGGTGTTCCGGAACCTGACCACCCAGGTGAGGGACATCGCGGCGGTGACGACGGCGGTCGCCAACGGTGACCTGTCGCAGAAGGTCACCGTGGACGTGGCCGGCGAGATGCTGGAGCTGAAGAACACCGTCAACACGATGGTCGACCAGCTCTCCGCGTTCGGCGCCGAGGTGACCCGGGTGGCGCGGGAGATCGGCGTCGAGGGCGAGCTGGGCGGCCAGGCACAGGTGCCGGGCGCGGCCGGCACGTGGAAGGACCTGACGGACTCCGTCAACACCGCGTTCCGCAACCTCACCGGACAGGTGCGCAACATCGCCCAGGTGACCACGGCGGTCGCCAACGGTGACCTGTCGCAGAAGGTCACCGTGGACGTCTCCGGCGAGATGCTCCAGCTGAAGAACACCGTGAACACGATGGTGGACCAGCTGTCGAGCTTCGCCGACCAGGTGACGCGGATGGCGCGGGACGTGGGCACCGAGGGGCGGCTGGGCGGCCAGGCGCGCGTGGACGGCGTGTCGGGCACCTGGAAGGAGCTGACCGACTCCGTCAACTCGATGGCGTCGAACCTCACCGGTCAGGTGCGCAACATCGCCCAGGTGACCACGGCCGTGGCGCGCGGCGACCTGTCGCAGAAGATCGACGTGGACGCGCGCGGGGAGATCCTCGAGCTGAAGAACACCATCAACACGATGGTCGACCAGCTGTCGTCGTTCGCCGACCAGGTGACCCGGGTGGCCCGCGAGGTGGGCACGGAGGGCCGTCTCGGCGGTCAGGCGCAGGTGCCTGGTGTGGCCGGCGTGTGGCGTGACCTGACGGATTCCGTGAACGGCATGGCGTCCAACCTGACCGGCCAGGTGCGCAACATCGCGCAGGTGGCGACGGCGGTGGCGCGCGGTGACCTGTCGCAGAAGATCACTGTGGACGCGCGCGGGGAGATCCTCGAGCTGAAGAACACGCTGAACACGATGGTGGACCAGCTGTCGTCGTTCGCGGAGGAGGTCACCCGGGTGGCCCGTGAGGTGGGCACCGAGGGCATCCTGGGCGGCCAGGCGGAGGTGCAGGGCGTCTCCGGCACCTGGAAGGACCTCACCCAGTCCGTGAACGGCATGGCGAACAACCTGACCCTTCAGGTGCGCAACATCGCCGAGGTCACCACTGCGGTCGCCAAGGGCGACCTGTCGAAGAAGATCACAGTCGACGCCAAGGGCGAGATCCTGGAGCTGGTGACCACCGTCAACACGATGGTGGACCAGCTGTCGTCGTTCGCGGAGCAGGTGACCCGGGTGGCCCGTGAGGTGGGCACCGAGGGCATTCTCGGCGGCCAGGCGCACGTGCCGGGTGTCACGGGCATCTGGAAGGACCTGAGCGACAACGTCAACCTGATGGCGAAGAACCTCACCACCCAGGTGCGGAACATCTCCCAGGTGTCCGCCGCGGTCGCCAACGGCGACCTGACGCGTCAGGTCAGCATCGAGGCGCGCGGCGAGGTGGCGCAGCTCGCGGACACCATCAACACGATGGTGAAGACGCTGAGCGCGTTCGCCGAGCAGGTCACCAAGGTGGCCCGTGAGGTGGGCACGGACGGCATCCTGGGCGGCCAGGCGCACGTGCCGGGTGTGGCGGGCACGTGGAAGGACCTCACCGAGTCGGTGAACCAGATGGCGTCCAACCTGACCGGTCAGGTGCGGAACATCGCCATGGTCACCACGGCCATCGCCAAGGGTGACCTGACGAAGAAGATCGACATCGACGCGCGCGGGGAGATCCTCGAGCTGAAGACGACCATCAACACGATGGTGGACCAGCTGTCGTCGTTCGCCGAGGAGGTCACGCGCGTGGCCCGCGAGGTGGGCACCGAGGGCCAGCTGGGCGGCCAGGCGCGGGTGCGGGACGTGGACGGCACCTGGCGGGACCTGACCGAGTCGGTGAACGAGATGGCCGGGAACCTGACCCGGCAGGTGCGCGCCATCGCGCGCGTGGCGACCGCGGTGACCCGTGGCGACCTGAACCTGAAGATCGACGTGGACGCGTCCGGGGAGATCCAGGAGCTCCAGGACTACATCAACAAGATGATCGCCAACCTGCGCGACACCACGATCGCCAACAAGGAGCAGGACTGGCTGAAGGGCAATCTGGCCCGTATCTCGGCGCTTATGCAGGGCCGGCGCGACCTGGAGGACGTGGCCTCGCTGATCATGAGCGAGCTGACGCCTGTGGTGTCCGCGCAGCACGGCGCGTTCTTCCTCGCGATGCCGCTGGTGGACGGCGAGGATCTGAACGCGGCCGACGAGGAGCAGTTCGAGCTGCGGATGCTCGGCTCGTACGGCTACTCCATGGGGTCGATGCCGACGTCGTTCCAGCCGGGTGAGGGGCTGATCGGGACGGCCGCGATGGAGAAGCGCACGATCCTGGTGGACAAGGCGCCCAGCGGCTACCTGAAGATCTCCTCGGGGCTCGGGGAGGCGCCGCCGGCGCAGGTGATCGTGCTGCCGGTGGTGTTCGAGGGGAAGGTGCTCGGCGTCATCGAGCTGGCGTCGTTCACGCCGTTCACGGCGATCCAGAAGGACTTCCTCAACCAGATCGCCGAGATGATCGCGACCAGCGTCAACACCATCTCGGTCAACACCAAGACGGAGCACCTGCTGGCGCAGTCCCAGGAGCTGACCGAGCAACTGCGGGAGCGGTCGGAGGAGTTGGAGCAGCGGCAGAAGGCGCTCCAGGCGTCCAACGCCGAACTGGAGGAGAAGGCCGAGCTGCTGGCCCGTCAGAACCGCGACATCGAGGTGAAGAACACCGAGATCGAGGAGGCGCGGCAGGTCCTGGAGGAGCGTGCCGAGCAGCTCGCGGTGTCGATGCGCTACAAGAGCGAGTTCCTGGCGAACATGTCGCACGAGCTGCGCACGCCGCTCAACTCGCTGCTGATTCTGGCCAAGTTGCTCGCGGACAACGCGGAGGGGAACCTCTCCCCGAAGCAGGTGGAGTTCGCCGAGACGATCCACGGCGCCGGGTCGGACCTGCTGCAGCTCATCAACGACATCCTCGACCTGTCGAAGGTCGAGGCGGGCAAGATGGACGTCTCCCCGACCCGTATCGCGCTGGTGCAGCTCGTGGACTACGTGGAGGCCACGTTCCGGCCGCTGACCGCGGAGAAGGGCCTGGACCTGTCGGTGCGGATCTCGCCGGAGCTGCCGGCCACCCTGCACACCGACGAGCAGCGGCTGCTCCAGGTGCTGCGGAACCTGCTGTCCAACGCGGTGAAGTTCACCGACTCCGGATCGGTCGAACTGGTCATCCGGCCCGCCCGGGACGACGTCCCGCAGGCCATCCGGGAGCAGTTGCTGGAGGCCGGTTCGCTGACCGACCCGGACGCGGACCTGATCGCGTTCTCGGTGAGCGACACGGGCATCGGCATCGCGGCCAGCAAGATGCGGGTGATCTTCGAGGCGTTCAAGCAGGCCGACGGCACGACCAGCCGCAAGTACGGCGGCACGGGCCTGGGGCTGTCCATCTCGCGGGAGATCGCGCAGCTGCTCGGCGGTGAGATCCACGCGCAGAGCGAGCCGGGCCGCGGCTCCACTTTCACGCTGTACCTGCCGCTGCACCCGAGCGAGCTGCCGCCCAACGGCTACCAGCAGCCGCCCATGCCGGCGCTGGAGGCGGGTGACCTGGTGGCGTCGGCCGAGCTGACCGCGGCGCCGGAGGCCGGGACGCCGGCGGAGGTGACGTCGTACCGGGAGGCGCAGAACGGTCCGGCGGCGCTGTTCCGCCGCCGGCGCCGGGTGTCGCTGCGGCAGGACCAGCGGCCCTCCGCGGAGCTGGAGGAATGGCCGGCCGTCGAGCAGGAGCCGCAGACGATGCGCACACCGCGCAAGGGCATCCGTTTCGGCGGGCAGAAGGTGCTGATCGTCGACGACGACATCCGCAACGTCTTCGCGCTGACCAGCGTGCTGGAGCAGCACGGGCTGTCCGTGCTGTACGCGGAGAACGGCCGCGAGGGCATCGAGGTGCTGGAGCAGCACGACGACGTGGCGGTCGTGCTGATGGACATCATGATGCCCGAGATGGACGGGTACGCGACGACCACGGCGATCCGGCGGATGCCGCAGTTCGCCGGGCTGCCGATCATCGCGCTGACCGCGAAGGCGATGAAGGGCGACCGGGAGAAGGCCATCGAGTCGGGCGCCTCCGACTACGTGACCAAGCCGGTCGACCCTGATCATCTGCTGACCGTGATGGAGCAGTGGATGAGGGGGGAGTGAGGCCGGCGACGGCGGGGCGTGCGAAGGTGACGGGTAGCTTCCGAGGGCGCGCGGAGTTGTCCACGCGTCGTGCGCGAAGTCGTGTAGAAGTGCGGTATACGGGGAACCTTCTGGTCTCCTGCAGCGTTTCCGCTACGTGCACAGTGACATCGCGGTGACAGGGTGTGGCGACGAGCGGGGTGCGGCTACGATGACCGGCACAAGGACGGGCGGCGCAAGGGAGTCGTCCCCTGGGGCGGCACCCGCGGGTGCCGTGTCAGGTCCTGCGGACAGGGAGGGCCCCAAGCCGGGGCGAGGAGGGCGGGCCATGGTGCAGAAGGCCAAGATCCTCCTGGTCGATGACCGGCCGGAGAATCTGCTGGCGCTCGAGGCGATCCTCTCGGCGCTCGATCAGACGCTGGTGCGGGCATCGTCCGGGGAGGAAGCGCTCAAAGCACTGCTCACGGACGATTTCGCGGTCATTCTGCTGGATGTCCAGATGCCGGGCATGGACGGTTTCGAGACCGCCGCGCACATCAAGCGGCGGGAGCGGACCCGGGACATCCCGATCATCTTCCTCACCGCGATCAACCACGGTCCGCACCACACCTTCCGCGGCTACGCGGCGGGCGCGGTGGACTACATCTCCAAGCCGTTCGACCCGTGGGTGCTGCGCGCGAAGGTCTCGGTCTTCGTCGAGCTGTACATGAAGAACTGCCAGCTGCGGGAGCAGGCGTCGCTGCTGCGGCTCCAGCTCGAGGGCAGCGAGAAGGACTCGGGGGAGTCCAAGGAGTCCGCGGGGCTGCTCGCCGAGCTGTCGGCGCGGCTCGCCGCCGTCGAGGAGCAGGCCGAGGCGCTCACCAAGCAGCTGAACGACGAGTCGACGGACGCCGCCGCGGTCGCCACGGCGGCCCATCTGGAGCGCAAGCTCACGGGATTGCGGCGTGCGCTGGACGCCCTGGATCCCGGGACGGGGAGCGCGTCGTCGGTGCCGTCGCAGAACTGACCGCGCCCGCGCGGGCCTTGTCCGGGCCCGAAGGCAGCCCTCTCCTTGAGGGGGCGTCAACTCCGTGTCCCAAGGGCGCCACGCGTCAGTTCCGCGCCTCGAAGTGGGCGACACGAACGGGTGAAGCATCCGCCACGCGTGTCACGTGCCGTCTCCCCCGGTAACCTCACACCATGGCCTCACGTCCCTCCGCAGCCAAGAAGCCGCCCGCGAAGAAGGCGGCCGCTTCCGCGAAGGCTCCGGCGAAGAAGGCCGCCGCCAGGAAACCTCCGGCGAAGAAGGCACCCGCCAAGAAGGCCCCGGCGAAGAAGCCGGCCCCCGCGCCGGCCCCGAACCCGACCGGCGCCGTCTACCGGCTCGTCCGCGCCCTGTGGCTGGGGCTGGCGCACGCCGTCGGCGCGGTGTTCCGCGGCATAGGGCAAGGCGCCAAGAACCTCGACCCGGCCCACCGCAAGGACGGTCTCGCGCTGCTGCTGCTCGGCATCGCGCTGATCGTCGCCGCCGGCACCTGGGCCGATCTCGAGGGGCCCGTCGGCGACCTGGTGGAGATCCTGGTGACGGGCGCGTTCGGCCGGCTCGACCTGCTGGTGCCGATCCTCGTCGGCGTCGTCGCCGTGCGGTTCATCCGGCACCCGGAGAAGCCCGAGGCCAACGGGCGGATCGTCATCGGCCTGTCCGCGCTCGTCATCGGCGTCCTGGGCCAGATCCACATCGCCTGCGGCTCGCCCCCGCGCGCCGACGGAATGCAGGCCATAAGGGACGCCGGCGGCCTCATCGGCTGGGGAGCCGCCGCGCCGCTGTCGTCCACCATGACCGACGTGCTGGCCGTGCCCCTGCTGGTGCTGCTCACCGTCTTCGGGCTGCTGGTGGTCACGGCCACCCCGGTGAACGCGATCCCGCAGCGGCTGCGTCAGCTCGGTGTGCGGCTCGGCCTGGTGCACGAGCCGGAGGAGTACGAGGACGACGACGAGCGCTACGAGGAGCAGTGGCGCGAGGCCCTGCCCCAGAGCCGCCGCAGGCGCCGCCCCGCGCCCGAGGAGTACGAGCCTGAGCGCGCGGAGGAGGAGGCGCTGTCCCGCCGGCAGCGCCGCCCTCGCCGGTCCGCCGTGCCGCAGCCCGACGCCGACCGGGCCATGGACGCCGTGGACGTGGCCGCAGCCGCGGCCGCCGCGCTCGACGGAGCCGTGCTGCACGGCATGCCGCCCTCCCCGGTCGTCGCGGACCTCACCCAGGGTGTCAGCACCGGGGACCGCGAGCCGACCACCCCGACGCCGGTCCCGTCCGCCCGCCCGCAGCAGGACTCGCCCAGGAAGGGCGGGTCCCGGCGGAACGCGCCTGCGAAGGACGAGGGTGCCGAGCAGCGGGAGCGGCCGCCCGCGGGCGTGCTCGACATGACCAAGGCGCCGCCGCGGGAACCCCGGGACCTGCCGGCGCGCGCCGAGCAGTTGCAGCTCTCCGGCGACATCACCTACTCCCTGCCGTCGCTGGACCTGCTGCACCGCGGCGGGCCCGGCAAGGCACGCAGCGCGGCCAACGACGCCATAGTGGAGGCGCTGCGGAAGGTCTTCACCGAGTTCAAGGTGGACGCCGACGTCACCGGCTTCACCCGCGGCCCGACGGTCACCCGGTACGTCGTCGAACTCGGCCCGGCCGTGAAGGTCGAGCGGGTCACCGCGCTCACCAAGAACATCGCGTACGCCGTCGCCAGCCCGGACGTGCGGATCATCAGCCCCATCCCCGGCAAGTCCGCGGTGGGCATCGAGATCCCCAACACCGACCGGGAGATGGTGAACCTCGGCGACGTGCTGCGGCTCGCGGAGTCCGCCGAGGACGACGACCCGATGCTGGTCGCCTTCGGCAAGGACGTCGAGGGCGGCTACGTCATGGACTCGCTGGCGAAGATGCCGCACATGCTGGTCGCCGGCGCCACCGGCTCCGGCAAGTCGTCCTGCATCAACTGTTTGATCACGTCGGTCATGATGCGGGCGACCCCGGAGGACGTCCGGATGATCCTGGTCGACCCCAAGCGTGTCGAGCTGACCGCGTACGAGGGCATCCCGCACCTGATCACGCCGATCATCACCAACCCCAAGCGGGCCGCCGAGGCGCTCCAGTGGGTCGTGCGCGAGATGGACCTGCGCTACGACGACCTGGCCGCCTACGGCTACCGGCACATCGACGACTTCAACCGCGCGGTGCGCGAGGGCAAGGTCAAGCCGCCCGAGGGCAGCGAGCGCGAGCTCCAGCCCTACCCGTACCTGCTGGTGATCGTGGACGAGCTGGCCGACCTGATGATGGTCGCCCCGCGCGACGTCGAGGACGCCATCGTGCGCATCACGCAGCTCGCGCGCGCGGCCGGCATCCACCTGGTGCTGGCCACCCAGCGGCCCTCGGTCGACGTCGTCACCGGTCTGATCAAGGCGAACGTGCCGTCGCGGCTGGCGTTCGCCACGTCCTCGCTCGCCGACTCGCGGGTCATCCTCGACCAGCCGGGCGCCGAGAAGCTGATCGGCAAGGGCGACGGGCTGTTCCTGCCCATGGGTGCGAACAAACCCACGCGTATGCAGGGCGCGTTCGTGACCGAGGAGGAGGTAGCGGCGGTCGTCCAGCACTGCAAGGACCAGATGGCGCCCGTCTTCCGGGACGACGTGGTCGTCGGCACCAAGCAGAAGAAGGAGATCGACGAGGACATCGGCGACGACCTCGACCTGCTGTGCCAGGCGGCCGAGCTGGTGGTCTCCACCCAGTTCGGGTCCACGTCGATGCTCCAGCGCAAGCTGCGCGTCGGCTTCGCGAAGGCGGGCCGGCTGATGGACCTCATGGAGTCCCGTAACATCGTCGGACCGAGCGAAGGTTCGAAGGCTCGTGACGTTCTTGTGAAGCCTGACGAGCTGGACGGCGTGCTCGCGCTGATCCGCGGGGAGTCTGAAGGGTAGACGGCGGGGGCACGTTCGTCGCGCCGGGACGTCCGGCCGGGTGATCGTGACCCTTCCGTAAGCGATCAACGAGCAACCGTTTCCCGTCGGCACACGTCACATTGAACGAAGTGTCAGGCAGTAGGACGACCATCGGAATGTCGGGCCATTCCGATGGCGTACAAAGTACGAACGCCCGGTTGCCCCACCCCTTCGTACCCCACCTAGACTGAACCTCCAGCACAGGCGGCTACACGCTCGAAAGGCGCCCCCGTGTCCAACGGCAACTCTCCTGAAGACGAGCGTCCGTTCGAAGACGTTTCCGAGGAAGACCGCCCTTCCGTCTCGGTCGGCCGTGCGCTGCAGCAGGCGCGCATCGCCGCCGGGCTCACCGTCGACGACGTCAGTACCGCCACCCGCGTCCGTATCGGCATCGTCCACGCCATCGAGCGGGACGACTTCGCCCCCTGCGGCGGCGACGTGTACGCACGCGGGCACATCCGTACGCTGGCCAAGTTCGTGAAGCTCGACCCGGCCCCGCTGCTCGCCCGGTACGAGACCCAGAACGGCAGCGGCCGCCCGGCGCCCACCCCGGCGGCGCCCCTCTTCGAGGCGGAGCGCATCCGTCCGGAGCGGCGCGGACCCAACTGGACCGCCGCCATGGTCGCCGCGATCGTGGTCGTGATCGGCTTCGTCGGCTTCACGATGGTCAACGGCGACGAGGACGGGGCGAACGTCGCAGGCGACACCGAGCCGACCGCGTCGCCCGAGCCCACCCCCACGACCAAGACCGCCAAGCCCGTCGTGCCCACGCCGGATCCGTCGGACAGCGCCATCGCCGCGGCCCCGCAGGACAAGGTGACCGTCAAGGTCGTCGCCGCCGACGGACCCAGCTGGATCTCCGCCAAGGACCACAACGGCAAGGTCCTCTTCGCCGAGCTGCTCAAGAAGGGCGAGGACAAGACCTTCCAGGACAACTCCAAGATCGACCTCGTCCTCGGTGACGCGGGCGCCCTCGACCTGTTCGTGAACGGCAAGAAGATCGAGGACGACTGGCAGCCGGGCGCCGTGGAGCGTCTCACCTACACCAAGGGCGACCCCCAGGCCGGGTGACCGGCATCCGGGAACGCGATCACCACGGGGTTGGCCGGGTCCGGCCAACCCCGTCGACATGGGGCGTCGCCGGGACGAAGTAGTCTTGAGCCCATGCCTGAACGCCGTACCGTCGCACTGGTCACCCTTGGCTGCGCCCGTAACGAGGTGGACTCGGAGGAGCTCGCAGGCCGTTTGGAGGCGGACGGCTGGCAGCTCGTCGAGGACGCCGAGGAAGCGGACGTCGCCGTCGTCAACACCTGTGGCTTCGTCGAGGCCGCCAAGAAGGACTCCGTCGACGCCCTGCTGGAGGCCAACGACCTCAAGGGACACGGGAGAACCCAGGCCGTCGTCGCCGTCGGCTGCATGGCCGAGCGGTACGGCAAGGAGCTCGCCGAAGCCCTTCCCGAGGCCGACGGCGTGCTCGGCTTCGACGACTACGCGGACATCTCCGACCGTCTGCAGACCATCCTGAACGGCGGCATCCACGCCGCCCACACTCCGCGCGACCGGCGCAAGCTGCTGCCCATCAGCCCGGCCGAGCGGCAGGACTCCGCCGCCGCCGTCGCGCTGCCCGGGCACGGCCCGGTCGACCTGCCCGACGGCCTCGCCCCCGCCTCGGGCCCCCGCGCGCCCCTGCGCCGCCGCCTGGACGGCTCCCCGGTCGCCTCCGTGAAGCTGGCCTCCGGCTGCGACCGGCGCTGCTCCTTCTGCGCCATCCCCTCCTTCCGCGGCTCCTTCATCTCCCGCCGCCCCAGCGACGTCCTCAACGAGACGCGGTGGCTGGCCGAGCAGGGCGTGAAGGAGATCATGCTGGTCTCCGAGAACAACACCTCCTACGGCAAGGACCTCGGCGACATCCGCCTGCTGGAGTCCCTGCTCCCCGAACTCGCCGAGGTCGACGGCCTGGAGCGGGTGCGCGTCAGCTACCTCCAGCCGGCCGAGATGCGGCCCGGCCTGATCGACGTGCTGACCTCCACCCCCAAGGTCGCCCCCTACTTCGACCTGTCCTTCCAGCACTCCGCGCCCGACGTGCTGCGCGCCATGCGCCGCTTCGGCGACACCGACCGTTTCCTCGAACTGCTCGACACCATCCGCAGCAAGGCGCCCCAGGCCGGCGTGCGCTCCAACTTCATCGTCGGCTTCCCCGGCGAGTCCGCGGCCGACCTCGGCGAGCTGGAGCGGTTCCTCAACCACGCCCGGCTCGACGCCATCGGTGTGTTCGGCTACTCGGACGAGGAGGGCACCGAGGCCGCCGGCTACGACGGCAAGCTGCACGAGGACGTGGTCGCCGAGCGGCTGGCCCGCGTCTCCCGGCTGGCCGAGGAACTCGTCTCGCAGCGCGCCGAGGAGCGGGTCGGCGAGACCGTGCACGTCCTGGTGGAGTCCGTCGACGAGGAGGAGGGCGTGTACGGCCGGGCCGCGCACCAGGCCCCCGAGACGGACGGCCAGGTGTTGCTCACGAGCGGCGAGGGACTGAGTGTCGGCCGTATGGTCGAGGCGAAGGTGGTCGGCACGGAGGGTGTCGACCTGGTGGCCGAGCCGCTCTTCGAGGGCTCGCCCGCGCGCATCGAGGAGGCGGGCAGATGACGGGTGGCCTGGCATCGGCGGCAGGCGGCCCCTCCGGCGCGGGGAGGGCGAAGGGCCCCGTGTCCGGAGGGCTGACACCGGCGTCCGGCCGCGCGCTCGCGCGGGAGGCCAGGGACACGGCTCTGGGCGACGCCGGGGACGGGCGGGCGCGGCGTGAAGCGCCGAGCCCCGAGGACGTCCGCCCGGCGGCCCCTTCCTCACCGCAGCCCTCCCGGAAGGGGGCCGGCGCCGCCGAGGCACAGGGCTCCACGCGCGCCCCGCGCGGCGGGAAGATCGCGGCGGCGGCCGTCGACCAGGCCAGCGTCTGGAACATCGCCAACCTGCTGACCATGCTCCGGCTGCTGCTGGTACCGGCGTTCGTCATACTGATGCTGGCCGACGGCGGTCACGACCCGGCCTGGCGGTCGCTGGCCTGGGCGGCCTTCGCCATCGCCATGATCACCGACCTGTTCGACGGCCATCTGGCGCGTACCTACAACCTGGTCACCGACTTCGGGAAGATCGCCGACCCGATCGCCGACAAGGCCATCATGGGCGCGGCCCTGATCTGTCTGTCCGCGCTGGGCGACCTGCCGTGGTGGGTCACGGGCGTGATCCTGGGCCGGGAACTGGGGATCACCCTGCTGCGGTTCCTCGTCATCCGTTACGGGGTGATCCCGGCCAGCCGGGGCGGCAAGCTCAAGACCCTCACGCAGGGCGTGGCCGTCGGCATGTACGTGCTGGCGTTGACCGGGTGGCTGGCGACGCTGCGTTGGTGGGTCATGGCCGCGGCGGTGGTGCTGACCGTGGCGACCGGACTCGACTATGTGAAACAGGCCATTGTGCTCCGCAGGCAGGGAATCGCCGAGCGCAAGGCTGCGTTGGAGGAGACGGAAGAGTGAGTTCTACGGCCACCGAGGTGGTGCGACTACTCACCGTGAACGGCGGGACGCTCGCGGTCGCCGAGTCGCTGACCGGTGGCCTGGTGGCGGCGGAGATCACCTCCGTCCCCGGGGCGTCCAAGGTCTTCAGAGGCTCGGTGACGGCCTACGCCACGGAGCTCAAGCACCGGCTGCTGGGTGTGGAGGCCACTCTGCTGGCCCAGCGGGGAGCGGTGGATCCGCAGGTGGCGGCGCAGATGGCGGCCGGGGTGCGCACGGCTCTCGGCGCCGACTGGGGCATCGCCACCACCGGGGTGGCCGGCCCCGACCCCCAGGACGGGCAGGCCGTCGGCACGGTGTACGTGGCCGTGGACGGCCCCTTCGCGGACGGTGACCGTTCCGCCTCTGGCGGAAAAGTGCGCCATCTGCGGTTGAACGGCGACCGCGCGGAAATTCGTATGGAGAGTGTACGGAGCGTACTCGCACTGCTCCTCGCGGAGCTTGCGGGCGAACAGACCGGGAATGAGCGGGCACAGGATACGGAACGGAACGGGGGGTTTTGATGTTTGCAGCCCAGAGTGAACACGACATCGCTCCCCGCACGGCCGCGGCGCGAGGCGGTACGGTGGGGCGAGAAGGATGCGGCTACGCGGTCCGAGGAGGGAGCCACCGATGATTCTGCTCCGTCGCCTGCTGGGTGACGTGCTGCGTCGGCAGCGCCAGCGCCAGGGCCGTACTCTGCGCGAAGTCTCCTCGTCCGCCCGAGTTTCGCTCGGCTATCTCTCCGAGGTGGAGCGGGGGCAGAAGGAGGCTTCCTCCGAGCTGCTCTCCGCGATCTGCGACGCGTTGGACGTACGGATGTCCGAGCTCATGCGGGAGGTGAGCGACGAACTCGCTCTCGCCGAGCTGGCCCAGTCTGCTGCAGCGACCCCCAGCGAGCCCGTACCCACGCCGGTTCGTCCGATGCTGGGTTCCGTGTCGGTGACCGGTGTGCCACCGGAACGGGTGACCATCAAGGCGCCCGCCGAGGCGGTGGACGTCGTCGCCGCCTGAGCACGGTGTACCGGCGCCCGCGCGGTCCGATGAAGGTGTGAGACGCCCCGGTGAGGGCTCCTCCGGAAGCTTCCGGAGGAGTGCCGCCGGGGTTTTCGCATGCCCGGAGAGGCGCGGGGGAGCGGGGCGGGCTGCGTTTGCCGCCGTGGCGGCGGACCGTCATCGTGGAGACGGAGGCGGGGGAACAGCCACGGAGGTGCGGATGTACGTCGTGAAGAGCCCGTTGTCCGACGAGAACCTGAAGACCGTTTCTGAGGCATTGCAGGGCGCCCTGGTCGATCTCATCGACCTCTCCCTGGTGGCCAAGCAGATCCACTGGAACGTGGTCGGACCGCGCTTCCGCTCCGTCCATCTCCAGCTCGACGAGGTCGTGACCACCGCACGCGGTCACTCCGACACGGTGGCCGAGCGCGCCGCGGCGCTGGGCGTCTCGCCCGACGGGCGGGCCGCGACCGTGGCCGTCGGCAGCGGCATCGGCGTCACGCCCGAGGGCTGGGTCGACGACGCGGCCGCGGTGAGCACGCTGGTGGACGCGCTGGGCGCGGTCATCGCCCGTATGCGGGAGCGGATCGCCGCGACCGAGGAGCCCGACCCGGTGACCCAGGACATCTTCATCACCATCACCGCGGACCTCGAGAAGCACCATTGGATGTTCCAGGCCGCGAACGGGTGACCCGGCCGCGGGGCCCAGGCCTTGCGTGGAGGAACGGGCCCGTGGTGTACCGCTGGGCCGCCTGCACGGCGTTCACCGCCCTGTGGTGGTGGGCGGCGGCGCGGCTGCTGCTCTCGCCGGACGCCGGCGCCCTGGAGGGTGCGGTGGCGGCCGGCGGATGGGGACTGAGCGTGCTTCCTGTGCACTGTCTTCCCAAGGCGCGGGCGGGCGGGGCGCTCGCCGCCGGACGCTGGCGGCGGGCCTGGCGCGCCGCTCGTGAGCCCGGGGCGGATTGACGCCCTCGGGCTGTGCCGGCTACCGGCGGGGCGGCTGTGCCTGCTACCGGGCGGGGCCCCGGGGCGGTTGCGCCGGCTACCGGCGGGCGGAGCCCCGGCGGGCTCGCGCCGCGGGACCGGGGGCCGGTCCCGGCTGGCAGACGGGGCACCAGTACGTGGGGCGTTCACGTGAGGCGTCGCCCTGCTCGGCCACCCGGACCGGTGTGCCGCAGCGCAGGCAGGGGCGGCGGGCGCGGCCGTACACGTAGAGGTCCTGGCCGCGTCGGCCCGTGGTGTTGCGGATCGGGCGGTCGCGGTTGAACTCCAGCAGCTTCCTGGCCAGCTCGGGGAGGCTTGCCATCCGGTCGGCGGGCAGCTCGCCGACGGGAAGCCAGGGCGTGACGTTGAGCAGGAAGCACAGCTCGCTCTTGAACACGTTGCCGATGCCCGCGAGGTTCCGCTGGTCCAGCAGGGCCTCGCCGAGTTCCCGGTCGGGGTCCTTGTTCAGGTTCGCGAGAGCGAGGTCGGCGTCCCAGTCGGGGCCCAGCAGGTCGGGGCCGAGGTGGCCGACCGCGCGGTCCTCCTCGTCCTCGGTGCGGATCAGCTCCAGCACGGGGAGCCGGTAGCCGACGGCCGTGCGTCCGGCGTTGGCGAGGACGGCGCGGATCTGGTGCTCCGGGCCGCCGTTCCAGCGCTGCCCGGGCGCGAAGATCCGCCACGAGCCGTCCATCCGCAGATGCGAGTGAAGGGTCAGACCGCCCTCGATCCGGGTCAGCAGGTGCTTGCCGCGCGCCGTGACGTCCAGCACCGAGCGTCCGGTGAGGTCGGACGTCGCGAAGCGGGGCACGCGCAGATCGCTGCGGACCAGGACTCTGCCCGCGAGGGCGTCGTGCAGCCGTCGCGCGGCCTGCCAGACCGTGTCTCCTTCGGGCATGCGTCAAGAGTGACACGACCGGCCCGTACACGGTCAGGCGCGCAGCCGCAGTCCCCTCGGCGTGGCCACGAAACCCGCGGTCTCCAGGAGGGCACCGAGCGGGGACGTCAGGGCCGGGGTGCCGTTGACGCGCTCCACGGTGACCGTGCCGAGGGAGCCCGCGCGGGCCGCGCTCGCGAGCGCCTCGGCGGCCACCGGCAGCCTCGGGTCGTCGGCCGGGTCGGCGCCGGGATCGGCGGGCCAGGCCAGCACGGTCTTGCCGCCCCGCTCCATGTAGAGCGCCAGCTCACCGTCCACCAGCACCACCAGAGAACCCGCCTTGCGGCCCGGTTTGTGGCTCGCGCCCTCCGGCGGCTCCGGCCAGCCCAGGGCCGCCCCGTAGGCGTTGGCCGGGTCGGCGGCGGCCAGCACGACGGCCCCGGAGCCGCGGTCCGGCCCCCTACGGCGCCCGGCGAACGGGTCGTACGAAGGTCCTCCGCCGTTCTGCCAGGGCTGCGAGCCCTCCGCGGCGAGGTCGCGCGGCGAGACGTACTCACCGGGCCGCGAGGGCAGGTACGACGTGTCGTCCTGGCCGTGCCCGAGCCCGTACGGGTCGGACCGTCCGCCGACCGGAGCGGGTGCCTCCGGGACGGTGTGCCCCTCGCCGCGCTCCCGGGCGTTGGCCGCCGCGCGCAGGCGGTCCACGGCGCCGTCCATCGCGAACTGGGCGGCGCCGAGGCCCTCCACCACGTAGCCACGCCGGGCCTGCCCGGTCTCCTCGAAGGCGGACAGCACCCGGTACACCGCCGAGAAGCCGCCCTCGACGCCCTCCGCCGCGACGGCGCCCCGGGTCACCACACCGTGCCGGTCCAGCAGGGTGCGGGCCAGGGCGTGGGCGCGGACCGTGGTGTCGCCCTCCCGGTCGGGCAGCAGCGACCAGCGGCCGGCGACCGTGGGCGGGCCCGTGCGGGAGGCGCTGCGGGCCGCCGCCGTGAGGGAGCCGTAGCGTCCGCGCGGCACCGCGCGCTTGGCACGGTGGGCCGTGGACCCGGCGGTGCGGCCGGAGCCGAGCAGGGCGCGCAGCGGGTTCAGCGTGTCGTTCGTGAGCCGCCCGGACCAGGCGAGGTCCCACAGGGCGTCGGCCAGCTGCACGTCGCTCGCCTCGGGGTGCGTCGTGGCCCGGACCTGATCGGAGATCTGACGGAAGAACAGACCGTAACCGCCGGACAGGGCGGCCAGCACCGACTCGTGCAGCGCGGTCGTCTCCAGCGGATGCGGGGGAGGCAGCAGCAGGGGAGCCGCGTCCGCCAGGTACAGCGAGACCCAGCCGTCCTTGCCCGGCAGGGAACCCGCGCCCGCCCAGATCACCTCGCCGGACGCGGTCAGCTCGTCGAGCATGGCCGGGGCGTAGTTCGCCATCCGGGACGGCAGGACCAGCTTCTCCAGGGCGGAGGCGGGCACGGACGCGCCCTGCAGCTGCTCGACGGCCCGCAGCAGTCCGTCGACGCCCCGCAGGGAGTGGCCCTTGCCCATGTGCTGCCACTGGGGGAGGAACTGGGCCAGCGCGGCGGGCGGCACCGGCTCCAGCTCGTGCCGCAGCGCGGCCAGGGAACGGCGGCGCAGCCGGCGCAGCACCGCCGCGTCGCACCACTCCTGACCGATCCCGGCCGGATGGAACTCGCCCTGCACGACCCGGCCGGCCGCCACCAGACGTTGCAAGGCACCCTCGGTGACCGCTACGCCCAGCCCGAAGCGGGCCGCCGCCGTCGCCGACGTGAACGGGCCGTGCGTGCGCGCGTACCGCGCGAGGAGGTCACCCAGGGGATCCTTCACGGGCTCCGTGAACGCCTCGGGCACGCCGACGGGCAGCGCCGTGCCCAACGCGTCCCGCAGCCGGCCCGCGTCCTCGACTGCTGCCCAGTGGTCCTCGCCCGCGATGCGCACCCGGATCGCGCGCCGCGCGGAGGCCAGCTCCCGCGCCCACTGCGGCTCGGCGCCCCGCTCGGCAAGCTCGGCCTCGGTCAGCGGACCGAGCAGTCGCAACAGGTCGGCGACGCTCTCCGCGTCCTTCGCGCGCCGGTCCTCGGTGAGCCACTGAAGCTCGCGCTCCAGCTCCGTGAGCACCTCGGCGTCCAGCAACTCCCGCAGCTCCGCCTGGCCGAGCAGCTCCGCGAGCAGCCGCGAGTCCAGCGACAGGGCGGCCGCACGGCGCTCGGCGAGCGGGGAGTCGCCCTCGTACAGGAACTGGGCGACGTACCCGAACAGCAGGGAGCGGGCGAACGGGGACGGCTCCGGGGTGGTGACCTCCACCAGCCGCACCTTCCGGGACTCCAGGTCGCCCATCAGCTCGACCAGGCCGGGGACGTCGAAAACGTCCTGGAGGCACTCGCGGACCGCCTCCAGGACGATCGGGAACGACCCGAACTCGCCGGCGACCTGGAGCAGCTGGGAGGCGCGCTGACGCTGCTGCCACAACGGTGTGCGCCGGCCGGGGTTGCGGCGCGGCAGCAGCAGCGCGCGGGCGGCGCACTCACGGAACCGGGAGGCGAACAGGGCCGAGCCGCCGACCTGGTCGGTGACGACCTGGTCGACCTCGCCCTTGTCGAAGACGACGTCGGCGGCGCCCACGGGGGCCTGGTCCGCGTCGTACTCGGCGCCGGCCTTCGCCGGCTCCTGGTCGAGCAGGTCCAGGCCCATCAGGTCGGCGTCCGGCAGGCGCAGCACGATGCCGTCGTCGGCGTGCATCACCTGGGCGTCCATGCCGTACCGCTCGGACAGGCGGGCGCCGAGCGCGAGCGCCCACGGGGCGTGCACCTGGGCGCCGAACGGGGAGTGCACGACCACCCGCCAGTCGCCCAGCTCGTCGCGGAACCGCTCCACGACGATCGTGCGGTCGTCCGGGATGTGCCCGCAGGCCTCGCGCTGCTCCCTCAGGTACGACAGCACGTTGTCCGCGGCCCAGGCGTCCAGGCCCGCGGCCAGCAGCCGCAGCCGGGCGTCCTCGTCGGCCAGCGAGCCCACCTCGCGCAGGAAAGCGCCCAGCGCGCGGCCCAGCTCCAGCGGGCGGCCCAGCTGGTCGCCCTTCCAGAACGGCAGCCGTCCCGGCACGCCCGGCGCGGGGGAGACCAGGACGCGGTCGCGGGTGATGTCCTCGATGCGCCACGAGCTGGTGCCGAGCGTGAAGACGTCACCCACGCGCGACTCGTAGACCATCTCCTCGTCCAGCTCGCCGACCCGGCCCCCGCCCTTCTTCGGATCGGCGCCCGCCAGGAACACGCCGAACAGGCCACGGTCCGGGATCGTGCCGCCCGACGTCACGGCCAGGCGCTGGGCTCCCGGACGGCCGGTGATCTCGCCCGTGACCCGGTCCCACACCACGCGCGGACGCAGCTCCGCGAAGGCGTCCGACGGGTACCGGCCGGCGAGCATGTCCAGCACGGACGTGAACGCGGACTCGGGCAGCGAGGCGAAGGGGGCCGCCCGGCGCACCGCTGCCAGCAGGTCGTCGAACTGCCAGGTGTCCATCGCCGTCATCGCCACGACCTGCTGCGCCAGGACGTCCAGCGGATTCGACGGGACGCGCAGGGCCTCGATCTCGCCCGTGCGCATCCGCTCGGTGACGACGGCGGCCTGCACCAGGTCGCCCCGGTACTTCGGGAACACCACGCCCGTGGACACCGCACCCACCTGGTGGCCCGCGCGGCCCACGCGCTGGAGGCCGGAGGCGACCGACGGCGGCGACTCGACCTGCACGACCAGGTCGACGGCACCCATGTCGATGCCCAGCTCCAGGCTGGAGGTGGCGACCACCGCGGGCAGCCGGCCCGCCTTCAGGTCCTCCTCCACCTGGGCGCGCTGCTCCTTGGACACCGAGCCGTGATGCGCCCGCGCGATGACCGCGGGCGCGCCCTGGGCGGACCCGGAGCCGCCCATCAGCTCGGCGGGGGAGTGGTGCTCGTCCAGGGGCTCGCCGGTGGCGCGCTCGTAGGCGATCTCGTTGAGCCGGTTGCACAGCCGCTCGGCGAGGCGGCGGGAGTTGGCGAACACGATGGTCGAGCGGTGGCTCTGCACCAGGTCGGCGATCCGCTCCTCGACGTGCGGCCAGATGGAGGGCTTCTCCGCCCCCTCCGAACTCTCCGAGACGGGTGAGCCGCCCAGCTCGCCGAGGTCCTCGACCGGCACCACCACGGACAGGTCGAACTCCTTGCCCGACTCCGGCTGCACGATCTCCGTCCTGCGGCGCGGGGACAGGAAGCGGGCCACCTCGTCCACGGGGCGCACCGTCGCCGACAGGCCGATGCGGCGGGCCGGCTTCGGCAGCAGCTCGTCCAGCCGCTCCAGGGACAGCGCCAGGTGCGCGCCGCGCTTGGTGCCCGCGACCGCGTGCACCTCGTCGAGGATCACCGTCTCCACGCCGGCGAGTGCGTCGCGCGTGGCGGACGTCAGCATCAGGAACAGCGACTCGGGCGTGGTGATCAGGATGTCCGGCGGCCGGGTGGCGAGGGCGCGGCGCTCGGCGGGCGGGGTGTCGCCGGAGCGGATGCCGACCTTCACCTCGGGCTCGGGCATGCCGAGGCGCACGGCCTCCTGGCGGATGCCGGTCAGCGGGCTGCGCAGATTTCGCTCGACGTCGACGGCGAGGGCCTTCAGCGGCGAGACGTACAGCACCCGGCAGCGCTTTCTCGGGTCGGCCGGCGGGGGCGTCGAGGCCAGCTGGTCCAAGGCGGCGAGGAACGCGGCCAGCGTCTTGCCGGAACCGGTCGGCGCCACCACCAGCACGTCCGAGCCCGCCCCGATGGCCTGCCAGGCCCCGGCCTGGGCGGCCGTGGGCGCGGAGAAGGCCCCCGTGAACCAGCCACGGGTCGCGGGGGAGAAGCCGTCCAGGGCGCGGCGCGGATCGCTGACCATGCGTCCATCGTGCACCCGGTCACTGACAACCGGGGCGGTCCGAGGCGCCGGCCGGGCCGCGTGACAATGACGGTATGGCGCAAACGCGCGGGGAACGGGCACGGCACTGGCGGTACGAGGAACTGCCCGGTGTCGACCTGCTGCGTGCCCGCTACATCCGCAAGTCGTTCGTCCGGCACACCCACGAACACTTCGTGATCGCCGCCATCGCCGAGGGCGTCGAGGTCTTCCACCACGGGAGCGGCGACCAGTACGCGGGCGCGGGCGCCCTCGCGCTGGTGAACCCGGACACGCCCCACACCGGCCGGGCGGGCGTCCCCGAGGGCTGGCAGTACGGTGCCGTCTACCCGTCGCCGGACGTCGTGGCCGCGATCGCTGCCGAGACCACCAGCCTGCGCGGCACCCCGGGCTTCGTCACCCCGGTCCTCGACGACCCGTACACCGTCCGGCTCGTCCACCAGGTGCTGCGGGC
Organism: Streptomyces sp. NPDC014764; assembly: GCF_043082785.1. NCBI lineage: Bacteria > Bacillati > Actinomycetota > Actinomycetes > Kitasatosporales > Streptomycetaceae > Streptomyces > Streptomyces sp. NPDC014764. Next base: position 29,377 of record NZ_JBIBXY010000028.1, on the reverse strand, counting down.
CACCGACGAGGGCAACGCGCTCGCCGCCGACACCCTGCTGCGGGTCGCGGTGACCCGGCTGCTGCGTCTGAACGGCGGCACGCTGCCCCGGCGCGAGGTCCGCACGGCGGGCGCCCGGACCGCGGCACGCGCGCGTGCCGTGCTCGAGGAGCGCATGGCCGCGCCGCCCACCCTGGAGCAGCTCGCCGCCGACCTCGGCACCGGCCCGTTCGCCCTGCTGCGCGCCTTCCGCGACACCTACGGCATGCCTCCGCACACCTGGCTCACCGACGCGCGTGTACGGCGCGCCCGGCGGCTGCTGGACGCGGGGACGGCACCGTCCGAGGCGGCCGTCACCGTGGGGTTCACCGACCAGCCGCACCTCAACCGGCACTTCAGCCGCATCGTCGGCGTCCCGCCGGGCGCCTATCAGCGGGAGCGCAAGAACGTACAAGACGCGCGCGGGGACCGTTCCGTAGCGTCCAGGGTGTGGCAGTGGAACGGACAGCAGAGCATGAGTGCCCGGACATACGGGCCGGTGCCGGAGGCGGCGCGCCCTTCGAGGGCGGAGGGAAGCCGGACCGCGCCGTGGTACGGGACGCCCTCGGCGTCGGGGTCGCCGTCGGACTCTCCGGGTTCGCCTTCGGTGTGACCTCGGCCGGCAGCGGGCTGAGCCTGCTCCAGACCTGCGTGCTCAGTCTGCTGGTGTTCACCGGCGCCTCCCAGTTCGCCCTGGTCGGGGCGCTGGCGGCGGGCGGCGGCGCCGTCACGGCCGCCGCGGGGGCGTTCTTCCTCGGTGTGCGCAACGCCTTCTACGGGCTGCGGCTGTCGCAGCTGCTGGCGCTGCCCCGCGCGGTGCGGCCGTTCGCCGCGCAGTGGGTGATCGACGAGACCACCGCCGTCTCGCTAGCCCAGCCCACCCGGCGCGCCGCCCGCCTCGGCTTCCTGGTCACCGGACTCAGCCTCTACGTCCTGTGGAACCTCACCACGCTGCTCGGCGCGCTGGGCGCGGACGCCATAGGGGACACCAAGGCGTGGGGTCTGGACGCGGCCGGTCCCGCGGTGTTCCTGGCGCTGCTCGCCCCCATGCTGCGCACCGGCACCGAGCGGGCCGTCGCCGCGCTCGCCGTGCTGCTGGGACTCGGCCTGCTGCCCGTGCTGCCGGCCGGCGTCCCGGTCCTGGTGGCCGCCCTGGCGGCACCGGTCGTCCTGTGGGCGCACGGGCGCAGGAACGCGTCGCGCCGTGACGCGGAGGAGGGACGATGAACATCTGGCTCGCGATCGGTCTGACCGTCGTCGGCTGCTACGCCGTGAAGCTCGCCGGGCTGCTGGTGCCCGCGGGCGTCCTCGAACGGCCCCTCGTCCGACGCCTCGCCGCGCTGCTCCCCGTCGCCCTGCTCGCCGCCCTCACGGCCCAGCAGGCCTTCGCGGACGGCCGCGCCCTGGTGCTGGACGCGCGCGCGGCCGGTCTGGCTGCTGCCGCCGTGGCGCTCCTGCTGCGCGCACCGTTCCTGCTCGTGGTGGCCGCGGCCGTGCTCGTGACGGCGGGGGTGCGGGCGCTGGGCGGGTGAGGCGAGGCGCCCTGCCGGGCACTCCGAGGAGGCTGCGTCAGGTCGGAGGTGCGTGGTGCTTCGCCCGGGTGCGCTCACACCAGGCGTCCGTACGCGGTCAGAGTGCGCAACGCCTCGATCGTGGCGATGGCGCGACTCTCCAGGAGCGCGCCCGGGGTGAGCTCCGGGGCGCCCGGGAGCCGACGAGCGGGCCAGCCTCCGTCGTCCTGCTGCCCGGCCGCGAGGGCGTCCAGGGACCGCCCCATCTCGGCGTCGGTGAACCACGCCCGCGCCAGGGAGTCCGGGGTGCGCGCGTAGTCGTGGGGGAACGGGCCGCGGGCGTGACCGGAGCCGTCCGGGTCGACCACCGCCGGCCGTTCCCGGCGCACCAGGCGGCCCAGCCGCTCGGCGGCGGCCTCGGCGCGGGCGCGGTCCGGGGCGTGGTCCAGGAAGAGCACCGCCGCCTCCACGTCACCTGGGCGCGCAGCCTCCAGTGACTCCACGGCCTGCCGGCAGAAGTCGGTCGCGCGGAACAGCCACGGGTGCCACACCTCGTTGCGGTGCAGCAGCCCCACCACCGGCGCGGTGGCCGACAGCGAGCCGGGCAGCCGGGCCGCCCCACCACCGTCCGCACGCGTGCCCACGGCCGGAAGCGCGCCCTCCGCCGTCGAGACGGACGTCAGATACCGGCACACGTCCTCCGCGCGGCGCGCGTCGCAGCGCCCCACGGCGTCCAGTATGTGCAGCGCGCGTGCCGTGTGCGCGGGCAGGCCGGCCGGTCCGCGCAGGGCGGGCTCCAGGGCGTGACCGTAGCCTCCGTCGTCGTTCCGGTACGCCTCCAGGGCGGTCTCCACCGGCCCCGCGGCACCGTCACGGAAGTGATGGGCGAACAGGCGCTGTTCCAGTACGCGCGCGGTGAGCCACACGAAGTGCTCCGCGCGCGCGAGCGTGCCGCGCGGAGGGGACGCGGGGGTGAGCGGTACGGCAGCGATGTCGGCCATGACGACGACCGTAGGGGCACGGCGGAGCCCTGCAGGGCCCGTGGCAGGGCGCCACCCCCACAGGCGGGATACTGGGGGTATGCGGTTGACGGTTTTCTGGGAGCGCATGTCGGAGTACTTCGGCGCGGGGTACGCCGACACCTTCGCGCGCGACCATGTCATGTCCGAACTCGGCGGGCGGACCGTCCACGAGGCGCTGGCGGCCGGCTGGGACGCCAAGGACGTCTGGCAGGTGGTCTGCTCCGTCATGGGCGTACCCCGGGAACTGCGCTGATCGTCACATAAGCCCCACGGGAGCGGACAGTTGTCGTGCCCGTGGGTGAGACTTGGGCCGTGGCAGCCACCGACGAGACCGGGCCCGCGGGCCAGAACACGACCGTGCCCGGCACGCCCCCGCCCGCCGGCCCGCCGGTGGACCCCGCCCTCCGCACCGGCGCCCGGATGCCGCGATGGCTGCCGCGAGCCATGGTGCTCGCGCTCGCGCTGATCGCCGTCTTCCAGCTCGGCAGCTGGGCCTTCCACCAGCTCACCGGGTTGCTGATCAACGTCCTGATCGCGTTCTTCCTGGCGCTCGCCGTGGAACCCGCGGTGAGCTGGATGGCCGCGCGCGGGGTGCGCCGGGGTTTCGGCACCTTCCTCGTCTTCGTGGGCGTCCTGGTGGTGGGCGCGGGTTTCGTCACGCTGCTCGGCTCGATGCTCGCGGAACAGATCATCAAGATCGTCGAGGACTTCCCGCAGTACCTCGACTCGGTGATCGCCTGGATCAACGCCCACTTCCACACCGAACTGCGGCGCGTCGACATCCAGGAGAACCTGCTGCGGTCCGACTGGCTGCGCAACTACGTGCAGAACAGCGCCACCGGCGTGCTGGACGTGTCCGCCCAGGTGCTCGGAGGGCTCTTCCGGCTGCTCACCATCGCCCTGTTCTCGTTCTACTTCGCCGCCGACGGGCCCCGGCTGCGCCGCGCCATCTGCTCGGTCCTGCCGCCCGCCCGGCAGGCCGAGGTGCTGCGCGCCTGGGAGATCGCCGTGAACAAGACCGGCGGCTACCTCTACTCGCGCGGCCTGATGGCCCTCATCTCGGGCCTCGCGCACTACGTCCTGCTCGAGTTCCTCGACGTGCCCTACGCGCCCGTGCTGGCGGTGTGGGTCGGTCTGGTCTCGCAGTTCATCCCCACCATCGGGACGTATCTGGCGGGCGCGCTGCCCATGCTGATCGCCTTCACGGTCGCGCCCTGGTACGCGGTGTGGGTGCTGGTGTTCGTGGTGGTCTACCAGCAGTTCGAGAACTACGTGCTGCAACCCAAGCTGACCGCCCGGACCGTCGACATCCATCCGGCGGTCGCCTTCGGCTCGGTCATCGCGGGCACGGCTCTGCTCGGCGCGGTCGGCGCCCTGATCGCGATCCCCGCCGTGGCCACGCTCCAGGCGTTCCTCGGCGCGTACGTGAAGCGGTACGACGTCACCGACGACCCGCGGGTGCTCGGGCATCGCGGCCCGGGCGGGACGGGTGCCTTCGGCCGGCGGGCCCGAGGGCTGTGGGCCCAGCGGCGCCCGGCGGACGACGAGGCCGAGCCGGCGGCGGGGGCAGGGACGGCCGGGCCCGGCGAGGGTGGGACGGCCGGGACGTCGTGAGGGGCCGGGGCTTCTGACGTAGCGGGTGCGGATCCCCCGGCGGTGCGGCTTGACACAAAAATCGAACATCTATTCTTATGGGGGAGCCGGCGAGGCTCAACGCCGGGCGTTCTGCCCCAGTAAGGGCGGGTACGGGCCCGGGTTATCCACAGGCCGGACGTGCGTCGGGGTGCGTTGTCAGTGGCAGGCGTTAGCGTCTTTGACGTGAAGCGATCGACTCAAGCAAATCGGGTGGAACCCATGGCAGGAACCGACCGCGAGAAGGCGCTCGACGCCGCGCTCGCACAGATTGAACGGCAATTCGGCAAGGGCGCGGTCATGCGCATGGGCGAGCGGTCGAAGGAGCCCATCGAGGTCATCCCGACCGGGTCGACCGCGCTCGACGTGGCCCTCGGCGTCGGCGGCCTGCCGCGCGGCCGTGTGGTGGAGATCTACGGACCGGAGTCCTCCGGCAAGACGACCCTGACCCTGCACGCGGTGGCGAACGCGCAGAAGGCCGGCGGCCAGGTCGCGTTCGTGGACGCGGAGCACGCCCTCGACCCCGAGTACGCGCAGAAGCTCGGCGTCGACATCGACAACCTCATCCTGTCCCAGCCGGACAACGGCGAGCAGGCCCTGGAGATCGTGGACATGCTGGTCCGCTCCGGCGCCCTCGACCTCATCGTCATCGACTCCGTGGCGGCGCTCGTGCCCCGCGCGGAGATCGAGGGCGAGATGGGCGACAGCCACGTGGGTCTGCAGGCCCGTCTGATGAGCCAGGCCCTGCGGAAGATCACCAGCGCGCTCAACCAGTCCAAGACCACCGCGATCTTCATCAACCAGCTCCGCGAGAAGATCGGCGTGATGTTCGGCTCGCCGGAGACCACGACCGGTGGCCGCGCGCTGAAGTTCTACGCCTCCGTGCGTATCGACATCCGCCGTATCGAGACTCTCAAGGACGGCACCGAGGCGGTCGGCAACCGCACCCGCTGCAAGGTCGTCAAGAACAAGGTCGCGCCGCCCTTCAAGCAGGCCGAGTTCGACATCCTCTACGGCCAGGGCATCAGCCGTGAGGGCGGCCTGATCGACATGGGCGTGGAGCACGGCTTCGTCCGCAAGGCCGGCGCCTGGTACACGTACGAGGGCGACCAGCTCGGCCAGGGCAAGGAGAACGCCCGCAACTTCCTGAAGGACAACCCCGACCTCGCCAACGAGATCGAGAAGAAGATCCTCACGAAGCTGGGCGTCGGCGTACGGCCGGAGGAGGCCGCTGCCGAGGCCGGCGCGGACGCCACCGCTCCGGCCGAGCCCGCGGCGGTGCCGGCCCCGGCGGCCAAGGGCTCCAAGTCCAAGGCCGCGGCGGCCAAGAGCTGACCCGTGACCCGACGAACCGACTGGGCCGAGTACGAGTACGACGCTCCCGGTGTCCCACGGGGGAGGGACGCCGTGGGCGGCGAAGCCCCGGCCGTCGGCGGTGACACGGCGTACGACGACGCGGACCCCGGCCTCCCGGAAGCGGGCGGTGGCGGAGGCCGGCGACGCGGCGGTCGTACGGCACGGACGGGTGGCTCGCGTGACGGCGGGCCGCACGGTGGACGTGGGCGCCGACGCCGTTCCTTCGGCGAGGCGGCCACGGCGGACGGAGGCGCCTCCGACTCGGTGAGGGCGGAGCGGGAGGGACCTCCGGGGGACCCGGTGGAGCGGGCGCGGGCGATCTGCCTGCGGCTGCTCACCGGGACCCCGCGCACGCGGAAGCAGCTCGCCGACGCCCTCCGCAAGAAGGAGATCCCCGACGAGGCCGCCGAGGAGGTGCTGTCCCGGTTCGAAGAGGTCGGACTGATCAACGACAGTGCCTTCGCGGACGCCTGGGTCGAGTCCCGGCACCACGGCCGAGGGCTGGCCCGGCGCGCACTCGCCCGGGAGCTGCGCACCAAGGGTGTCGACTCCGCCCTGATCGACGAGGCCGTCTCCCGGCTCGACTCCGAGCAGGAGGAGGAGACCGCCCGCGAACTGGTCGCCCGTAAGCTGCGCGCGACGCGCGGGCTCGACCGGGACAAGCGGATACGCCGCCTCGCCGGCATGCTCGCCCGTAAGGGCTACCCGGAGGGCCTCGCCCTGCGTGTGGTCCGCCAGGCGCTGGAGGAGGAGGGCGAGGACACCGAGTTCCTCGGTGACGAGGGGTACTGAGCGAGCGCCGGGACGCGCCCTGGAGGCGTTCCCCGACTACGCGGCTGCCGTCGTCACCGGCAGCCCCGCCGCCCGCCAGGCCTGGAAGCCGCCGACCAGATCGGTGGCCCGGTGCAGCCCCAGCCGGTGGAGCGACTCCGCGGCCAGGCTGGAGGCGTACCCCTCGTTGCAGACCACGATCACGCGCAGGTCGTGGTGGGTGGCCTCGGGGAGGCGGTGGCTGCCCCGCGGGTCCAGCCGCCACTCCAGTTCGTTGCGCTCGACCACCAGCGCGCCGGGGATCAGCCCGTCCCGCGCCCGCAGAGCGGCGTAGCGGATGTCCACGAGCAGCGCGTCCCCGGACCGCCAGGCGTCGTGCGCCTCCTGAGCCTCGACACGGGCGTATCCGGCGCGGACGCGCTCCAGCAGCTCGTCGATGCCGGGCGGCCGGCCGCCGTCCTGGGCGGTGTGCCCCTCGGCTCCCGTCCCGCTCACTGCCAGTCCTCCGGGCGCTCCACCTGCTCCAGACGCAGGGTATGGCCGGTACGGCTGTAGCGGCGGATGCGCGGCAGCGGCGGGTAGTAGGCGTGCACGGAGATCGCGTGCCGGTCCGTCGACTCGTTCAGCACCTCGTGCACATGGTGGCGCCCGAAGGCGCGGCCCTGTCCGGTCGTCAGGCGCCGCTCGCGGTCGACGCCCTCGGTGAGTTCGAGGGTCGTCCAGCCGTCGGTGGGGAGCCGCACGGCGAGCGAGTTCTCCTTCAGCTCGCCCGACGCGGTCATGAACGCGCCGACGGAGTCCGCGTGGTCGTGCCAGCCCGTGCCGGTGCCGGGCGGCCAGCCGATCAGCCAGGCCTCGCTGCCACCCGGCCCGTCGAGCCGGACCCAGGTCCGCCCCTCGGGGTCCAGGGGAAGCGAGGCGATCAGTTCGGCGTCGGCGACGGCACTCCGTACGAAGTCGAGGAGTTCGGCCTGCGTCGGCGGGGACGCGGAGACGGCCGCATGGGCAGGGGCAGCGGGGGCGACAGACATGTGCACCGTCCTGAAGGTGAAGTCGCGGAACGCGCGCATCGACGACGTCGTCCGGGACGGACGGTCAGGGCGCGCGGAAGGAAGGGGGAACGTCGCGAATCAACAGGACGGGCGACACACGCAGCCCGCGTAGCGGAGGAGGTCCATGTGGACCCTCCGCCAGAGGTGCACGCGGGTGTCGGTCATGAGCGGGAGTACAGCATGCGGCTGCGACCAGGTTCAACTGGTCGCCACGATGTGGACGCCCGCGTGGAGCGGACGCTCCGGCGTCCGCTCCAGGGGACGGGGGACGCGCCGGGCGTGATGGGGTGCGCGTGCGCCGGGTGACGGTGGTCGCACCGCAGTGTGGGCAGGGCGTGCGGCGGCGCGTTCGGGAGGGCCCGCCGCGCCGCCTGGGAACCTGTGCTCAGCGCCCGCGCCTCACCGTGACCCCGCCCCCGCGTCCTCCCGGGCCCCCGCCTCGGCGTCGGCGGCTGCCTCCGATGTCCTTCCGGTCGCCGGCCCGCCCAGGGCCGTTTCCGCTGCCGCGTACATGTCCGCCGGGCGGACGCCGCTCAGGGCCGTGACGAGGTGGCCGTCGGGACGGACGAGCAGGACCGTGTGGGCCGCCGCGCCCGGGTAACTCTCGGCGACCAGGAGCTCCGCGCGGTGCGGAAGCGCGGAGACGGCGGCCGCCAGGCGCGGCATGATCCCGGCGGACACCCAGTGGCGGCGTTCCCACACCCCCGTGCCCGGCGCGATCAGCACCACCAGCAGGGCGCCGCGTCCGAGCCGGTCCCGGAGCCGGACGAAGGTGCCGTCCTCGGCGGTGACGATCACGTCCGTGACGGTCGCCCCCGGTGCCGTGGCGACCGGTGCCTCGCCCTCCAGGCGACCGGGCGCGAGGGGCGAGCCGGCGTACGTGCCGGGCGCGCCCAGCGCTCCGCGCCCGAGGTGACCGTCCATCAGAAGCGTGTCGAGGCTGCGCGAGGAGCCTGGGACGTAGGTGCGCAGTCCTCCGCCGCCGCGCAGCAGCGGCAGGGCCTGGTCGGCGGCGCGCAGCCGGGAGGCGACGAGGGCGCGGCGCTCGGTCTGGTAGCTGTCGAGCAGTGCCTCGTGCGGGCCGTGGTGCCAGGCGAGGGCCAGTTTCCAGGCGAGGTTGTCGGCGTCGCGCAGCCCTTCGTCCAGCCCGTGTGTGCCCAGTGCGCCGAGCAGATGGGCCGCGTCCCCGGCGAGGAAGACGCGCTCGGCCCGCCAGCGCCGGGCCAGTCGGTGGTGGACGGTGTGCACGCCGGTGTCGAGGAGTTCGTACGGGGGCACCGTGCCGCCGAACCAGCCGGCCAGGGTCTCCCGGATGCGGGTGAGCAGCATCTCGGGGGTGACCAGGTCCTTGCCGGGAGGCAGCAGCCAGTCCAGTCGCCACACCTCGTCCGGCAAGGGGCGGGCGACGATCTCCCCGGCGGAGGGGCCGGAGGTGCGCCACGGCGGGGAGCGGTGCAGCAGCGCCTCGTCCTGCCAGGGGAGTTCGGTGCGCAGGGCGGCGACGGCGTGACGTTCCACCGCGGTGCGGCCGGGGAAGCGGATGTCCTGGAGCTTGCGCACGGTGGAGCGGGGGCCGTCGCAGCCGACCAGGTAACTGCCGCGCCACCATGTGCCGGAGGCGCCCCGGGTGTGGGCGGTGACGCCGGACCGTTCCTGCTCCATGGTGTCCAGCCTGCTGTCCACGGCGATCTTGACGAGCCGTTCGTTCTCCAGGGCCGCGCGCAGAGCGCCGGTCAGAACGTGCTGCGCGATGTGCAGGGGAGCGGCCTCGGCGTCCTCGAAGGCGACCTCGTTCGTCACCTGCTTGCGGCGCATCGACCGCCATCCGGCCCAACGGAACCCCGCGTGGTCGAGGGACAGACCGGTCAGCCGCTCCATCAGCGCGGCGGTGTCCTCGCGCAGCACGACGGTGCGGGCGGGCCGCGGTTCGTCCTTGCCCGGCCCCTCGTCCAGGACCACGCACGGTACGTCCTGACGCGCCAGCGCCAGTGCCAGCGTGAGCCCGACGGGCCCCGCTCCGACGACGATCACCGGGTCCACGGCGCGACGCCCCCTGCTCGGTGTGACGTCGGGGAGGACGTGAGGGAACAGGAAGATGGAGCAGGGTGCACGATCACAGAACGTATGCAACCCATTGCCGGTGCTTGCGTCAAGTGACCGAAGGGCGGTGGCGATCATGAGCTGCCGCGGGAGTGGTACCAGCATGTGACAGTTCATCACATGAGCCCACGGCACATCGCTCATCCGTCACGGTGACGACGGCCGGTCACGTACATGCCTGTGGCCCGCCGGGAACGGCGGGCCACAGGCATGTACGAAAGGAGTCGCGCGTCAGACGCCGTCGGTCTTGTGCGGACCGCCGACCTCGGCCGCGTTGATGTCGTCGACGTCGTCGGCGCCGAGCACCGCACCCGTGCTGCGCTTGCTGCGGCGCAGGCGCGCCTCGAGCCAGGAGGCGAACGAGGTGAGGGCGAAGTTGAGCGCGATGAAGAGCACGGCGACCACGGTGAAGCTGGCGATCACGTTGGCGCCGTAGTAGCCGCTCATGGTGTTGGCCGAGGCGAGCAGCTCGGGGAAGGTGAGGACGGCGCCGCCGAGGGCGGTGTCCTTCACGATGACGACGAGCTGGCTGACGATGGCCGGGAGCATCGCGGTGACCGCCTGCGGCAGCAGGACGAGCCGCATCAGCTGGTTCTTGCGCAGGCCGATCGCCATCGCGGCCTCGGACTGGCCCTTCGGCAGGGACAGGATGCCGGCGCGCACGATCTCCGCGAGGACGGAGGCGTTGTAGAGCACCAGACCGGTGACGACGGCGTACAGCGGACGGTCGTCGGAGCTGACACCGGTGTACTCGGCGAACAGCGCCAGGCCGAAGATCATCAGGACCAGCACGGGGATGGCGCGGAAGAACTCCACCACGACGCCGGCCGGGACGCGGACCCAGGCGTGGTCCGAGAGGCGGGCGATGCCGAGGACCGCGCCGAGCGGCATCGCGATGATCACCGCGAGGAAGGCGGCCTTCAGCGTGTTCTGGAGCCCGGGCCAGATGTAGGTGGACCAGGCCTCGGTGCCGGTGAAGAACGGCTCCCACAGGGCCCACTCCAGCTGGCCCTTGTCGTTGAGCGTGCCGAACACCCACCACAGCAGGGCGGCGAGGGCGAGCAGGAACACCACCGTGAAGATGACGTTCCGCCGCTTGGCGCGGGGCCCCTGGGCGTCGTAGAGAACGGAGCTCATCGCTTCACCGCCACCTTCTTGCCCACCCAGCCGAGGAACAGGCCGGTCGGCAGCGTCAGAACCACGAAACCGAACGCGATGATCCCGGAGATCAGCAGCAGCTGGGCCTCGTTCTCGATCATCTCCTTCATCAGCAGCGCCGCTTCGGCCACGCCGATGGCGGCGGCGACCGTGGTGTTCTTGATGAGGGCGATGAGGACGTTCGCGAGCGGGCCCACGGACGAACGGAACGCCTGGGGCAGGACGACCAGGCCCAGCACCTGGTTGAAGCTCAGCCCCAGTGCCCGGGCGGCTTCGGCCTGGCCGACCGGCACCGTGTTGATGCCGGAGCGCAGCGCCTCGCAGACGAAGGCCGACGTGTACGCGACGAGGCCGAGCACGGCGAGCCGGAAGTTGATCGTTTCGAAGTCGTCCGCGCCCAGCGAGATGCCCAGGGTCTGGTTGAGGCCGAGCGACGTGAACAGGATGATGACGGTGAGCGGGATGTTCCGCACGATGTTCACGTACGCGGTCCCGAAGCCGCGCATCAACGGCACCGGACCGACGCGCATGGCGGCCAGCAGGGTGCCCCAGATCAGGGAGCCGACGGCGGAGAGCACAGCGAGCTGCACCGTCGTCCAGAAGGCCCCCAGCAGGTCGTAATCTTCAAGAAAATCGAACACGATCTCCCGCGCTTCCGCGTGTATGGATGCCGACCCGGGTGCGCCGCCGCGGTGACGCGGCGGCGCACTCCGTCAGGCGTTGCCTCAGCTCTTGATCTCGCCGATCTTCGGCGCGGGCTCGTTCTGGTAGTTGGCCGGACCGAAGTTGTCCTTCACGGCCTTGTCCCAGGACTTGTCGGCGACCATGTCCTCAAGGGCCTTGTTGATCTTGTCCTTGAGGTCGCTGCCCTTCTTGACGCCGATGCCGTAGTTCTCGTTGGTCATCTTGAAGCCGCCGAGCTTGAACTTGCCCTTGAACTGCGGCTGCGAGGCATAACCGGCGAGGATGGAGTCGTCGGTGGTCAGCGCGTCGACGGCGCCGTTCTGCAGACCGGGCAGGCAGGCCGAGTACGTCGGGTAGGGCTGGAGCTGGGCCTTGGGCGCCAGCTTCTCCTTGACGTTCTGCGCCGAGGTCGAACCGGTGACCGAGCAGAGCTTGGCGCTGTTCAGGTCGTCCGGCGACTTGATCTTGTCGTCGTCGGCGCGGAGCAGCACGTCCTGGTGGGCGAGCAGGTAGGGGCCGGCGAAGTCGACCTTCTCCTGGCGCTCCGGGGTGATCGAGTAGGTCGCGGCGATGAAGTCGACGTCGCCGCGCTGCAGCATCGTCTCGCGGTCACCGCTCTTCGCCTCCTTCCACTCGATCTGGTTCTCCTCGTAACCGAGCTTCTTGGCGACGTAGGTGGCGACGTCCACGTCGAAGCCCGCGTAGCCCTGCGGGGTCTTCTGGCCGAGGCCCGGCTGGTCGAACTTGATGCCGATCGTGATCTTGTCGTTGCCGCCGCCCGAGGACTCGTTGTCCCCGTCGCCGCCGCCGCACGCGGTGGCGGTCAGGGCGAGGGCGAAGACGGTGGCCGAGGCGGCGGTGACCTTGCGGAGCTTCATGTGCACATCCTTTGACTGGTGAAGTGATGCGGACCGGTCAATGTCCGGTGTCGCAGGTCGGCAGGGGCGCGGCGCCGCGCCTCAGTGGTGAAGGATCTTCGACAGGAAGTCCTTGGCACGGTCGCTGCGCGGGTTGCTGAAGAACTGGTCCGGCGTCGCCTGCTCGACGATGCGGCCGTCCGCCATGAACACCACGCGGTTCGCGGCCGAACGCGCGAAGCCCATCTCGTGGGTCACGACGATCATCGTCATGCCGTCACGGGCGAGCTGCTGCATGACTTCGAGAACCTCGTTGATCATCTCCGGGTCGAGAGCCGACGTCGGCTCGTCGAAGAGCATGACCTTGGGCTCCATCGCCAGGGCCCGCGCGATGGCGACGCGCTGCTGCTGACCACCGGAGAGCTGTGCGGGGTACTTCTCGGCCTGTGCGGCCACGCCGACCCGGTCGAGGAGGGCACGTGCCCGCTCCTCGGCCTCCTTTTTGTCCTTCTTGCGGACCTTGACCTGTCCGAGCGTCACGTTCTCGAGCACGGTCTTGTGCGCGAAGAGGTTGAAGGACTGGAAGACCATCCCCACGTCGGCACGGAGCTTCGCGAGCGCCTTGCCCTCGTCGGGCAGGGGCTTGCCGTCGATCGTGATCGAGCCGGAGTCGATCGTCTCCAGACGGTTGATGGTGCGGCACAGGGTGGACTTCCCGGACCCGGAGGGTCCGATGACCACGACGACTTCGCCACGGGCGATCGTGAGGTCGATGTCCTGGAGAACGTGCAACGCGCCGAAGTGCTTGTTGACGCTCGTCAGGACGACCAGATCGCCGGTCGCGGCCGCATCTTCCTTGGCCACCGATACTTCGGTCATCGCTCTCAGGCTCCGTCCTCCTCGGTTTCGGAGGACAGTAGTAACCCTTCAGACCTGCGTCATTACATCTGAGGGGAATCTGAGCATCACGATCCGATAGCAATCGGACACCTGTCATAGCACTTGTGAGCTGGAACGCGTCCGCGCGAGGCACCGGTACCGAAGCGCAACCGGAACCCCCTTGACGTGGTCGTCCCTCATCGGCGTGACTGCAAGGTGCACCTGGGTGTGCCCATGATGGACACACCCGACAAACGGCCGATGAACCGAAGGGGGCCCTGGTGAGACTGCTGCTCGTCGAGGACGACAACCACGTCGCCGCGGCCCTGTCGGCCGTGCTGGCCCGCCACGGTTTCGACGTCACCCACGCGCGCAGCGGCGAGGAGGCCCTCCAGGCGCTCGTCCCCGAGAGCGACGGCTTCGGCGTCGTCCTGCTCGACCTCGGCCTGCCCGACCAGGACGGATACGAGGTCTGCGGCAAGATACGCAAGCGCACCAGCACCCCCGTGATCATGGTGACCGCGCGCTCCGACGTGCGTTCCCGCATCCACGGCCTCAACCTCGGCGCCGACGACTACGTGGTGAAGCCGTACGACACCGGTGAACTGCTCGCCCGGATCCATGCCGTGAGCCGGCGCAGCGCCCCGGAGGAGGCCACCGGCTCCACGGAGACACAGGTGCTCCTCGGCCCGGTGCGCATCGAGCTGCCCACCCGGCAGGTCAGCGTCAACGGCAAGCCCGTCCAGCTCACCCGCAAGGAGTTCGACCTGCTCGCGCTGCTGGCACAGCGGCCGGGGGTGGTCTTCCGCCGGGAGCAGATCATCAGCGAGGTGTGGCGCACCAGCTGGGAGGGGACCGGCCGCACCCTGGAGGTACACGTGGCCTCCCTGCGCTCCAAGCTGCGCATGCCCGCCCTGATCGAGACCGTGCGCGGCGTCGGCTACCGGCTCGTCGCGCCCGCGGCGTAGCGGGGCCGGGTGCACACACGTCTGCTGCCGCTGCTCATCGTCCTGATGGCGGCCGTCCTGCTCGCCCTCGGCGTGCCGCTCGCGGTGAGCCTCGCCGGCGCCCAGCAGCAGAAGGTCGTCGTCGACCGGATCGACGACACCGCCCGCTTCGCGGCCCTCGCCCAGTTCGTCACCGAGCCCGCCGACGCCTCCGGCAACGACATCAACGAGCGCCGCGAGACGCTCAGCGCCGAGCTGCGCAGCTACTACGAGGTCTACGGCATCCGCGCCGGCGTCTTCTACCGCAACGACGCGCCCATGGCGCACGCCCCCGACGACTTCTTCCTGCCCCGCGCCGGCGAGGTCCGGGACGCCTTCGAGGAGGCGCTGCTCAGCCGCCGCAGCCACGACCCCGAGCAGGTGTGGCCCTGGCAGCGGAGCACTCTCGTGGTCGCCTCGCCGGTGATCCGGGACGGCGACGTCGTCGCGGTCGTGGTCACCGACTCGCCCACCGGGCAGATGCGGTCCCGCATCCTCCAGGGCTGGCTGGTCATCGCCGCGGGGGAGGCGGCGGCGATGCTGCTGGCCGTCGGCGCGGCCCTCCGGCTCACCGGCTGGGTGCTGCGCCCGGTGCGCGTCCTCGACGCCACCACCCACGACATAGCCACCGGCCGGCTGAAGTCCCGGGTCGCGGTGGCGGGCGGGCCCCCCGAGCTGCGCCGCCTCGCGCGCTCCTTCAACGAGATGGCGGACAACGTCGAGAACGTGCTGGAGCAGCAGCGCGCCTTCGTCGCCGACGCCTCCCACCAGCTGCGCAACCCTCTGTCCGCGCTGCTGCTGCGCATCGAGCTGCTCGCCCTGGAGCTCCCCGAGGACAACGAGGAGATCGCCTCAGTGCGCGCCGAGGGCAAACGGCTGGCGCAGGTCCTCGACGACCTGCTCGACCTCGCCCTCGCCGAGCACAGCGCGCCCGTCCTGCAGGTCGTCGACATCGGCGCGCTGGCCGCCGAGCGGGTCGCCGCCTGGTCACCGTCCGCCGACGCCAAGGACGTCACGCTCACCGGCGTCTGCCCGGCGACCACCGCCTGGGCGGACCCGGTGGCGCTGTCCAGCGCGCTGGACGCGGTCATCGACAACGCGGTGAAGTTCACGCCGCCCGGCGAGACGGTCGAGGTGACCGTCGCCCCCAACGGCGACACGGCGACCGTCGTCGTCACCGACAGCGGCCCCGGACTGACCGACGAGGAGCTGACCCGCGTCGGCGACCGCTTCTGGCGCAGCGGACGGCACCAGAACGTCAACGGATCGGGCCTCGGTCTGTCCATCTCCCGGGCGCTGCTCGCCGCGGGCGGCGGCTCCCTCTCCTACGAACGGCACGCGCCGCACGGGTTGCGGGTGACCGTGAGCGTGCCGCGCAACGCCCCCGCGGGTGAGGCGGACGGTCAGGGCTTGACGGAGCGGTAGTACCGGCGGGCGCCCTCGTGCAGCCGCACCGGGTCGGTGTAGATGGCGGTGCGCACGTCGACGAGCTGCGCGGAGTGCACATGGGCGCCGATGCCGTCGCGGCTCTTCAGCACGATCCGGGTCAGCCACTCGGTGAGCCGGGGGTCCGCGTCCGCGCGTGTGATCAGCAGGTTGGACACCGCCATGGTCGGCACGGCCGAGCCGAGCTGACTGCCCGGGTAGGCCGACTCCGGGATGCTGGTCGCGCGGTAGTGGCGGGTGGCGTTGCCCTGATCGTGCACCTTCGCGATCAGGGAGGCGTCGATCGGCACGAACCGCAGCGCGGAATCCTCCGTGTACTTCTTCAGGCCGTCCGTCGGCAGCCCGCCCGACCAGAAGAAGGCGTCCAGGCCGTGCCCCAGGCGCCCGGGCCCGGTGTCGATGCCGTCCGCGGACGGGACGACGTCCCGCTCCGGGTCGATCCCGGCCGCCCGCAGCAGACGGTTGGCGATGAGCCGCACCCCGGACTTGGGCGGCCCTATGGCGACCCGCTTGCCCCGCAGGTCGGCGACGGTACGGATGCCCGAGCCGGGCGCGACGGCGAGCTGCACGTAGTCGTCGTACAGGCGCGCCACCCCGCGCAACCCCTCGGCGCCGGTGCGGCCCTCCTGCCGGTACGTCTCCACGGCGTCGGCCGCGGCGAAAGCGAAGTCGGCCCGCCCGGTGGCGACCCGCCGGACGTTCTCCCAGGAGCCGTCGCTGGTCTCCAGCCGCACCTCCAGGTCGGGCATGTCCTTGCCGAGCGCGGTCCGCAGCAGTTCGCCGTACTTCTGGTAGACGCCGGCGCGGGTGCCGGTGCTCATCGTGATCGTCCCGCCGGGCGCTTCCTCGCGCCACGGCGCCGCCCACCACAGGAGCAGCCCGAGCACCACGAGACCGGCGGCCGCGCCCCGCAGGGCCCGCCGCCTGCCGATGCGGGACAGCACGTGGGACATGGCCGCGATCCTGCCAGCCCGGTGCCCGGCTGACCAGGGCGGAACTCACAGGACAGGGCGACGGTGCCGGGTGCCGGACCTGAGGGCGGTGCTGCCGCGGCAGGGCAGGAGGGCCGGCCGTAGAGCGCGCGATCGTGAAGTGGCGAAACCGGCCGCCGAGTTGACACGACCGCTGTAGCCTCCACCGATGACGTCCTCCACCGGGTCCGCACCGACGCCGTCCGCCTCCGACGCCGAGTGCCTCGCGCTCACCCGGCAGTTGCGGCGCCGGGGCACCGTCGTGCTGTCCGTGTTCGCGCTGGCCTGGGCCTTCGCGGGCGCCTCCGGCACCGGACGGGCGACGGACGTGGTGCCGGTGGCCGTCGAGGCGGCGGCGCTCGTGATCACTGCGGTCGCGCTGTACCTCGGACTCCGCAAGGACGCCCGGCCCTCGCCCCGGACGGTGGACCTGCCCTCGAACTGGGCCCGCGGGGTGGGCCTCGTGAACGGCGTCGAGCTGCTGGCCGTCGTCGCCGTGATCGCCGCGGCCAACGGCTCCGGACGCCCGGCGTACATCCCGGTCGGCGTCGCGCTCGTCGTGGGCCTGCACTTCTTCCCGCTCGCCCGGCTCTACGACCAGTGGCAGTACCGCTGGACCGGCGCCCTGATGACGGCCGTGGCGGTCGTGGGCGCCGTGCTCGTCCTGGCCGGTCTGTCCGCCGGGACCGTACGGGTCGTGGTGGGTCTGGCCTGCGCGGCGGTCCTCTGGGGTTCCGCCTGCCACCTGGCCGTACGCGGCTGAGCCACCCGGCCGTACCGGGCGGAGGGGGAACACCGGGCGGAACCGCTCCGGGAAACGCCTACCCTTGTTGCCATGACCAGCAGCAGTGACCGGAGCCCCGCCGTGGACGTTCTCTCGACCAGGACCTACGAGATTCGCACCTACGGGTGTCAGATGAACGTCCACGACTCCGAGCGCCTCGCCGGGCTGCTGGAGGACGCCGGGTACGTCCGCGCCCCCGAGAGCTCCGACGGCGAGGCCGACGTCGTCGTGTTCAACACCTGCGCCGTGCGCGAGAACGCCGACAACAAGCTGTACGGCAACCTGGGCCACCTCGCCCCGAAGAAGGCGAGCCGCCCCGGCATGCAGATCGCGGTCGGCGGCTGCCTCGCGCAGAAGGACCGCGACACCATCGTCAAGCGCGCCCCCTGGGTGGACGTCGTCTTCGGCACGCACAACATCGGCAAGCTGCCGGTGCTCCTGGAGCGCGCCCGCGTCCAGGAGGAGGCGCAGGTCGAGATCGCCGAGTCGCTGGAGGCGTTCCCCTCCACGCTGCCCACCCGCCGCGAGAGCGCCTACGCGGCCTGGGTGTCGATCTCCGTCGGCTGCAACAACACCTGCACCTTCTGCATCGTCCCCGCCCTGCGCGGCAAGGAGAAGGACCGCCGCCCCGGCGACATCCTCGCCGAGATCGAGGCGCTGGTCGCCGAGGGCGTCTCCGAGATCACCCTGCTCGGCCAGAACGTCAACGCCTACGGCTCCGACATCGGCGACCGCGAGGCGTTCAGCAAGCTGCTGCGCGCCTGCGGGAAGATCGAGGGCCTGGAGCGGGTCCGCTTCACCTCCCCGCACCCCCGTGACTTCACCGACGACGTCATCGCCGCCATGGCCGAGACGCCCAACGTGATGCCCCAGCTCCACATGCCGCTCCAGTCCGGCTCCGACCCGGTCCTCAAGGCCATGCGCCGCTCCTACCGCCAGGAGCGCTTCCTCGGGATCATCGAGAAGGTCCGCGCCGCCATCCCGCACGCGGCGATCAGCACCGACATCATCGTGGGGTTCCCCGGCGAGACCGAGGAGGACTTCCAGCAGACGCTGCACGTCGTCCGCGAGGCCCGCTTCGCCCAGGCGTTCACCTTCCAGTACTCCAAGCGCCCCGGCACCCCGGCCGCCGAGATGGACGGGCAGATCCCCAAGAAGGTCGTCCAGGAGCGCTACGAGCGTCTCGTCGCCCTCCAGGAGGAGATCTCCTGGGAGGAGAACAAGAAGCAGGTCGGACGCACCCTGGAGCTGATGGTCGCCGAGGGCGAGGGCCGCAAGGACGACACCACCCACCGCCTCTCCGGCCGCGCCCCCGACAGCCGCCTGGTGCACTTCACCAAGCCCGACCAGGAGGTCCGCCCCGGTGACGTCGTCACCGTCGAGGTGACCTACGCGGCCCCGCACCACCTCCTCGCCGAGGGCCCCGTCCTGGACGTACGCCGCACCCGCGCGGGCGACGCCTGGGAGAAGCGCACCGCGGAGAAGGCCGCGAAGCCCGCGGGCGTGCTGCTCGGCCTGCCCAAGGTCGGCGTGCCCGAGCCGCTCCCGGCGGTCACCGGCGGCTGCGCCGTCGACTGACCCGCCGCCCGGGACCCGCGGCGACGGGCGGGTCCGTACGGCCGCAGTAGGCTGCTGATCATGCTTGTCGCCGCCGCAGCCTGCCCCTGCCCGCCGCTGCTCGTGCCCGAGGTCGCCGCCGGCGCCGCCCCGGAGCTGGACGCCGCGCGCGCCGCCTGCACGGACGCGCTCGGCGTGCTCGCCGCCGCCCTCCCCGACCTGCTGGTCGTCGTGGGCCCGGACGACGGCGCCGGGACGCGCGAGTACCCCGCGGGAAGCCAGGGTTCCTTCCGACGCTTCGGCGTCGACCTGGACGTACGGCTGGGGGAGGGCGACGTCGTGACCGGCGGGGGACTGCCGTACGGACTCGCCGTGGGCGCCTGGCTGCTGGGGCGGACCGGGTGGGCCGCCGCCCCCGTCGAAGGACGGGGCGTGGGGGAGTCCCTCGCGCCGGACGCGTGCCTGGCGGAGGGGCGCCGGCTGGCCGGCCGGGCCGACCGGGTGGCGCTGCTGGTCATGGGCGACGCCAGCGCCTGCCGCACTCTGAAGGCACCCGGCTATCTCGACGAACGCGCGGCGCCCTACGACGCGGAGATCGCCCGCGCGCTCGGCTCGGCCGACACCGCCGCGCTCCGAGCGCTGGACCCCGGGCTGTCGCGTCAGCTGAAGGCGTCAGGCCGCGCGCCCTGGCAGGTGCTCGCCGGAGCGGCCGAGGGTGGCGCCGCTCTGTCCGGCGCGCTGCTCCACGAGGACGCCCCGTACGGCGTGGGGTACGTGGTCGCCACCTGGACGTAGGCTCGCAGAGGTGAACGAACGGCGGACGGCCGGGGCGCGATGCCCCGGCCGTCCGCCGTTCGTGCCGCTCAGGAGGCGGGCGGCGGCCCGGCCGGCGGCGTGGTGCCGCCCGCGTCCGGACCGGAGTCGTTCTTCCGCGCGAAGCGGTCCACGGCCTCCTTGGCCTTTCCCGTACCCGACTGGATCTTGTCGCTGTACTTGCCCTTGGTTCCCCGGTCGACGGTGTGCGCCGCCTTCTCCAGGCCGTGCTGGATCTTGTCCTCGTGCTGCTGCGCGAGGCCGGAGACCTTGTCCTTGGCAGGGCCGAGCTTGGCCTTCAGATTGTCCAGGAGACCCATGATGTACCTTTCCTCGCGGCACGCTACGTGCGGGCGCCCTCGCCGGCCTCGGTGTCGGCGGCCTTGCCGGACTGCTGCTTCGGGATGTCGACGCTCTCCGTGACGCCGGCCTCGTCGGACTCCTTCACCGGGGCCTCGGAGGCGGCCTTCGCCTCGTCGGCCGCGGTCTCGGGTCCAGGCGTGGCCCCCGTGTCGGCCGTACCGGCCCCGGCCTTCTCCCCGTCGGTCCGGGCCTCGGCCGCCGCTGTCTCTCCCGTGGTCTTCGACCTCCGAAAAAGTCGTGCAAAAACGCCCATATCCACTCCATACGTTACTCGTGCGGGCGAAATTCCGCGTAGCCCGGTGTGTCCATCCGTGTGAGCCGGGCGAGCGCCGCCGCGATCCGGCGGCAGGAACCTCGAACGGGCAACGACCCGGCGGACGCCACGTCACGTAACCCGATCGAGAGCGGCCCGCGATGTTTGGGAGACTGGATCGGTGAGCAGCGCACCCCACGCCCCCCGCGTCATCGCCGTCGTCGGTCCCACCGCGGCTGGAAAGTCCGATCTGGGCGTTTTCCTCGCCCAGCGGCTGGGGGGTGAGGTCGTCAACGCCGACTCCATGCAGCTCTACCGGGGGATGGACATCGGCACCGCCAAGCTGACGCCCGAGGAGCGCGGCGGCGTCCCGCACCACCTGCTCGACGTCTGGGACGTCACCGAGACCGCCTCCGTCGCCGAGTACCAGCGGATGGCCCGGGCACGGATCGACACGCTGCTCGCCGAAGGGCGCTGGCCGATCCTGGTCGGCGGCTCCGGCCTGTACGTCCGTGGCGCGGTCGACAACCTGGAGTTCCCCGGCACCGACCCGGAGGTCCGGGCGCGACTGGAGGAGGAGCTGGCGCTGCGCGGCCCCGGCGCGCTGCACGCCCGGCTCGCCGCGGCCGACCCCGACGCGGGCCGCGCGATCCTGCCGAGCAACGGCCGCCGCATCGTCCGCGCGCTGGAGGTCATCGAGATCACCGGGCGGCCCTTCACCGCCAACCTCCCCGGGCACGACTCGGTCTACGACACGCTCCAGATCGGCGTCGACGTGGCCCGCCCCGAACTCGACGAGCGGATCGCCCGCCGGGTCGACCGGATGTGGGAGGCCGGGCTGGTCGAAGAAGTACGCGCACTCGAGGCGCAGGGGTTGCGCGAGGGGCGTACGGCGTCGCGCGCCCTCGGCTACCAGCAGGTGCTCGCCGCACTCGCCGGCGAGTGCACCCTGGACGAGGCGCGGGCCGAGACGGTCCGTGCCACCAAGCGCTTCGCGCGCCGTCAGGATTCATGGTTCAGGCGCGATCCGCGGGTGCACTGGTTGAGTGGGGCCGCGACGGACCTCGGGGAACTTCCGCAGCTCGCGACGGCGTTGGTCGAACGACCGGTTACAGCCTGATCACGTCCTGGCATCGGGACGCCCAGGCCGTCATCCGGGCCTGTGACGCCGTGCCATCATCAAGCTTCGATCGACCAGTGGAGTCCTAAGTTGGGAGGGCGCGTGGCGATGGAGGCCGGCCCTCGCGACACCGCACACAGCACCGAGCATCTCACCACCGAGCGGGATGCCCCGGAGCCGGAGACCGGGCGCCTCAGCCCCGACGGGCCCGAGGAGACGCAGGGCGGTGTGACCGACGACGGTCCCGAACCGGAGGAGATGTTCACCGGCGGGGACGAGGTCGAGGTCGAGCTGCGCCCGCAGCGCCGGCTGCGCGTCTGGCAGCTGGCCCCGATCGTCGGTCTCGGCGCGCTCGGCTCCCTGATGTTCGCCTTCCCGCTCGCCTTCGACTTCGGCGACAGCGGCGCGGTGATCGCCATGCTGGGCCTGCTGATCTGCTCCTGCGCGGCCGGCTGGGGCATGATGGCCGCCCGCAAGGTCGGCTACACCTGGCCGGGTCTGACCACCCGCGGCTCGGACCGCAAGTCCGACTGGCGCGTGGTGGCCGCGTACGCGGTGATGGTCGCGGCGGTGGTGGCCCTGGCGGTCTGGCGAGTGGCCCGCCTCCGCTGAGCCGCCCCCGGTGCGGGGACTTCTCAACGCCCTTGACGCCCCGAGCCCCGGCTCCTGCGGCCGCCTGTACTGAAGCCCCGCGACTGTCCACGCGGACCTCGCCACGCGCCTCGCCTTCGCCGCCCGCGCAACGCTTGGACCCGGATCGTCCCCCGCGCCGACGTCCCGGCTAGGCGCACCCCGTGCCGAGGCGCCGGGTCCGCGGGGGGCGCCGGCTCCGTGGTCCTCGCGGCCGGGCGGGAGCTGAGAACCTGTGGCCTCCGGGCAGCTCGCGCAGACCGTGGCGAGGCAGCGGTCCGTCCACGTCGGCGCCGCCCTTCGGCCTGCTCGCGTCGGCCCCTGCCGTACGGCAGCAGGTGAGCCCCCGCGCCGGTCCTCGCGGTCCACGGTCCGCTGTCCTCGCGGTCCGCGGGGCCACGATCACCTTCGGGCCGCACCCGGCACCGGGCCTCTGGTGCCGGGCCCATCGGAGCTGCCCTCGGCACCCCGGGGGCCGCCCGAGCCGCCCCCCGCTGCCGCCGTCCACAGCCCCCGGCGCCACCCTGCTCCCACCCCGTAGGATCGAGGAATGAGCACGCGGATCGCCTTCCTCAAGGGGCACGGCACGGAGAACGACTTCGTGATCGTGCCGGACCCGGAGAACGCCGTCGAGCTGTCGCCGGCGGCCGTCGCCGCGCTGTGCGACCGGCGCGCGGGGATCGGGGGCGACGGGCTGCTCCACGTCGTGCGGTCCGCCGCGCACCCCGAGGCGCGGGCCATGGCCGACGAGGCCGAGTGGTTCATGGACTACCGCAACGGCGACGGATCGGTCGCCGAGATGTGCGGCAACGGCGTGCGCGTCTTCGCCCGCTACCTCCAGCACGCCGGGCACGTCGGCGAGGGCGACCTCGCGGTCGCCACACGCGGCGGCGTGAAGACCGTGCACATCGCCAAGGACGGCGACATCACCGTCGGCATGGGCCGCGCGGTCCTCCCCGAGGGCGGCGTCACCGTGGCCGTCGGCGAGCGCGATTGGCCCGCGCGCAACGTCAACATGGGCAACCCGCACGCCGTGGCCTTCGTCGCCGATCTGGCCGACGCGGGCAGTTTGTTCACCGCGCCCTCCTTCGCCCCGGAAGCCGCCTACCCGGACGGCGTGAACGTGGAGTTCGTCGTCGACCGGGGCCCTCGGCACGTCGCGATGCGCGTGCACGAGCGCGGGGTCGGCGAGACCCGCTCCTGCGGCACCGGGGCGTGCGCCGTCGCCGTGGCCGCCGCCCGCCGCGACGGCGTCGACCCGCGTGACACCGGCCTGCCGGTGACGTACACCGTCGACCTCCCCGGAGGCACACTCGTGATCACCGAACAGCCGGACGGCCGCATCGAGATGACCGGTCCCGCGGTCATCGTCGCCGAGGGCGCGATCGAGGCCGAGTGGCTGGAGAACGCCCTCGGCTGAACGATGCGCAGCACGATCTTCCGCCCCCCGCCCCGCCCCGCCGTCGATCCGCAGGCCGGAGCGGGTACGAGGCTGCGAGATCGGGGCACACCGCCCACCCGATGGCGTGAAAACGACCGTGAACGGCCCGTCGCTCTTTGGAGTGATCCGTTTCACGGTCGGCCGGAGGCGGCCGGTCCGACCCCGTGCGGCTGGATAGCATCAAGCACCGGCCCGGACGGGGGATCAACGCCGTCTCCCAGGCCCGAGTCCGCCCTGGGGCGCCGTCCGCCGGATCCACGCAGCCGGAGGTGCTCATGAACGCGGAGGCCGCGAAACCTGCGACCCCGGGCCCGCTCGCACCGGGTCACGTCACACCGGCCGGGACGCGCCGCAAGTCCCGCCCCCGGCTCGACCTGCGCCGGCTGGGCCGCGCCGCCCTGCTGGGGTCGTCCTCCGCCCGCGACCGGCTGCCCGACGCGATCGGCCACGTCGCCGAGGCCCACCGGGCCCACCACCCCGACGCCGACCTCGAACCGCTGCGCCGCGCCTACCTCCTCGCGGAGTCCTCGCACCGGGGCCAGATGCGCAAGAGCGGCGAGCCGTACATCACCCACCCGCTCGCCGTCACCCTCATCCTGGCCGAACTCGGCGCCGAGACCACGACGTTGACCGCCTCGCTGCTGCACGACACCGTCGAGGACACCGACGTCACCCTCGACCAGGTGGGCGAGGAGTTCGGCGAGGAGGTGCGCTATCTCGTCGACGGCGTCACCAAGTTGGAGAAGGTCGACTACGGCGCCGCCGCCGAGCCCGAGACCTTCCGCAAAATGCTCGTCGCAACCGGCAACGACGTCCGCGTGATGTCGATCAAACTCGCCGACCGGCTGCACAACATGCGCACCCTGGGCGTGATGCGCCCCGCCAAGCAGGAACGCATCGCCAAGGTGACACGTGACGTGCTCATCCCGCTCGCCGAACGGCTCGGCGTCCAGGCGCTCAAGACGGAGCTGGAGGACCTGGTCTTCGCGATCCTCCACCCCGAGGAGTACGAGGAGACCCGCGAGCTGGTCCTCCGCAACGCCGCCCGCGAGGACGACCCGCTCGCCGACGTCGCCGACGACGTCCGCAAGGTGCTCCGGGAGGCCGACATCCCGGCCGAAGTCCTCATCCGGCCACGGCACTTCGTCTCCGTGCACCGCGTCTCCCGCAAGCGCGGTCCGCTGCGTGGCGCCGACTTCGGCCGGCTGCTGGTACTGGTGCACGAGGACGCCGACTGCTACGCCGTGCTGGGCGAGCTGCACACCTGTATGACGCCGGTGGTCTCGGAGTTCAAGGACTTCATCGCCGTACCCAAGTTCAACCTGTACCAGTCGCTGCACACCGCGGTGGCGGGTGACGACGGCCAGGTCGTCGAGGTCCTCATCCGCACCCACCAGATGCACCAGGTCGCCGAGGCGGGCGTCGTCGCCCTCGGCAACCCCTACGCCGCCCCGCCGGAGGACCAGTCCGCGGGCGACGGCGAACGCATCGACCCGACCCGCCCCGGCTGGTTGTCCCGGCTGCTCGACTGGCAGCAGGCGGCGCCCGACCCCGACACCTTCTGGTCCACGCTCCGCGAGGACCTCGCGCAGGACCGGGAGATCACCGTCTTCCGCCCCGACGGCGGCACCCTGGGCCTGCCCGAGGGGGCGACCTGCGTGGACGCCGCCTACGCGCAGTACGGCGAGGATGCGCACGCCTGCATCGGCGCCCGGGTCAACGGGCGGCTGGCCAGGCTCAGCACCGTGCTCAAGGACGGGGACACCGTCCAGCTCCTCATGGACCAGGACGCGGCCTCCGCGCCGTCCCGCGAGTGGCTGGACCACGCCACCACCCCGGCGGCCCGGATCGCCATCCAGCGGTGGCTCGCCGCCCACCCCACCGCGGGGGACGGCGACGCGCGCTCCCTGGCGGACGACGTCGAGCCCTCCAGGCCGCCCGGGTCGGAGACCCTCCAGCCCTCCGGTCCCGGCGACACGGCCCCCGGGCGTCCCGCCGCCGCCCAGGTGCTGGTCGACCGGGACGGCACGACCGTACGGCTGGCCGGCTGCTGCACGCCCGTGCCGCCCGACGAGGTCACCGGGTTCGCGGTGCGCGGAGGAGCGGTCACCGCGCACCGGGTGGAGTGTCCGGCGGTGGAGCGGATGAGGAGCGACGGCCGCACCGAGGTCGGCGTGCGCTGGGGCGAGGGCGCCGAGTGCCGGGTCACGCTGATGGCGGAGTCGTTCGTCCGGCCGCACCTCCTCGCGGACCTCACCGAGGCGATGGCCACCGAGGGAGCGGAGATCGTCTCCGCGACGGTCGAACCGCCGGACCGGCAGCAGGTGCGCCACACCTACACCGTGCAGCTCCCGGACGCCGCCCAGCTTCCCGCCCTGATGCGCGCCATGCGTAACGTGGCAGGCGTGTACGACGTGAGCCGGGCCCAGCCGCAGGCACCTGACGCCTGAGAGCCCAGCCGCAGGCGCCTGACGCCTGAGAGCGGCCCTCGCCCCGCCACGCCCCGGTGACGGCACCCGGCGCACAGACCCTTGCGGTGTGATTACCCGATCGGGTGGGTCGGGAGCGCGCCGCCGCAGCGGCGCCCGCCCCCGCTGATAGCCGTGGGGCATGCCGCTCACCTCCCGCCACCCCGCCCAGCAGACCCCCCGACGCGCGGTACCCCGCGCCCGCCGCCGCACCGCACAGGCCCTGCTCGCCTCCGCCGTCGGCGTCTGCCTGGTCGCCGCGAGCGCCCCCGCCGAGCCGCTCGGCATCGGCGACCCGCTCTTCCCGCACCTCGGCAACCCCGGCTACGACGTGCGGGCGTACGACCTGGACCTCACCTATCCCGGCCGCAACGACCGGCCGCTCGAGGCCGTCACCACCATCGACGCCCGCATCACCGCCGAGCTGGACCGGATCAACCTGGACTTCGCCCACGGCACGGTCCGCTCCGTCGAGGTCGACGGCGAACCGGCCGTCTTCACCGGCGTGGGCGAGGACCTGGTGATCACCCCTGACGACGGCCTCGACCCCGGCGACTCGGTGCGCATCACCGTCCGGCACACCAGCGACCCCCGACCCGGCGACCGCGAGGGCGGCTGGGTGCGCACCGCCGACGGCCTCGCCCTCGCCAACCAGGCGGACGCGGCCCATCTGGTCTTCCCGTGCAACGACCACCCGTCCGACAAGGCGATGTTCACCTTCAGCCTCACCGTCCCGGAGGGGTACACCGCCGTCGCCAACGGGCTGCCCACCGCCGTCGACCGCGCCGCCGGCACCACCACCTGGAGCTACCGGACCCGCAACCCCATGGCCACCGAACTCGCCCAGGTGTCCATCGGCCGCTCCACCGTCCTGCACCGCACCGGACCCCACGACCTGCCCCTGCGGGACGTCGTCCCCACCGAGCACCGCACCGCCCTCGAACCCTGGCTGGCCAAGACCCCGGCGCAGATCTCCTGGATGGAGGACCGGGTCGGCCGCTACCCCTTCGCCACCTACGGCCTGCTGCTCGCCGAGGCCTCCACCGGCTTCGCCCTGGAGACCCAGACGCTCTCCCTCTTCGAGCGCGACCTGTTCACCGACCCCGCCCTGCCCGCCTGGTACGTCGAGTCGATCATGGTGCACGAGCTGGCCCACCAGTGGTTCGGCGACAGCGTCAGCCCTCGCACCTGGGCCGACCTGTGGCTCAACGAGGGGCACGCCACCTGGTACGAGGCGCTGTACGCCGAGAAGCGCGGCGGCAGGTCCCTGGAGGCCCGCATGCGGGCCGCGTACGAGTCCTCCGACGCCTGGCGCGCCGCCGGAGGGCCGCCGGCCGCGCCGAAGCCGCCCGAGCCGGGCCGCAAGATCGGCATCTTCCGCCCCGGCGTCTACGGCGGCGCCGCACTGGTGCTCTACGCCCTGCGCCAGGAGATCGGGCACGAGGCGTTCGACCGGCTGGAGCGCGCCTGGGTCGTCCGGCACCGCGACGGCAACGCCTCCACCGCCGACTTCGTCCGGCTCACCTCCGAGACCGCGGGACGCGACCTCACCGGCTTCCTGCACGCCTGGCTGTACGACGACACCACCCCGCCGATGCCCGGCCACCCCGACTGGCGGTCCTCGAAGCGTGCCGTGACGGCGGAGCCCGGCCCCCACACCCGCGAGCACCCGCACGGGCACCTGCCCGGCCCGCACGGGCATCGCCCGGACGCGGGCGGGGAATAACACGATGACGAGACGAGCCGTACCGTGCGACCATCGTCGGGTCCGCGCGACAGGGGAAACGGGAATCTCCCGGGTCACCCGGACGTTGTGGACAGAGACGGAAGGCCTCCCGGCCGTATCCGTCGCCGCAGACGGCATCCCAACCACGTAAGGACCCAATGACCTCCTCTTCTTCCCCTTCCCAGGACACCAACCGCTTCGCGCACAGCCAGGCCGAGGGCCTTCGGGCCGATGCCCTGATGGAAGAGGACGTCGCCTGGAGCCTCGAGATCGACGGGGAGCGGGACGGCGACCAGTTCGACCGCTCCGAGCGCGCGGCCCTGCGCCGCGTCGCCGGCCTCTCCACCGAGCTCGAGGACGTCACCGAGGTCGAGTACCGGCAGCTCCGCCTGGAGCGCGTCGTGCTCGTCGGGGTGTGGACCTCGGGCACCGCGCAGGACGCCGAGAACTCCCTCGCGGAGCTTGCCGCCCTCGCCGAGACGGCGGGCGCCCTCGTCCTCGACGGCGTGATCCAGCGCCGGGACAAGCCGGACGCGGCCACCTATATCGGCTCCGGCAAGGCCGAGGAGCTGCGCGACGTCGTGCTCGAGTCGGGCGCGGACACCGTCATCTGCGACGGTGAGCTCAGCCCGGGCCAGCTCATCCACCTCGAGGACGTCGTCAAGGTCAAGGTCATCGACCGTACGGCCCTGATCCTCGACATCTTCGCCCAGCACGCCAAGTCCCGAGAGGGCAAGGCGCAGGTCGCGCTCGCGCAGATGCAGTACATGCTGCCGCGGCTGCGCGGCTGGGGTCAGTCGCTGTCCCGGCAGATGGGCGGCGGCAAGGGCGGCGGCCTCGCCACCCGTGGTCCCGGTGAGACCAAGATCGAGACGGACCGGCGCCGGATCCGCGAGAAGATGGCGAAGATGCGCCGGGAGATCGCGGAGATGAAGACCGGCCGCGAGATCAAGCGCCAGGAGCGCAAGCGCCACAAGGTGCCGTCCGTCGCCATCGCGGGCTACACCAACGCGGGCAAGTCCTCGCTGCTCAATCGCCTCACCGGCGCGGGCGTACTGGTGGAGAACGCCCTGTTCGCCACCCTCGACCCGACCGTGCGCCGGGCCGAGACCCCGAGCGGCCGGCTGTACACGCTGGCCGACACCGTCGGCTTCGTGCGGCACCTGCCGCACCACCTGGTCGAGGCGTTCCGCTCCACCATGGAGGAGGTCGGCGAATCCGACCTGATCCTCCATGTGGTGGACGGCTCGCACCCGAACCCGGAGGAGCAGCTCGCCGCCGTGCGCGAGGTGATCCGGGACGTCGGCGCCACCGGCGTGCCCGAGATCGTCGTGATCAACAAGGCGGACGCGGCGGACCCGCTGACCCTGCAGCGGCTGCTGCGGGTGGAGCCCCGCTCCATCGCCGTCTCGGCCCGCACCGGCCGGGGCATCCCGGAGCTGCTCGCCCTGATCGACAGCGAGCTGCCCCGCCCGTCGGTGGAGATCGAGGTTCTCGTGCCGTACACCCACGGCAAGCTGGTCGCCCGCGCGCACGACGAGGGTGAGGTTCTCTCCGAGGAGCACACCCCGGAGGGCACCCTGCTCAAGGTGCGGGTGCACGAGGAGCTGGCGGCGGAGTTCGCGCCGTACGTTCCCACCCCGGCCGGCTGACCGGACCGCGGACATGTGAGAGGGCCCGCCCCCTGCTTGGGTTCAAGGGGTCGTCGCAACACCGCCTGGTTTCAGGTGGTGAGTAGATCACGTAGACGCTCGGCTGGGGTATCCCAGTCGAGCGTCT
>NZ_JBIBXY010000027.1:0-66343 GCF_043082785.1 Streptomyces sp. NPDC014764 | reverse complement strand
TGAGTTCTCAAGGAACGGACGCTTCCTTTGTACTCACCCTCTCGGGCTTTCCTCCGGGCGCTTCCCTTCGGTCTTGCGTTTCCGACTCTATCAGATCTTTCCGATCCGATTTCCTCGGCGCTTTCCAGGTCGACGCTTTCGCGCTTTCCTTTCCGGCGGATCCGACTTTATCAGAGATTCTGAGCCGGATTTCCCACCCTCACCGGGCACTGGTGTCCGACCGCATGAAGTGGTCGGGTGCCCCGCTCGGAGGAGTTGTAAACGTACTGGAGCGGGGCGCCCCGATGCAAATCGAGGCGCCCCGCTGCCGGTTGACGCGTGCGTAGGGCCCGACGGTCCGTCAGACCTCGACCACCACGGGGAGGATCATCGGTCGGCGCCGGTAGGTGTCGGAGACCCACTTGCCCAGCGTGCGGCGGATGAGCTGCTGCAGCTGGTGAGCTTCGACGACTCCGTCCTGCGCCGAGCGCTCGAGCGTCTCCGTGATCCGCGGGATGACGTCGCCGAACGCGGAGTCCTCGATGCCGGAGCCGCGGGCCTGGATGTGCGGTCCGCCGGTGAGCTTGCCGGTGGAGGCGTCCATGACCACGAACACCGAGATGATGCCCTCGTCGCCGAGGATCTTGCGGTCCTTGAGCGCCGGCTCCCGGACGTCGCCGACGGACAGGCCGTCGACGTAGACGTAGCCCGCCTGGACCTTGCCGGAGATCCTCGCCTTGCCCTGGACCAGGTCGACGACCACGCCGTCCTCGGCGATGACGATGCGGTCGTGCGGGACGCCGGTGAGAGCGCCCAGCTCGGCGTTGGCGCGCAGATGGCGCCACTCGCCGTGGACCGGCATCAGGTTCTTCGGGCGGCAGATGTTGTAGAAGTACAGCAGCTCGCCGGCCGAGGCGTGTCCGGAGACGTGCACCTTGGCGTTGCCCTTGTGGACGACGTTGGCGCCCCAGCGGGTCAGGCCGTTGATCACGCGGTAGACCGCGTTCTCGTTGCCGGGGATCAACGACGACGCCAGGATCACCGTGTCGCCCTCGACGATGCGGATCTGGTGGTCGCGGTTGGCCATGCGGGACAGCGCGGCCATCGGCTCGCCCTGGGAGCCCGTGCAGACCAGGACCACCTCGCTGTCCGGGAGGTCGTCGAGCGTCTTGACGTCCACGACCAGGCCCGGCGGGACCTTCAGATAGCCGAGGTCACGGGCGATGCCCATGTTGCGGACCATCGAGCGGCCGACGAAGGCGACCCGGCGACCGTACTCGTGGGCCGCGTCCAGGATCTGCTGGATGCGGTGGACGTGGCTGGCGAAGCTGGCCACGATGATCCGCTTGCGGGCGCCGGCGAAGACCTGGCGCAGCACGTTGGAGATGTCGCGCTCGGGCGGGACGAAGCCGGGGACCTCAGCGTTCGTGGAGTCGGACAGGAGGAGGTCGATGCCCTCCTCGCTGAGCCGGGCGAACGCGTGCAGGTCGGTGAGGCGGCTGTCCAGCGGGAGCTGGTCCATCTTGAAGTCGCCCGTGTGGACCGCCATGCCGGCGGGTGTGCGGATGGCGACTGCCAGCGCGTCCGGGATGGAGTGGTTGACCGCCACGAACTCGCAGTCGAACGGGCCGATGCGTTCGCGCTGCCCCTCCGCCACCTGGAGGGTGTACGGGCGGATGCGGTGCTCCTGGAGCTTGGCCTCGATGAGGGCGAGGGTGAGCTTGGAGCCGATCAGCGGGATGTCCGGCTTCTCGCGCAGGAGGAAGGGGACGCCGCCGATGTGGTCCTCGTGGCCATGGGTGAGGACGATGCCCTCGATGTCGTCGAGACGGTCCCGGATGGACGAGAAGTCGGGCAGGATCAGGTCGATTCCGGGCTGCTCCTCCTCGGGGAAGAGCACTCCGCAGTCGACGATCAGCAGGCGGCCTCCGTACTCGAAGACCGTCATGTTGCGGCCGATCTCGCCGAGGCCACCGAGCGGTGTGACCCGCAGGCCGCCTTCGGGCAGCGGCGGGGGCGGGCCGAGTTCAGGATGCGGATGACTCAAAAGACTCTCCTCACCACACGCGCCACGTACCGGTGGGGCACGTGGCGCGCATGACGTTCGTGCGGAAGCAGTTGTCGTTGGTGATGCGGGCACCGGTGTCCCGCGTATTCAGTTGTGAGGTCGTTCTGCGCACCCGGGGCGCGCGAAGTCTGATTACTGGAGTTGTACCCCGCCCGCGGCAAGATCGATCTTGAGCTGCTCGATCTCTTCGGGCGTGCACTCGACCATGGGGGCGCGCAGGGGGCCCGCGGGGAGGCCCTTGAGCGTGAGCGCCGCCTTGGTGGTCATGACGCCCTGGGTGCGGAACATGCCCGTGTAGACGGGAAGCAGCCTCTGGTGGATCTCGGTGGCCTTCTGGACGTCGCCGGAGGTGTACGCCTCGACCAGGGCGCGCAGCTCGGGGGTGACGACGTGGCCGACGACGGAGACGAAGCCGACCGCGCCGATGGAGAGCAGCGGCAGATTGAGCATGTCGTCGCCGGAGTACCAGGCGAGCCCGGTGCGGGCGATGGCCCAGCCGGCGCGGCCGAGGTCGCCCTTGGCGTCCTTGTTGGCGACGATCCGCGGGTGCTCGGCGAGGCGGACGATCGTCTCCGTGCTGATCGGGACGCCGCTGCGGCCGGGGATGTCGTAGAGCATCACGGGCAGCTCGGCGGCATCGGCGACGGCCGTGAAGTGCCGGTAGAGGCCCTCCTGCGGGGGCTTGTTGTAGTACGGCGTGACGACCAGCAGGCCGTGGGCGCCGGCGCGCTCCGCGGCGCGGGCCAGCTCCATGCTGTGGTGGGTGTCGTTGGTTCCGACACCGGCGACGACGTGGGCGCGGTCGCCGACCGCCTCCACGATCGCCCGTACGAGATCCGCTTTCTCCGCGTCGCTGGTGGTGGGGGACTCGCCGGTGGTGCCGTTGACGATCAGGCCGTCGTTGCCTGCGTCCACCAGGTGGGTGGCGAGCCGCTGTGCGCCGTCGAGGTCGAGTGCGCCGTCCGCCGTGAAGGGCGTGACCATGGCGGTGAGGACCCGCCCGAAGGGGGTCTGCGGAGTCGAGGTCGGAGCCATGGGTTACACGCTACTCGTTGCTCAGGCCGGGGTCTTCCCTCGGGGGAGGCGACGGAGGGGTGTGAAGGGGGGACCCGGCACTGCCTGCTCGGGGGTTCAGGCAGTGCCGGGTCCGTTCGATCAGGCTAGATGAACTTCACGAAATGCCGCAATACGGACACTTCGCGTGGCTGACCCGTACATCAGTGCTCGGCTGCCGCGCGGGACACGGCAGGGGCGCCCGCTACGGGGCGACGCGCCCGTTGGCGTTGAAGGCGGCGTAGGTCAGCGGCATCAGGCGGGCCCACTCCGCCTCCATCTTCTCGCCGGCCATCTCGATCTCCCGCTGCGGGAAGGACGGCACCTTCGCCAGCTCGTGCTGCGTGCGCAGGCCGAGGAAGTGCATCAGCGAGCGGGCGTTGCAGGTGGCGTACATCGACGAGTACAGGCCGACGGGGAGGACCGAGCGGGCGACCTCGCGGGCCACTCCGGCGGCCAGCATCTCCTGGTACGCCTCGTAGGACTGCCGGTAGGAGTCCTCCATGGCGCGTCCGACGAGCACCTGCTGCTCCTTGGTGCCCTCGACGAAGCGGTACTTGCCGGGGCGGCCCTCCTGGACCAGCTTGCGGTCGGCGTCCGGGACGTAGAAGACCGGCTGCAGCTCCCGGTAGCGGCCCGACTCCTCGTTGTACGACCAGCCGACCCGGTGCCGCATGAACTCGCGGAAGACGAAGATCGGGGCGCTGATGAAGAAGGTCATCGAGTTGTGCTCGAAAGGGCTGCCGTGCCGGTCCCGCATCAGGTAGTTGATCAGGCCCTTGGACCGCTCGGGGTCCTTCTGCAGCTCGTCCAGGGACTGCTCGCCGAGGGTCGAGACGCGGGCGGCGAACAGCACGTCGGCGTCGGACGCGGTGTGCTTCACCAGCTCGACGGTCACATCGCTGCGGAAACTGGGCTTGAGGTCGTCGGCAGGGGTGTCGGTCACGGCGCGCAGGGTCCTTCCATCACTTCTGGGGCGCCGCCCACTCTACGGCGCGGACGCGGGGCCGTCCGGACCCCCGAGGGTGGTGACCGGGGACACAGATCGATAGCCTCACCGGGCACAGCCCCTGCATGGATCGAGTGAGGACCACCGTGCCCCTGCCCTTCCTGACGGCCGACCGCGCCTTCGACACGACGGACGACGTCGCGCTGCCGTACGACGACCGGGACCGCTGGCGGCGCCCCTACCGGCCCGGCCCCTGGCGCGTGGGCGCGGCCGCGGTCCTGCTGCTGCTCGCCTCGTTCGTGCTGTTCTCGTCCGTGATCATCGCGGCGACGACCACGCCCGCGTCGGCGGCCACTGTCTTCGGGTTCGCGCTGGTCATCGTGGCGGCCGCGCTGCGGATGCTGCGCATGGGAGTGTGGGTGAGCGCCGGAGGGCTGCGTCACGTGGCCTTCGTCAGCACGCGTACGACGCCCTGGGACCAGGTCGTGGCGGTGCGTACGGTGCAGCAGCCCGTGCGCTGGCTGGGGCTGCCCAGGACCGTGCAGGGGCAGGCGCTGGTGATGAACCGGCGGGGCCGCTCGTCCGACGGACCGACGCCGCTGCTGACCTCGCACAACGCGGACTTCCTGGGCCGCGACCCGCTGGCCTTCGACCGCGCGGCCGACACGGTCGAGGCGTGGGGCGACGAGTACGGGCGGGCCTGACGGCGGACGCGCTGCCGCGCTCCTGACCGCCCGGGCGGTCAGGAGGCGGTCTTGCGCAGGGCGATGGCCCGCTGCATCGCCTTGCGGGCGCGGGGGGTGTCCCGGGCGTCGTGGTAGGCCACGGCGAGCCGGAACCAGCTGCGCCAGTCGTCGGGCGCGTCCTCCGTCTCGGCCTTGCGCAGCGCGAAGACCTCGTCGGCCGACTCACGGTCGACGCGGCCGCTGGGCAGCCGCTTGAGGGTGTCGACGGGCAGGCCGCCCTCGGCGTCCAGTTCGGCGGCGAGCCTGTTGGCGTCCCGGACGAACTGGGTGTTCTTCCAGAGGAACCACACGCCGATGACCGGCAGGATCAGCACGGCCACGCCGAAGGTGACCGTGAGGAGTGTGCCGGCCTTGATGAGCAGCACGCCGCGGCTGCCGACCAGGACGAAGTAGACGACCAGGACGGCGGCCGTGAGGGCGTAGGAGATCTTCGCGCGCATAGGGGTGGGACCGGCTCAGTTCAGGTCGAGGAAGTGTTCCAGGCCGAAGGTGAGGCCGGGAGTGGTCACCACGCGGCGCACGCCGAGCAGGATGCCCGGCATGAAGCTGCTGTGGTGCAGGGAGTCGTGGCGGACGGTGAGGGTCTCGCCCTCCGCACCGAGCAGGACCTCCTGGTGGGCGAGGAGACCCCGCAGCCGTACCGCGTGCACCGGGACCCCGTCGACGTCCGCGCCGCGGGCGCCGTCCAGGGCGGTCGTCGTGGCGTCCGGGGCGGGGGTGCTGCCGGCCTGGCGGCGGGCCTCGGCGATGAGCTGGGCGGTGCGCGTGGCGGTGCCGCTGGGGGCGTCCACCTTGTTCGGGTGGTGCAGCTCCACGACCTCGACGGACTCGAAGTACGGTGCGGCGATCTGGGCGAACTTCATGGTCAGCACGGCGCCGATGGAGAAGTTCGGGGCGATGAGCACGCCCGTCTCCGGGGACTGGTCGAGCCAGCCCCCCAGCTGCGCGAGGCGGTCGTCGGTCCAGCCGGTGGTGCCGACCACCGCGTGGATACCGTGGCGCACGCAGAAGTCGAGGTTGCCCATGACCGAGGCGGGGGTGGTCAGCTCCACGGCGACCTGGGCGCCGGTCTCGGCGAGGGTCTCCAGCTTGTCGCCCCGGCCGAGGGCGGCCACCAGCTCCATGTCCTCGGCGGCCTCGACCGCCCGTACCGCCTCGGAGCCGATGCGGCCCTTGGCACCCAGGACCGCCACGCGCAGCTTGCTCATGTTCGTTGTTCCTTACCGGGTGTGTTCCGGGGTGGGTCAGGCGACGGCGTCGTGCAGCCGGGACGCCTGCTTGTCCTTCAGCGGGCCGATGACCGACAACGAGGGCCGCCGTCCCAGGATGTCCCGGGCTACCGAGCGGACGTCGTCCGGGGTGACCGAGGCTATCCGGGACAGCATGTCGTCGACCGACATCTGCTCGCCCCAGCACAGCTCGCTCTTGCCGATACGGTTCATCAGCGCGCCGGTGTCCTCGAGGCCGAGGACGGTCGAGCCCCTGAGCTGGCCGACGGCGCGTTCGATCTCGTCGTCGGGCAGTCCGTGCTCGGCGACCTGGTCGAGTTCGTCGCGGCAGATCTTCAGCACGTCGTGCACCTGCGAGGGCCTGCAGCCCGCGTAGACGCCGAACAGGCCGCAGTCGGCGAAGCCGGAGGTGTACGAGTACACGCTGTAGGCCAGGCCGCGCTTCTCGCGGACCTCCTGGAACAGCCGGGAGGACATGCCGCCGCCGAGGGCGGTGTTCAGCACGCCGAGCGCCCAGCGCCGCTCGTCGGTGCGGGCGAGGCCCGGCATGCCGAGCACGATGTGCGCCTGCTCCGTCTTGCGGCCGAGCAGTTCCACGCGCCCGGCGGTGCGCAGGGCGCGCCGGCCGCCGCGGGGGGCGATCGGCTGCGCCGCCGGGTCCTTGAACGCGCCGGCCTTCTCGAAGGCGGCGCGGACCTGGCGGACGACCTTGTCGTGGTCGACGTTGCCCGCGCAGGCGACCACCAGGTGCGTGGGGTCGTAGTGCTTCTTGTAGAAGCGGCGGATGCGGTCGGCGGTGAGTGCGTTGACCGTGTCGACCGTGCCGAGGACGGGACGGCCGAGGGGGTTGTCGCCGAACATCGTGTGCGCGAACAGGTCGTGCACGCAGTCGCCCGGGTCGTCCTCGGTCATCGCGATCTCTTCGAGGATGGCGCCGCGCTCGACGTCGACGTCCTCCTCACGGATCACCGAGCCGGTCAGCATGTCGCACACCACGTCGATGGCGAGCGGCAGGTCGGTGTCGAGCACGCGCGCGTAGTAGCACGTGTACTCCTTGGCCGTGAACGCGTTCATCTCGCCGCCGACGGCGTCGATCGCCGCGGAGATGTCCAGCGCGGAGCGGGTGGCCGTGCCCTTGAAGAGCAGGTGCTCCAGGTAGTGGGTGGCGCCGTTCAGGGCCGGGGTCTCGTCGCGGGAGCCGACGTGCGCCCAGATGCCGAAGGTCGCCGAGCGGACCGAGGGCAGGGTCTCGGTGACGATGCGCAGTCCCCCCGGGAGGGTGGTCCTGCGGACCGTGCCGATGCCGTTCTCGCCCTTGATGAGGGTTTGGGTACGGGCGACGGCCCGCGCCTCCGAGGAGGTGCGGGCCGTCGCCTTGGAGCCACGGGACGTCACTTGTCGGCGTCGTCCTTCTTGTCGTCGTCCTCGCCCTCGATCACGGGGATCAGGGAGAGCTTGCCGCGGGAGTCGATCTCGGCGATCTCGACCTGGACCTTGTGGCCCACGCCGAGGACGTCCTCGACGTTCTCCACGCGCTTGCCGCCGGCCAGCTTGCGGATCTGCGAGATGTGCAGCAGACCGTCTTTGCCGGGAAGCAGGGAGACGAACGCGCCGAAGGTCGTGGTCTTGACGACCGTGCCCAGGTAGCGCTCGCCGACCTCGGGCATCGTCGGGTTGGCGATGCCGTTGATCGTGGCGCGGGCGGCCTCGGCGGCCGGGCCGTCGGCGGCACCGATGTAGATGGTGCCGTCGTCCTCGATCGTGATCTCGGCGCCGGTGTCCTCCTGGATCTGGTTGATCATCTTGCCCTTGGGGCCGATGACCTCGCCGATCTTGTCGACCGGGATCTTCACGGTGATGATCCGCGGAGCGTTGGGGGACATCTCGTCCGGCGTGTCGATCGCTTCCATCATCACGTCGAGGATGTGGAGGCGGGCGTCACGGGCCTGCTTGAGGGCGGCGGCCAGGACGGAGGCCGGGATGCCGTCCAGCTTGGTGTCGAGCTGGAGGGCGGTCACGAAGTCCTTGGTGCCGGCGACCTTGAAGTCCATGTCGCCGAAGGCGTCCTCCGCACCGAGGATGTCGGTGAGGGCGACGTAGTGCGTCTCGCCGTTGATCTCCTGGGAGATCAGGCCCATGGCGATACCGGCGACGGGGGCCTTCAGCGGCACACCGGCGTTCAGCAGCGACATGGTGGAGGCGCAGACCGAGCCCATGGACGTCGAGCCGTTGGAGCCGAGGGCCTCGGACACCTGACGGATCGCGTAGGGGAACTCCTCGCGCGTCGGCAGCACCGGCACGATGGCGCGCTCGGCGAGGGCGCCGTGGCCGATCTCGCGGCGCTTCGGGGAGCCGACGCGGCCGGTCTCGCCGACGGAGTAGGGCGGGAAGTTGTAGTTGTGCATGTAGCGCTTGCGGGTCACCGGAGAGAGGGTGTCCAGCTGCTGCTCCATGCGCAGCATGTTCAGCGTGGTGACGCCCAGGATCTGGGTCTCACCGCGCTCGAACAGCGCCGAGCCGTGCACGCGCGGGATGGCCTCGACCTCGGCGGCCAGGGTGCGGATGTCGGTGACACCGCGGCCGTCGATGCGCTTCTTCTCCTTGATGACACGCTCGCGGACCAGAGACTTGGTCAGCGCGCGGTACGCGGCGGAGATCTCCTTCTCGCGGCCCTCGAACTCCGGCAGGAGCTTCTCGGCGGCGAGACCCTTGACGCGGTCCAGCTCGGCCTCGCGCTCCTGCTTGCCGGCGATGGTGAGCGCCTGGGCGAGCTCGGGCTTGACGGCCGC
Organism: Streptomyces sp. NPDC014764; assembly: GCF_043082785.1. Lineage (NCBI taxonomy): Bacteria > Bacillati > Actinomycetota > Actinomycetes > Kitasatosporales > Streptomycetaceae > Streptomyces > Streptomyces sp. NPDC014764. The sequence goes on along the minus strand of NZ_JBIBXY010000027.1, from coordinate 57,530 downwards.
GGTGAGCGCCTCCAGGACGTCGTCCTGGAAGTCGAGGAAGATCGGGAACTCGCCGGTCGGCTTGGCGGCCTTCGCGGCGAGGTCGGCCTGGGCCTTGCAGAGCACCTTGATGAAGGGCTTCGCGGCGTCCAGACCGGCGGCGACGACCTCCTCGGTCGGCGCCTCGGCACCGCCCTCGACGAGCTTGATCGTCTTCTCGGTGGCCTCGGCCTCGACCATCATGATCGCGACGTCGCCGTCCTCGAGGACGCGGCCCGCGACGACCATGTCGAAGACGGCGTCCTCGAGCTCGGTGTGCGTCGGGAAGGCGACCCACTGGCCGCGGATCAGCGCGACGCGGACGCCGCCGATCGGGCCGGAGAAGGGCAGGCCGGCCAGCTGCGTGGACGCGGAGGCGGCGTTGATCGCCACGACGTCGTACAGGTGGTCGGGGTTGAGCGCCATGATCGTGGCGACGACCTGGATCTCGTTGCGCAGGCCCTTCTTGAAGGACGGGCGCAGCGGGCGGTCGATCAGGCGGCAGGTGAGGATGGCGTCCTCGGAGGGACGGCCCTCGCGGCGGAAGAACGAACCGGGGATCTTCCCGGCCGCGTACATCCGCTCCTCAACGTCCACCGTGAGGGGGAAGAAGTCGAGCTGGTCCTTGGGGTTCTTGGAAGCGGTGGTGGCCGACAGCACCATGGTGTCGTCGTCCAGGTAGGCCACGGCGGAGCCGGCGGCCTGACGGGCCAGACGGCCCGTCTCGAAGCGGATGGTGCGGGTGCCGAAGGAGCCGTTGTCGATGACGGCCTCGGCGTAGTGGGTCTCGTTCTCCACCAGCGTTTTCTCCGTTACTTGTCGTCTTTCGTCCCTCTCACCCGTGTGGCGGGGGGACGGGGCGGAGAAGCGCGCCACTGGTGCGGGCCGGTCTTCGATCGAAGCACCCGGGGTTGACTCTCCCGGGGGCCACTACCGAGGACCGGCGGCGGCGGGGTGCGCTTCCCCTCGTACGGGGGACGTCGGGTGACGTCCGGGGTGGACGCCGGGACGGCGTCCACTGTGGACGCCGGGTGACGTCCGGGGTGGACGCCGGGTGACGTCCGGTGTGATGGTCCGTGGGTCGCATACCCGATGCGGCGCGGGTCATCACGCTGAGTCGTAGTTCTTGCGTTCTTGCGTTGTGCTACCACACTACAAAGGCGCGGTGACACTCCGCACGTACAGCAAAGGGAGCGGTCCCCTTGTCCCGGGAACCGCTCCCCTCACGGTGTCTTACTTGGCGCCCGCCGCACCGCGGCGGATGCCGAGGCGCTCGACCAGCGCACGGAAGCGCTGGATGTCCTTCTTGGCGAGGTACTGCAGGAGCCGGCGGCGCTGACCGACGAGGATCAGCAGGCCACGGCGGGAGTGGTGGTCGTGCTTGTGGGTCTTCAGGTGCTCCGTCAGGTCGGAGATCCGACGGGACAGCAGAGCGACCTGGACCTCGGGGGAGCCGGTGTCACCCTCCTTGGTGCCGAACTCGGAGATGATCTGCTTCTTCACTGCGGCGTCGAGCGACACGCGTACTCCTCATGATCTGTGAGTGGCCACCGAGTGCCCCCGGTCTGCTTCTCGGGGGGTCTTCCATGACTCGGAAGGCGGGGATCCGCTGGGCGCGGCCTCCAGGGCGGGTGGCTCCGGGGGTGCGTACACATACGGCCGTCGCCCAGAGTACCAGGTGGTTACGGGCCGCTTTCCCCCGGTCGGTGGAACCCGTCGGAAGGGCGTGAGCAGGCCACTAGGGTGAGCGCTCGCATCGATCGTACGTCGGGAAGGGGTCGCTGGGGCATGGCGGAGACGGCTGAGGAGATCAAGGCACGCAAGGAGCGGGAGAAGAACGAGCTCTACGCCCTCGACATCTCCGGTGTCGAGTGGCTGAGCGCGCCGGGCACGGAGGAGCACGAGGAGCGGGTGGAGATCGCGTACCTGCCCGGCGGCGCCGTGGCCATGCGGTCCTCCCTGGACCCGGACACCGTCCTGCGGTACACCGAGGCGGAGTGGCGCGCGTTCGTGCTGGGCGCGCGCGACGGAGAGTTCGACCTGGAGCCGACGGAGCACGAGGCGTGATCCTCCGACCGAGGGCGCGGCGTCCGACGGAATCCCCGGCGGAGGCCGCGCCTCGTCATCCGGTCAGGGACCGCACCGTGGTGTAGACGTCGAAGACGGCCAGCGCCAGAGGCACCAGCGTGAGCAGCACGAAGCCCTCCGCGATCTCCAGGAACCGGCCCCAGAAAGGGGTGGGGCCGCTGTGCGACGCCTTCAGGCCGATCAGGGTGATCAGCGCGGCAGCCGCGGCGATGGCGGTGACCAGCCAGACCGCGCGGAGGTCGAGGCCGGCGCGGTCCCCCGCCAGCGCGTCCCGGACCAGGGCGTCCGGCGGGTTGAGCGCGAGGCCCAGGCCGAGTGCCACCAGGGAGGCGAGTCCGGCGGCGAGGAGCGTGGCGACCTGCGCGGTGTAGCGGAACAGCTGCGCGCGCATCAGCAGGGCCACTCCCGTGGCGAGGGCCAGCAGCTGTGCCCAGAGTCCGCCGGAGAAGCCGAGCACCAGGGCCGCTCCCGCCGCCACCAGCGAACAGCCGCCGACCAGGCCGACGAGGAGCTCGTGACCGCGCCGGGCCTGGGCCCGGATGCGTTCGGCGTCCACCGGCTGGTGGGGCGCGGGATCGTTGCCGTACGCGCTGGGCGGGGCGGTGTCCGGCGTCTCGAAGCCGATGGGCAGCCGGGCGAACCGCAGGGAGATGCCCGGCAGGAAGGCGAGGGCGCCGACGGCGACCGGCGCGCACAGGGCGGCGGTCTCGGCCGGGGTCCAGTTCCTCAGCAGAGCCGCGAAGGAGGCGAGCAGCGCGAGGGCCGAGGCCACGGAGACGGCGACGAACGGGCCGTCGCCGCTCGGGGAGCACAGGGTGAGGATCACCGAGGCCACCAGCACGGCCGCACAGGCGAGAAGGAACTGCAGCTTCCCGATGCCCTGCCCCTCGGAGAGCGACAGCAGCCCTGAGCCGGCCACACCCACGTTGGGCAGCGCGCCGAGGCCCAGCGCCACGGCTCCGGCGCGGTCGTCGTAGACGCGGGCACGCACGCAGCCGAGGACGACGAGCAGGAGACCGGCGACACCCGCGAGGACACCGGGCAGGCTGTGCATGTCGTGCCGCGGATCGGCGGTCCAGGCGACGAAGGCCAGCAGGGCGGGCAGCACACCACCGCCGATCAGGCCCGCGGCCCGCGTGAGGTCGCCGTCCCACAGGGACCTGTCCCGGGACACCGCGGAGGCCACCGCTTCGGAGACGTCGTCGACGACGGCGGGCGGCAGGGATTCGGAGAAGGGACGAAGGGTGAGCAGTTCGCCGTCGAGAATGCGCTGTGCCGCGAAGGAACGGGAGCTGTCGAGGACGGTGCCGTCGCGGCGTACGAGGTGGTAGCCGACCGGGGCGCCCTCGGCCGGGGTCTGCCGGGAGAGCCTGAGGATCTCCGGATAGAGGTCGGCCACCGGCACGTCGTCGGGGAGCGCCACATCGACCCGGCTGTCGGGCGCGACGATGGTGACCCGGCAGAAGCCGAGCCCCGTCACCGCCCCGGTATGGGCTCCCCGGCCCGGTGCGCCGGTGCCGGTGACCGCCGTGGAGGCCGTCGTGCTCACCTTCTGATCCCCCTCAGTGATGCTGTGTCAGCTGGAGTGACGGGTCGGTGTCTCCCCCTCGCGGCCCGCAGCGGGTCGGGACGACCGGAGACGATTCCACCGGGCACGCCGTGTGCACGCCGCGTCGAACGCGCGAGGTGACGTGCGCCCTTCGGAATTCGCATGTGCTCACGCGAACCCCCGGCACCCTACCGCCCGCCATCGCCGGGTGCGATCAGTAGGATCACGCGGCGGCCCTCGTGCGCCTGACACGGGGAGGCGGACGACAAACCCAGCGGGCCGGCAAGGGAATTGGTGGGCAGTGAGCCAGATCGTCGTGAAGCGTCCTCCTCGGGCGCTGCCGCCGGAAGTGCCGACGAGCGAGGTCGTCGTGCAGCCGCCGCCCGAACTGCCGCGGGGACACCGGGAAAGCGTGCTGATGCAGCTGCTGCCGACCCTCGGCATGGGCGGTTCGGTCGTCTTCTTCTTCACCAGCGGGCAGCCCTTCATGCGCATCATGGGCATGGTGATGATCGCGTCGACGATCGCCATGTCGGTCGCCATGGTGATCCGCTTCCGTCGAGGCTCCCAGGGACAGATCGCCGACCTCCGCCGCGACTACCTGGGTTATCTGTCGCGGACCCGCCGGACCACCCAGGACACGGCACGGGCGCAGCGTGACGCCCAGTACTACCTCCACCCCTCCCCGGAGCAGTTGTGGGCGCTGGTCGCCGAAGGCAGCCGCGTGTGGGAACGGCGTCCGAGCGACGAGGACTTCGCCCAGGTGCGCATCGGTCTGGGCCCGCAGTCGCTGGCCACTCCGCTGGTCGCCCCGGAGATCGGCCCCATCGATCAGCTTGAGCCGCTCACGGCGGGCGCGATGCAGCGGTTCGTCGCGATGCACAGCACCCTGGACGACCTGCCCATGGCTGTCTCGCTGCGCGCCTTCTCCCATGTGGTGCTCGGTGGCGAGGCTGAGGCCGTACGTTCCTGCGTCCGAGCCTTGACCGGGTCACTCGCCTCCCTGCACTCCCCCGAGGATCTGGTCGTCGCGGTCGCGGCGGGACGGGAGTCCCTGCCGCACTGGGAATGGGCCAAGTGGCTGCCGCACGTGCAGCTTCCCGGCCTCACGGACGGCGCCGGATCCCGCCGTCTGATCAGCAGTGATCCCCTCGAGCTCGACGATCTGCTCTCCTCGCGTCTCATCGGACGCCCCCGCTTCCACCCGAACGCCGCCCCCCTGCCCGACACTCCGCACGTCGTCGTCGTGCTCGACGGGGTGTCCCTGCCGCCGACGTCCCTGCTGGCGAGCCCCGAGGGCCTCCAGGGTGTGACGGTAATCGAGGTGACCCGTGGAGAACCGGCGGGCGCCCAGGGTGACCTGTCCGTCATCGTGCGGCCGCACACGCTCTACCTGGAGTCGGCGCACGGCGAGGTCTACGAGGGGAAGCCGGACTCCCTGTCCTACGAGTCCGCGGAGGCGCTGGCCCGGCAACTGGCTCCGCTGCGGGTGGCCTCGGGCGGCGACGACGACGAACCCCTGCTGGCGAACCTGGAGTTCACGGACCTGCTGAACCTGGGCGACGCCGCCTCCGTCGACACCCGGCGCACCTGGCGGCCGCGGTCGCAGGCGGAACGGCTGCGGGTGCCGATCGGCGTCGGTGAGGACGGGCGCCCGGTGATGCTGGACCTCAAGGAGGCGGCGCAGGAGGGCATGGGCCCGCACGGTCTGTGCGTCGGCGCCACCGGTTCCGGCAAGTCGGAACTGCTGCGCACGCTGGTGCTGGGCCTGGCGGTCACCCATTCCTCGGAAACGCTGAACTTCGTCCTTGCGGACTTCAAGGGCGGTGCCACCTTTGCCGGGATGGCGCAGCTGCCGCACGTGGCGGCCGTCATCACCAACCTGGCGGACGACCTGACCCTGGTCGACCGCATGGCCGACTCCATCCGCGGCGAACTGAACCGGCGCCAGGAGATGCTCCGCGACGCGGGCAACTACGCCAACATCCACGACTACGAGAAGGCCAGGGCCGCGGGCGCGCCGCTCCAGCCCATCCCCTCCCTGCTGCTGGTCATCGACGAGTTCAGCGAACTGCTCACCGCGAAGCCGGACTTCATCGACATGTTCGTGCAGATCGGCCGCATCGGCCGGTCTCTGGGCGTGCACCTGCTGCTGGCCTCTCAGCGGCTGGAGGAGGGACGGCTGCGCGGCCTGGAGACGTATCTGTCGTACCGCATCGGTCTGCGCACGTTCTCCGCCGCCGAGTCGCGCGCGGCCCTGGGCGTGCCGGACGCGTACGAACTGCCGAACGTGCCGGGGTCGGGAATCCTGAAGTTCGGCACGGACGAGATGGTGCGTTTCAAGGCGGCGTACGTCTCGGGCGTCTACCGCCCGGGAGGACAGCGGGACGCGTCCGCGGAAGGGCCGCTGCCGATGGACCGGCGCCCTGTGCTGTTCACGACGGCGGAGGTGCCGGTGCAGTACGTGCCGGTGCCGCGGCAACGGACCGGCGCGGCGGACGGCGCCGGCGAGACGGACGACGCCCTGGCGGACACCGTGCTGGACGTGGTCGTGCGCCGGCTGGAGGCGCAGGGCCCGGCGGCCCACCAGGTGTGGCTGCCGCCGCTGGACAGCCCACCCTCACTGGACGGGCTCCTGCCCGGCCTCGCCGCGGTGGAGGGGCGGGGGCTCACGCAGCCGGGCTACGAGGGCGCCGGGCGCCTGGTGGTTCCGGTCGGCCTTGTCGACAAGCCGTACGAGCAGCGTCGTGACCCGCTGTGGGTGGACTTCTCGGGCGCGGCCGGCCATATGCAGATCCTTGGCGGTCCACAGTCCGGCAAGTCGACCCTGCTGCGCTCGCTGATCTGCTCCTTCGCGCTGACGCACACCCCGCACGAGGTGCAGTTCTACGGCCTGGACTTCGGTGGCGGTGGCATGTCCGCGCTGGCCGGACTGCCGCACGTCGGCGGTGTCGCCTCCCGGCTCAACCCGGAGCAGGTGCGACGCACGGTGGCGGAGGTGTACGGCCTGCTGAACCGCCGTGAGGAGTACTTCCGCACCGCGGGCATCTCCTCCATCGCCGAGTTCCGGACCCGGCGCGCCCGCGGCGACATCTCAGTCACCGACCAGCCCTGGGGCGACGTGTTCCTCGTCATCGACGGATGGGGCAACTTCCGCGCCGACTACGAAGCACTCGATCAGGTGATCCTCGACATCGCCGCCCGCGGCCTCGGCTACGGCGTCCACCTGGTCCTCTCCGCCTCCCGTTCCATGGAGGTCCGGTCCGCCCTCAAGGACAGCCTGCTGAACCGGCTCGAGCTGCGCCTCGGCGACACGATGGACTCCGAGATCGACCGCAAGGTAGCCGCGAACGTCCCCACCGGCGTGCCTGGGCGTGGTCTGTCGCCCCAGAAGCTGCACTTCATGGCGGCCGTGCCGCGCATCGACGGTCTGAAGTCCGACACCGACCTCGCGGACGCCACGGCCGCGCTGGCCGCGGAGGTGTCCCGGCACTGGGAGGCGCCGGGGGCGCCGAAGGTGCGCCTGCTGCCGCGTGAATTCCCGGCCGGTCACCTGCCTCCGGGCGACCGCTTCCCTCAGCGCGGCGTCGCCTTCGCGCTCGACGAGGACAACCTCGAGCCCGTGTTCGTCGACTTCGACCAGGATCCCTTCTTCCTGGTCTTCGGGGAGAGCGAGTCCGGCAAGTCGAACCTGCTGCGCCTGCTGATCAAGCAGCTCACGACGCGCTACCCGGGCGACGCGTGCAAGCTGTTCGTCGTGGACAACCGGCGCTCGCTTCTGGGTGCCACCCCGGACACCCACCTCGCCGAGTACATTCCGATGTCCAATGCCATGGAGCACCACATGGTGGCTCTGGCCGACCTGATGAAGCGGCGCACCCCGACCGCCGACGTGACCCCGCAGCAGCTCCGGAACCGCTCCTGGTGGCGAGGCCCGACGGTGTACGTGGTCATCGACGACTACGACCTCGTCGCCACGTCGAGCGGCAATCCGCTCAGCGGTCTGACGGAACTGCTGCCGTTCGCGCGGGACGTGGGCGTGCGCTTCGTCATCGCGCGGTCCACGGCCGGCGCGAGCCGCGCCTCGTACGAGGCCTTCATGCAGCGCATCAAGGAGCTGGGGGCGCAGGGCGTCGTGTTGTCGGGCGACCCGTCCGAGGGCGACGTGCTGGGCGGGGTGCGGCCGCGGCCGATGCCCGCGGGGCGGGGGGTGTTCGTCTCCCGGCGGCGTGGGCGGCCGTTGGTGCAGACGGGGCTGGTCGAGGAGGAGAGGTTCTGACGACGGGAACCGGTGTGATTGCTCACGGAGCCTTCGCAGGGCAGGCAAGTGGTACGGCTGAGTTCGGCTGAAGCCGAGGAGGAGCGGATCCATGGCATGGGACGAGTGGGAGCAGCTGAAGTCTCAGGCTGCCGACCGGCAGCCGGCGCAGATGCAGTTGAACGGGGCGCCGGCCCAGGGGCCGGGCGGCGGAAAGCTGGACCTGGTCGCCCGCCAGGACGACCTCGGCGCCGTGGGCCACGAGGCGTTCGTCCTGCACGGTGACCTCGAGAAGAAGGTGGACATTGCGGGTGCCGGAATGAACGCCGACCATGCCGGTTCCACCCACCAGGCGGCGACGACGCTGTCCGGCTCCGGCTTCACCATGGGCGACGAACTCATGACGACTCTGTCCGTCTGGGAGAGCCAGGTGAAGGCGGTCCGCCAGGCCTGCGCCCATATCTCCAACCACCTGGACTTCAGCAAGAAGCTGCACGCCAACGACGATGCCGAGATCGCCGCGTCCATCATGCGGCGTGACGGCACCGCGCTGCCCGCCTCGGAACTCGAGAAGTACTTCAAGTAGCACGGGGGAAGTCAGGCATGTCCATCACCTACGGCGACCTGATGCAGGTCGACCTCGGCAAGCTGGGCACCTCGGTGTCGGACTGGAAGAAGGTGGTCAGCAACCTCAAGCAGCTCGAGACCGATGCCCGTGACGGGCTCAAGAAGAAGTCGGACCGCGCTCGCTGGGAAGGTGTGAACGCCGGCGTCACGCGGAAGTTCGTGGACAAGACCGTCAAGGAGTTCGCGGACCTCCACACGGAGGCCAACAGCATCTTCCAGGTGCTGGAGGACGCCCATCGTGAGCTGGTGAGTCTGCAGAAGGGTGTACGTACTCTCACCGCCGAGGCGAAGGAGAAGGGGTACACCGTTCAGGACAACCGTGACGGCACGGTGAGTGTGGGTCTACGGCCCGACGCCGACGCCAAGAAGAGCAAGGACGGCAAGGACGACACGAAGGCGGACCGGCAGCACTACGCCGACTCCATCACCCGGAAGGTCGCCCATGCTCACGACATCGACGTCTCCGCCAAGCTGGCGCTCAAGCGGGCGCACGGGAGCGACCTGTACAACGCCGGGCACGCGAAGTACGACTCCCTGAACGACGCCCAGGTCGAGCGTGCCCTGGAGCTCGCCAAGAAGCGGGAGGACATGTCCGACCGCGACCTGGCGGAGCTGAACAGGCTGCTGCGTCACAACGGTCGTGAGAAGGACGGCGAGTTCGCGACGGAGTTCTTCGAGGGCCTGGGCGGACCACGGCAGACGCTCGAGTTCTACGCGGCGCTGTCGATCGACGGGACCGGTCAGGACGCTTCCAAGACCCGTCTGGCCGGGGTGCAGGATCTGCAGAAGTACATGGGCCACGCCTTGGCCAACGCCACCGATCCCTACACCCCGCAAAGCGTCCGCGGCGACCGGCAGCATCTTCCCTCATGGTGGGGCGCGGAGTTCCGCAAACTGGGCACCCAGGAGATCGAATGGGAGCGTGGCATGTGGAGCAAGCCGTACGGCTACCAGGTCCTGGGGGGCTTGCTCCGTTACGGGAACTACGACCCGGCGTTCCTGACGCCTATCGCGGAGCATGTCACCCAGCTGCACCAGGAGGATCCGAAGCGGTTCCTCTCCAACAGGCCCGCCGGCAGCGACGATCGCTACGGTTTCAACCCGTCCGGGAAACTGGGCAGTGGCAACGACCCGCTGAACAGTGTGCTGGAGGCGTTGGGCCACAGCCCTGAGGCGGCCGAGCAGTTCTTCACGGAGAAGCCGACGGCTTACAACGAGGACGGCACGGTCAAGTCAGGGGCCAAGACAGACTTCAAGTCCTACCTCGATCTTTTCGCCGACAAGGACTTCGAGTGGACGACAGACAGAAACGCCTCCAACATGGGGTTCGATTCGGAGGCGACGGACAAGGCCCGTAACTACGGCCCCGATGCTCTGGGCCACGCTCTCGAGGCCGCCGCGACAGGCCGCCCCTACGACAGCGACGTCGTCGATCCGTCGGTCAAGCACAGCAAGGCGCAGGCGGAACTGGTCCACGACATCGTGGAGAAGTTCTCCAAGAACCCGGATCTGCTGACGCACAACATGAACGGGGACCTGGAGGACGAGGAGACCGGTCCCCTGTATGCCCTGCGCGACAGCCTGGGCAACATCGCCGCCGACTACATGGGCGACTTCCAGCGGACGATGTACATGGAGGACGTCGACAGCAAGGTGTTCCCGGTCAACGGTGCGCCGGCCGATCTCGGTTACGGAGACGCGCAGAAGTTCCTCGGGCTCGTCGGACAGGACCCGGACGCGTACAGCGCCATCACCGCCGCGCAGCAGGCCTACACGACGGCTGTGGTTCACCAGTTCTTGGACGCGGAGGGCAAGGGTCTCACAGCGGAGGACGCCTCCCGCGTCGGCGACCTGGTCGCACCGGGCGCCGCCATCGCGGGAATCATGAGCAACGCGCGGGCTGACGCGATCTACGACTACCACACGGCTTCGGACACGGAGTACAACGAGGCTGTCGCGGACAATGCGAAGTGGGTGGGGCGGTTCCTTGGATTGGGGACGGGCGCCATTCCACCGCCCTTCTCTGTCGTGACGGAGCCTGTCAACTGGCTTGTCGAAGACGTCACCGAGAGCGTCGTAAAGAGCGTTGAGCAGGACACCACGGAAGAGGCTGAGCGCGACGCAGGCAACCAATACTCAGATGGCCGGGAGGCAGTAGCGTCGGCCTCATCGCTAGCCGTAACCACCTTTTTTGAGCAGCATAGAGAGTTCGACCAGAAAACGATGGACGCCATCAACCGCGCCGCGCGAACGGCAGCTGGCGTAAGCCACTCCGACGGCGCCCAGTGGAATTCTTCGGGAGACGGCACGTGACAAGGAATCACCGAGTGAACAGCTCCTCTATGAGGGCACTCACCACAGCCATTCTGTGCACCCTCCCACTCACCGCTTGCAGCTCTACGAAGGATGGTCTCTCCTATCAGGTACCGGACAATATCTGCGGGATTTCCGCGGACAAGCAGATCCTTGGAGATCTCCTCCACGACGGTGACGAACTAGGACAGGACACGGGGCACTTCACCCTCGAAGAAGGACAGTTCTGCCACATGTACGTTGATGGCAACGACTCCGTAGTCAGCGACGCAGATTGGAATGAGAGCGGGTACACACTGCGCGACTACTTCGACCTCTCCGCGAGGAAGGGAACGCGCTACTTCGCAGGAGGTAAGTACGCATCATGGGAGAACGGCGTCGTAACGGTTATACCCTGCCCCGGAGTCAGCGAGGAGGGTGATGTCCTGACCGTAGCCGTAAAAGACATCCGCTGGAATAGAGATTCCCAGTCTCTACTGGAGAAGCTCGGACCGCCCTACTTCGATGCGTACAAAAAGAAGCTCGGTTGCCCCTCCTGAGGCGTGATGCGTTCTCAGCAGCGATATGTGGGGAGCGAGATCGTTCTGGTGCGGCCTCCGGTGAGCCGTTCGTCGGTCCGATTGTTAGCCTGTCGGACGAACAGTGATCGACTGAACGGGGTGGCGCAAGTCGTGGTGGGGTCTGGCGCGGCGGACCAGTACGGGACCGTTGGCGGGGCTGAACAGCCGGTCGGGATGCGGCTGAATCAGTACCCCGCGGACACGGGAGGTCCCACGGGGCCGGTGGGGGCAGGCAGGAAAGACCTTGCTTCCTCCCCCGCACAGAAGAAGGCCGCGGCCAAGGCCATCCAGGACAATCTGCAGCCCGACACCCGCAAGGCCGGTGACCTGGCGGACGACGAGACCGGCGCCGCGGTCAAGGCCTTCGCCGCGAAGGACGGCGACGGCTGGGTGACCTCCACGGCGCTGAAGAAGGCCCACAAGACGTGGGGCGAGCAGGTGCAGGCCCTGATGAACCGTCTGGGCTCCGAGAAGGAGGCCCTGCGCAGCACCAACATCCTGCTGCAGAACACCGACTTCGGTGTCGGCCTGGGTATTCGCAAGTCGTCGAGCCTCGACGGCTACTGATTCACACCCGCCACCACCGACCGTTCACGCCGACGCGCACCACGGGGGACCCGTGCCGACGTATCACGAGATCATGACGACAGACCTGGGCACGCTCACCACGGCGGCCGATGCCTGGGACGGCATGGCAAAGGAGTTCAGCAAACAGGAGAAGGCCTACAAGCGGGATGTCCACGGCATATCCATGGGCCCGGCATGGATAGGTCTGAGCGCAGACGCCGCGAACCGCCGCTTCGACATCACTCTGCAGGAGTACCAGAACGCCCAGACCGAGGCGAAAGCCGTCTCCTCGCTCCTGCGAGACGCCCACATCCAGTTCGTGGAGCTGCGCGGGAAGCTCAAGGCCGCCCGTCAGGACGCGGTGGCCAACGGCATGAGGGTGTCGGACCAGGGCGTCGTCACGTACGACACCGCCTCGCTAGACGAGGGCACCCGCAACGCCTACCACCACGACCCCGATTTCCAGGAGAGCGTGCGCAAGCAGGTTCAGGCCTCGCAGAACCGCATCGATCAGCTCGTCAAAGACATCACCGACGCGGACAAGGGCGTCCAGCTCTCCCTCAACGCCGTCGTCGTCGACTCCAACCTCCTCGACGGCACCTCCAACGGCTTCAACGGGCAGGCTCAGGGCGACATCGAGAAGTACGAAGCCGAGAACGCCGAGGACATCGCCAACCGGCTCGCGGCCGGCGACAAAGTGTCCGCCACCGAACTCGCCGAACTCCGGCGGGCCTTCCGCGACAACTCGGACGACAAGGTGTTCAGCCAGACCCTGCTCAAAGGGCTCGGCCCGGACGGCACCATCAAGTTGACCAACGAGCTGAACGAGCTCGCGTACGACGACGACAAGAAGCACAAGGCCATATACCTGGAGCTGCAAGGCGGTCTGGCCGACACCGTCGCCAAGGCCACCCAGGTGCCCGGCTCGGTCGCCGACGTGCCCCCGGGATCACAGAAGTTCAAGGACTGGGTGGCCAGCGACGACGGCCGGTTCTACCGCCAGTGGATGGATGACCTCGGCAAGCACGGAACCAAGAACTACGGATCCAACACCCAGCCGCTCTACGGGTACCAGTCATTCGTCAGCCTGATGCAGCATGCCGACGCCAAGTACGACGACCAGTTCCTCTACGAACTGGGCGACGAACTCATAGCCGCTGAGAAGCACCAGCCCGGTATCTACACCGAGTGGGGCGCCGGGCACGACGGCATTCGGGCAGACGCCCTGGACGGGCTCCTCGGCGTCATGAGCAAGAACCCCGACGCAGCCACCTCCTTCTTCGACCCCGCAGGCAACGGTACGGGGTCCGATCATGTGGCCAATGACCATGTGAAGTACCTGCTGCACGAACGCGAGTGGCCGCAACACAGCACAGTCGCCGGACCCACGGTCGTCACCATGGACGACCCACTCAGCCGCCTCGGGCTCGGCCTGGCCCTTGAAGCGGCGACCACCGGCCGGGAACCCGATGGCACCGGCGCGTCCTTCGACCACCACACCGAAGCACAGGCTCGGGTGATGCAGGAGACCATCACCCAGTTGGACAAGGACGACGCCATACCGCAGAACATGAAGGTTCCCCTGGGACGCGCTCTCGCCGACTACACAATGGACACTCACGCGATCCTCAGTGGCACCGAGCCGAGCAGCCCCGACGGGCTCGATCACATCAACGCTGATGGTGACGAGTCCAGCATCGCGAACAGCAAGCACAGCTTGCTCCGCGTAATGCGCGGGGTGTCCGACGCCGCCTACGGAACGACCCCCGACGGGGACCCCGTCCTCGTTTACGACCTCCTGTACGAGAACCAGAAGGTCTACTCGGCCGATTACCTCGACACAGCAAGGGACGCTCCCTCCGAGCAACAGAACAATGTCGTCGGCGACTGGGACAACAAGGCCCGGCACGTGGGCGAGGTCTACGGATCCATGACGGCGATCGGGTCCGACATGATTCTCGACGACCGGGACACCAAGATCGGCAACCTCAACGACACCATGCGCTACACGTACCACGGGGTGGGTGGGCTGTTCACTCAGATTCCCGTGGTGGGGGATCCGGTCCAACGCATGATCGACGCAGCCACCTACGAGTACTCCAAAGACGTGACGGCCGCAGCCGAGGACGTGGCCAGGTCCGAGGACAGTGCTGAGACGTCCGCGGGCGTCGGTGGCACGAACGCGCTGCTCGACGCATGGGGCACCACCCACGACATCAAGGGAACCGAGGCCCACGAACACGCCAAGGGCGAGGCCAAACAGAGCTTCATCACAGGGCGTGAGGACGCGTACTCGGCTTTGCGTACGAGGAAGTGACATGGCGGACAAGAGTGGCCGGGCACGTCTCGGACGCAGGATCATCGCACCCGTTCTTGCGGTCACCCTGCTGACGGCAAGTGCTTATCTGTGGCTGAACACGAACGTGCTGGGCCGTGGAGACCTTTGCGGAGGACTCGTGTCCGGGAACACGGCCGAAGAGGTCTTCCCTCGTTCCGGGCGCCTCTCCGACGGCCCCGGATTGGACGGGTCGTCAAGTGATCGCGTGACTTTCGCCTGCATGGTGGAGAGGTCGTCCTTCCTTCTGGGGCCGGACACCGATCAACTGAGGGTTTCGGGAAGCCGCGAGAGAGGTGATTTCCCCTTCCGCGAAGAAGGACGGTGGCCCAGCCCCGCCATGATGTCGTTCTTCTCCGATGGCGCCACCGGTGGGGTGGGCCAGGACCACGGCTGGGTCCTGCTCCCGGAGGCCTGCATCGACGACAACGGGCCGGCGATCGTGGAGGGGTACGCCCCGCAGGGAGCGGACCCGCTCGCACTCGCCCGACTGCTGACCGAGGTGGCCAACAACGCGGCGCAGCGCGGAGGCTGTGCCTCCGACGAGCCCATGTCCGCCCCCGAGGCCCTGGCCCCGGCTCCCGCAGCACGCCCGGTGCGGGACGACACGGTCTGCGGCATCGCCGGTCTGACGTTTCCGGGTCCCGCTACCCGGGAACGCGCCGGGACCACGGAGACGGTCCAGCGCGACGGGGGTCCTGTCTGGTCGTGTGAGGTCGACAACCACGCCACGTACGCAGTGACGCAGGAAGCCCGCCTCATCGCGGGCATCCGCTCCTCCCCCGGGTACACCGAGCAGCGGCGCGTGGCCGGCCACGAGGTCATGGGAGCTGATCCCACCCACGTCGTCGCCGACTGCGGCGGCGTTCCCACCTACTTCGCCATGGAAGTCCATGAGGGCTACACAGCCGCCCTCGAAGAGTCCGGTGCCCCCGGCCTGCGCTCGCTGTACGACAACTTCGTCGATGTCGCCGGCGAGCGCTTCGGCTGCACCACTTCGTGATCACAACAGCTAGGAGGACCTGTCTTGGGCGCCACTTCGACCACGCCGGTCGGTGGTCGTGGCCGTCGTTGCCGCCACCTCGAACTCCCAAGGTCGGCTCAGCCGCCGCGTGGGACGGGAAGCCCGCCAACCGCCCGGCCTTGGAAGAGAACGTGAAGGAGTCCGACCCCCTGGATCCTCGGCTGGCCGGCCCTTTCGCCAAGGCGCTGAGCTCTCAAGACGTCCTTCAGCGCGCAGAGCAGCACACTGGGCAGGCTCGACCGAGCCAACGACGGAGGCCCGAGCAGGGGCCTCACACGCGCCGAGACACACGACATCTAGGAACGTCACGTGACACTTTCACGACACCGTGCGGTGACGGCGGCCGTTCTGGCGGCCATCGCCCTGCTCGCCGGCTGCCAGAGCGGCACGGAATCCCTCACCGCGAGCGGTCTGACGGAGACCGCGGACGACATACCGGAGGAAGGGGCGAGCAGTTGTCCGCTGCCCTATGACATGGCCGCGGCCGCCGAGAGCGCAGGGCTCGAGGGGGAGGCCGGTTCCGGGCCGGTGCGAGAGGACGGTGACACTCCCGTCGCGACCTCCGAGGGCGGCAAGCGCGCCGAACCCGGTGACCCGCTGGCCGAACATCCCGGTGCCCTGGTGAGCTGCACCTTCCACATCGGGCGCCGCGACCTGCAGGTGCACACCATCGCCACGCGCAAGCCGAACGCCATCACCCCCCTCGCGCCGGTGGCCGCGGCACTGAGCCGGCTCAGCGGCTCGGAGACCGTCGACTACGTCAACGGAGCCGCCAAGGCCGAAACGGGCGAGGTACTGGTGGCGAGCAGCGGCAATGTCGCCACCGTGCGTCTGAAGCTGAAGGGTGAGGGGGACGCCGCCCTCCTGGTGGGGTTCGAGGAGTCCTCCACGGCCGCTCCGAGCCCGAAGCAGGTCGAGGAGCTCACCGTGGCCCTGGCGGACCAGGTGCAGTGAGACACGAAAGGGTGGACACCTCCCGTGCGTGTCCACCCTCGTCGTGTTTCCACGAGCGGCGGGCCGAACCCGGCGCTCGCGCGCTGCCCCCTACAGGAAGTAGCTGGCGCCCTTCAGGTCGCCGCCGCGGTAGTCACCGCCGGCGGTGCCGACCCGCTGGGCGATGCTGACCAGGGCCTGGTGGATGCCGCTGGCGTGGCGGTCCCACTCCTTGGTCTTCTTGGTGAACTCCTCGTACGCCTCGCCGCCCCAGCCCGCGGCGGCGTCGAGCACCGCCTTCTTGAGCGCCTCGAGGTCCTCCTCGAGCTTCCTAGCCTGGTCGCCGAGCTCGGTGGCGAGCGCGTCCATGGTGCCGAAGGAGACGGCGAGTTCGTCGTAGTGCGCGCCGGACATGTGTTCCTCGTTTCGTCGAAACCGGACGGTGGTGGGTGGCTTGCCTCAGTAGCTGCTCAGCGCCGAGGTCTTTCCACCGAGGTCGTCCACCGAGATCTTGGTGATGTCGGCCTCGATCTGGCTCTCGAGGTTCCGCTTGTCCTTCTTGTTCAGGTCGATGCCCTCGAGGAACTCGTCGAGCATCCGGCCGATCGCGGCCATGTGGCCGTTGATCTCCGTCTGCTTCTTGTCGAACGCGATGGCACCCTGCCCGGTCCAGTTCTTCTCGATCATGTCGATCGTTCCCTGGAGCCTGGCCAGCGACTGCCTGATGGAGTCGTACCGGTCGATGACGTTCGTCTGGAGCGTCTGTACCTGGGCCTCGTAAAGCTTGCGGCCTTCAGCCATGTCGGCGGTCCCTTCCGTGAGATCGGTGGTGCGATGTGAAGCGGCACCTGTGGTGGTCGTGCTCTCCCTGTGGCGGCTTGCGACTCCTCACGCGCCTCGCCGTGAACGGATCACGGCGAAGGCGCCCGCCCCGACCACGAGGACCGCCGCTGCGGCTCCCAGGGCGACCCAGAGAGTGGTGGTGCCGGTGGAGTCAGTGTCGGAGGCGACTGCTGACGTTCCGTCGTCCTCGGCGCCGGGGGCCGAGGACGCCGTTCCCTTCGAGGGAGCGGGGGACGGGGAGTTCGCGGGTTTCACCGGCTTGCCCTCGTCGTCCAGGAGACCGACGGCGTTCTCCCGCGCGAGGGGGTCGGTGTCCGCCGGGCCCGGATCGAAGTTCTTGTTCTCGAGCACCTTGCGGGGGCGGATCAGGCCGTAGCCGAGGTACGTACTCGGGTCGTCCCTGGCCCAGTCACGGCCGGCCGTCTCGATGAGGCTGTTGAGGACCTGGTTGGCGGTCCAGTCAGGGTGGGCGGACCAGACCAGGGCGGCGGAGGCGGAGGCGATTGCAGTGGCCATACTGGTGCCCGCCCCGGTGCAGTAGTCGCGCAGATCCTCATCGCACCATCTGGGGATGTCGAGTCCTGGAGCAGCGAGGTCGACATAGTTGCCGTGCTGAGAGAATTCGGCCACGGTGCCAGACTCGTCTGATGCGGCCACTCCGACCACGTACGGGTATGCGGCCGGATAGCCCGTAAACCTGGTCTCCTTGGCGTCGTTGCCCGTACCCGCGAACAACAACTTGCCCTTGTCGTGCGCGTATTTGATGGCCTCACGGACGCCAGGAACTTCGAACCTCGCGCCGAAGGCCATGTTGACGACTTTCACATCACTGTCAGCGATCGCCCTGATGATCTCCGCGAGATGGGGAGCCTTCCGAACCTCCGCCTCGTCGAGCCCGGTGAGCGCAACCCGGTAGGGAACGATCTCCGCACCCGGTGCCAGCCCCTTAAGCGTGCCGTTCTTGCCGGAACCGGCGATCAGCTCAGCCATGGTGGTGCCGTGGCCGGAGTAGTCCTCAGTGGCTTTGTAGGAGACGTTTTGCGGGACTTCCGAGGCCAGCACCTTTCCCTTCAAAGCAGGTGTGCTCGGGTTCACCCCCGTGTCAACGACGGCAACTTTGACGCCTTCGCCTGTGCTTACTTTCCACATCTCCTCAGCCTTCATCGCCGGGAGGTACCACTGCTCCGACTGCGCGTCCGCAGCGTCAGCGACAGGAGCTGTGGCCACCGACAGGGTGGCCACAGCGGCAAGCACGGAACAAACGCCGACGCCCCGTCTCCTGCGCCGCTCTTGAGGGGGCGCGTTCCGTACGCCGCGCGGGCTGAACCTTGACACCATGCTTCCGTCTGTCCTCCGGTCCGGTCAGTCACTTACCGTCTTGTTGTCACGCCGCTCGTTACGCCGCGGACGACCATTGGCGGGGCCACGGCCGTTGCCTACGACTCCGCCTTGCCAACGCGACACCTGACCGCCGTTCGACGTCGTGGTAGGTGCTCCGATCACACCCCGCTGCCCCGGCCGTTGCCCGTTCGTGCGTGGATCAGGTGCGCGCTCGCCGCCGACGACCGTGCCGGGCTTCAGCTTTGAGTTCTGACCACTGGACGTGCCGCCAGTGACGGGGCGGCCGCCCACCACACCTTCAGCGCCGCGCCCGGTTACACCACGACTGGGCGGTGTGGATCCCATGGCCATGGGTCCGCGAGGGGCACCACCGACCTGTCCGACCGTCCCTGTGGATCGCGGCATGCCGCCGACGACACCGCGTGCCACGGGGCCACTCGCGGGGTTCCTCACCTGACCTGGCACGGCTGTATGGCCTACTGGCCCCGTAGGACCAATCCCCCGGCCCACCGCGGATCCAGGTGTCGCGGCACGTCCGGGCTGCGCTGGGGGGACGGCGCCCGGGCGAGCCGTCGGACCGTCGCCAGTCGCACTCGTCGCCCGCCCCTGCGCCGCCGAAGGCAGCTTGACAGCAGGAATGCCGCCGGGCCCTGTGGATTTGCCGGTAGCACCCCGGAGAACAGGCGGGACCGCACCAGGTACCTGTGGGCCGACATTCCCTGTACTGACCGGGTTGGCCGTCGACGGTGGCATGGAAGCAACCGGCTTGGTCGGCTCCTGAGGAGGCAATGTACCGACGCTGTTGAGTTCCGTACCCACACCGTGCCGGACGGAGGTGTCCGCTCCGTTGGGCGTGGACAGCTGCTCCTTCGAGCCCTGCTCCGTCGCAGCGCTGCCAGGGGAGCCATACAGGTCCCCCCTACGCACGCCCCCCGCCGGAGTCTCGTACGCACCGACGGTGAACTCATCACCGAACCCGGGCGCAGGCCCCGGCACCCCCACATCCGGCATCTTCGGAAACACCGGTTCCTCCGCCGACTTCATCGTGTCCGCCGACACGGTGTAGTACGACGCCAGGCGGTACATCTGGTTGATGGCCTCCTGGCGGTTCTTCTCCGCCTTGAGGGCCGCCGTGTAGTCGGCGTTGCCGTCGACCTGGGCGACCGCCGGGATGTCGTCGACCGTCTTGCGGTCGGGGCGGGAGTCGCGCGGGGGCATGGACTTGCGGACCGAGGCCAGGCCGGAACTCGCCGCCAGCACCTGGGTGCCGACGACGTCGGCGTAGTCGGCGATACCCTCGGCCGTCTTGACGAGGCTGTCCGCCCACTTGGTGAAGGCGGTGTTGGACTCGCCCTTCCAGTCGACGCCGCCGATGTCCTTCTGCAGTTCCTCCGCCGCTGTCCGGATGGCGTCCCGCGCCTGGACGAGGGCCTCGGCCGCCGACTCCAGCAGTTCGGGGTTGGCCGACTCGACGATGTCGACCATGTCGTTGAGGTCGTAGCCCTCGAAGTTCGTGGAACCGAAGTGGATGCCCCGGTGGTGGAAGGGCCCGAACGGAACGGAGAGCCGCGTCATGTTCGTGACCGCGTCGAGGACGCCGTTCTGCTGCTGGGCCTCCTGGCGTTCCTCCAGGAAGGGGTCCGGCTTCTTCTCGTGCCCGCTCATCAGTACCCCGCGTCGGTGTGATCGGCCCGGTTGCCCCTCTTGACCTGCTGGTCCAGCATTTCCTCACGCGTCTGGTTGACCTGGAGCCGGATCTCGTGGAAGCGCCGGCGCTGTTCCTCTTCGAGGTTGTCGAAGGTGACGTCCACGCCGTGCACTGCGATGCGCATGGCCTCCAGTTGCATACCGAGCTGCTTGGAGAGCGCGGTGATCCGCTCGTGGACCCGCTCGTACTCCAGGTGCAGCCGCTTGCCCTCCGGGAAGGCACCGCCGCCGAAGGCGTTGGCCGGCAACTCGTGGGATCCGACCTTGGACGGCCCGCCCGGCGACTTCTCGAAAGCGGCCAGCAGGTCGTCCACGCGCTTCTTGAACGTGGACAGTGCCATGACGCCGCGACGTAGGTCCGCGGTGCCCCTGCCCGTCTCGTCAGGAAGCCCCACTGCATTCCTCCCCGTTTTCCCCGTTGCGCGGTCGGCTGTGCGCCCGTCCCGCGTGGGCACACCTCTGAACGATCTCAACCGCTTCGGACCACTCTAGTAACGGGCGCTGACAGTCCCAACTGCCATATTCACGCGCTCACCTGACAACTGGCCGACTTTCGCCTCCTCGCCCGGCGGAACCGTAGGCGGGCCACGAGGTCCGGACCGTGCCTGAGGTCTTCGTCACGTCGCGTGTTCCCCGTGTCTCGCCCTCCCGCGAGCGCGTCTGCGTGCGTCCCTTATCGCGACCGCGGTCCCGCCGAGACCCGCGACCAGGATCACCGCGCCGACGGTCGTATAGGTCGCCAGACGGGCGTTGCGCTCGTCGGCGGTCTCTCCGAGTGGCAGCGGGGCTGCGGCAGGGGGCCTGGCGCTGACCAGGCCCTCCTGGGGGCGGGGGGATTCGATCGGCCGGTCGTCCTCGGTGAGCGCGCGCACGGGGTCCACGACTCCCCAGCCGACCAGGCGGTCCCGGCCGACGATGCTGCGTTCGGCGGTCTGTTCGATCTGCGCGACGACCTGACGTTGCGTCCAGTCGGGGTGCTTGGCCTTGATAAGGGCCGCCACGGCGGCGACGTAGGGCGCCGAGAAGCTGGTGCCGTTGTCCGCGCAGTGGCCTCCGCGCGGGACCGTGGAGATCATGTCGACGCCGGGTGCGGCCACGTCGACGAAGTCCCCGGACTGGGAAAAGGGCGCGCGCTCGTTGTTGCGGTCGGAGGCGGCGACGGCGAGAACACCCTCGAAGGAGGCGGGGTAGGTCTTCTTGACGTTGCCGCCGGCTCCGTCGTTGCCCGCCGACGCGACGATGACGATCTCGTGCTCCAGTGCCTCGTTCACGGCTGCCTCCAGATCCGGGGAGGGCTGAGCGGCGTCGGAGGTGTCCTGGGAGATGTTGATGACGTCCGCCTCGGCGTCGACGGCGTGGCGGATCGCCTTGGCGAGGGAGCTGGTGTCGCCGTGGCCCTCCGCGTCGTTCTGGGCGATCGGGATGACGGTCGCTTCGGGAGCCAGACCGACGAAGCCGGTTCCTGACGCGGGGCGGGCCGCGATGATGCCGGCCACCTTCGTGCCGTGGCCGACGGGGTCGGTGGTGCCCTTCTCGCTGCCCCGCTCGACAGGGTCGCCGTTCTCGTCCTTGAGGTTCTCGGGCAGGAAGTTGCTGCCGCTCTTCGTGTCCACCGCGTCCTTCAGCTGCGGGTGCCGCACGTCGACACCTGTGTCGATGACGGCGACCCGCATGCCCTTGCCCCTGGACTGGCTCCACAGCTCGTCGAGCTGGACCCGCTGGAGGGACCAGGGACGGCCCGGGTAGGGGGCGTTGGGGTATTCGCACTGGCCGGAGAAGTCGTCCGCGGAGGACGGTGACGCGAGGGCAACGGAGCTCGCGAGGCCCGTCAGCAGGACGGTCGTCGCGGCCGCCGCGCGGCGGAGGGGCAGGCATGTGTGTCGCATCGCGGTCTCCTCCGCTACGAGCCCTGCGGCTGGCGTGCCGCTGCCGTGGACAGGCGGGGGCCGGTGGGCAGGAACGCGGACCAGGCGGCGGGGATCGGCGCGGGGTCCACGTCGGCGTATCCGAGGCGCGTCTGGGCCTGCCGGGCCTCCTGCTCCAGCTGCTTGCGCTCTTCGGCCGACATGCCGATACCGGCGTCGTCGGTGGCGCTGTCCGCGTTGGACTGAAGCACGTAACGCAGGCCGGTGTCGGTCACCAGGAAGACGGGGCCCGCCTTGGTCTCCTTGCCCTGGAACTGGCGGAAGAGCTGGCCGGAACCGGGGGTGACGTAGGCGCTGGAGGACCCGGTGGGGAGGTCGGCGGGGAAGTCGGTGCCCGCCCAGGTGCTGAGCGCCGTGGCGCCCTTGTCGCCGACGCCCCTCAGGACGTTGCAGACCGTGTTGCGGCTGCCGTCGGCGTGCGAGGCCTCGTTGACCGGGCGGGGAGCCCCGGTGGGCCAGTCGTGCTCGGTGCCGAAGGGCTTGCCGGGCACGATGGCGCCAGGGCTCGTCTCCAGCGCCTGCCCGGCCTGTCCGACCTGGGCCAGATCCTTGCTGAACAGCAGCAGCTGGGCGACAAAGGCGGAAACCGGTGCGACCCGGCCGGGCAGCACGACGTAGTACTGCTCCTTGTCGTTGTCGAACGCCTTGAGCACGGTGCCGACCCGGTTCGCCGACGCGTCGAGCTGTCCCGGCGCTTCCGCGGGGTCGCCGGGAACTCCGTCGATCTCCGGGAAGGTCACCGGGTCACCCTGGTGCAGGGTCGCGAGCCACTCCTCGGATACCCTCTGGGGCTCACGTCCCGAGCCCACGACTGTACGGAGCAGCAGTTCCAGGTCGTCACCGGTGTCCAATTCGTCGACCCGGTACGCGGTGCCGCCCGCGTCCACGACGAAGCGGTGCTCGTCGGGGTCGCTCACGTACAGCAGCTGACCGCCCCTCAGTCGCTGCTTCCCCTCGGTCAGCTTCTTCTCACGGTCGGCGAGGACCAGTGCCGCCTTCTGGACGGACCGGCCGCCCGCCGTCGGACGCTCGCACACGACCCACTGCTTCGCGGCTCCCGCCTCCTTGTCGGAGGGCAGACGATCCGGGGCGTACGGGATACCGATGGTGGGGCCGTGCGGAATCTTCCCGCTGTCGAGGAGCGACTCGCTGACGGTGACGACGTCTCCCTTGCCGGGCGCCAGGAGCAGCTTGGCGGAGGCCATGTTCAGCACAGGATGCAGCTGGACCTTGTCACCCGTTTTGAGGACGACGTACCGGGTGGTCGACTTGCTGGCGATGATCACCTTTTCGTTCGGCACGTCCCAGCCCTTGGGTGCCGCGGGCTTGAACATGCCCCAGGCGCCGAACACGGCCATGACGACCACGCCGACGAGGATCCCGGGTACGACACCCCGCAGCGGGCGCGGCGCCCCCTCTTCCGAGCCCTGCGGCGTCGACTGGACGAAAGCCGCGAGCAAGCGGCGCTTCGCGAAGGTGTAGGCGTTGAGCTGGTCCCGCCGAGATGCCATGAATGCGTGTCTCTCCCCGTGTTCCGCCCGAGTTCCGCCCAGGAGGCGCCGGGGCCGCTGTCCCGCGCCCGCCCCTGTCGGACCGGCCCCCTACTATGCCTGGTAGGCAGGGTGACTTGAGGAGCGGGTAGGGTGCCTGGGCCCTCAAGGGCCTGATGCCGTGCCGGAATTCCGGCCGACGGCGAGAGAACGGGGGATGGAGTGATGGCTTCCGGGACACGGACGGTGAACCGTGGCCGGGTCCGGGCGGGCGGTGTTGGAGAGGCCACGGCGGGAGCGGCACGGTCGACGGCCGCGCGCGACGGCCTCCATCTCAAAGTCCGCGCCGGCAGGCCGGGGTCGTTCCGGCTGCAACGGCTCGTTCTCCTGGAACTCGCGGCGGCCGGCCTTCTCACGGGGTGGGCACTCGGCCCGTTGTGGCTCGTTCCCGCTGTCGCCGTCGCTGTCGTCCTGGTGCTCCTGGCGGTCGTCCGCCGACGCGGCCGTTCGCTGCCCGAGTGGATCGCCACACGCCAGGATCTGCGCTCCCGGAGGAAGAGCGCGGCAAAGCTGGTGGTGCCACCTGAGACGGAGCCGGGGCTGGTCCCGGCCGTGGAGTGCGACCCGGCCCTGCGCACCTGCTCCCACGGCGCCCGCGACCGTCGTCCCGTCGGGATCATTGGGGACGGGACCTTCGTCACCGCTGTGGTGCAGGTGGAGGCCGACGCCACGGCGCTGCGGGCCGAGCGGAGCCGGCGGCCGTTGCCGTTGGCGCTGGTGCGGGACGCGCTCGAGGTGGACGGGATCCGGCTGGAGTCGGCGCAGGTGGTGCTGCACACCCAGCCCGCGCCGGCGCTGCATCTGCCGCCCCGGTCGGTGGCCGTCACCAACTACGGGCCGCTGCAGGCGCAGACCGGCGCTCCGGCGGTGCGCATCACCTGGATCGCCCTGAAGCTGGATCCCGAGCTGTGCCCGGAGGCCGTGGCCGCCCGGGGCGGCGGTCTGCACGGCGCTCAGAAGTGTGTCGTCCGCGTCGCCGACCACCTGGCCAGCCGGCTGACCGGCGCCGGGTTCCGTGCGACGGTGCTCGACGAGGAGGAGTTGATCTCCGCCGTCGCGACCTCCGCCTGCGCCAACCCCCTGGTGACGGCCGAGGCGGGGCGTGCCGACCGGCGGGAGCGGCGTACCGAGGAGTCCAGCCGCAGCTGGCGTTGCGACAACCGGCGGCACACCACGTACTGGATCCGCAAGTGGCCCTCCCTGGGCGGCGACCGGGGCACGTCCCTGCACCAGTTCGTCGCCCGGGTCACGGGGGTGCACGCACTCGCGACCACGATCAGTCTCACCCTCGCCCCCGGCGACCGGCGGGAGATGTCACTGACGGGTCATCTCCGGGTGACCGGACGCAGCGCCGAGGAACTGACCGGGGCGCGGCGCGCGTTGGAGGCGGCTGCCCGGGACGCGGGCGCGGCGCTGACCCGGCTCGACCGGGAGCAACTGCCCGGCGTGCTCGCCACTTTGCCGCTCGGGGGTGCCCGGTGACCGCTTCGACGACACAGACCGCCCAGGGGGCAGGCGCCTACGGCGTGCCGCCGCGTACGGACGCATCGGCGGGCAGCGGACGGACCGCCCCGGACGCGGGTGGGCGGCGGGCGCGGGGCTCGTTGCGGTCCGGTTTCGGGCTGTTCGGGCCTCGCCACGGCCGGCACACCCTGTCCGCGGACGACCTGGACGGCCTCGCGCTGCCCATCGGGGACGACGGTGTCGTCATCGGGGTGGACGCAGAAGGTCAGCCCGCCGTCCTGGGGTTGAACCGGCCCACGCCGTACGACGTCGTGCTCATCGGTGGTCTGTGGACGGCGCAGGTACTCGCGCTGCGCGCCGCGGCGACCGGCGCCCGGGTGGCCGTGGAGACGGGCCGGCCCCAGGCCTGGACGCAGATGATGCACGCCATGGGCGGCGGCCAGAACGGGCTCTCGGTGTACGACGTCGGACGCGTGCCCCCGCAGGGCGCGTCGGCCGGCACGCCGGTGCTGGTGGTGCGGGACTGCGGCATGCGCCCTCCGCGCGGGCGCGTGGTGGCCGGACCGTGGCAGTCGGTGCTGACCCTGCTGCCCTACCTCAGCCCTGTCGCGCCCCGCCTGGTCCGGCAGGCCCGGCTTGTGGGCGTTCAGCGGATATCTCCGGACGAGGCCGCCGAACTGGGGCGCACGATGGGGCTGCCCCGCGCCGACGTCGACGCCCTGCCGACCCTCGTCGACGGCGTCACCCTGTGGTGCTCCGACCGCGACCGGCAGTACGTGACGACGCAGCCGACCGATGCGGAAGTGGGGCTGCTCGGTACGCCCCGGCGTATGGACTGACGTCCCGATTCCGGGATTTCGGTACCGTCGGCCCGCTTTCGTCCGGTTCCCGGGGGCGGGCCGCCCTTGCCGCGCGGACGTTGACGCAGGTGTGTCACCGGCGTCGGAAACCGAGCGGAGGGCGGGCCTCCCGGGGGGACCGCCGTGGTGATTAGGCTGGTACCGGTGTGACGCCAGAACCTGTCGTACGGGTACTGGCGTCCTGACGGGGAGGGCAGATGGTCGCCCCCAGCACGGCACAAGGGTGCTCGACCAACCAGGAGGAACTGTGAGCAGCGATCGGGACGGTACGCACGGGAGCTGGGCGACCCCCGGCGATGACCAGCCCGACGCGGAGTCCGCCGTCGAGACGACGGGCGAGTTCACCATCGACTACGCGCCGCCGGCCTGGTACACGCAGAACGCCTCGGAGACGTCTTCCCCGGCCTCGGCCGCCGGTTCCTCCACTTCCGCCTCACACTTCGACGACGAGTCCGAGTCCGATTCCGGCTCGGGCTCGGGCTCGGGCTCCGGTGACTCGTCCGGTTCGCCTGCGGGTTCCGGTGATGCGGGTGCTCCGGGGGGTTCCGGAGGTTCTTCCTCCCTGTCCGCCGGGGCCATTCCGCCGCTTCCGGGGCTGACTCCGCCCCCGCATGCCGTGGGGGCCTCCGGTCCGTCCGCCCTTCCTACGCCTCCGTCGCCCCCGGCGCCGGCGCCCGGAGCACCCTTCACCCCGCCCGCGCCCGCTCCGGGCGCCCCGTTCACGCCGCCCGCGCCCGCGCCCGGTGCGCCGTTCACGCCTCCCCCGCCGCCCTCCGGCGGGCCTGTCGCCGTGCCCCGGCTGCCGGTGGGGAGCGGCTTCGAGCCCCAGCCGCCGGAGCCGAGCGCGCAGGAGGAGAAGAAGCCTGAGACGGCTTCCCCGGACGCTTCTTCGTCTCCTGCCGCCGTGCCCGTCATGCCGGTCGGGCAGGAGCCGTCGCAGCACATCGAGCCCTCCGACGGCACCGACAGGGGCGACATCGAGAGCGGCGCCACCATTCGCTTCTCCGCCGCCGCCCTGAAGCGTGAGATCGCCGAGCGCGACGCGGCGGCCGCCGAGGCGGAGACGGCCGAGGAGGAAGACGCCTCCGCGGCCGGCGACGGGGCCGAGTCCAATGCCCGGACCGAGTCCGACACCGACACCAACACCGACACCGGGGCCCAGTCCGACGCCGTTTCCGAGTCCGTTCCCGACTCCGACGGCCGCGTCGGCATCGGCGACTCCGAAGCTTCGGTTGAGCCTGTCGTCGCCGAGGACAAGTCTTCCGACGGCTCGGCCGAGTCCGGTGACGACGCCGACGAGCGTGAGGGGCTCGACGCCGACTCCTTCGGTCCCGAGGACGTCGAGAGCGCCGCCTCGGTCGACGAGGACGACAAGGACGAGGAGGACGACGCGTCTGCCGACGTCGCGGACGACGTGCCAGCAGTGGCCGAGGACGAGGGCGAGGCCGAGGACGAGGACGAGCCCCAGGACTCCGTGCCGACCGGCGGTGAGCCGGAAGACTCCGTTCCCGCCGGCGCGGACCAGCAGAGTGACGAGCCCGAGGATGCCGTTCCGGCGTCGGTCGACGCTCCTCAGGCGCCCTCGGTTCCGCCCGCGTTCCCGAGCGCTCCGCCGGCGGGCGGCGACTGGTCCGTGCGGCCCCCGCAGCCGCAGGCGCCGGAGAGCGCGCCCGCTCCGCAGGCGCCGTTCCAGCCGCAGGCGCCCCAGCCGGCGCCGACTGCCTGGAACCCTCCGCCTGTTCCTCCGGCTCAGCCGACACAGCCGGCAGCGGCCGCTCAGCAGCCGCCGCAGGCTCCGACGCCGACCGCACCCCCCGCCGGGTACGGCTTCCCGCCCGCCGGACCCGCACAACCGCCCGCCCAACAGCCCGGATACGGATTCCCCCAGCCCGCCACACCGGCGCAGCCCCAGGCCGAACCGCCCGCGCCCACCGCCCAGCAACCGCCGCAGGCCCCGACACCACCCGCGCCCCCGGCCGGATACGGCTTCCCGCCCGCCGGACCCGCACAACCGCCCGCCCAACAGCCCGGATACGGATTCCCGCAGCCCGGTTCGGCCGCCGGCGCTCCGGCTGCGCCCACTCCCCCGGCCCAGCCCAGCGGTTACGGCTTCCCCCAGCAGCCCACCCCGCCCGCACAGCCGCAGCCGCAGCCCGGCCAGCCCCAGCAGGCCCACCCCGGCGTCCCGCCCCAGGCGCAGCCCTCGCAGGCGCCCCAGGTCCCGCAGGCGCCCCAGCCTCCGCAGCCGCCCGTCGACCCGCGGACCGGCACCGCCTGGCCGCAGCCCGTGCAGCACGACCAGCGCCAGCCGGTCAACCCCGGTGCCGCTCCCCTCGGTTACACGGCCGCCGTCGAACTGTCGTCGGACCGCCTGCTCAACAGCAAGAAGCAGAAGGCCAAGAGCAGCCGTCCCGCGACCGGCGGGTCGCGGTTCAAGCTGGGCGGGAAGAAGGAGGAGGCCGAGCGGCAGCGGAAGCTGGAGCTGATCCGCACGCCGGTGCTGTCCTGCTACCGCATCGCCGTCATCAGCCTCAAGGGCGGCGTGGGCAAGACGACCACCACCACCGCGCTCGGCGCCACGCTCGCCAGCGAGCGGCAGGACAAGATCCTGGCGATCGACGCCAACCCGGACGCCGGTACGCTCGGCCGCCGTGTGCGACGCGAGACCGGGGCCACCATCCGTGACCTCGTCCAGGCGATCCCGTACCTCAACTCCTACATGGACATCCGGCGGTTCACGTCGCAGGCGCCCTCCGGCCTGGAGATCATCGCCAACGACGTCGACCCCGCGGTCTCCACGACGTTCAACGACGAGGACTACCGGCGCGCGCTCGACGTGCTCGGCAAGCAGTACCCGGTCATCCTCACCGACTCGGGCACGGGTCTGCTCTACTCCGCCATGCGCGGGGTGCTGGACCTCGCCGACCAGCTCATCATCATCTCCACGCCGTCCGTGGACGGTGCGAGCAGCGCCAGCACCACGCTGGACTGGCTGTCGGCGCACGGATACGCGGACCTCGTGTCCCGCTCCCTCACCGTCATCTCCGGTGTGCGCGAGACCGGCAAGATGATCAAGGTCGATGACATCGTGTCGCACTTCGAGACGCGCTGCCGCGGCGTGATCGTCGTGCCGTTCGACGAGCACCTCGCCGCCGGTGCCGAGGTCGACCTCGACATGATGCGGCCCAAGGTGCGCGAGGCGTACTTCAACCTCGCGGCGATGGTCGCCGAGGACTTCGTCCGGCACCAGCAGTCGCACGGGCTGTGGACGTCCGACGGCAACCCGCCGCCGGTCGCCGCCCCGCCGATGCCGGGTCAGCCCATGCCGGGCCAGCCGGTCCCGGGCCAGCCCTACCCCGGTCAGCCGGTTCCCGGACAGCCCGCGCCTGGACAGCCCGCTCCGGGACCGTACGTGCCGGGTCAGGCCGTCCCCGGCCAGCCGGGCGGGTACCCGCAGCAGCCTCAGCCGCCGCAGCACCCCCAGCAGGCGCCGCATCCCCAGCAGGTGCCGCAAGCCCCACAGGCACCTCAGGCCCCGCAGCCCCACCCGGGCCAGCCCTACGCCCAACCGGGCCACCCGGGACACCCGGGCCAGCCCCCTGCCCACCCGGGCCAACAGCCCCACCCCGGCCAGCACGCCCAGCCGGGTCAGCCCGCCCACCCGGGCGACCAGCCTGAGCCGGGTCCCCCCTACCCCCAGGCCCCCGCCCAGCAGTAGGCGCCGGGGCGCAGCCCGACCCCACCCCGCACCGCCCGTGAAAGAAAGCGGCCCCTCCCATACGAGGGGCCGCTTTCACATGTCCGCGCCCTCGAGCGCCAAGCGCCAACCGTCGACCGCCCGCCACCAACCGCCGACCACCAACCACCAACCGCCGACCGCCAACCGCCGCCGGACCGCACCGACCACCACCGACCACCGCCAGCCGTCCACCAGCACCGCGTCACCGGTCCAGACCAATGTGCGCAAACTCTACGTCAACTCAACGTTTCCGCAGGCCACATGGGGTGCATGCGCCGTTGACGGCCGTACGGACCGCTGATAGACACACCCTCACTCATCTGATCAACCCGTCCCACCCGTGCGATCGACGACACGAGGTCTGCGCCCATGGACACGAACGATCAGTACGGCGGTCACCCCCGCACCCCTCGCCGGCAGCCGGCCCGGCTCGGCAGCGAGCGGCTCGGCGGCGCGCCCCTCGGCAGCGCCCCGCTCGGCAGCGCCCCCCTCGGCAGACCCCGGCTCCGCAGGCCCCGGCTCCGCGAAACCCGGCTCGTCGTGGCGGCCGGCGCCGCCGCGCTCGCGCTCAGCGCCGGGCTCGCCACTCCTCTCGGTCCTGCCGCGCAGCAGGCCCACGCGGCCGACGGCGACGGCAAGGTGCTGACGGTCGCGGTGGCGCAGAGCGTCGACTCGCTCAGCCCGTTCCTCGCGGTGCGGCTGCTCAGCACGAGCATCCACCGGCTCACCTACGAGTACCTCACCAACTACGACCCCGAGGACAACAGCGTCGTACCTGGGTTCGCCACGAAGTGGGAGTCCTCCCCGGACAAGCTGACCTGGACGTACACCATCCGTTCCGACTCGAAGTGGTCGGACGGCGAGCAGGCCACGGCCGAGGACGCGGCGTGGACGTTCAACACGATGATGACCGATTCGGGCGCGGCCACCGCCAACGGCAGTTTCGTCTCCAACTTCGAGACGGTGACGGCCCCGAGCCCCACCCAGCTGGTCGTCAAGCTGAAGAAGCCGCAGGCCACCATGACGGCGCTGGACGTGCCGATCGTGCCCAAGCACGTGTGGGAGAAGGTCGACGACTTCTCGAAGTTCAACAACGACAAGGACTTCCCCGTGGTCGGCAACGGGCCGTTCGTCCTCACCGACTACAAGCCCGACAGCTACGTACGGCTGAAGGCCAACAGGGACTTCTGGCGTGGTGCGCCGGAGTTCGACGAGCTGGTCTTCCGCTACTACAAGGACCAGGACGCGGCGGTGTCGGCGCTGCGCAAGGGCGAGGTGTCGTTCGTCGCCGGGTCGCCCTCCCTGACGCCCGCCCAGGCGGCCGCGCTCAAGGGCGAGGAGAACATCCACGTCAACGACGCGCCCGGCCGCCGCTTCTACGCACTCGCCACCAACCCGGGCGCCAGGGCGAAGAACGGCGAGACGATGGGGGACGGGCACCCCTCACTGCTCGACCAGCGGGTGCGCAACGCGCTGTTCAAGGCGGTGGACCGCAAAGCCATCATCGACAAGGTGTTCCAGGGGCACGCCGTCGAGGGCGCGGGCTACGTCCCGCCGCGTTTCTCGCAGTACTTCTGGAAGCCGTCGCCCGGTCAGGAGCTGACGTACGACCCGGAGGAGGCCGGCCGGATGCTCGACCGGGCCGGGCTGAGGAGGAACGAGGACGGCAGGCGCGTCGGCGAGGACGGCAAGCCGATCACCTACCGCGTGCTGTGCCACGCAACCGACCCGAACGACAAGGCGATCGGCCAGTACCTCCAGGAGTGGTGGGGCGAGCTGGGCATCGGCGTCACCCTCAACTGCCTGGACAACGTGACCGATCCGTGGCTGGCCGGCGAGTACGACCTCGCCTTCGACGGCTGGTCGGTCAACCCCGACCCGGACTTCGTGCTGTCGATCCACACCTGCGCCGCGCTGCCCGCCACCCCCGAGGAGACGGGCGCGACCGACAACTTCATCTGCGACAGGACGTACGACGAGCTGTACGCGCGGCAGCTCGCCGAGTACGACCCGGACAGGCGGGCGGCGATCGTCAGGCAGATGGAGTCGCGGCTGTACGACCTCGGGTACATGAACGTCATGGCGTACCCGAACGCGGTGGAGGCGTACCGCACCGACCAGATCGAGTCGATCACGACGATGCCGGCGAAGGCGGGCAACATCTACGGACAGGACGGCTACTGGAGCTGGTGGTCGGCGGTGCCGGCGGAGTCCGGGGACACCTCCGGCGGCTCCTCGTCGACGGGAGTGGTCGTCGGGATCGTGGCCGGTGTCGTGGTCCTCGCCGGTGTGGGCGCCTTCCTCGCCGTGCGGCGCCGGGCGACGGCCGACGAGCGTGAGTAGCGGGCGGGGATGCCGATGACCGCCGACGCGGCGTCCGCACCGGTCGAGAAGCCGGGTGCCGCCGGTCCGGTGACGGACGGACCGGCGGCGCCCCGCGGGCCGCGCGCCCGAACCACCGCCGCGTATCTGCGGTACGTGGCGGGCAAGCTGGCGGGCGCGGCGGTGTCGCTGCTCGCCGTGCTCGTCACCAGCTTCTTCCTGTTCCGGCTGATCCCCGGCGACCCGGTGAAGTTCATGACCGGGGGCCGGCAGGTGTCGGCCGAGCAACTCGCCAACTACCGCGAACAGTTCGGACTCGACCTGCCGTGGTGGCAGCAGTTCACCGACTACTGCGGCAAGGCCCTCACCGGTGACCTGGGGACCTCGTACCAGTTCAACGCCCCGGTGATCGACAAGATCACCGAGGCGCTGCCCAACACGCTGCTGCTCACCGGCACCGCCTTCGTGATCTACACCCTTCTGGGCATCTTCCTCGGCACGCGGTCGGCCTGGCGGCACGGGCGGCTCGGCGACCGGCTCAACACCGGTCTGGCGCTGGCCCTGTACTCCGTGCCGTCGTTCTGGCTGGGGCTGCTGCTGATCGTCACCCTGTCGGTCGGGATCGGGCCGCTGCCGGGGCTGTTCCCCACCGGGGGCATGGAGTCGGGCGGTGAGGAGGGCTTCGCGTACGTCCTGGACGTGGCCCATCACCTCGTGCTGCCGGTGGTGACGCTGGTGGCCGTCGAGTACGGGCAGACTCTGCTGGTGACGCGGTCGGCGCTGATGGACGAGATGGGCAGCGACTATCTGACCACGGCCCGCGCCAAGGGGCTGCGGGACGACCTCGTGCGGCGGCGCCACGCGGTGCCGAACGCGCTGCTGCCGACGGTGACGCTGATCTTCATCAATCTGGGCCGGACGGTGGCCGGGGTGATCCTGGTGGAGACGGTGTTCTCCTGGCCGGGTCTCGGCGGGCTGTTCTACCAGGCGCTCAGCGTGCCCGATCTGCCGCTGGTGCAGGGGCTGTTCTTCGTGTTCGCCGCCGCGGTGATCGTGATGAACACGCTGGCCGACCTGATCTATCCGCTCCTCGACCCCCGGGTGGGCCGATGACCACAGAGAACGGGACGGCCAAGGGGCGGGCGGCGGCACCGACGGCCCGGGCGGGTTCGCTCGCCTGGCGGCGCCGACGGGACTCGGCCGCACGTTTCTGGCGGCAGTACCGCACCCACCGGGCCGGGTTGTTCGGCCTTGCGGCCCTGCTGCTGTTCGCGGTTCCGGCGCTCGCCGCTCCGCTGCTGGTCGGCTCCGACGTCGGCAACGTGACCGACGCGCCCGGCCGCCCGCTGGAGGACCCGAGTGCGCGATTCCCCTTCGGCACCGACCGGTTCGGGCGGAACCTGCTCGGTCTGGTGATCTGGGGCGCGCGCGTGTCACTGCTGGTCGGACTGCTCGCGGCCGTCCTGTCGGTGGCGATCGGCACCCTGATCGGGGTGACTGCGGGGCACTTCAAGGGCTGGTACGCGACGGTGGTGATGCGGATCACCGACTGGTTCCTCGTGATGCCGACGCTGGTGCTGGCGATCGCGCTGGCCACGGTGATGCCGCGGTCACTGTTCACCATCGTGGTGGCGATCGGGGTGACCACCTGGCCGACCACCGCCCGGCTCGTGCGGGCGCAGACGCT
Source organism: Streptomyces sp. NPDC014764 (assembly GCF_043082785.1). Taxonomy (NCBI): domain Bacteria; kingdom Bacillati; phylum Actinomycetota; class Actinomycetes; order Kitasatosporales; family Streptomycetaceae; genus Streptomyces; species Streptomyces sp. NPDC014764. Next base: position 23,820 of record NZ_JBIBXY010000027.1, on the reverse strand, counting down.
CGCCGTGGAGACCCGGCCGTACATCGAGCGGGCGCGGGCGCTGGGCGGCGGGCACGGGCACATCATGTCCCGGCACGTGCTGCCGAACGTGATGCCGCTGGTCCTGGCGCAGACGACGCTGATCATCTCCACGGCGATCCTCGCCGAGGCCACGCTCGCCTTCCTCGGTCTCAGCGACCCGACGGTCGTGTCCTGGGGCGCTCTGCTGCAGGACGCGCGGGAGGCGGGCGCGGTGAGCTCCGGGCACTGGTGGTACCTGGTGCCGCCCGGAGTGGCCATCGCGCTGGTGGCGCTGGCGTTCACGCTGTGCGGGCGGGCCGTGGAGCAGGTCCTCAACCCGCGGCTGGGGGTGTCCCGGTGAGCCTGCTCGAGGTGAGGAACCTCACGGTGACGTACGCGGGCGGCGCGGCGGCCGTGCGCGGAGTGGACCTGCGGCTGGACGCGGGGAGCAAGCTCGGGGTCGCCGGGGAGTCCGGCTGCGGCAAATCCACGCTCGCGCTGGCGCTGCTGCGGCTGCTTCCCGCGGGCGCCCGTGTCGGCGGGGAGATCCTGCTGGACGGTGAGGACGTGCTGGCCATGAAGTGGGGCCGGGTGCGGGCGGTGCGCTGGGCCGCCGCCTCGATCGTCTTCCAGGGCGCCATGCACTCCCTCAACCCCGTTCACCGCATCGGCGACCAGATCGCCGAGCCGGTCCTGCTGCACGGCCGGGCGACGTCGGCCGGGGCCCGCAGACGGGCCGGGGAGCTGCTGGAACAGGTGGGCCTGCCGGCCGCGCGCGCGTCGGCGTACCCGCACGAGCTGTCGGGTGGTCAGCGGCAGCGGGTGATGATCGCGATGGCGCTGGCCTGCGACCCGCGGCTGATCGTCGCGGACGAGCCGACCACCGCGCTGGACGTGATGATCCAGGCGCAGATACTGCGGCTCGTCGAGCAGTTGGTCGCCGACCAGGACGTGGGGCTGATGATGATCAGCCACGACCTGGCGGTGCTCGCCGACACCTGCGACCGGCTCGCGGTGATGTACGCGGGGCGGATCGTCGAGGAAGGGCCCGCCACCCAGGTGTACGAGGACGCCCTGCACCCCTACGCGCGGGCCCTGTCTGCCGCCTTCCCCCGCATCGGCGACCCGTCCTCGCGTTTCGCGCCGCGCGGCCTGCCCGGTGACCCGCCGGACCCGTCGGCGCTGCCGGGCGGCTGCACGTTCCATCCGCGCTGCCCGGTGGCGCTGGACTCCTGCGCGGTCGAGGACCAGCCGCTGCGCGAGGCGCGGGCGGGATGGCGGGCGGCCTGCGTACGGGTCGGACGGGACGGACCCGAAGGGGCGGGGCCCGACCGGCGGCGCGAAGGCGTCCCACACACCGGCGAGGAAGCGAGGCCCCCCACCCCATGACCTCAGTGAAGACCGCGCTGCTCAGCGCCAACCGCGTGCGCGTCGCCTTCCCCGGGCGGCACGGCGTGCCCGACGCCCGGGCCGTGGACGGGGTCGACCTCGACATCCGGCGCGGCGAGATCGTCGCCCTGGTCGGTGAGTCGGGGTGCGGCAAGACCACGCTGGCCCGCGCGCTGCTGGGACTCGTCGCTCCGACCGGGGGCGGCGTCGTCTTCGACGGGCGGCCCCTGGAGTACTCCGGACGCTCCCTGAAGGCGTACCGGAAGCGGGTGCAGCTGGTGCTGCAGGACCCGAGCGGCTCGCTCAACCCACGGCACACCGTGTACGACGCGGTGGCCGAGGGGCTGCGCATCCACGGGCACCGCGGTGACGAACAGGCGGCAGTGGCAGCGGCGTTGTCCCGGGCGGGGCTCCGGCCGCCGGAACGCTTCTTCCTGCGCTATCCGCACGAGCTGTCCGGCGGCCAGCGTCAGCGGGTGGTGATCGCGGGCGCGCTGGTGCTGGAGTCCGAACTCCTCGTCGCCGACGAGCCGGTGGCGTCCCTCGACGCGTCCGTACGCGGCGAGATCCTGGCGCTCCTGCTGCGTCTGCGCGACGAACTCGGGCTGTCCGCGCTGGTCGTCACGCACGACCTGGGGCTGGCCTGGAACATCGCCGACCGGGTGGCGGTGATGTATCTGGGCCGGATCGTGGAGACGGGCCCGGTGGAGCAGGTGCTGACCGCTCCCCGGCATCCCTATACGCAGGCGCTGCTGTCGGTGCTCCCCGAGGCGCCCGGCGGACCGGTGGTCCTCACCGGTGAGCCGCCGGACCCGTCCCGCGTCCCGTCCGGCTGCCGGTTCCACGCGCGCTGCCAGATCCTGGCGGGCGGCGAGGCGGAACGGGCGGGAGTGGCCGAGGCGTGCCGGACGCGCGACCCGGGGGTCCTGAGCGGGGACGACACCGCTCAGGTGGCGTGCCACTGGGCGGCGGCACGCTGACCGGAGGGCGACGGCTCAGGCGTCCTTGTCCTGCTCGGCGGCAGCGACGAGTTCCTTGCAGCGCTCGACGTCCCGGCCCATCTGCGCCAGCAGATCGTCCAGCGTGTCGAACTTGGCCTGGCCGCGCACGAACGCCAGGAAGTCCACGGCGACGTGGAGCCCGTACAGGTCGAGGCCGACACGGTCGATGGCGTACGCCTCGACGGTCCGCTCGGTGCCGTCGAACTGCGGGTTGGTGCCGACGGAGATCGCCGCCGGCATCGCCTCGCCCTGCGCGTGCAGCCAGCCCGCGTACACCCCGTCGGCGGGGATCGCGGTGTGCGGGAGCGTCTCGACGTTGGCCGTGGGGAAGCCGAGGTCGCGGCCGCGCTGGGCGCCGCGGACGACGACGCCTTCGACGCGGTGCGGGCGGCCCAGGATCTCGGCGGCGCCCTCGACCTGGCCCTCGGCGACCAGCCGGCGGGTCAGCGTGGAGGAGAACGGCTCGCCGCCGCCCGCCTCACCGGACACGAACAGGTCGACGACCTCTACCTCGAAGTCGTAGACCTTTCCCTGCTCGGCGAGGAACTGCACCGTGCCCGCGGCCTTGTGGCCGAAGCGGAAGTTGGGGCCCTCGACGACGGCCTCGGCACGCAGCTTGTCGACGAGCACCTTGACCACGAAGTCGGCCGGCGACAGCTTCGAGAACTCGGTGGTGAAGGGCAGCACCAGCACCGCGTCCACGCCCAGGTCCGCCATGAGCTCCGCGCGCCGGTGGTGCGGGGCGAGCAGCGGCGGGTGGCTGCCGGGCCGGACCACCTCGCTGGGGTGCGGATCGAAGGTGACGACGACCGCGGGGACGCCGAGCTCTCGGGCGCGGTCCACGGCGTGCCGGATGATCAGCTGGTGCCCGCGGTGCACTCCGTCGTAGGAGCCGATGGTGACGACGCTGCGCCCCCAGTCGTGGGGGATGTCCTCCAAGCCGCGCCAGCGCTGCACTGTGACTGCTCCTTGTCGAAACCTTGTCGGACGAACCCGAGTCCGTGGACTTCTCTGCGCAGCTCTAAGAGTGCCATGCCGGACCGTCCCGGTTCGCATCGGCATGGGGGCTGTGTGACGACGTGCACGCGCCGGGTGGCGTCAGACGGGTACGGCCGCGCCCGTCAGCTCGTCGATCACCTCCCGGGTGGCGGGTCCGACGAGCGGTCCCCAGACGTGCGGGGCGTCCGTGAGCCAGCCGGCCACGGCCGCCGCGAGGCCCGGCACATGGCGGGCCAGGTCGGCGAGGGTGCGGTCGAGACGGACGGCGCCCTCGGCGGTGCGGACCAGCAGCAGTGCGGTGCGGTGGACGAGCACCCGCAGCTCAGGACCGGTGTTGCGGGCGGCGGAGCGCAGCACCGCGTCGAGGACGCCGGGGTCGGCCTCCCGGTCGAGGAGCGTGTCGAGCAGGCCGCGGCGCAGGGCGCGGGAGGCGGAGGTGCCGGGGGCGGCGAGGACGCCGGCGAGGGCCTGCCGCAGAGGGCGCGAGCCTCCGTCGAGCAGCTCGGTGAGCAGCAGGCGCAGCACCGCGCGGGCGGCGGGGCCGAGGTCGAGGCGGCGGTCGGCGTATCCGGCGAGACAGCCGGTGAGCTCGGGTCGCCGGACGGTCGCCTCGCGGACAAGGGCGGCGACCGGCCGGGCCAGGGCGGGCGTGGTGGCGTCGGCGAGGGCGCGGAAGGTGTCGTCCGGGTCCGTGCCCTGCGTGAGCCGGGTGCGGAAGGCGTCGAGGACGGGCTCGGTGTGGGTGGTGAGGGCGTCGGTGAGCGCACCGGGCGGGAAGTGCGGGTCGCCGGCCGCGAACCGCTCCAGGGCGCGGGCCAGGTGGCGTCCCCTGCTGTCCGGGTCGCGGACGAGGAGGGCGAGGGCGCCGCCGTGCAGGGCGCGGTCGGCGGTGCGCACCAGGACCGCGAGGGCGGCGTACCGCAGCAGGGTGCGGTCGCCGAGGTCGCGGACGTACGGCGCCACCCGCAGGCCGTGGGTGACGGCCGCGGCGCGGCGGGCGGGGCGCGGGTCCTCCGCCCAGCGGTCGACGGCCCGGCACAGGGCGCCCGGCTCCTCCTCGGCGAGCACGGCGAGGAGTTCGTCGGCGCGGCGGTGCGGGCTGTCGACGAGCGCCTCGGTCAGCGCGTCGGGCGCGGCGTGGCGGTGGGTGTGCAGCAGGGCCTGCGCGGCGGTCGCCACGGTGGCGTGCGGGGTGGCCGGCAGTGGCCGCTCGTCGTCGAACCATCGGGTCAGGTACGGCAGGACGGTCGCGGGGTCGGCGGTGAGCAGTCCGGCGACGGCGTCGAGGAAGCGGGGGCCGCTCTCGCACGGGGGCCCGTCGGCCAGCACCAGGCGGCGCAGCAGGGCGCAGCGCGCTTCCACGGGCAGCCGCAGTCGCGTCCAGAAGGCGGGGCCGAGCTCGGGTGGGACGGTCCGCCGCTGCTCCCGCCAGGCCACGACACGGTCGGCGAGCAGCCGCAGCACGTCCGTGTACGGGCTCGCGTCGGGGACGCGGGTGAGGGCGCCGGTGAGCAGGCGGGAGGCCCACCAGGAGCCGGGGTCGGCGTCCAGGGCGTGCGTCAGGTCCGCGAGGCGGGAGGCGAGCCGGGCGGGGCCGTGCCGGCCGGCGAGGCACAGCAGCGCCTCGACGACGGGGCCGATGCGGTGCCGGGGCACGGGGTCGGTGTCGGTGTCGGTGTCGGCGGCGTGCACGAGGGTGTGCAGGGCGCCGTCGAGATCGAGGTGGGCGCCCTGGAGCCGGTCCGCGAGCTCCTCGTGCCCGAACCGGTGACCGTCCCCGGCCGGGGCGAACAGCCCTTCGGCGAGCACGGCGTCCGCCCATCCGGGTGCCGTGCCGCCGTGCTCGTCGAGGGCGGCCCCGGGTCCGGTCGCGGGGAACAGTTCCTCGAACGATGCCCGGTCCAGCGTCCCGTCCTCCGTGCCGAGGCAGCGGCGGGCCGCCTCGTGCGTCTTCCCGGCGGCCCGGGCGGCCAGGCGGCGTACGGCGGTGCCGCGGGCGCCGAGTCCTCCGGCGAGGCGCTGGGCGATCCGCAGGCACGTCAGGTCCAGGTGGGCGGCGAGCACGTCGTCGCGGTCGACGGGGCCGTCGGGCGACGTCGCGGCGACGTCGGAGCGGACCTCGGCGAGCAGCCGCAGGGTCAGCGGGTGGGCCGCGTCGGCGTCGGTGACGGCGCCTTCGGGGATGCCGTGGCGAGCGCGGGCCTCGCGTGCTTCGTCGGCGGTGAGGTCGCCGAGGACCACGCACGGCGGGAGGCCTTCGGGGCCCGCGCCGCCGTGGTGCAGGAAGGCGGGCGGGTAGCCGGCCTCCTCCCAGTGGGCGGCGCCGCAGGACACCACCAGACGCGTGCCCGCCGCGTGCAGCCGGCGCACGGTCTCCTCGGTCCACGCGGCGCGCCTCCGGTACAGGCCGGGCGCCATCTGCTCGGGATCGTCCAGGAGCAGCAGCAGGGGGCGGCCGGCGGTGCGGGCGAGCGCGGCGAGACGCTCGGGCGCGAGGTCTCCGAAGTCCCGCGGCGGGAACGGCAAGGAGGCCGTCACGTCGACCGCGGCCCGCTCCAGGGCGCGGCGGGCGGCGTCGGCGAGCGAGGTGTCGTCCTCGCGCAGGTCGGCCCCGCGCAGCCACAGCGTGGGCAGGCCGGCGCGGTGGCGGCGGGCGGCGAGCGCGGCGAGTTCGGTGCTGCGGCCGCTGCCGGGCGGCCCGACGAGGCCGAGGACGGTCGCCCCGCCCCGCTCGAAGTCGTACAACTCGGCGCGGACGCCGGTCCGTTCGACCGGTTCCACGAGTGGCTGCGGGCCGTGGCGGGCCGCCGAGGCGGCGGTGAGCCCGACCAGCCCGGCGAGGTTGAGGTCGGTCCCGTACGCGGGGACCGTGGCCGCGTTCTCGACGAGCAGCGCGGCGAGGGCGGGGACCGTGGGGCGCAGGGGGACGGCGAAACCGACGTCGGAGGCGGCGGTGTGCAGCGCGGTGCCGAGGACGCCGACGACGGTGCCGGTCTCCGGGTCGAGCACGGGGCCGCCCGTCGCCCCGCCGCCGAGCCGCAGCGCGTCCCGCCCGGCGGTGCCGACGGCCAGCTCCAGGGCGCCGGGGACGCGGTGGGCGCGGTCGGTGGCGGTGTACGTGACCGCTGTCGTCCCGAGCACCCGCGCCTCGCGCCAGCCTCCGGCGGGGATCCGCACGTAGGCGCCGGTGCGCACGGTGTCCCGTGAGGTGACGGGGAGCGGGGCCACGCCGAGGTCGCCGCCGCGGACCAGGGCCAGGCCGAGGGCGGGAAGCGGGATGACGGCGTCGGCGGTCACGATGCTGTGGCGGCCCTCCGCGCCGTGCAGCACGAGGCGGGGCAGGCCGTCGACGGCCTCGTGGCTGGTGATCACGGTGCCGTGGCGGTCGGCGACGAAGCCGGTGCCGCGGGGGCGGCCGGCCAGGTCGTGGAGCGCGACCAGCCCGGGGTCCGCGGCGGGCCGGAACCGCTCGAGGGCGTACCCCGGGGCGTCGAGCGACGGCATCATGGAGCCTCCTGCCGTGCTGTGCCTGGTGCCTTGCCCGCGACCTTAGGGCCCCGAAGATCAGCAGCGCAGCGCGGCAGAGGAACGCGCCCCCTTCCACTCCCCCGCTTCACTCCGAGCGCCCGCACATGAGGGTGAACAGGGAGGGGGTGATGGATAGACCCTAGGGGTGGGGGAACCGAGGGGGGCCGTGGAGCGGCGCAGAGCCGACCCCGTGCCGCGCCGCTCCACGGACGGCCTCCGGCGGTTCCGCGACACGGGGTCGGCTCTGCGGGGCCCCGGCCGCCCGGAGAGTCGCCCCGCCGCCCCTTCCCGTCCGGTCCCCGGGGCTGCGCCCCAGCCCTTTTCATCCGGGCCCCGCTGGGGTCGGAGAAGTCGGGCACGACGTACAGGGCGCGGGGGCGCAGCCCGGCTGCCCGGGCTGGCCTCGTCCTCGAGCGCCGGACGGGCCGGAAGCAGCCCCCCCTCCTCCGCGCCTTCGGAGAACGAGGCCGGACGGGCTGGAACCAACCTCCCCCGGGCCTTCGACGAACGAGGCCGGACGGGCTGGAAGCCGGCGTTCGGGGAGCGGGGTCCGGGGCGGAGCCGCGGGGGCCTCAGCTCGCGAAGACCGCCACGCTCTTCGCCTTCCCCCGCTGCTCCTCCACGAGCGCCAGGAACCGTCCGGCCGGACCGAAGACCGCCACCGGCCCCCGGCCGGCGTACTCTTCCGGCATCTCCAGGCGGACGCCGTTCGTCAGCAGCTTGGCGCGGCGTTCGTCGACGTCCCAACGAGGGAACGCGGCCGCCGCGGCCTCGGCGATCGGCATGACCGTCAGCTTCTCCTGGAGCTCGTCCAGGGTCTTCGCCGCGTCCAGCCGGTACGGCCCGACGCGGGTGCGGCGCAACGCGGTCAGATGACCGCCGACGCCCAGTCCCGCGCCCAGGTCGCGGGCGAGGGCACGGATGTAGGTGCCGGAGGAGCAGACGACCGAGACGACCAGGTCCAGCACCGGGGTGCCGTCCTCGGCGACGGCTTCGCGGACGTCGTACACGGAGAACGACGAGACGCTGACCGGCCGGGCGGGGATGTCGAAGTCCTCGCCCTCCCGCGCGCGCTTGTAGGAGCGCACCCCGTTGATCTTGATGGCGCTGACCTTGGAGGGCACCTGCATGATGTCGCCGGTCAGGGCGGCGACCCCCGCGTCGACGGCCTCGCGGGTGACGCGTGAGGCGTCGGCGGAGGCGGTGATCTCCCCCTCGGCGTCGTCGGTGACGGTGCTCTGGCCGAGCCGGACCGTGCCGAGGTACTCCTTCTCGGTCAGCGCCAGGTGGCCGAGGAGCTTGGTCGCCCGCTCGACCCCGAGGACGAGCACGCCGGTCGCCATCGGGTCGAGGGTGCCGGCGTGGCCGACCCGGCGGGTGCGGGCGATGCCGCGCATCTTGGCGACCACGTCGTGCGAAGTGAAGCCCGACGGCTTGTCGACGATGACAAGGCCGTCGGGCGGGGTCTGCTTCTGGGTCATTCGGCGGTGTCGTCCGTCTCGTCGTCTTCCGGCTTGCGGTACGGGTCGGCTCCGCCGGCGTACGCGGCGCCCGCGGACGCCTCGCGCACCTTGGCGTCGGACTGGCGCGCCTTGTCGAGGAGGTCCTCGATGTTGCGCGCGGTGTCCGGCAGGGCGTCCATGACGAAGGTCAGGGTGGGGGTGAACTTCACGCCCGCCGCACGGCCCACCTCGGAGCGCAGCACGCCCTTGGCGGACTCCAGGCCGGCCGCGGCCGCCTTCCGCTCCTCGTCGTCCCCGTACACCGTGTAGAAGACGGTCGCCTCCCTCAGGTCACCGGTGACCCGGGTGTCCGTGATGGTGACGTGCGAGCCGAGCCGCGGGTCCTTGATCCCGCGCTGCAGCTTCTGGGCCACCACCTCTCGGATGAGGTCCGCCAGCCTCTTGGCACGCGCGTTGTCGGCCACTGGTCCGTCTCCTTAAGTGCTTAACGTCTTGCTTCAGTCTTCGTCGCTGTGGAGCCTGCGTCGAACCGAGAGCAGTTCCACCTCGGGCCGTCCGGCGACCAGCCGCTCGCAGCGGTCGAGGACGTCGGTGAGGTGGTCCCATTCCCCGGAGACCACCGCGAGGCCGATCTCGGCCCTGCGGTGCAGGTTCTGGTTCCCGGTCTCCGCCACGCTGACCGCGTACTTCCGCTGCAGTTCGGCGACGATCGGACGGACGACGGAGCGCTTCTCCTTGAGCGAGCGGACGTCGCCGAGGAGCAGGTCGAAGGACAGAGTCCCCACATACATGTGTGCATCCGGATGACCCGCCGGTTCGGGATCAGGGACCTCCCCGGCCCGGACGGAGCCGGTACCCCGGGGAAGGGCGCCGCAGCGGCGCCGGTACCGGAACCGTACACGCAACGGCCGGGGCCGATCGACGGAAATACGCTTCCGCCGACCGGCCCCGATCGTGCTGCTGCGGTCAGACGCGCGGCTTCTCGCGCATCTCGTACGTCGCGATGACGTCGTCGACCTTGATGTCGTTGAAGTTTCCGAGGTTGATACCGCCCTCGAAGCCTTCGCGGATCTCGGTGACGTCGTCCTTGAAGCGACGCAGACCCTCGATGTTGAGGTTCTCCGCGACCACCTTGCCGTCGCGGATGAGGCGCGCCTTGGTGTTCCGCTTGACCTCGCCGGAGCGGATGAGAACACCCGCGATGTTGCCCAGCTTGGACGACTTGAAGACCTCGCGGATCTCCGCCGTACCGAGCTCGACCTCCTCGTACTCCGGCTTGAGCATGCCCTTGAGGGCCGCCTCGATCTCCTCGATCGCCTGGTAGATGACCGAGTAGTACCGGACGTCCACACCCTCGCGCTCGGCCATCTGCTGCGCACGCCCGGCGGCGCGCACGTTGAAGCCGATCACGATGGCGTCGGAGCCCATCGCCAGGTCGATGTCGGACTCCGTGACCGCACCGACGCCGCGGTGCAGGACGCGGATGTCGACCTCTTCGCCGACGTCCAGCTGGAGCAGCGAGGACTCGAGGGCCTCGACCGAACCGGAGGCGTCACCCTTGATGATCAGGTTCAGCTGCTGTACCTCGCCGGCCTTGAGCACCTTGTCCAGGTCCTCCAGCGACACGCGGCGCGTGCGCTTGGCGAACGCGGCGTTGCGCTCACGGGCGGCGCGCTTCTCGGCGATCTGACGGGCCGTACGGTCCTCGTCCACGACGATGAAGTTGTCGCCCGCACCCGGGACGTTGGTCAGGCCCAGGACCTGGACCGGCGTCGAGGGTCCGGCCTCGGCGACGTTGTTGCCGTTGTCGTCGAGCATGGCGCGCACGCGGCCGTAGGCGTCGCCCACCACCATCGTGTCGCCGACCCGCAGGGTGCCTCGCTGGACGAGGACGGTCGCCACGGCACCGCGGCCGCGGTCGAGCCGGGACTCGATCGAGATGCCCTGCGCGTCCTGCGTGGGGTTGGCACGCAGGTCGAGCGAGGCGTCCGCGGTGAGGATGACGGCCTCGAGGAGGCTGTCGATGTGCAGACCCTGCTTGGCGGAGATGTCGACGAACATGGTGTCGCCGCCGTACTCCTCGGCCACCAGGCCGTACTCGGTCAGCTGACCGCGCACCTTGGTCGGGTCGGCGCCCTCGACGTCGATCTTGTTGACCGCGACGACGATCGGGACCTCGGCCGCCTTGGCGTGGTTGAGCGCCTCGACCGTCTGCGGCATGACGCCGTCGTTGGCCGCGACGACCAGGATCGCGATGTCGGTCGACTTGGCACCACGGGCACGCATGGCGGTGAACGCCTCGTGACCCGGGGTGTCGATGAAGGTGATCTTGCGATCCTCTTCGTTGACCTCGGTCGTGACCTGGTAGGCACCGATGTGCTGGGTGATGCCGCCGGCCTCGCCCGCGATGACGTTCGTCTTGCGGATGGCGTCGAGGAGGCGGGTCTTGCCGTGGTCGACGTGACCCATGACGGTGACGACCGGCGGACGGACCACCAGGTCCTCCTCGTCGCCCTCGTCCTCGCCGAACTCCAGGTCGAAGGACTCGAGCAGCTCGCGGTCCTCCTCCTCCGGGCTGACGACCTGAACCGTGTAGTTCATCTCGTCCGCGAGGAGCTGGAGCGTCTCGTCGGAGACGGACTGGGTCGCGGTGACCATCTCGCCGAGGTTCATCATGACCGCGACGAGCGACGCCGGGTTGGCGTTGATCTTCTCCGCGAAGTCGGTGAGCGACGCACCGCGCGACAGGCGAATGGTCTCGCCGTTGCCGCGAGGCAGCATCACGCCGCCGACCGACGGGGCCTGCATGGCCTCGTACTCCTGGCGCCTCTGCCGCTTCGACTTACGGCCGCGACGCGCGGGACCGCCGGGACGGCCGAAGGCGCCCTGCGTGCCACCGCGGCCACCGGGACCGCCGGGACGGCCACCGAAGCCGGGACGGCCGGCGAAGCCACCGCCGCCACCAGGACGACCGGCACCGCCGCCGCCACCGGGACGACCGGCGAAGCCACCGCCGCCGCCACCACCGGGACGACCGGCGAAACCGCCGCCGCCACCGGGACGACCGCCGCCACCGCCGGGACGACCCGCACCGCCCGGACCACGGCCGCCGGGGCCGGGACGCGGGCCGGCAGCGGGACGCTGCGGCATCATGCCGGGGTTGGGACGCGGGCCGCCGGGGCCGCCGCCGGGACGGGGACCGCCCTGCGGGCGGGGCATGCCGCCCGGAGTGGGACGCGAACCGCCCGGAGCCTGCGGACGGGGACCGCCGCCCTGGCCGGGGGCCTGGGGACGAGGACCGGCGCCGGGGGCACCGGGACCAGGACGCTGGCCCTGCGGGCGCGGAGCCTGCGGACGGGCCATGCCGGTGGAGCCACCCGAGGTGAACGGGTTGTTGCCGGGGCGCGGACCGGCCGGGCGGGCACCCGGACGCGGAGCACCGCCGCCGGGACGCTGGCCCTGGCCTGCCGGACGGCCCTGGCCGCCCTGGCCCTGACCGGCGGGACGGCCGCCGGGCTTGGGAGCGCCGGGACGGGCGCCGCCGGGCTTCGGCCCGGACTGGGCCGGGGGCGCCGCGGGCGGGGCCTGGAACTCCGGAGCGGCCGGAGCCGGACGCGGCGCGGGGCGCGGGCCCGGCGTCGGACGCTGACCCGCGGGGGCCGGCGCGGGCGCCGACGGAGCCGCCGGCGGCTGGGCCGCGGCGGGCTTGGATGCGGCCGGCGGCTTGGGAGCAGCCGGACGGGCCGCCTGCGCCGGAGAGGGCGCGGCGGGCCTGGGGGCGGCCTTCTTGGGCGCGCCGGGCTTCGCGGCGGACTTGCCGTTGCCCCCGCCCTGCTGGAAGGCGTCAGTCAGCTTGCGTACTACGGGCGCTTCGATCGTCGAAGACGCCGAACGGACGAACTCACCGAGTTCCTGGAGCTTGGCCATGACGACCTTGCTCTCCACACCGAACTCCTTGGCGAGTTCGTAGACCCGGACCTTAGCCACTTCGCTCCTTTGAGGTCCGGGTTGCGTCCGGACCGTCGCTAGTTCATGGGCGTACTCATCGCGTACTCATCGAGTGCTCATCGCAATCTCGACCTGCTTTCGACTCGCGAGGTACCAGGCCGCACGGGGGTTTCCGTACGGCAAGTTCTTACGTGTTGCCTGTCAGTCGGCACGGAGCCACTGCTCAGCAACCTTGTGCCTGCTCGACGTAGTGGCGCAACGCCTTTACGTCGAGCGGTCCCGGGACGCGGAACGCCCGCGGGAACGCCCTTCGGCGCACCGCCTGGTCGAGACAGACCGGTACGGGGTGTACGTACGCACCCCGGCCGGGCAGCGTACCGCGTGGATCAGGGACGCACGCATCCTCGATCACCACGATCCGCAGCAGCTCGCCCTTGACCGCTCGCTCGCGGCACCCCACGCAAGTGCGCTCGGGGCACACGCCAGCCTGTGTCCGGCCAGACACTCCTCAGTCTACCTCCCCGGACCGACCTCACCCCTCCGGGGCAAGAATCGAACACCGCAACGAGCAAAGCTGTCGTGATCTCAGCCCATCGCGGCCTGGATCTATTCCCCGGCCTGCTCCGTGTCCGGCCGGATGTCGATCCTCCAGCCGGTGAGACGGGCGGCCAGACGGGCGTTCTGCCCCTCCTTGCCGATGGCGAGCGACAGCTGGTAGTCCGGCACGGTGACCCGGGCGGACCGGGCCGCCAGGTCGACGATCTCCACCTTGGAGACGCGGGCCGGGGACAGCGCGTTCGCCACCATGTCGGCCGGGTCGTCGGACCAGTCGACGATGTCGATCTTCTCGCCGTTCAGCTCCGCCATGACGTTGCGCACACGGCCGCCCATGGGGCCGATGCAGGCTCCCTTGGCGTTCAGCCCGGAGCGGGTGGAGCGCACGGCGATCTTGGTGCGGTGGCCCGCCTCCCGGGCGATCGCGGCGATCTCCACGGAGCCGTCGGCGATCTCCGGCACCTCGAGCGCGAACAGCTTCTTCACCAGATGGGGATGCGTACGCGAAAGAGTGACGGACGGACCGCGCACGCCCTTGGCCACCCGGACGACGTACGACCGCAGGCGCGTGCCGTGCGGGTAGGTCTCGCCGGGCACCTGCTCCTGCACCGGCAGGATGGCCTCCAGCTTGCCGATGTCCACCAGCACGTTCTTCGGGTCGCGCCCCTGCTGGACCACGCCGGTGACGATGTCGCCCTCGCGGCCGGCGTACTCGCCGAGCGTCGCGTCGTCCTCGGCGTCGCGCAGGCGCTGCAGGATGACCTGCTTGGCCGTGGTGGCGGCGATACGGCCGAAATCCGACGGGGTGTCGTCGAACTCGCGGGGCTCCTGGCCCTCCTCGAGGTCGTCGGGGTCCTCCTTCGCCCACACGGTCACATGTCCGGTCTCCCGGTTGAGCTCCACGCGCGCGTGCCGGCGGCTTCCCTCGGTGCGGTGGTAGGCGATGAGGAGGGCCGACTCGATCGCCTCGACCAGCAGGTCGAAGGAGATCTCCTTCTCCCGTACCAAGCCCCGCAGGGCGCTCATGTCGATGTCCACGGCTACGCCTCCTCTTCCTTCTTGTCGTTCTTCTCGGACGCGTCGTCCTTGCGGTTGAACTCGACCTGGACACGCGCCCTGGTGATGTCGGCGAAGACGAGTCGGCGCGCGGTGGCCTTGCGGCCCTTGACGCCGGGCACCTCGAGGTCGAGGCCGTCCTCGTCGGCCGCGAGGATGCGGGCGACCAGCTCGCCGCCCTCGGCGAGCTGGAACCGCACCAGGCGGCCGGTGGCGCGCACGTAGTGACGGTGCTCGGTCAACTCGCGCTCCGCGCCGGGGGTGCCGACCTCGAGGGTGTACTCCGCGCTGCCCATCGCGTCGGTCTCGTCGAGCTTCGCCGAGAGCGCGCGGCTCACATCGGCGATCCGGTCGAGGTCGGCACCGGTGTCGGAGTCGACGACGACGCGCAGCACACGCTTGCGGCCGACCGTGTCCACGGCGATCTCCTCGAGATCCAGGCCCTGGGAGCTGACGAGCGGCTCCAGAAGTTCTCGAAGCCTCTCGCTCTGGGTCGTGCTCATCCGGGTGACTCCTCGGCCGCGTGTGCTGTTGTGGGACGGTGCGCGTGTCTGCACAAAGGGTATCCGGTCGCAAGGGGTGTTGCCGTCCACCCTTGCCGTCCACCCGGTCGGCGAGGTGCCGCTGAGGGGCGCCGGGCGGGCCTGCGGGTACCGTGATCGCGGGCCCCGCCCGATCTCCTGTTCCCGCCCCGTTCGTCACGAGCCCCCCGAGGACGTCTGCCGTGTCGTTCCCCCTGTCTCCGCGCGCCCGTTCGGGGCCGCGCAGAAGGAGTCTGCTCGCCGCCGCTCCGGCGGCCCTGCTGGTGGCGGGCTGTTCCGCCGGCTCCGACGATCCGGGCGGTCCCGCGGCCGCGCGGCCCTCGGCCGCCGAGCGGATCCGGGCGCGCGCAGCCCGCGACAGCCGGGTGCTGGCCGCGCGGTACGACGCGGTCGCCGCGGCGCATCCGAAGCTGGCGGAGCGCCTGCGTTCCCTGCGGGCCGACGTGGTGCGGCACGCGGAGGCGTTCGAGGCGGGCGCGGACGGACCGGCGTCGCCCGCGCCGTCGGGCTCCTCTTCGTCCGCTTCTTCCGCTCCCGCGTCTCCTTCGGCGGGGGCGACCGCGGCGGCCGCGCCCTCGTCGGCTCCCGCCTCGCCCGCGGTACCCGCCGACGAGAAGGACGCGCTCGCCCAACTGGCCGCCGCCGAGCGGGAGATCGCCGACCGTCGGGCCGAGGAGCTGGTGACCGCGCCGGCCGAGCTGGCCCGGCTGCTGGCGTCGGTGTCCGCGTCCGGCGCCGCGCACGTGTACCTGCTGACGGAGGCCCGACGGTGAGTGACGCGCAGGACAAGGAGCTGCGGGCGCTGCAGGCGGCGCTCGCCGCGGAGCACGCGGCGGTGTACGGCTACGGCGTGGTCGGCGGACGGATCGGCGAGCAGCGGCGCACGGAGGCGCGCACGGCGTACGACGCGCACCGGGCGCGCAGGGACGCGTTGGTGCGGGACGTGAAGGACGCCGGGGGTACGCCGGTGGCCGCGGCGGCCGGGTACGCGCTGCCGTTCCCGGTGCCGGACGCGGCCGCGGCGGTGCGGCTGGCGGCGGAGCTGGAGATGCGGGTGGCGGGCGTCTACGCCGACGTGGTGCGGTCGAGCGGGGGCGAACGGCGCAGGTCGGCGGCCGAGGCGATGCGTGAGGCGGCGGTGCGGTCGGTGCGCTGGAGCGGGAAGAGCGTAGCCTTCCCTGGGCTCGCCGAGCGGAGCGGAACGGCTCCGGGCGGTCTGGCGCCGGCGCCGTGACATGACGGGGGGCTCCGGCACCGTGTGACATCAGGAAGGAACGACTCGCGCATGGCATTCGAACCGCCGCGGCGTCTGGTGAGGGCGCTCGGTGAGACGGCGCCCGAGGGTGACGGCTGGCTGGAGAAGCTGCCCGGGCTGGCGCGTGAGGCCGTGGACCGGCGCGAGTTGGCGGTGGAGCGGGTGCAGTTGCCGGGCGGGCGCAGCAGCCTGGTGGTGCTCGTCCGCACGGCCGACGGCACGCCCGCCGTGCTGAAGCTGGCGCCGCCCCGTGCACGTCCGGAGAGCGAGCGTGTGGCACTGGCCCACTGGGGCGGGCTGGGAGCGGTGCAGTTGCTGGAACCGGTGTCCGAGGGCACCGAGGGGGTGCTGCTGCTCGAGCGGCTGCATCCGGACGTGTCGGTGCGGACGCTCCCCGAGGCGAAGGCGCTGCTGGAGGCGGCGGGCACCCTGCGCAGGCTGTGGGTGGACCCGCCGGAGGACCACGTGTTCGAGACCGTGGCCGAGCGCACCGGGCGGCAGGCCAAGGCGATGCGGGCAGGGGCGGACGCGGCGCCCGAGGTGGCCCCGCTGGTGGACGCGGCGCTGTCGGTCCGCGGCGAACTGCTGGACTCGCCGCCGGAACACCGGTTGCTGCACGGCACGTTCCGGCAGAGCAAGGTGCTCTCCGGGGAGCGGATGCCGTGGCTCGCGGTGGGTCCCGACCCGGTGGTCGGCGAGCACGCCTTCGACCTGGCGCGGCTGGTCCGCGACCGGGTGGAGGACCTGATCGCCCAGCCGTCGGGGGCGACGACGACCCGCCGCCGGGTGCGGCGCCTTGCGGAGTCGCTGGAGGTCGACCGCGAACGCCTTCGGGGCTGGACGCTGTTCCGAGCGGTCGAGTCGGGCGTCCGCGCGCGGCGGGTGGGCCGCGAACGGGACGCGGAACTCCTCCTGGAATTCGCGACCTGGCTGTAGTCCGCCCCGTCAGGGGCGCGGGGAACTGCGCAGTCAACCCACCACAACCCGCAGCTGCCCGACCACGGGAATGTGCCCCGTCAGGGGCGCGGGGAACTGCGCGATCAACCCAACACGGCCCGCAGACGACGTCGGCGGGCCGGGGGTGCGCCCCCCTGCACGGGCAGGGGGGCGCTCGGGGTCCGGTCGGCGTGCCTCCCGAGCTTGCCGGCCGGAGTCTCTCGGCCGTGTCGTGCCATGTCGTGCCGTGCCCTACCGGAGGTCAGGGGGCCCGCCAGGCCAGGCCCGCCTGCACCGCTCCCTCCATCCCCAGCAACCGCACATGACGGCGGATCAGCGCACCCTGGTCCACGGCGTCCGGCACGGGATGCGCGTCGACGGACTCCGCGCGGAACGGCACGTGGGCGAACAGCGCGAGGTCGGCGGGCGGTATGTGCCAGGACAGATGCCAACCGCCGGCGATCAGGCACAGCCGGTGCGTCCCCTCGTGCTCCGGTCCGGTCAGCGGGGTGAGCACCGCGCTGGCGGGGTGCAGCGCCGCGAGCCAGGACAGCAGGTGCGCCCGTTCCCGCTCGGCGTCGCCCAGCCGGCGTTCGTAGGCGTCGGCGTGCTGCTGCCAGCGCGCCAGCCGCAGGCGGCTGACGGCCAACTCGTACTCGAGGCGCGGCCGGTCCACGGATCCGGCCGCGGCGCGGCGAGGGCGCACCAGTCGGCCGAGCAGGCCCTCCCGTGCGTGCGTGGTCATCGGTCCCCTTCGTCCGGGACCGGTTCCGAGGACGGTTCCGTCACGGGGGTCAGCGGACCGGCGTACTCGGCCACGTGGGCCAGCGAGCACCTCTCCGGGCGGCCGTCCAGCGACATCAACGGCATCCCGTCGTAGGCGCGCTGCCCCTGGAAGTACCAGGTCTCGCCGTGCACGTCGCGGTACGGCAGGGCCAGGTCGTACGCCGTGCCGCCGAGCAGGAAGGGGCGCACGAGTCCGGCCGGTCCGGGCGGCTGCGGGCCGTCGAGGTCCGGCTCGTCCGCCTCCCCACCCGCCGGGTGGGGCTGCGCGGCGTCCGGGGTTTCCTCCGCCCCGGTGTCCGCCCCCCTGGCGTGAGTCTCCTCGGGCCCGCCGTCCGGGCCGGACGGCAGCGGCTGGACCGCGGCGGTGACGCGGACCCCGTCCCGGCTGCCCTCCCCCGCCAGGATGTGCGGCGCGGTGCACTCGGCGGCGGCGGTGATGCCGAAGTAGGCGCACCAGCCGGGCCAGCGGGCGTACGGCGGTTCGAGGCGGAGCAGGACGTGCACGGCGTCGCCGTCGGCCCGCACGGCGCGGACGTCCGGGTGGGTGCCGACCTCCCGCTCGATGGTCAGGGCGACGGACCGGGCGCGTGCGTGGGCCGCGTCCCAGGCGAGAGCCTGGCGTTCCAACTCGGTCGGCGGGAGCGTCCCGGGCGGGTGACCGCCGTCGACGCCGGGCGGCACGGCGCCGTGCGGCGGGAGGAGACTCGGGTGCGGCAGGGCGCCGGCCGGCAGGCCGAGTACCTCGGGTGGCGAGGAGGAGGCGAGGTACACGTCGCGGAGGCCGGGCACGGCCACGGTCACGCGGAGGACGGGAACGGCGTCCGGGTACTCGTTCACGCGTGCACCGCCCCCGCCGCCCAGCGCAGCCGGCACATGGCGCGGTGCGTCAGCGCCTTGACCGCGCCGACGGTGCGGCCCATGGTGTGCGCGGTCTGCTCGATCGACAGCCCGCCGAGGAACCGCAGTTCCACGCAGGCCCGTTGGGACGGGGCGAGGGCGCTCAGGGCGCGGTGCAGCGTCTCGCGGGCGTCGACGGCGTCCAGGTCGCGCAGGACCAGGGTCTCCGGCTCCGGGCCCGGCTGTCCGGGGTCGCCGAACTCGGCGACCAGCATCTCGCGCCGGTGGCGGCTGCGGCCCAGCTCGTCGAGGTGGATGTTGCGGGCGATGGTGGTCAGCCAGGCGGCGGGGTCGGTGCCGCGCCAGGCGAAGCCGGAGATGTTCCGCAGGGCGCGGGCGAAGACCTCCTGGGTCAGGTCCTCGGCCAGGTGCCGGTCACGGGTGCGGGCCAGCAGATAGCCGTACACCGTGCCGCGGTACTCGCGGTAGAGAAAGGCGAACGCCTCCGGGTCCCCGGTGCGGGCCCGGGTCAGCCATGCCGGCTCCGGGGCGTTCGGGTCGGTTCTCTCCGCGGTGGATGAGGTGGTCGCTAAGGACACGTTCGTTGCTCCTCGGTAAGGGGTGGGCAAGGACGGGCGGGCCGCCCGGCACGATCGCGCGACGTCTGCGATCTTCATGTAGATGTAGATTTTGCGCGGGCGTCCGGGGCGGGCCGGCGGACCGGTAAGCGCGCACGCCGGGACGGGTTCGGCGGGCGCGGACGACCGTCGACGCAAGGGGTTCCGACTCCCGAAAGCATCTACAGTCTTCATGTAGATGAAGATCGGGTCAAGGTTGGCGGGGCATATTCCGACCGACGGGTGAAAGGGCGCAGAGGGGGCGGACGGAGGAACGAAGGGCGGGGCAGGGTAGCGCGAGCGCGCCCTAATGCACCGGCGTACACCCCCCGATCCGGCCGTCGATCTGCAATCTACTTGCGCTTGTAGATGGGCATGACCGATGCTCGGACGCGTGACGAGCCGACAGACACTGCCTCCTTCGCCCGGGACCGCCGAGGGCGGCCCGGAGTCCCCGGGCGAGGATCTGGCGGCGCTGCTGGAGCGCCTCCTCGCACTTCCCCAGAGCGGTACGCAGAAGGACCTCGCGCGTGAGGCCGGCATCTCCTATCCGACGCTGAACGCCTGGATGAACCGCACGCGCGGCACGTCCCGCATCCCGCCCGAGAAGCTGCGGGCGATGGTCGAGGTGTTCCGGCGGTGGGGTGTGGGGACGACACCCAAGGAGTTCTTCGAGGCGGTCGGGCGTCCCGTGCCGGGACCCAGCCGTGACGAGCGCGAGGCGCGGCTCCTGAAGCTGTACCGGCAGCTTCCGGAGGCCCGGCAGCGTGCGCTGATCAAGGACGCGGAGGCCATGCTGCAGGTCAGCAGGATCACCTGATCCTCCCCGGGCGGCCGGAACCTCCCGACGCTCCACGAATGTCCCGAAAGCCCCACAGGTGCGCACCGGCATCGCTACGATCGGAAGCCGCTGGCCTCCCGAAGCGGAACACCGTGCCCTTGCGCACCCCTGGGGAGACAGTCATGTGCATTCGCGTTCACACGGCGGACGACCTGCCGGACATCGTGGTCTGGGACCCAGACGAGGTCAGCGTGCTAGTGGCGCGCGGCGCCCACCTGCTCGACGTGGTCCGCGAACTGCGCGCGCTCCTCACGATCGACCTGGGCGCCCCCGAGGGCACGGGCACGGCCCTCCTCTGTTTCTGCGGCGAACACGTCGACCTGCCGGCGAGCATCCTGAGCCGCGCGCTGACGGCGGAGGCGTGCTGAGCAACACCCCTACGGCGCGGCGCCCCACGAACGGCCTCCGCCCACGGCGCCGACCACCCGGGACAACGCATGTCGCCGGGCACCCGCCCGCCCGGGACGACGCATGCTGCGCGGGACGCGGGCCAGGGCGTCCTGGAGATCAGTAACCCTGCCGCCCAAGTGCACCGCCCGGACATGCGTCGTCCCGGCCGCGGGTGGTGCGCTGTCCGTGGCCGGGACGATGCCGGGGCCGACCCGTGAGAGTCAGCGCGCCGTCAGGCGGGCGACGGCCTCGTCGACCGTCAGTTCCTCGCGCTCGCCCGTGCGGCGGTCCTTCAGTTCCAGCACGCGGTCGGCGGAGCGGCGGCCCGCGACCAGGATCTGGGGGACGCCGATCAGTTCGGAGTCGGTGAACTTCACGCCCGGGGAGACGCCCGCACGGTCGTCGACCAGGACGCGGACGCCCGCGGCGGCGAGCTTCTCGGAGACCTCGAGCGCCAGCTCGGTCTGGAGCGCCTTGCCGGCGGCGACCACGTGGACGTCGGCCGGGGCGACCTCGGCGGGCCAGCACAGGCCCTTGTCGTCGGCGGTCTGCTCGGCGAGGGCGGCCACCGCGCGGGACACGCCGACGCCGTAGGAGCCCATGGTGACGCGGACCGGCTTGCCGTTCTGGCCGAGGACGTCGAGCTTGAGGGCGTCGGCGTACTTGCGGCCGAGCTGGAAGATGTGGCCGATCTCGATGGCGCGGTCCAGCTTCAGACCGGTGCCGCACTTGGGGCAGGGGTCGCCCTCCTCGACCACCACGACGTCCACGTACTCGTCGACCTCGAAGTCACGGCCGGCCACGACGTTCTTCGCGTGGGTGTCGGCCTTGTTGGCGCCGGTGATCCAGGCGGTGCCGGGGGCGACGCGCGGGTCGGCGACGTACTTCACCTTGTCCAGGCCCTGCGGGCCGACGTAGCCGCGCACCAGGTCGGGGCGGGCGATGAAGTCGGCCTCGGTGACCATCTCGACCACGGCCGGGGCGAAGTGCGCCTCGACCTTGCCCAGGTCGACCTCGCGGTCACCGGGCACGCCCACGGCGACGATCTCGCCGTCGACCTTGACCAGCAGGTTCTTCAGCGTGGCCGAGGCGGGGACGCCGAGCTGCGCGGCGAGGGTCTCGATGGTGGGGGTGTCGGGCGTGGCGATGTCCTCGGCGGCCGGCGCCCCGGCGGCGTCCACCGGCTTCAGCTCGTACGAGACGGCCTCGGTGTTCGCGGCGAAGTCGCAGTTGGGGCAGTCGGCGAAGGTGTCCTCGCCGGCCTCGGCGGGTGCGAGGAACTCCTCGGACTTGGAGCCGCCCATGGCGCCGGCGGTCGCCGCGCAGATGCGGTAGTCGAGGCC
Source organism: Streptomyces sp. NPDC014764 (assembly GCF_043082785.1). Lineage (NCBI taxonomy): Bacteria > Bacillati > Actinomycetota > Actinomycetes > Kitasatosporales > Streptomycetaceae > Streptomyces > Streptomyces sp. NPDC014764. The sequence continues at coordinate 2,334 of NZ_JBIBXY010000027.1, read as the reverse complement.
GAGGCGCTCGAAGATCCGCTGATAGGCCTGACGGTGCAGGTCGTACGACTGGGCCAGGCCGTCGTCGTCCAGGTCGAAGGAGTACGAGTCCTTCATCAGGAACTCGCGGCCGCGCAGGATGCCGGCGCGGGGGCGGGCCTCGTCGCGGAACTTCGTCTGGATCTGGTAGAGGATGACCGGCAGGTCCTTGTAGGAGGACGCCTGGTCCTTCACCATCAGCGTGAAGATCTCCTCGTGGGTGGGTCCGAGGAGGTAGTCGCCGCCCTTGCGGTCCTGGAGGCGGAACAGCTCGGCGCCGTACTCGTCCCAGCGGCCGGTGGCGTCGTAGGGCTCGCGCGGCAGGAGGGCGGGGAGCAGCACTTCCTGGGCGCCGATGGCGTCCATCTCCTCGCGCACGATCCGCTCGACGTTGGCGAGCACCTTCTTGCCGAGGGGCAGCCACGTCCAGATGCCGGCGGCGGTGCGGCGGACGTAGCCCGCGCGGACCAGCAGCTTGTGGCTGAGGACCTCGGCGTCGGCCGGGTCGTCGCGCAGCGTCTTCGCCATCAACTGGGACATGCGCTGGACCGGTGCGTTCGCCATGGTTCTCGTACTCCTGCTGCGTCTAGGTGATGAAGGCGAGGTTAGCCGGGCGGGACGGGACGGCGGAAATCGGTTAGTCGCGCGGGAGCGGCAGGGGGGCGCCCATGACGGCGTAGGGGGTGGGCGCGCTCGGGAAGTGGACCTGCCGGGCGAGGTCCTCGTAGCCCAGCGAGCGGTAGAGGTGGCGGGCGGGGCTCTCGATGTCCAGCGCGGACAGCAGCGACCGACGCTGGCCGGCGCCGTCGGTGATCGTGGTGATCAGGGCGCGGCCGATGCCGTGTTTCTGGTGCCGGGGGTGGACGTGCAGCTCGGTGATGACGAAGGAGTCGTCGAGCCAGTCCTCGTGGCCACGGGCGCGCAGGTACGGCTCGACGACGGTGGACCACCAGTGGGAGCGGTCGTTCGGCATGCCGTAGACGAAGCCGACCAGGCGTCCCCCGACGGTGGCGCCGAAGGCCCGCGCGCCGGGGAAGGTCATGTGACGCAGCACGATCTGCCGGCGTACGGCCACCTCGTCGGGGCCGAGCCCGAACGCCACCGCCTGGACGGCCAGCGCCTCGTCGACGTGGCCGGGGAGGTCGAGGGGGCCGATCACGATGTCGTCGGGCTCGGGGCGGCCGTGACCGGGAAAGCGCAGCATGCCGGGGAGACTACAGGGACACGCCCGTCAGAACAGCACGCTCATGAAGGCGCCGACCTCGCGGAAGCCCACCGTGGCGTACGTGCGGCGGGCGGGGGTGTTGAAGTCGTTGACGTAGAGGCTCACCACGGGGGCGACGTCGGCGAGGGCGTGGCGCAGGACGGCGGCCATGCCGGGGGCGGCGACGCCTTTCCCGCGGTGTTCGGGGGCGACCCAGACGCCCTGGATCTGGCAGGCGCGGTCGGTGGCGGCGCCGATCTCCGCCTTGAACATCACCTTGCCGTCGGCGTCGAAGCGGGCGAAGGAGCGGCCGGAGCCGACCAGCTCGGCGACCCGGGCCTGGTAGAGCAGTCCGCCGTCGCCTGCCAGCGGGGAGACGCCGACCTCCTCCGTGAACATGGCCACGCACGCCGGCATGATCGTCTCGAGTTCGTCCTTGCGGACGCGGCGGACGTACGGGTCGGGCGCCACGGTGTCGGGCATGCGGTCGGTGACCAGCAGCGGCTGGTGGCCGCGGACGTCGCGGGCGGGGCCCCACTGGGGTTCGAGCAGCTGCCAGAGGACGGCGGTGGGCTCGGCCGGGCCGACGATGGAGGAGCAGCGGCGGCCGGCGCGGCGGGCGCGGTCGGCGAAGGCGCGGACGGCGCGGGGGGTGGCGCAGATGGGGACGAGGTTGGCGCCCGCGTAACACATCGACGTGAGGATGCCGTCCTCGTACCAGCCCCACATCTCGCCGCCGAGCCGCCACGGGTCGAGACCGGCGATCTGCACGCGCGCGGCCACGAAGGCGTTCGCCACCGGGTCGCGGTCGAGTACGGCGAGGGCGGCGTCCAGGTCGCTCGGTTCGAGGACCCGGGAGGTGGTCTGCGTCAACACGTGCGGGGCCTCACACAAAAGGGTTCTGCCTGATTTCCGCACTGTACCCGCGGATGCCTGGGGCCGCCGCCCCCGGCATCCGCGGATGCCTGGAGGGCCCGGTCAGCCGGCCACCGCGATCTGCGGCTCGCCGGAGGCCACACCGTCCTTCTCCATCTGCTCGGCGATCTTCATCGCCTCTTCGATGAGCGTCTCCACGATCTTCGACTCGGGCACGGTCTTGATGACCTCGCCCT
>NZ_JBIBXY010000026.1:3554-87328 GCF_043082785.1 Streptomyces sp. NPDC014764 | reverse complement strand
GCGCAAGCGCATGGTCAAGGAGTACAGGTCCGAGCTGATGCACCCGTACTACGCCGCCGAGCGCGGTCTGGTCGACGACGTGATCGACCCGGCCGCGACCCGCGAGGTGCTGATCCGTTCGCTGGCGATGCTGCGCACCAAGCACGCCGACCTGCCGAGCCGCAAACACGGCAACCCGCCGCAGTAACGGAGCACCCCGAATGGCCAAACAGGAACGAGCGCTGCGCACCCGTGAGGCGCTGATCGAGTCGGCCGCCACGGTCTTCGACCGTGACGGCTTCAGCGTTGCCTCACTCAGTGCGATCAGCTCACTGGCCGGAGTGAGCAACGGAGCGCTTCACTTCCACTTCGCGAGCAAGGCCGCGCTCGCCGACTCCGTGGAGGACGCCGCGGCGGATCGTCTCAACCGCCTCGTCAGCGGCCACGCAGACGGCGCGGGCAACGCCCTGCAGCTGCTCGTGGACACCTCGCACGAACTGGCCCGCCGCCTCGCCGACGACGTGGTGCTGCGTGCGGGCTTCGAGCTGAGCCGCCAGCAGATCCGCGTGGTCAGCAGGGACCTGCACCACGAGTGGCACCGGTGGGTCGAGGCGACCTTGAGGCGGGCCGAGGGCGAAGGCGTGCTCGCCACCGTGAGCCCTGAGGCCGCGGCGGCGTCGGTGGTGGCGGCGACGACAGGCTTCGAAGTGCTCGGCGTGCACGACCCGCAGTGGCTCTCGGACCGCACCATCACCAGGTTCTGGCAGCTGCTGCTGCCCCGGCTGGCCGCGGCCTCCGCGCTCGGTGACGTCGAACCGGCCGGAAGCCGCATCCCCCACCCCGCCCCCGGTGCGCGCCGGGCCGGCGCGCGGCCGGAGCGGACGCGCAGCACCCCGGGCAAGGACTGGGGCGGCACGGCCCCGTAACGCACCGACCAGATCGGGACCCGGCCGGCGGCGTGCACCCCGGAGACCAGCGGGCCCCCTACCCCCAGGAGACCTCTCTTGCACAGCACCCAGCCGTCACTGCCCCCCACCGAGCGAGATCCGCGGCGCTGGGTCATCCTCGGGGTGATCTGCCTCGCGCAGTTGGTGGTCCTGCTCGACAACACCGTCCTCAACGTCGCGATCCCCGTACTCACCAGCGACCTGGGCGCCTCCACGGCCGACGTCCAGTGGATGATCAACGCCTACGCGCTGGTCCAGTCGGGCCTGCTGCTCACCGCGGGCAGCGTCGCCGACCGCTACGGCCGCAAACTCATGCTGATGACGGGCCTCGTCCTGTTCGGCCTGGGCTCCACGGCGGCCACCTTCGCCCAGAGTTCCGGGCAGCTCATCACCGCCCGTGCCGGCATGGGCATCGGCGGCGCGCTGCTGGCGACCACCACCCTCGCCGTCATCATGCAGATCTTCGACGAGGAGGAACGGCCGAAGGCCATCGGCCTGTGGGGGGCGGTCAGTTCACTCGGCTTCGCCGCCGGCCCGCTGATCGGCGGCTTCCTGCTCGACCACTTCTGGTGGGGCTCGATCTTCCTCATCAACATCCCCGTCGCGCTGATCGGCCTCGTCGCCGTGTCCGCGCTGATCCCCGAGACGAAGAACCCCGAAGGCGACCGGCCCGACCTCGCCGGCGCAGTCCTGTCCACGATCGGCATGGTCGGCGTGGTGTACGCCATCATCTCCGGGCCCGAGCACGGCTGGACCTCCGCCGACGTCCTGCTGCCCGCGCTGGCCGGCCTGCTCGCGCTGTACGCCTTCGTCCGCTGGGAACTGCGGGTGCCCCACCCGATGCTCGACATGTCGTTCTTCCGCAACCGGCGCTTCAACGGCGCCATCGCGGGCGGACTCCTCGTCGCCTTCGGCATGGCCGGTTCGCTGTTCCTGCTCACCCAGCATCTGCAACTCGTCCTCGGCTACGACGCGCTGCAGGCCGGCCTGCGCACGGCGCCGCTGGCCCTGACCATCGTCTGCCTCAACCTCGCCGGCATCGGCGCGAAACTGCTCGTCAAACTGGGAGTGGCGCGCACCATCGCGATCGGCATGACACTGCTGGCGGCCGGCCTCGGCGCCGTGGCCCTGCTCGGCTCCGAGGACAGGGCCGGCTACGGCGGCATGTTCGCCGGGCTGCTGCTGATGGGCTGCGGCATCGCGCTGGCCATGCCCGCCATGGCGACCGCGATCATGTCGTCGATCCCGCCGGCGAAGGCGGGCGTCGGCGCGGGCGTCCAGGGCACACTGACCGAGTTCGGCGGCGGCCTGGGCGTGGCGATCCTGGGAGCCGTGCTCGGCGCGCGGTTCGCCCAGCTGCTGCCCGAGACGATCGGCGGGTCCGGCTCGCTGGCCGAGGCCCTGCAGGACGCGGACACGCCACGCCTGGCGGCCCAGACGCACGACGCCTTCGCCGACGCGGTGAGCACCAGCCAGCTCATCGGCGCCGCCGCCGTGTTCACGGGCGGGCTGCTGGCGGCGATGCTGCTGAACCGGGCGGACCGCGCGGAGGCCCGGGACAAGGCCGCCGGCGCCGGGGTGGAAGCCGGCCGGACCGCCTAGCAGGACAGCCCCGGCGGGCGGCGGCCCTCACCAGGTGACGGCCGCCGCCCGCCGGTACCGGGCCCGGGCGCCCTTACGCGCCGGGCACGCCGCCGATGCCCCAGCGCTGCGGGGCGATGCCCGTCAGGGCCACCCAGGTCTGCTCACGGGCCTCCTCGCCGAGAACGTCGACCACGGCACGGGTGAGCCCCTCGATCAGGGCGCGCTCGCTGTCCTCGGTGAGACGGCGGTCGTAGATCTTCACGTCGATGAACGGCATGCGGCTGCCTTCCCGATGGCACTCACGCCGGCACGGTCGCCAGCTCGTCGTACGCCTCCCGCAGCGCCCGGCGCACCGCGGCGACCATGTGGTCGACCTGCGCGTCGGTCAGCCCCGGGTGGCAGGGCAGGTTCATGTGCTCCTCGAACCAGATGCGCTCCGCGTGCGGGCACTCCCCGCGGCGGTGGCCGCGCAGACGCCACTCGGGGGAGAGGTGCAGCGGGAAGTAGCGCAGCTGCACCTCCACGCCGAGGCGGTCCAGGGCGCGGACGAACCGCTCGCGCACCTCCCGGCCTCCGGTGAGGAAGAACGTGTAGAGGTGGTAGGCGTGGCGGCTGTCCGGGGCGGCCCGGTGCAGACGCACCCCGGGGAAGGCGGACACCGCCTCGTCCAGGCGCCCGGCGATCCGGGTGCGCCGCTCGACGAACCGGCCGAGGGAGCCGAGCTGCACCAGTCCCACGGCCGCGGCCGCCTCCGACATCGTCGCGTTGGTGCCCGCCCCGCGGATTCCGACCGCTGTGTGCCGGTAGACGCCGTCGGCGAACTTCATCCACGGCAGCAGAGCCGGGCGGTCCGCTGCCGCGCCGGCGCGCGGCAGGTAGACGCCGTCGACCTCGTTGTCCCTGATCCGTGCGACGCGTTCGGCCCAGTCGTCCCGGGCCAGGGTGATCATCCCGCCCTCGCCGAGCGTGGTGAGGTTCTTGGTGGAGTGGAAGCTGAAACAGCCGATGTCGGCCAGCGAGCCCGGCCGCCGGCCCCGGTAGAGGGCGCCGATGGCGTGGGCGCTGTCCTCGACGACGGTGATGCCGCGCGGCCGGGTGAGGGCCATGATGCGGTCCATGTCGGCAGGGTTGCCGCCGTAGTGGACCAGCAGCACCGCCCGGGTGCGGTCGGTGATCAGCGCGGCCAGGGCGTCCGGGTCGAGGTTCAGGGTGTCGGGGTCGATGTCGCAAAAACGCACCCGCACGTCGTGGTCCAGCAGCGGCTGCACCGTCGCCTGGAACGTCTGCGGAGTGGCGATCACCTCGTCGCCGGGCGCCAGGCCGAGCAGCCGGATCGCCAGCTCGAGGGCGACCGTGCCGCTGGTGACGCTGAGAGCGTGCCGTGCCCCGCACCACTGACGGAACCGCTCCTCGAACCGCTCCCGCCACACCCCGGACGTCAACGGCCCGTCGGAGCGGACGAGTTCGGTGAGAGCGGCCAGGTCCGCCGCGCCGACGACGGACCCGCGGCGGGCGAACGGCACGGCGTACTCGCCGTTCTTCGCGGTGAGGGTGCTCATGCGGCTCCCCGCTCCGGCCCCGCACCGGCGAGCTGCCCGGCGATCCGGGCCGCCAGGGCCTTCTTGTCGACCTTGTTCAGTCCCGTCAGCGGGAACGAGCCGACCGCCTCGACGCGGTCGGGAAGCTTGTAGGCGGCCAGCCCGCGTGAGCGCAGGTGGGCGCGGAGCACCGCAAGCCGCGGAGCCGGACGGCCCGGCGCGGCGATGACGTAGGCGCAGATCTTCTCGCCGAGGACCGCATCGGGCATCGGCACGACGGCTGCCTGCTGCACATCCGGATGCGCGGTGAGGTGCCCCTCGACCTCGGTGGCGGAGACCTTGTCGCCGCCGCGGACGACGACGTCCTTGACCCGGCCCTCGACCACGATCTCCCCGGTGGGGGTGAGGCGGACCAGATCGCCGCTGCGGTAGAAGCCGTCGGCGGTGAAGGCACGGGCGTTGTGCTCCGGCGCCCGGTAGTAGCCGCGCAGCGTGTACGGGCCGCGGGTGAGCAGCTCGCCCGTCTCGCCGACGGCCACCTCGCGGTCGCCGGGGCCGACCACCCGGATCTCGTCGCCGGGGGAGACCGGCCGGCCCTGCGTGGTCAGGACCGTCCCGGGCTCGTCGTCGTGGCGGGTGAAGGTGAGCAGCCCCTCCGCCATGCCGAAGACCTGCTGCAGACGCACCCCCAGCGTGGGGCCGATGCGCTCGGCGACCTCGGGGTGCAGCTTGGCGCTGCCCACCTGCAGGACGTCCAGGCTGCTCAGGTCGTGGCCGTGCCCTTCCCCGGCCGCCGCCAGCCACAGGTGGACGACGGTGGGGATCACCGAGCTGAACGTCACCCGTTCCCGCTCGATCAGCGCAAAGCAGTGCAGCGGCTCGGGGGTCGGTGCGAACACCACACGGCCGCCCGCACCGAGGGTGCCGATGACTCCGGGGCAGCCCCAGGGGAAGTTGAACTCCACCGGCAGCACCGCCAGGTAGACGCTGTGCTCGTCCACACCGCAGATCTCGGCCGTGATCCGCGCCTGGTACGCGTAGTCGTCATGGGTGCGCGGGATCAGTTTCGGCAGCGCCGTGGTCCCGCCCGACAACAGGAAGAACGCCACGTCCGAGGCGTCGGGTCCGGACAGTGCGACCGGGTCGGCCACGACGTCGGCGAGGGAGGTGAAGCCGTGCGCGCTCTCGCCCGCCACGAACACCTGCCGTAGTTGCGGGAGCCGTTCGCGCACGGTCCGCACCAGATCCCGGTGGTCGAAACCGTTGTGGGTGTCGGGGACGACGCAGGCGGTGGCTCCCGACAGCTCCACCAGGTGCCGCAGTTCGCTGTCGCGGTAGGCCGGCAGGCAGAACACGGGCAGCGCGCCGAGACGGAACAGGGCGAAGCAGACCGCGACGAAGTCCGGTGTGTTCGGCAGCTGCACCAGCACGCGGTCACCCGCGTTCAGGCCGCGCGCGGCGAACCCGGCGGCGAGCCGGTCGCACCACACATCCAGTTCGCGATAGCCGATACGGCGGCCGCCCTCGGCGTCGACCAGGGCCGTGCGGTCGCCGTATGCCTGAGCCCACCGCCGCAGCAGCCCGCCGAGCGTCTCACCACGCCAGTACCCGGCCTGGCGATACCGCGCGGACACCTCGTCGGGCCAGGGAACGCATCCGTCCAGCATCGTTGTTCCTTCCCTCTGCTCGCGTCGCGGCCAGTGTTTCCGCAGCCGTTGACACGCCGCTGATGCGCCGCCGCCGCGGCCCCTTGCGCCCGTCAGGCGCCGATCAGCCCTGCGTCAGCCCGGCCGGACAGGATGCCCGTCAGGGTCCGGCCGGACCCCGCGAACAAGCGCCTCGTACGAGGGAGTGCCCGATGGAGACCTGGATCCTGGACCGCCGAGACGTCGCGGCGGTGACGGCGCTCGTCGGGCGCGACGCCCTGATGGAACGGGTCGTCGAACGGCTCACCGAGGGGTTCGCCGACATCGGGCGCGGACGGCGTGAACTCTCCCCGCTGCGCGGCGGATTCACCCGCAGCGAGCCCGTGCCGGGCATCCTGGAGTGGATGCCGCACCGCGACGCGGGCGACAGCATCACCATCAAGACCGTCGCCTACAGCCCGGGCAACCCCGCACGGTTCTCCCTGCCGACGATCATCGGCACGGTCGCCCGCTACGACGACACCACCGGCGCCCTGACCGCACTGATGGACGGCGTGCTCCTCACAGCCGTCCGCACCGGCGCCGCCTCCGCCGTCGCCAGCCGGCTGCTGGCCCGCCCCGACAGCCGCGTCCTCGGCCTGATCGGCGCCGGCGCCCAGGCCGTCACCCAGGCACACGCCCTGTCGCTGGCCTTCCCCCTCCAGCAGGTGCTGGTGTGGGACACCGACCCGGCCCACCTCGAAAGCTTCGCCCGCCGCGCCGCCTTCACCGGCGTTCCCGTCCAGGCGGCCGATCCCGCCCGCATCGCCGCCGACGCCGACATCATCTGCACCGCCACGTCCGTCGCGGCGGGCGCCGGCCCCGTGCTGCCCGACACCGGCCACCGCGAGCACCTGCACATCAACGCCGTCGGAGCGGACCTGGTCGGCAAGACGGAACTGCCGCCCGCCTGGCTGCGGCGGGCCTTCATTGTCGCCGACCACCCCGAGCAGGCCCGGCGCGAGGGTGAGAGCCAGCAGCTCCGCCCCGCGCAGCCGGTCACCGCCCTGGCCGCACTGGCCGCCGATCCGCAGCGGGCGCGGGAGCGCCGGGAAGGGCTGACGGTGTTCGACTCCACGGGGTTCGCCCTGGAGGACGCCCTCGCGATGGAGGTGTTCCTCGAAGCGGCCGCGGAGCACGGACTGGGCAGACGGATGAGCATCGAGCACCACCCGGCCGACGCCCTCGACCCCTACGCACTGCAGCAGGCGCCCGCCACCGCGTCCCTGTGACCGGCCCTCCGGCCCCACCCGGAGCGGAACCGGACCGCACACACCCGTGAAGGAGAACCTGATGGCGTCCCTGACCACGCCGGCCCCCCGGCCCACCGTCGAGGACGGTGGGCACGCCCTCTTCTCATGGCTGCGGACCATGCGCGACGAACACCCGGTCCACGAGGACGAATACGGGGTGTTCCACGTCTTCCGGCACGCCGACGTGCTCGCCGTGGCCTGCGACCCGGCCGTCTTCTCCTCGGAACTGCACCGGCTGCGGCCCGGCTCGAAGGCGCTCACCCAGGAGATCCTCTCCGTCGTCGACCCGCCGCTGCACCGGAAACTGCGCCGCCTGGTCAGCCAGGCGTTCACCCCCCGCACGGTCGCCGGACTCCAACCGCGGGTGACCGAGGTCGCCGGACGACTGCTGGACGACGTCCAGGGCGACACCTTCGACCTCGTCGCCGACTTCGCCTACCCGCTGCCGGTGATCGTCATCGCCGAACTGCTGGGCGTGCCCGCCGAGGACCGCACGCTGTTTTGCACCTGGTCGGAGCGGATGCTGTCGATGCAGATCGAGGACCCCGCGGACCTGCAGTTCGGCGACCAGGCCGGCGAGGACTACGACACCCTGGTCAAGAAGCCGCTGAAGGAGATGCACGAGTACCTGCTCGGACACGTCGAGGACCGCAGGCGCCGGCCCGGCGGCGACCTCATCTCCCGGCTCGTCGCGGCCGAGGTCGAGGGCGAGCAACTGACCGACCGGCAGATCGCGGAGTTCGGCGGCCTGCTGCTGATGTCGGGCCACGTCTCCACCTCCATGCTCCTGGGCAACACCGTGCTGTGCCTGGAGGACAACCCCGGACTGTGGGACACCCTGCGCACCCAGCGCTCCCTGATCCCCGCGGTCCTCGAGGAGGTGATGCGGCTGCGCCCGCCGATCACCGTCATGGCCCGGGTGACCACCCGCGACACCGAGCTGGCCGGCGTCCCCGTCCCCGCCGGCCGGATGGTCGTCCCCTCGATCGTCTCCGCCAACCACGACGAGCGCGTCTTCGACGACCCCGAGGCCTTCCGCCCCGGCCGCGGGCCCCACAACCAGCAGCCGGCCTTCGGCCACGGCATCCACTACTGCCTCGGCGCGCCGCTCGCCCGCCTGGAGGGCCGGGTCGCCCTCGAAGCGCTCCTGGACCGGTTCGCCCAGGTGCGGATCACCCCCGGCGCGCACCTGCGCCACCACCGCGACGGGCTGTTCGGTGTACGGAACCTGCCGCTGACCGTGCGGCGCGGCTGAAGGCGAGGGAGCGCTCATGCGCACCGTGCGAACCCTGCTGATCGACAACTACGACTCGTTCACCTACAACCTCTTCCAGATGCTGGCCGAGGTGAACGCGAGCGCACCCGTCGTGCTGCGGCACGACGACCACGAGGGATGGGCCGCCCTGTCGCCCGACGACTTCGACAACGTGGTCGTCTCACCCGGTCCCGGGGACCCGGCCGTCCAGGCGGACCTGGGCCTGAGCCGCCGCGTCGTCGAGGAGTGGGACCTGCCGCTGCTCGGGGTGTGCCTGGGCCACCAGGCGCTGTGCCTGCTCGGCGGCGGCAGCGTCCGCCACGCACCGGAGCCGGTGCACGGCCGCACCAGCGACATCCTCCACGACGGCCGTGAACTGTTCGCCGGCATCCCCTCGCCCTACCGCGTGGTCCGCTACCACTCGCTGCTGGTCCACGAGCTGCCCCCGCAGCTCCAGGCGACCGCACACACCGCCGACGGCCTGCTGATGGCCGTACGCCACCGTCACCTGCCGCGGTGGGGCGTCCAGTTCCACCCGGAGTCCGTCAGCAGCGAGTACGGCCGCCGGCTGCTCGCCAATTTCCGCGACCTGACCCTCGCCGCCCGCGGACAGACACCGTTCGGCGTGGAGGTGCCCGACGCGCCGCCCCCCCTCCCGCCCGCAGCGGACACCGCCCCGGCCGCCCGGGAAAGCGGCGGCGAGGGCGCCTGGCGGCTGCACCTGCGGCAGCTGGCCGCCGTGCCCGACACCGACGCCGCGTTCGACGCGCTCTTCGACGGGGCCGCCGGACGGTTCTGGCTCGACAGCAGCCGGGTCGAGGAGGGCCTGTCGCGGTTCAGCTTCCTCGGCGCCCCCGCCGGCCCGCTCGGCGAGATCGTCAGCTACGACGTGGCCGAACGCATGGTCACCGTCACCGACCGGCACGGCCTCCCGCTGCGCCGCAGACCCGGCACGCTCTTCGCCCACCTGGAGGAAGAACTGGCCGCCCGGCGCCTTCCCGCAGCCGCTCTGCCCTTCGAGTTCAACCTCGGCTACGTCGGCTATCTCGGCTACGAGAGCAAGGCCGACTGCGGAGGCGACCGCGCCCACCGCGGCGAACTGCCGGACGGCTCCTTCGTGTTCGCCGACCGGATGCTCGCCGTCGACCACGCCGGGCGCGGCGCCTGGCTGCTCGCCCTCAGCCGGGACGGCCGCCCCGACACCGCCCGGGACGCCGAGGAGTGGCTCGCCCGGGCCGCCGCCACCCTGGCCGCCACCGCCCCGCGCCCGCCTTTCACGCTGCTGCCCGACGACGAACTGCCGCCGCTGAAGGCCGAGTACCGGCACGACGTGACCGCGTACCGGGAACTGGTGCGGACCTGCCAGCAGCTCATCCGCGACGGTGAGACCTACGAGGTGTGCCTCACCAACATGCTGCGCGTGCCGGGCCGGGTGGACCCGCTCCTCGCCTACCGCGCCCTGCGCGCCATCAGCCCCGCCCCGTATGCCGCGTACCTGGACCTGCCCGCGGGGGCCGTGCTCAGCTCCTCGCCGGAACGGTTCGTGCGGATCGACGCGGCCGGCACCGCCGAGTCCAAGCCGATCAAGGGCACCAGGCCGCGGGGGGCGACCCCGGCCGAGGACGCGGCGATCGCCGGCGCCCTGGCCACGGCGGAGAAGGACCGGTCGGAGAACCTCATGATCGTCGACCTCGTCCGCAACGACCTGGGGCAGGTCTGCGAGATCGGCAGCGTGCACGTGCCCGGCCTGTTCGAGGTCGAGTCCTACGCCACCGTGCACCAACTGGTCAGCACCGTAAGGGGCCTGCTCGCACCCGGGGTGTCCCGCCCGCAGGCCGTACGGGCCGCGTTCCCCGGAGGATCGATGACCGGCGCCCCCAAGGTGCGCACCATGCAGTTCATCGACCGGCTGGAGGCCGGCCCGCGCGGCGTCTACTCCGGTGCGCTCGGCTACTTCGCGCTGAGCGGGGCGGTGGACCTCAGCATCGTCATCCGCACGGTCGTGGCCACCGCCGAGGCCGCCACGATCGGTGTGGGCGGGGCGGTCGTCGCGCTGTCCGACCCGGACGAGGAGGTCCGGGAGATGCTGCTCAAGGCCCGCACCACGCTGCGCGCCCTGCGCCAGGCGCACGCCGTGGCCTCTGCGGGCGACCGCGCACTGGCGGGCAGCGTGCGGTGACGTCCGGCAGGTGCCTCGGGGGCGGTGCGCGCACAAGAGGCCGGGACGCCGGACCCGCCCGCCGGCCCGCCCGGTGCGCCGAGCAGGCCGTGCGGGCCGTGCAGGCCGTGCGGGCCGTGCGGGCCGTGCGGTGCCGGCCGGCCCGGTGGCCGGCGTGCCTCGGCGGCCGCCGCGGCCGGTCAGGCCAGGTCCGCGAACAGGTGGGCGCAGGCCCGCGCCAGTTCCTCCCGGTGCGGGTCGCCGAGGGCGGCGCGCACCTGCTCCACGACGTCCTCGAAGGCGTCCTCGTCGCCGTCGGCGACGGCGCGGCCGATGCGTTCCAGCCCCCGGCCCAGCGCCCGGCGTGCGGCCTCGGCGTGCGGGTTGCCGGCCTGGACGTCCCAGTACACCTCCGGGGAGCCGGAGACGATCCGCGCCAGCAGCATCAGCAGGGTGCGGTGCGGCGGAGGCGCGGAGGCGCACAGGGCGCTCATGCCGGGACGCAGCTCCGCCAGCGCCAGCCCGAACGACAACACCGCCGCATGCGTCGCGGCCTGCTGAACGGCCGTCAGGGTGTCGTGCTCGCCGGGCTCCAGCTCCACCACCCGCCCGCCCCATCCGGCGACCAGCCCAAGGAACGCACGCGCCGCCGGCCCGCCGGTGACCGTGACCGCGGCGACCGGACGGCCGGGCAGCGGCAGGGACGGTGCGAACATCGGGTTCACGCCCACCGCCTGCAGTTGCGGGGCGCTCGCGCGCAGCCGCTCCGCCATCCGGCTCTTCACCGAGAGGGTGTCGGCGAGCAGCGCGCCGGGCCGCATCAGCCCGGCCAGGGGCGCCACCGCGTCCAGCGCCGCCTGCTCCGGCACCGCCAGCAGGACGAGGCCGGCCTCCGCCACCGCCCGGGCGGTGGCGGGGCCCGGAGCCCGGATGTCGTCGGCGATGTCCCGCACCCCCGGCTCTCCCCCCGCCCGGGCGGTGAGGTCCACCCGGGTCACCTCGGCACCCGAGCGCAGCAGCAGACCGGTGAACATGCCGCCCACGCCGCCGAACGCGCCGGCCACCACGCACCGGGAGAAGACCGGGACGGCCGCCTCCGCCGCCCGGAGCGGGGACGCGCCCCCCGTGCTCGCCTCACCCATGACCCGTGCGCCCCTCTCGTCCCGCGGACCGTTTCCCGTTCCCACGCGCTGCCTCCCCGCAGTGCTTGCCCTGCCGGCCGGCGTTTGGCCGTCGTGAAGTCTGTGTCGTCGCTTGGAAGGAGCCGACATGTCCTCGGAAAGTGCAGACGATCTGCCCGCCCTGCGCGAACAACTGGACGCGGTGGACGCCGCGCTGCTCGAAGCGGTGCGTGAGCGGCTGGAGATCTGCCTGCGCATCGGCGAGTACAAACGCGTCCACGGCGTGCCGATGATGCAGCCGCAGCGCATCGCCGCCGTACAGGACCGGGCCGCCCGGTTCGCCCGCCGGCACGGCATCGACCAGGCGTTCCTGCACCGCCTCTACGACGTGCTGATCGCGGAGACCTGCCGGCTGGAGGACGAGTGGATCGCCCGCGGCGGCCCGGAGCGGAGGGCGTCGTGACCGGCACCGGCACGCGGCGGACGCGAGCAGACGCCTGGACGGTGCGAACCGCGCTGGAGGAGGCCGAACGCCGCCTCGCCGCCGCGGGGATCGACGGGGCCACGGCACGTGCCGACGCCCGGCTGCTGACGGCGCACGCCTGCGGGGTCGCAGCGGACGGGCTCGACGGCGTCGCGGAGGCGCCGGCGCCCCCGGTCCTCGAGGAGTACGTGAGGCGGCGGGAGGCGCGAGAACCGGCCGAACTCATCGTCGGGCACGCCTGGTTCATGGGGCACCGTTTCGACCTCGCACCCGGTGTCTTCGTGCCCAAGCCCGAGACCCAGGAGATCGTTGAAGAAGCAATAAACAGACTGTCCGGTCTTCTTTCGCAGGGCAAGATATCCCCTTTGGTGGTGGATCTGTGCGCCGGCCCCGGCACCATGGCGGTGACGATCGCGCGCCGTGTGCCGCAGGCGCGGGTGTACGGGATCGAGTTGTCGCAGGTCGCGGCCCAGGCCGCCCGGCGCAACGCGCGCGGCACCGGCGCGCACATCGTGGAGGGGGACGCACGCGAGGCGTTCCCGGAGTTCGACGGCCGCGTCGACCTGGTCGTCACCAACCCCCCCTACATCCCCGTGGGTTTGCGCACGAGCGCCCCGGAGGTCCTCAACTACGACCCCCCGCTCGCTCTTTGGGCTGGTGAGGGCGGGTTGGCGATGATCCGCGAGATGGAGCGGACGGCGGGCCGGCTGCTCGCTCCGGGAGGGACGCTGCTGCTCGAGCACGGCCGTTACCAGCTCGGGTCGGTGCCGCGGCTGTTTCGCCGGACGGGACGCTGGAGTTCGGCCCGGTCCCGGGCCACCTGCAACGACGGGATGCTGGCCGCGGTCCGCGGCCCGGCGTCGCCGCACGGCGTCTGAGGCGTGTCGGGGTGCGCTCGCCGGCTCATGTGGCCGAGCGTACCCCCTCTCCCATTGACAAACCGACTGTGCTGTTTTTTTAATCGTACTCGAGCCGGTGTCGTCGGCCGCCCACGAGGCGCCCCTGCGGTGGTCCTCACGGCATGGATTCGGACGCATCCGGCACGCAACCGATGGGGGAGAAGGCAGTGGACATCGAAGTACTGGGCGCGTTGTCAGCGAGCGAGCACGGCATCTCGATCACACCGACGGCACCGAAACCACGTCAGGTACTGGCCCTGCTCGCCCTGCACGCCGACCGGGTGGTCCAGGTCTCCTCCCTGATCGAGGAACTCTGGGACGACGAGCCGCCGCGCAGCGCTCGCACCACCCTGCAGACGTACGTCCTCCAGCTGCGGGAACTCATCGGCGAGGCGCTGGCCGAGGCCGGTGAGGACGGCGTCACGGCCAAGGACATCCTGGTCACCCTCCCCGGCGGCTACCGTCTGAACACCCGGGGCGGCCGGGTCGACTTCCGGGAGTTCGAGCGGCAGGCCGGAGCGGGATACCGGGCGCTGGACGGCGACGACCACGCCACCGCGGCACGGCGGCTGCGAGAGGCCCTCTCGCTGTGGACGGGTTCCGCGCTCGCCGACGTCACCGCCGGCAGCCGGATCGGACTGGAGGTCCAGCGTCTGGAGGAGTCCCGGCTGTGCGCGCTGGACCAGCGCATCGAGGCGGACCTGCGTCTGGGCCGCCACCGCGAACTGCTGTCCGAGCTGACCGTGCTGGTCAACAGGCACCGCATGCACGAGAGCCTGCACGGCCAGTTCATGGTCGCCCTGCACCGCTCCGGACGGCGCGGCGAAGCGCTCAGCGTGTACCAGCGGCTGCGGACCACTCTGGTGCGCGAGCTGGGACTGGAGCCGTCCGCCGCGCTCAGCCGTCTGCAGCGTTCCATCCTGATGGCCCACCCGGAGACTCCCGCCGCCCGCGGCGCCGAGGCGGCCGGCCAGGTGGCGGCCCGGGCCGGCTGACCCCCCCAAGCCGCCCGGCCGGCGCGGCGGCCCCGCTTCCCCCCTCGCATCACCCCCCACCTGCGGCGCGGCCACCGCGGCCCCGGCCGTCACCGGGAACGGCCCGCGGCCGGGCACCGGGGAGACCCCCGGTGCCCGGCCGCGGGCCGCACCGTCGCGGGAGCCGTTCCTCTTCCCGCGTCCCCCGGAACGGGGAAAAGGCCCCGACCGGGTGGTCATTTCTCCGTAGGCCCGGACGAAGGAATCCCTCCTGAGAGCCAGGAAAAGCAGCCCGTGGAATTGGCCATTGCGGGCGATGCCCGCCCGCCGGCCGCACGGCAGTATTCGTACGTGACGAATCGGACGAAGGAATCCCGGATATCGGGAATACCTGCCGAACGGCGGACCGCATTCCTCGAACTGATGCTGCTGTCCCGTGAATGCGACCGCAGATCGGGCATCGTGCTGCGCCAGGGCGAGGCGTGGTTCCACATCTCCTCGGCCGGGCACGAGGCGCTCGCCGCCCTCTGCGAGCTGCTCGCACCCGAGGACCTGATCTTCCCTCACTACCGGGACCGCACCGTGATGCTGGCCCGGGGGATGGACCCCGAGGCGCAGGCGCGGGACCTCATGGCCAAGGCCGCCTCACATTCGGCGGGACGCAACATGAGCGCCCATTTCAGTCACCGTGCCGGGAACGTGTTCTCGGTCGCCAGCCCCACCGGAAGCCAGTGTCTTCCCGCGGTCGGCGCCGCCTGGGCCGCGACGCTGCAAGGAAAGCCCGGCGTGGCCGTCTGCTCGGTCGGGGACGCCTCCGCGCGGCAGGGAGAATTCTTCGAGGCGCTCGCTTTCGCGGTGGAACGCGAGCTGCCCGTCCTCTTCCTGGTGTCCGACAACGGCTACGGCATTTCCACCCCCACCGAAGGAATGTCGCCCCACGCGCTCGGACTGCTGCCCGAGCGACGTACCCTTACCGTCGACGGAGCCGACCCCGACGCCGTCCACGCCGCGGCCGCGGCCGCGCTCGGCGGTCTGCGCGAGGGCGGCGGTCCCGTCGTGCTGTGGTGCCGGCTGGACCGGCTCGACCCGCACACCTCCTCCGACGACCACCGCGTCTACCGCACCGCCGACGACATCGCCGCGATGCGCGACCCCGTGGACATCTTCGCCCGGCGGCTGCTGGAGGAGGGCGCGGTCGACGAGGACTGGCTCGACCGGACCCGGTCACGGCTCGCCCGGGAGACGGAGGAGATCTACGACCGGGTGGCCGCCGAGCCCGCCGCGGACCCCAAGACGATCACCGAGCACCTGTTCGCGCCCGCCGGCGACGCGCGCCGCACGGCCGCCACCCGGCCCTGCGGCGGAACCATGGTCGCCGCGGTCAACCGGGCGCTGGCCACAGGACTCGAACGCCACCCCGAACTCGTGCTGTTCGGCGAGGACATCGAGGACCCCAAGGGGGGCGTCTTCGGCTTCACCAAAGGGCTCGGCGAGGTGGCCGGCGACCGCATGACGAACGCACCGCTGGCCGAGGCCACCATCGTCGGCGCGGCCGTGGGACTGGCGGCCGCCGGGATGCGGCCGGTCGTGGAACTGCAGTTCGTCGACTTCGCCGGGCCCGCATGGAACCAGATCGCCGCTCAGCTGACGACCCTCCGCTGGCGCACCGCCTCCGCATGGACCTGCCCCGTCGTCATCTACGCCCCGTGGGGCGGCTACCTGCCCGGCGGCGGCATCTGGCACAGCCAGAGCAACGAAAGCCTCTTCACCCACCTGCCGGGACTGCGCGTCGTCGTGCCCTCCACCCCCGAGGACACCGAGGCGGCGTTCCTCGACTCGTTCACCGCCGACGACCCCACGCTCGTCCTGCTGCCCAAGCACCTCATGCGCCGCCGCCACGACCCCGCCGAGCGGTCCTGGCCCGCCGGCGGCGCACGGACCCTGCGCACCGGCGCCGACGTCACCGTCGTCACCTGGGGCAACGGCACCGAACTCGCCCTGGAGGCCGCCGACGTGCTCGCCGCGCAGGGCATCGGAACCGAAGTCGTCGACCTGCGCTGGCTCGTCCCGCTGGACCGCGAGGCCGTCGCCGCCTCGCTGCGGCGCACCGGGCGGCTCGTCGTCGTCCAGGAGGACAACCGCACCAGCAGCTTCGGCGCCGGACTCGTCACCGAACTGCTCTCCCGCGACGAGGAGTTCTACGCCCTGCTCGCACCGCCCAGGCTGGTCACCCGCGAAGACGTGCACGTGCCCTTCCACCCCGACCTCGAGCGGGCGGTGCTGCCCGCCGCCAACGACGTCGTGGCGGCCGTGCGGTCCGTACTGCTGTGAAGGCCCCCGTATGACGAAGGAACCGCAGATGCCCAGGCAGTCCGTGCTGTCCGTGCCGCGCCTCGGCGAGGGAATCGTCGAGGTGCGCATCGTCCGGCTCCTGAAACGGCCGGGCGACCCGGTCGCCAAGGACGAGGTCGTCTACGAGATGGAGCACGACAAGGCGGCGGTCGAGATCGAGTCCCCCTTCTCCGGGGTGCTCGACGCCTGGCTGGTGGCGGAGGGCGACGTCGTGCCGATCGGGGGAGAGGTGGCACGCCTGTCGGCCGCCGCACCCGCCCCCGCGGACCGCGACGCACACGGGCCGGGAACGGGGGAGCGGGAAGACCCCGCGGCGCGGGCAGGCGGCGCGCCCGGCGCCTCCGCCCTCGGAGTGCCCGGCCGGACACCGGACGGAACCCGGCGCATCCCACCGCGCACCCGCGCCCACGCCCGCCGGCTGGGCATCGACGAAGCCCTCCTGCCGTCCCTGCCGGCCGCCGGGTCCAGCCTCATGCCCGCCGACCTCGAACGGTACCGGGCGGCACAGACGGAACACGCGGCCACGGAGGCGGCCGCGGTCCGGACACCGGAACCGCCGGCCGCCGGGGCGGGAAACGGTTCCTCCGACGTCGAGCAGTCCCCGCGGCAGATCGAGCTCAACCGGGCGCTGCAGGCGTCACGGGAGCGGACCGTGCCCGCCGTGGTCTCCCGCACCGTCACCGAGCAGGCGATCCAGGAGACGCTGCGGGCCCATCAGGGAGCGGGCTTGTCCACCGCCTTCCAGGCCTTCGCCCGCGCCGCCGCGCGAGCCGCGGCCGGTGCGCCCCGGCTGCGCTCCCGCCGGCTGACCGAACGCACCCTGCGCCAGTACGAGCACGTCGACCTGGGCATCGCCTGTGCCACACCGGAAGGGGACCTCACCGTCGCCGTGGTACGCCACGCCGACACCCTGGACGCGGCCGACTTCGAGGCCCGGTACGCCGACGCCGTCGAACGCGCCCTCGCCGGAACCTCCCAGGCCGACGGCAGCGTCACCCTCCTCCTCTCCCACCTCGGCGACCACGGGCCCACCCTCGCCGTGCCCGTCGTCGTGCCGCCCGCGGCCGCCACCCTGTTCCTCGGCGCCGTCGAGGACACCGCGGACGCGCCCGTCAGACGCATGGTGCTCGCCTTCGACCACACCCTGCTCAACGGCCAGGAAGCGGCCGCCTACCTCGACGCCGTGGCGGACGCGCTGGCCGAGGCGGGGCAGGCGGCGCCGCAGCCCGCCCCGCCCCGCCCCGAGCGGACCGGGGCGGCCCCGGCCGCGGACCCCCGGGAGAGCGTGCTGGCCAGGCTCACGGACCTCGCCGCCGGCGTCCTCGGGCACGACGTCGACCCCGCACGGCCCCTCGGCGAGCAGGGCCTGGACTCCGCGCGCGCCCTGCGCCTGATCCGCGAGATACGGGCAGCCTTCGACGTCGAACTCCCCGCCACGGCCGTGTGGCACCACCCGACCCTGCGGTCGCTGGCCGGCCGCCTGCCGGCCGGCGGAGCGAAGAACCCCACAAAGGAGCAGACGGACCGGAAACGCCTCGCCCCGGAAGGGCAGGACGGCGACGAGGACGTCGTAGCCGTGATCGGCATGGCCTGCCGCGTCCCCGGCGCCGACGACGTCGAGGCGTACTGGGACCTGCTGGCCGAAGGACGCTGCCACATCACACAGGTCCCCGACGGACGCCTCGCCGGCGCCCCGCCCGAAGGGCTGCGGGCCGGACTGCTGGACCGGATCGACCTGTTCGACGCCGACTTCTTCCAGGTGACACCCCGCCAGGCGGCCTCCATGGATCCGCAGCAGCGGACGCTGCTCGAGCTGAGCTGGCACGCCCTCGAACACGCCGGACTCAACCCCGACGACCTCGCCGGACGCCCCGTCGGCGTATACGCGTCCGCATGCAGCTACGACTACCGCGAGCAGCTCGTCACCCGGGACGCCGCGGCCGACGGCTACGCCACCACGGGCACCTTCCCCGCCTTCCTCGCCAACCGGGTCTCCCACCTCTACGACTTCACCGGCCCCAGCATCACCGTCGACACCGCCTGCTCGGGCGCACTGACCGCGCTGACCCTCGCCGAGACCGCGCTGCGCCGAGGGGACTGCGAGATCGCCCTGGCCGGCGCCGCCAACCTGCTCAGCAACGCCTTCAACGCCCAGGCCTACCGCAAGGCCGGAATGCTGTCCCCGCGGGGCGAGCTGCGGGCCTTCGACGAGGACGCCGACGGCTTCGTCAGGGGAGAGGGCGCGGGCTGGCTCGTGCTGAAACCGCTGCGCCGGGCCCTCGCCGACAACGACCCCGTACTCGCCGTGGTTCGCGCCGCCGCGGTCAACCACGGAGGACGCGCCGCCGCGCTCACCGCGCCCAATCCGCGGGCGCAGACCGCCCTGATCCGCACCGCCCTCGACCGGGCCGGGCTGCGCGGCACCGACCTGGGCTACCTGGAGGCCCACGGCACCGGCACCCCGCTCGGCGACCCCGTCGAACTGGACGCCTTCCGCGAGGCGCTCGCCGCCGACGCCACGCCAGGGACGCCGGCCCGCGGCGCGGGCCCCGGCGGACGGATCTGGGTGGGATCGGCCAAGGCCAACATCGGGCACCTGGAGGGCGCGTCCGGCCTGGCCGGCGTGGTCAAGGCGGTGCAGGCGCTGCGGTACGGGCTGATCCCCGGCACGCCCGGCTTCACACGGCTCAACCCGCACATCTCCCTCGACGGCACACCCCTCGCCGTCGCCGGCCGTGCGCTGCCGTGGCCGGCCGCGGCAGGCGGAGCACCCCGCCGCGCGGCGGTCAGCGCGTTCGGTTTCGGCGGCAGCAACGCCCACGTGATCCTCGAGGAGGCGCCGCCCCGCACCCCGGACGGCACCGGCGCACCCGCCGGGACCTCCTTCGCCGTGCCCCTGTCCGCGGCGACACCCGGGGCGCTGCGCCGCCTCGCAGAGGCTCTCGCGGATCTCGTCGAGAACGGGCGCGGGCCCGCTCTGGACGCGGTGGCCTGGACCCTGCAGTCAGGGCGGCGCGCGCTGGCCCACCGCGCCCTGCTCGTCGTGCGCGACACGGACGAACTCGCCGCCCGCGCGAGGGACGTGGCCGGCGGACGGAACGTTCCGCCGCCCGCCGACCCGCGCCTCGCGGACTGGCTCGCGGGCGGCGACCTGTCCACGGACGACTGGGCCGCGCTGTGGCCCGGACGGAGCAGACCGCGCCGGGCGCCCCTGGTGCCGTACCCGTTCCAGGGACGGCCGTACTGGCTGCCCGCGGCGGCGGACGCGGAAGGGCCCGCGCTCACCGTGCGGCACACCGACCCGCTGGCCGCGCACCAGGTGGCCGGCACCGCCGTGCTGCCCGGAGCGGCCCTCCTCGAGGCGCTCGCCGGCGGCGGGCCGGTGTCGCTGAGCGGCGTGCGGTTCCTCCTGCCGGTCCCGGTGACCGAGGGCGGCGTACGCCTCAGGCGCGTCCGCCAGGACGGGGGGACGCTCGCCGTCGAGTACGGCGGCCGCGTCTGCGCCCGCGCCGCCGAGGCCACCGGACCCGCCCGGCCGCCGCGCCCGGCCGAACCCGGCGGCGGACCCGCCGGGACCGTGGACCTTCCCGCCGTCCTCGCCGGCCACGGCATCGAGACCGGACCCGTCTACCGCGTACTGCGCGACGTCCGCCGCGCGGGCGGACGGGTGACCGCCCGCATCCTCGCCCCGCTCGCCGAGCACCCGCACACCCGCCGTATCGCCTGGCTGGACGCGGCCCTGCAGGCGTCCTGCGCACTGGTGGAGGACCTCGGGCCCCGGGTCGCCGCGGCGCTGGACCGCGTCGAGTGGACCGGCCAGGTGCCCGAGGAGGCGCTGCTGACCGTGCACCGCGTCGGCGGCGGCACCCACCGCACCGTCGTCGACCTGGAGGCCGCCACACCGGACGGCGCCGTCGTGCTGACGGTGAACGGCCTGCGGCTGCACCCCCCGGCCGCACCCGCCGCCCCGGCGGACGACGCCCCGCCGACCGGGTGGGCGGCCGACCCCGGTGCGCGGGGCAGCGTGCCCGTGTACGGGGCCGGACCCGGCTTCCGGGCCGGCGGGCGGGAGGCCGGTGCGGGCGCACCGGCTCCGGTGGGCGCACCCGGGCCGGACGGCGCGCGGGAGCCGGCCGCCGCCGCCACGGCGGACGGGGACGGCGTACGGGTGCTCGTGCCCCAGTGGCTGCCGGAAGCGGCAGGCGGCGACCGGGACGACGGTCCCGTCGTCCTGGTGCACGACCACGACAGCGCACCCCTCGCCGCCGCGGCGCCGGCCGCTGCCGTGCGCTGCCCGGTGGGCCCGGACGGACCGGACCCGCGGGAGTTCACCGACCGCCTGAACGCCCTGACCGGCCCGGTCCGGGTCGCGCTGCTCGTCGACGGCTCGGCGTGGAGCGACGACGCCGCCGGAGTCGCCGCACTGCGCGGCTGGCTGCGGACCCTGCTGGCGGTCGGCAGACAACTGGCCGCCCGGGCCCGGCCCGCCACCGTCACCCTGGTCACCACCGCGCTCGCCGCCCCCGACGGCGGCCCCCGGGCACCGGGCGCCGCCCTCCAAGGCGCGCTGCTGGGCGCGCTGCGCACCCTGCCCCGCGAGTGCCCCGCCCTGACCGCCGCCGCCGTCGACCTCGCCCCCGGCGCCGCGCCCGCGGACGTGGCCGCCGCGCTCGCCGAACCCGGCCGGACGACGGTCCCGCTCATCGCCGTGCGCGACGGGCGGCGCAGCCGGCAGGTGTACACCGACCTGACGGCCCCCGCCCCCGCGGCCGACGGCGACGGCTTCACGCACGGCGGCGGTTACGTGCTGTTCGGCGGCGCGGGCGGCATCGGCGCCGAGGTGGCCCGCCACCTGGCCGGCCGGTACCGCGCGGGACTGCTGCTGGTGGGCCGCTCGCCCGCCGGGGCCGGCACCCGCGCCCTGATCGGCGAACTCACCGCGCTGGGCGGCCGGGCACGGTACCTCGACGCCGATGTCACCGATCCGGCCGCCCAGGCCCGCGTCCTCGCCGAGTGCCGCGAGCTGTACGGGCGCCTCGACGGCGTCGTGCACAGTGTCGGCTCGGTCAGCGCCGCCCGCCTGGAGGAGCTCACCGACACGGACCTCGACCGGGTGCTGGCGACGAAGGTGACCGCAGTGACGCAGTTGCGCCGGGCGCTGGCAGGCTCCGCGTCCGGCCGGCCCCCCGCCCTCGTGGTCTTCTCCTCCGTCGCCGGGCTCTTCGGCAGCGTCGGCGGCCTGAACTACGCGGCGGCCAACGCCTGGCTCGGGCACTACGCCACCGCCACGGGGACGGCGGCCGGCGGACCGGCCGTCCGTGTCCTCGACTGGGGGCTGTGGCGCGCCACCGGCCTGGCCCGGCGCTACGCGGGCCGCGTCCGGCGGGAGTACCCCGGCCTCACCGACTTCGCACCGGAAAGGGGTGTGGCCGCCTTGGAAGCGGGCATGTCCGGCAACCATCCGCACACCGTCGCCGTCGCAGGCGACCCGCAACCCCTGGGGCCCCTCACCCGGCGGCCCGCCGCGACGCCCGCCCCCCAGGACGCGGCGCACCGGCTCGACGACTACGCGCGCGCCGTGCTCGCGCACCGCATGAGCGAACTGGGTCTCCCGCCCGCCCTCGCCGCACGGCGCGACGCCGAGAGCGCCGCCGGGCTGCTGGGCGCCGTGCCCGAACACCGCAGGCTGCTGGCCGCCGTGTGCGAACTCCTCGCCGAACACGACCGCGCGGACCGTGCGGTGCCCACCGCCGGCGAACTGGCCGCCACGCGCACCGCACTGCTCGCCGACCACCCCGACCTGCACGGCCACGTCTGCCTGCTGGACCGCACCCTCGAATCCTACGGACCGGTCCTGCGCGGTGAACTTCCGCCGGCCGCGGTGCTCTTCCCCGGCGGCGACCTCGGCGCGGTCAGCGCCGTGTACAGCGGCAACCAGCTCTTCGACCCGGTGAACAAGGCGGCCGCCGAGTCCCTCGCACTGGCGGCGGCGGACATCGGTCCCGGCGCCCGCATCCTGGAGATCGGCGCGGGCGTCGGCGGCACCACGGCCTCCGCCCTCGCCGCGCTGGACGCCCGCGGCGTCACCGACTTCTCCTACCTCTACACGGACCTCTCCCCGGCCTTCCTCCAGCACGGAAGACGCCGCTTCGGCACCCGGATCGTCCCCCGGCTGCTGGACATCGAGAAGAACCCGGCCGCCCAGGACTTCGCGGACGGCTCGGCCGACCTCGTCGTGGCCAGCAACGTGCTGCACGCCACCCGCGACCTCGCCCGCACCCTGGACCACATACGGCAGCTGCTCGCACCCGGCGGCCGGCTGGTGCTCGTGGAGATGGTCGTGCCGGCCGCCGTCTACACACTCACGTTCGGCCTGACCGACGGCTGGTGGCGGTACGTCGACGAACAGTGGCGGCTGCCGCACGGGCCGCTGCTCGACATCGGCCGCTGGCGGCAGCTGCTGGAGGCCCGCGGCTGGCACCTGCACGGCACGGACCTGCTCTCCCGGGCCCCGGGCTGCGTGGCACTGCTGACCTGCCGCCCGCACGAGTCCGCAACCGGCGCCGCCGACCACGCCGGCTCCGCCCCGTCCGTCCCGGCCGTCGCCGAGGAACTGCGCACCCTGGTGCGGGAACTGCTCGGCGACCCCACCGCCGAGGTGCCCGGCTGGGTGCCGTGGCAGGAACTGGGCGTCGACTCGCTGCTGAACATGGAGTTCGTCGAGGAACTGGGGCGCCGCTACGGCCCGGTGGAGCCGACGGCGCTCTTCGAGCACCGTACGGTGGACGACCTCGCCCGCGCGCTCGCGTCCCGGACCGCCCCGCCCGCTGCGGACGCCGCCGGCACGGGACACCCCGACGGCGAGGACCCCCTGCGGCGGCTCACCGCACTCGTCGCCGAACTCACCGCGCAGGACCCGGCCGTGATCGACGCCGACACCGCCTTCCCGGACCTGGGCGTGGACTCGCTGCTGCACGAGGAGCTGTGCGAGCGGCTGCGTGCCCTGTTCCCCGCCGCGGACGTGCCCGCCACGCTGCCCTTCGAGCACCCCACCCCCCGGGCGCTCGCGCGGCACCTGGGCCGCCTCCCGGCCGCCGGAGCGGCGTGCGGACCCGGGACGGACACCGCACCCGCGCACCCGGGCCCCGCCCCCGGCGCCCTGCCCGCAGCGCAGGAGGAACCCCGGTCCGTCACCGCCGGGACCACCGGACCCGCCCGGGCCGCCGCTGCGGACGCACCCCAGGCCGCGGCGGCCGCCGCGCCGGCGCGGACCTGGCGTCCCGTGCCCGCGCCGGGCGAGGACGCCGGAGCCGTCGCCGTCGTCGGGCTGGCGGGCCGCTACCCCGGCGCCGCGGACATCGACGCCTTCTGGGACCTGCTCGTCTCCGGAGACACCCCGGTACGCGAGGTGCCCGCCGAACGCTGGGACTGGCGCACCGCACGCACCCGCGGCGGCGGATACGCCCGCTACGGCTGCTTCCTCGACGGCATCGACGCCTTCGAGCCGGCGATGTTCCGGATCCGGCCGCGCGACGCCGCGCTCATGGACCCCCAGGAGCGCCTGTTCCTGGAGGTGGCACGAGAGGCCTTCGAGACGGCCGGATACGCCCGGCACACCCTGGCGGGCAGTCACGCAGGCCCACGGGTCGGCGTGTTCGCCGGGGTCACGGCCAACAGCCATCTGCTCGCCCAGCGCGACGCACGCGCCGCCGGCGCCGACAACCCGGAGTACGCGGTCACCGCCGCCGCCTCGGTGGCCAACCGGGTCTCGCACGCCTTCGACCTCAGCGGGCCCAGCCTCACCGTCGACACGATGTGCTCCTCGTCGCTGACCGCCCTGCACCTGGCCTGCCGGGCGCTGCTGGAGGACGAGGCCGACCTCGCCCTGGCCGGCGGCGTCAACCTCTACCTCCACCCGGACCGCTTCGCCGGCCTGTGCGCGCTCGGCATGCCCTCGCGCGGCGACCGCACCCGGGCCTTCGGCGCCGGCGGCGACGGCTTCGTACCCGGCGAGGGCGCGGGCGCGGTCGTCCTCAAACGGCTGGACCGGGCACGCGCCGACGGCGACACCGTGCACGCGGTCATCCGCGCCACCGGCCTCAACCACGGCGGCGGCACGGGCGGTTACACCGTCCCCAACCCGAGCGCCCAGGCCGCGCTGATCGGGTCGACCCTGCGCCGCGCGGGAGCCGACCCGTGGACCGTCGGCTACGTGGAGGCGCACGGCACCGGCACCGAGCTGGGCGACCCGGTCGAACTGCGCGCCCTCGCCCTCGCCTTCGCCGAGGCGGGCCGCAACGGCCCGGTCCGGGTCGGCTCGGTCAAGTCCAACATCGGCCACGGCGAGGCCGCCGCCGGCATCGCCGGACTCACCAAGGCCGTGCTCCAGTTGCGGCACCGCCGCCTGGTGCCCACGCTGCACGCCGAACGCCTCAACCCCAAGCTCGGCCTGGAGAACACCGCGCTGCGCGTGCAGACCGCGGCCGAGCCGTGGACGGCCCCGGACGGACCGCGCCGGGCGGCCGTCAGCTCCTTCGGCGCCGGAGGCGCCAACGCGCACGTGATCCTGGAGGAGTACGTGGAGGAGCCCACGGCGGGCACCCCGTACGGGGACGCGCCGGGGCCCGTGCTGGTACCGCTGGCCGCTCCCGACCCCGGCCGGCTGCGCGTCCTCGCCCGTGACCTCGCCGCCGTCGCCGGCGAATTCGCCCTCACGGACATCGCGTACACCCTGCACAGCGGCCGCGAGCGCTTCGCCCACCGGGCCGCCGTCGTGGCCCGCGACGGGGCCGAACTGCGCGCCGCGCTGCTCGCACTGGCCGAAGCAGCCGCGCACCCGGCCCTGGTCACCGACGCCGGGCAGGACGAAGCCCACCCGGCCGCCCGCTCCTGGGTCGCCGACGCCGTGTGCCCGGCGCCCCCCGGCGGACGGCGCGTTCCGCTGCCGGTGACGCCCTTCGCCCGCGAGCGGTGCGCGCCGCCGAAGACCCGCACATCCCCCATGCCGCTCACCGACACCGTGCACAGCCCCGCCTCACGCACGGTCACCGCACGGCTCGGCGCCGCGTCCCGCTGGGTCGCCGACCACGTCGTGGACGGCGAGCCGCTGCTGCCCGGGGCGTTCCACCCCGAACTCGTGCACGAAGCCCTGCTCAGCGCCGGCGAGAACCCGTACCGCACCGTTGTGCTGGACCTGCTGTGGCCGCAGCCGGCCACCGGTCTGCCCATGGAGGTGCGCACCGGACTCGGCGAGCCCGACGAGCGGGGGGCGAGGCGCTTCACCACGACCGTCGCAGGCACCGTGATCGCCCAGGGCCGCACCGAACCGGTCGCGAGCCCCTCCGGCCCGGTCCGGCCCCTGCTCGTCTACCGGCCCGACGAACTCGACGCCCACCTCGGCGACCCGGGCAGCGAGGACTTCTACGAGGCGTTCGCCGCCCACGGGTTCGCCTACGGGCCGCTCTACCGCACCGTGCGGCGAGCCGTCGTGCACGGCGAGGAGGCCACCGCGGAACTACGGCTGCCCGAGGGGGAGGACCCCGACGGACGCCATGTGCTCCACCCGGCCCTGTTCGACGGAGCGTGCCAGACGGCCGCTCGGCTGCTGCTCGCCGACGGCCCCGACGCGCCCCGCCGACGGCTGCGACCGCTGGCCGTCGACCGGCTCACCGTCCACGCGCCTGTCACCGGCCGGACGTACGTCCACGCACAACGGGTCCGGCACGACCGGCGCGCCCGTGTCCACGTCTTCGACCTGCGCCTGATCGACCCGGAGAACGGCTTCGTCCTCGCCCTCGCCGAAGGCTTCCGCGTCCGCGTCGACGAGCCCGCCGACGGCACCGGGCCCGCCCCCGCCGGCACGGCGGAGCGCCCGCTCGCGCACGGACCGCACGGACCGCACGACGTGCCGAAGGACACGGGAGTCCCCGTGCGCGGATACCGGCTGGACTGGCGGCCGGCCCCCGTCGGCGACCCCGAGCCCGGCCCGCCGCGCGGACCCCTGTGGGTGATCGGGGACAGCGCGTTCACCGCCCGCCTGCGGACGGACGCGGACGCGGTCCTCCCGCCCGACCGGGCCGCCGACGAGACCGCGCTCGCCGACACCGCCCGCGCCCACGGCGCCCCCGCGGCCGTCCTCGTCGACCTGACCGGCATCGGGCCGGCCCTCGGCGCGGACCCGCTGACCCTGCAGGAGACGGCGCGACGGTGGACGCCGTTCGCCGAGGACACCCTCGGCACGGTGTTCGGCGTGCTGCGGGCGCTCGTCCGCAGCCGTGCGCTGGACGGCGCCCGGGTGCTGCTGGTCACCGCCTGGCCCGCGGACGATCCCGATCCCGCGCCCACCGCCCACGCGCTGCACAGCCTGGTCCGCACCGTCACGGGCGAGACCGGCCGCTTCTCGGTGCGCCTCGCCGGCGTGGACACCGGCCGGGTCACCGCCGGTGAACTGCTCGCCGAGGCCGGCCGGGACGACGCGCACTGGGTGCGGCTCACCCCCCGCGGCCGGCACGCCGCGGTGCTGTACGCCGAACCGGCGGACGACGGCGGCGACGCGGGCCCCGCGCTCGACGGCGGCGGCAGCTACCTCGTCACCGGCGGACTGGGCGGGCTCGGCCGCCGCATCGCCGCCGACCTCCTCCGCCGCAGCCCGACGGCGGACGTGGTCCTGGTCGGTCGTTCGCCCGCCGACGAGGACGCCCTGCGGGAACTGCGCCGCGTCGCACCATCCGGCGCGACCGTGCACTACCGGCGCTGCGACGTCGCCGACGCCGCGCAGGTCGCCGCGCTCGCCGACTGGCTGGACGACGCCGGCATCCGGCTGGGCGGCGTCGTCCACACCGCGGGCGTGCTGCGCGACGGATTCCTGCGCGGCAAGAGCCTGCGGACCGTGGAGGAGGTGTGCCGGGGCAAGATGCTCGGTGCGCTCCACCTCGACGCCGCGCTCGCCGGGCACCCGCTGGACTTCTTCCTGCTGTGCTCCTCGCTGGCCGCTCTGGTCGGCAACCAGGGGCAGTCCGACTACGCCTTCGCCAACGGCTTCCTGGACGGCTTCGCCCGCAGGCGCGCCCGCTGGGCCGCTCTCGGACAGCGCCCCGGTCGCACCCTGTCGGCCGGCTGGCCGGTGCTGGCCGACGCCGGCATGACCCTCGAGGCCCACGCCCTGGACTACCTCGCCCAGACCTACGGTCTGCGTCCCGTCGCCACCCGTGACGCGGTGCGGGCCCTGTGGCCGCGCCTGGCCGCGGCCAGAAGCCCGGAGACGGCCTGCACCGCGCTCGTCGCGGGGGACACGGGCGTCTGGGAGCGGGCCACCGGCTCACCCGGGGCACGGCCTCCCGCCCTCCCGGGCCGGCCGGACGCCTCCCCGCCGCACGCCCCGGAGGAAGCAGACGGGGCGGACGCCGTGCGGTGGGTGGCGCAAAAGGTCGAGGAGACCACCGGAGTGCCCGCCGGGACGATCGACCCGGACGCCCCGCTCGACACGTACGGCATCGACTCGATCGCCTCGATGCGGCTGAGCCGGATCCTGGAGGACGACCTGGGCCGGGTGCCCCTGTCGGTTCTGCTCGACAGCAACAGCGTGCGGGACCTGACCCGCCGTCTGCGGCACGACCACGGCCCACGGCTCACGGCACTGGCCGGCGCCATGCCCGAGCCGTCCGTGTCCGAGCCGTCCGTGCCCGAGCCGTCCGTGCCCCGTGCCGCGGACGCGGCGCCCGGCCGGGTGCACGCCCCGGCGCCGTCCGGGGCCGCAGGCCCCGCGCCCGGCGCGGACGCCTCCCCGGCCGGATGCGTGCTGCCCGAGCGGCTCGTCGGGATGTGGGCCGCCGACCAGGCCGCGGCGCCCGAGGCGCCGTACAACGTGTCCCTGGCCTGGCGGCTGCCCGCCGGCACCGACCGCACCGCCCTGACGGCGGCGGTCGACGCCCTGGTGCGACGGCACCCCGTGCTCGGCTGCCGGGTGCGCCCGCTCGACGGCCGTCCCGCACTGGAGCCCGCGCCCGAGCCTCCCGCACTCGTCACCCGGACCGTGACGGACGCCGCCCTCGACGACGCGGTCCGCGACGAGGGGGACCGCAGGCTGCGCACCTCGGCCGAGCCGCTGCTGCGGGCGGTGTTGTGGGAGCCCGACAACGGCGGCGCCCCCGTACTCCAGCTGACCACGCACCACATGGTGGTCGACGGCAGGTCCGCGGACCTGCTCGGCCGTGACCTCGCGGCCCTGACCACGGGCGGGGAACTGCCGCCGGCCGTACCGTTCGCCACCGCCGTGCGCCGGGAACTGAGCCGCGCCGAGGACGACGCGCCCGAACGGGCCGAGGCCGAGCGGCGCTTCGCCGGACGGCTGGCCGACGGGCGGGCCACCGGCGTGCTGTTCCCGGGCGGCGGCGAACGCGCGGGCGCCGCCGGAGGCCACCGCGAGTACCGGCTGCCCGCGGCCCTCGCCGGCACCCTCGCCGGGCTCGCCGATGACGCGGGCGTGCCGGAATTCACCGCGCTGCTCGGCGCCTTCGCCGCCGCACTGTCCCGGACCAGCGGCCACCGGTCCTTCCTGGTCGCGGTCCCCGTCTACGGACGCGGCGGCGGCCGGGAGGACCACAGCGTCGGATGCTTCGTCACCACCGTGCCGCTCCGCGTCGACCTCGACCCCGGCCGGACGGTCCGCGACTGGCTGCGGGAGCTGAACCAGGAGGTCCGTGCCGCGCTCGG
This sequence comes from Streptomyces sp. NPDC014764, assembly GCF_043082785.1. Classification (NCBI taxonomy): domain Bacteria; kingdom Bacillati; phylum Actinomycetota; class Actinomycetes; order Kitasatosporales; family Streptomycetaceae; genus Streptomyces; species Streptomyces sp. NPDC014764. Next base: position 58,388 of record NZ_JBIBXY010000026.1, on the reverse strand, counting down.
CCGGTCCGTCGTGCCCTACCCGCGGCTGGCCGAGCTGTGCCGGGAGGCAGGCGGTCCGGACGCCGTTCCCACCGTCACCCTCGCCTACCAGAACTGGGAGCGGGACGGGAGCGGGACGGCCGCCGGCTGGGAGCAGGTGTACCGGCGCGGGCAGCGCGGCCACTTCGACCTGGGCCTGGAGGTCACCGACACCGGACACGGACTGGACGTCCTCGCCAACCACCGCACCGCCGTGCTCGGGGCGCACGAGGTCGACGCCTTCGTGGAGGAACTGCACCGGTCGGCCGCCGAACTCGCCCACGGGACGGGCGGCACGCTCGCAGACCTCCTCGACCCGGCCGCAGGGACCCTCACCGCCCGGATCACCGCGACCGTGCGCCGACGGCCGGACGCCGTCGCCGTCGAGGACCGCGACACCCGTCTCAGCTACGCCGAACTCCAGGAGATCTCCGACGAGATCGCCCGCCGTGTGCACCACGCCGCCCGGCCCGGCGAGCCGGTCGCCGTCCTGATGCACCGCTCCGCCCGGCTTCCCGCGGTGCTCCTCGGCATCCTCAGGAGCGGGCGTCCCTACGTCCCCCTCGACGAGTCCTACCCCAGCGAGCGGCTCGCGCTCGTCGTCGAACGGGCCGGCTGCCGCGTCGCCGTCGCCGACCGTGAACTGACCTGGCTGCTGCCGCAGCACGTGCAGGTCCTGGACCCGCGCACGCCGGCCGGTCCGGACGTCCCGCACGGCCCGCCCCCCGCGCCGCCGACGCCGGACAGCCCGGCGTACCTGATGTTCACTTCGGGCAGCACCGGGCAGCCCAAGGGCGTCGCCGTCACCCACGGCAACGTGGTGCACACCCTGGAGGCGCTCGCCGCCGCCGTCGGCGTCGACGAGCGCGCCCCCGCACGGCTGCTCGCCGTCACCACCGTGTGCTTCGACATCTCGGTCCTGGAGCTGTTCCTGCCGCTGCTGACCGGAGGCACCGTCGTCGTCGCCGAGCGCGCCGACGTCACCGACGCCCGGCGCCTGGCCCGGCTGCTCACCGAACGGGACATCGGCCTGATGCAGGCCACGCCCGCCGGCTGGCAGCTCCTCGTCGAGGGCGGCTGGACGGGACGCGGGAGCCTGACCGCGCTGTGCGGCGGCGAGGCGCTGCCGCCGAACCTGGCCACCGCGCTCGCCGAGCGCACCGCCGCGCTGTGGAACGTCTACGGACCGACGGAAGCGACGATCTGGTCGACGATCGCCCCGGTCACCGCGGACGGGCCCGTCCACCTCGGCGACCCGATCGGCGCGACCCGGCTGCTGCTCACCGAGGTCGACGGCCGCCGCCCGCCCGCGCCGGGCGAACCCGGCGAACTGTGGATCGGCGGCCCCGGCGTCGCCCAGGGGTACTGGCGGCAACCCGAGCTGACGGCACAGCGGTTCACGGGACATCCGCTGTCCCCGGAGGGCGGCGGACGCTGGTTCCGCACCGGCGACCTGGTGCGCCGTGACGAGGAGGGGCGGCTGCTCTTCCTCGGCCGCGCCGACAGCCAGGTCAAGGTGCGCGGCCACCGCATGGAGCTCGGCGAGATAGAAGAGGTGCTCGGCCGCCACCCGGCGATCGCCCGGGTCGTCGTCGCGGTCCGCGGCGAGGGACCCTCGGCCAGGCTCACGGCCGTCGCCGTGCCCCGGCCCGGCGCCGGCCTGCCCGCCCTGCGGTCACTGCGCGAGCACGCCGCCTCCGTCCTGCCGCCGTGGATGCTCCCGGACCGGGTGGCCGCCGTACCCGAACTGCCGCTCACGCCCAACGGCAAGGTCGACCGCAAGGCCGCCGTCGCCCTCGCCGACGCCGCCCGCCCCGGGACCGCAGAAGCGGCGCCGCCGGCCCGGTCCTCCGCGCCCCCCGCACCCGCGGAAGGCACGGCGGCGCCGCACGGCTCCACCGGCAGTCAGGCGGAACGCGGGACGGTGACCTACGAGCGGCTCGTACGGGAGGTCACCACGATGTGGCGGGAACTGCTGGAACTCGACGACATACCCACCGACCAGCGTTTCTTCGACCTCGGTGGCAACTCGCTGCTGCTCGGGCAGCTCTTCGCGCGGCTCGAGGAGACCTACCCCGGCACCGGCCTCGAACTCGCCGACCTCTTCGCCCGGCCCACCGTCGCCGACCTCGCCGGACTCCTCACCGGCCGGCTGGGCGCCCGGCCCGCCTCCGCGCCGGCCGCTCCCACGCCGGCCGCCCCCGCCCGGCCCTCCCGCCGTGAGCTGCGGCGCGCGTTCCGACTCGGAGACGACCAACGATGAACGAACTGCCCCCCGACCTCGACCCCAACGCCGTCGCCGTCGTCGGCATGGCCTGCAAGTTCGGGCCCGCCACCTCCGCCGACAGGCTCTGGGAACTGCTGCGCGAGGGCCGTACCGGCATCCGCCGCCACACCCCGGCCGAACTCGTCGCCCTCGGCCACGACCCCGTGACCGTGCGCCGGGACAACTTCGTGCCCGCGGGAGTGGTGCTCGAGGACGCCGACGCCTTCGACGCCGAGTTCTTCGGCTACAGCGCCCAGCACGCCGAATGGCTCGACCCCCAGCAGCGGCTGCTGCTGGAGACCGCCTGGCACGCGCTGGAGGACGCCGGCTTCGCACCCGACCGCACCGGGCTGCGCACCGCCGCCTACGTCTCCGTCGGACAGCCCACCCTCCCGCCGGTCGGCATCACCGAGCTGGACGCGGCCGGGATGATCCGCTTCTCCTCCGCGGACAAGGACTTCGCCGCCACCCGGGTCTCGTACAAGCTGGGCCTGACCGGGCCGAGCATGACCGTGCAGACCGCCTGCTCGAGCGCGCTCGTCGCCCTCCATCTGGCCGCGGAGGCACTGCTGGGGGAGGAGTGCGAACTGGCGGTCGTCGCCGCCGCCTCGCTGCACTTCCCGCAGGCCGGCTACCTCGCCGCCCCCGGGATGATCCTCTCGCCCAGCGGCACCTGCCGTCCCTTCGACGACCGGGCCGACGGCACCCTCTTCGGCAACGGCGGCGGCGCCCTGGTGCTGCGCCGGCTGGCCGACGCCCTCGCCGACGGGGACCCGGTGCGCGCCGTGCTGCGCGGCAGCGCCGTCAACAACGACGGCGCCCGCAAGATGGACTACCACGCGCCGTCCCCCGAGGGGCAGGAGGCGGTGCTCCGCGAGGCCCTCGCCGTCGCCGGCGTCGACCCGCACTCGGTCGGCTTGCTCGAGACCCACGGCACCGGCACACACCTCGGCGACCCCGTCGAGTTCACCGCACTGGAACGCGTCTACGGCGGCGACCGTCCGCACCCCGCAGCCGTCGGCTCCGTCAAGTCCGTGGTCGGCCACCTCAACACGGCCGCAGGCATCGCCGGCGTCGTCAAGGCCGTACTCGCCCTGGAACACGGCACGGTGCCCCGCCAGGTCCCCTTCGACACCCCCAACCGCGCGCTCGGCGGGGCGGGCGGCCTGCGCGTCGCCGACGCCTCCGTCGCCGAGGCGGGCTGGCCGGTGCCCGGAGGACCACGGCGCGCCGCCGTCAGCTCCTTCGGCATCGGCGGTACCAACGCGCACGTCGTCCTGGAACAGGCGCCCGCGCCGGCCGGCCCGGCGGAAGCGGCCGGCGACGCCCCGGACCGCGCACCGCGCTGGGCCGTGCTGTCCGCGCACACCGACACCGCCCTGCGCGAGCTGGCCGGCACGCTCGCCGACGCGCTGGAGCCGCTGTCCCTGCCGGATGTCGTGCACACCCTGCGCGAGGGCCGCAGCCACCGGCGTACCCGGATCGTCGTCGGCGCCACCACGACGGGCGAACTACGCGACAAGCTGCGCAAGTTCGCGGCCGACGGCCGGTTCGACGCCGCGCGCGTCCCGGACGCGTACCGGGCCTGGGCGGCCGGCGAAGGCCCACTGCCCGCACCCGAGGACGAACCGCGCACCCCGCGCCGCGTCCGGCTGCCCGGCTACCCCTTCGCCCGCGTCCACCGGCCCCGGCCGGGCGCCGCGCTGGTACGTAGCGTGCGCCCCGACGAACCGCTCGCCGCCGACCACGTGGTGGCCGGCCGTCCTGTGCTGCCCGCGGCGGCCCAGCTCGACCTCGCCCTGACCGCCGTCCGGCGCGCCGGGACGGACACCGCCCGCCTCACCGACATCGCCTTCCACCGGCCGGTGGAGGTCACCGGCACCGTCACCCTGAGCGCCGCCGTCGCCGACGGCGCCGTCACCGTGGCCTCCGACGTCACGCACACCGAGGCCCGCATCACCGCCGCCGGGCCCGCCACGGCCGGCCGGATCGACCTCGCCGCACTGCGCGCGGCCCACCCCGACCGGGCCGAACCCGCGGACCTGTACCGCTGGTTCGCCGATCACGGCGTCTCCTACGGCCCCGCCTTCCAGGTGCTGCGCGAACTGTGCCACGGCCAGGACGGCGCCCTGGCCCGGGTCGAGGCCCCGCAGACCCCCGCCGACGGCGACACCGTGTCCCCGTACGTCCTCGACGGCGCCCTGCAGACCGTCATCGGCTGTGTGCTGCGGGAGGACCTCGCAGGCGAGACCTTCATCCCGTTCGCCGTGGACGCGCTCACCCTGCACGCCGGTCTCCCGCAGGAGGTGTGGGTCCACATCAGGCCGCTGCCGCTGGCCGGACGCGGCCGCCGGGTGCGCAAGTACGACGTGACGGTCGCGGACCCCGAGGGGCACGTGGTGCTGACCCTGACCGGCCTCGCCCTGCGCCCGGTCCCGCGCCCGGACGGCGTCGCCCCCCGCGAACTCCCCCCTGACGTGCATCTGTTCGCACCGGCCACGGCGCCCTTCACCGCGGCGGACGGCGGGACCTCCGGGCGGACCGGGAAACCGGCCGGGACCGACGAGGCGCCCCCCGGGCCCGTCGTCGTCATCGGGGACGCGCCGGTCGACGACCCGGCCCTGGTCCTCGACGACCCGCCGGACCCCGAGGCGGCCACCGCCACCGGGGCCGAACTGGTCCGGCGGCTCGGCGAGGGCACGGCCCCGCCCGTGGTGGTGTGGCCGATCACCGCCTCGGCGCGCGGCACCGCGGACGCCGGGCTGCGCATGCTGGCCCTGCTGCGGGCCCTGCTGCGCCCGCTCGCCCGCCGCGGCGCCAGAGTGATCGTGCCGTACCCCGACAACCCCCTCGACGACGCGGCCGCCGTCACCGGCGCCGGGATCGCCGCGCTGGGACGCTCCCTGGCGGGGGAGAACCCCCGCTTCGAGCTGACCGCGCTCGCCCTGGACATCGGCGCCGGCCCCGCCGCCCTCGCCCGGGCCGTCCGGCGGCCCGCGCCCGCCTCGCGGCGGCTGGCCGTGGGGGACGACGGCACGGCGAGCACGACCGCGCTGCGCCCGCTGCCCGTCCCGGCGGCGCACCGCGAGCCGTTCCGGCGCGGCGGACGCTACTGGATCAACGGCATGGGCGCCCTCGCCGCCCTGCTCGCCGACCACCTCCTCGACCGGTACGCCGCCCACGTCGTGCTGACCGGCCGCTCCGCCGCCGACGGCGAGCGCGCCGCCGAACTGGCCCGGCTCACCGCACGCGCCGAGCGCAGCGGCGGCTCGGTCCGCTACCACCGCCTCGACGCCACCGACGCCGAGGCGGTACGCGACCGTGCCGGCCGTCTTCGGGCCGAGGGCCCCGTCCACGGCGTGCTGCACTGCGCGGGAGTCCTGCGCGACGCGTACGTCCTGCGCAAGGAGACCGCCGACGCCGCCGACGTGATCGCCGCCAAGCTGACCGCGGCCGTGGCACTCGACGAGGCCACCGCCCACTGGCCGCTGGACAGCTTCGTCGTCTACTCGTCGGTCTCCGGGGCACTGGGCAGTCCGGGCCAGGCCGACTACGCCTACGCCAACGCCGCGGCCGACGCCCTCGTCGCCCTGCGCGCCCGCCGGGCGCGGGCCGGACTGCGCCACGGACGGTCCCTGTCGGTCGGCTGGCCCTACTGGGCCGACGGCGGCATGCGCACCGGCGGCGACGCCGAACAGGTCCTCGGCACCTGGGGCATGCGGCCGATGCCCGGTGCGACGGGACTGGCCGTCCTGGAGACGCTGCTCGCGGCGGACGACGACGCAGGACACCCGGCGCCCGTCGTGCTGCACGGGGACCGGCAGCGGCTGCTGGAGTCGTTCCCGCTGCTGAGTGAGGACCCGGCCGCGCCGCTCCCGGCCGCCGCCGGGCCCGCGCCCGCCGCCCCTTCGCCGGCGCCCCCGGCCCCCGCCCCCGCCCCCGGTCCCGGCCCGGCGGCCCCACCCCCCGCGCCCGGGACCCGGGACGGCGCCGCGGTGCTCGCCGAGCGGCTGCGGGCCGTCGTCTCCGAAGCGACCCGCACCCCGCTGAAGGACGTCACCGAGGAACGCCCCTTCGACGACCTCGGCATCGACTCGCTGCTCGCCGTCCGCGTCGTGGAGATGCTGGAGGCCGACTTCGGCCGCCTGTCCAAGACGCTGCTCTTCGAATGCCGCACGGTCGCCGAACTCGCCGAGCACCTCACGGAGGAGTTCCCCGAGCGGTGCGCGGCGCTCACCGGGAGCGGCCGCCCCGCCGGCCCGGAACCCGCGCCCGCTCCCCAGCCGCCGGCCTCGGCGACGGCGCCGCTGCCGGCCGCCCAGGCCCTCCGGGAGCCCCCGGCCCGGCCGCCGTCGCCGGCCGGTGAGGCGGACCCGCGCGCCGTCGCCGTCATCGGCGTCGCCGGACGCTTCCCGCAGGCCGACGGACTCGACCAGCTGTGGAGCAATCTCCTGGCCGGCCGCGACAGCATCACCGAGGTGCCGCGCGACCGCTGGGACGCCGACGCCCTGTACGACCCGGACAAGAGCCGCGTCGGCCGCACGTACACCAAGTGGGGCGGATTCGTCGACGGCGTCGAGACGTTCGACGCGCCGCTCTTCAGCATCTCGCCGCGCGAGGCCGGCACCGTCGACCCGCAGGCGCGGCTCTTCCTGGAGGCCTGCTGGGCCGCCGTCGAGAACGCCGGCTACACCCCCGACCGCCTGGTGACCGGCGGCGACGCGGTGCACCGCAAGGACGTCGGCGTGTTCGTGGGCGCCATGTACGGCGAGTACCAGCTGCACGAGGCCGAGGAACGGCTGCGCGGCAACCCGGTACTGGCCAACAGCGCCTACTGGTCGATCGCCAACCGGGTGTCGTACTTCTTCGACTTCCAGGGACCCAGCACGGCCGTCGACACGGCCTGCTCCTCCGCGCTGACCGCGCTGCACCTGGCGGTGGAGTCGCTGCGCGCCGGAAGCTCGAAGGTGGCGATCGCGGGCGGGGTCAACGTCCTCATCCACCCCAACAAGTACTTCATGCTGGGCCAGGGCAGGTTCGCCTCCAGCGACGGCCGCTGCCGCAGCTTCGGCGCGGGCGGCGACGGCTACGTCCCAGGAGAGGGCGTGGGCGCGTTCGTGCTCAAGCCGCTTCCCGACGCCCTCCGCGACGGCGACCACATCCACGCCGTGATCCGCGGCACGGCCGCCAACCACGGGGGGCGGACCAACGGCTACACGGTGCCCAACCCGCGGGCCCAGGCCGACCTGGTCACCAAGGCGCTGCGGGACGCGGGACTGACGGCGGCCGACCTCGACTACGTCGAGACGCACGGCACCGGCACCGCACTCGGCGACCCCATCGAGATTCGCGGGCTGACCACCGCGTTCGCCCGCGACGGTGTCAAGGGACCCGGTGAGCTGCCCATCGGCTCGGTGAAGTCCAACGTCGGCCACCTGGAGTCCGCCGCCGGCGCGGTGGCGCTGGCCAAGGTGCTGCTCCAGCTGCGCCACCGGACCCTGGTCCCGTCGCTGCACGCCACCCCCGCCAACCCCGAGATCGACTTCGGCCGGGTGCCCTTCACCGTGCAGAGGGACGTGACGCCGTGGGCGACCCGCGACGGGACGGAGCGCCCGCTGCGCGCGGGTATCAGCTCCTTCGGCGCGGGCGGCGGCAACGCGCACGTCGTGGTGGAGGGCCCGCCCCCGGCTCCGCCCCGGCCCGCTCCACGGCCGCGTCCGGTGGTGGTGTTCCTGTCCGCGCGCTCGCCCGCCGCGCTCGCCGCCACCGCACGCGATCTTCGGGCCTTCCTGCTGGCTGCCCGCGAGCGGGGCGAGGAGCCCGCGCTCACCGACGTCGCCTTCACCCTGGCCGCCGGACGCGTCGATCTGGCACACCGCGCGGCCGTGGCCGCCGGCTCGCCGGACGCGCTGCTCGACGGGCTCGCCGCCGTGGCGGAAGGACGTCCGCGGCCCCGTACCGGGGCGGCGGCCGACGACCCCGTCCGGCAGTGGCTGGAGGGCGGGCGCGTCGACCGTGTCGCGGTGTGCGGGGCCGGCCCGGACGCGCGCCGGGTGCCGCTGCCGCACTACCCGTTCGAGCGGGTCCGCTGCTGGTACGACCTCCAGATCGGGCACCTGCACCGCCAAGGCCTGGGCAGCGCCTCGCACGAGCCCCGGCTCTCCCGCCCCCACCTGCGCGACTTCGGCCGCCCGCAGCGCGGTCCCGGAACCACCGGAACGCGCGGCACGGCCCCCCAGCGCGATGCCGCCCCGGCCGCCGGACCGGCCCCGGCGTCCCCACCGAAGGCAGAACCCCAGGAGAGGCCCTCCATGACCCCTGACCGCAAGATTTCGCTGAGGCCGCTGGCCACGGCGGCGCCGGCGCCGGCACAGGCGCCGTCACCGACGGCCGGCGCCACCGTTCCCGCCGCCCCGGCGCCCTCCACCGTGCCCCCTGCCGTGCCCCCGCCCGCCCGGGCCGACGACGTCCTCGCCGTCCAGGTCGCGGACGGGGTGCGGGAGGTGCTCGCCGGAGTCCTCTACACCGAGCCGGGCGAGCTGGACACCGGGCAGACCTTCCAGACGCTGGGCGTCGACTCCATCCTCAGCGTGGAGTTCGTGGCGCTGGTCAACGCCCGGTACGGCACCGACGTCAAGGCCACCGAGCTGTACGACCACCCGACGCCGGACGCCTTCGCGCGGCACGTCGCGGCGCAGCTGAGCGGCGGGGCCCCGCAGAGGCCGCTGTCGGAGCAGGCGGTGCCCTCCCCGGCGCCGGTCCCCGCCCAGGCTCCCGCCCCGGCCGCCGCCCCGGCTCCCGTCCCGGTCCCGGCCGGCGGCGACCGCGTCGAGGCCGTTCTCGACGCCCTGCGCGAACAGCTCGCCGAGACGCTGTACTGCGACATCCACGACGTGGACCCCGGCGCCAGCTTCAGCAGCCTGGGGCTGGACTCCATCCTGGGCGCCGAGTTCGTGGCCTTCGTCAACAACGCCTACGGCCTGAAGGAGAAGGCCGGCGTGCTCTACGACCACCCCAGCCCCCGGGCCCTGGCCGCCCACATCGCCGCCCGCACCGCGCCCGCCGCCCCGCCCCCGCCGGCCTCCGCCGCCCCGGGCGTCGCCGCCGCCGAACTCGACGCGCTGCTCGCGGCCGTGCGGGACAACCGCCTCACCGTCGAGCAGGCCCTGCAACTGCTGCCGCAGCACAGCTGACGGCGCGCCCACAGCGAGAAAAAGCCGAGAAGAACCGAGAAACCGAGAAAAACCGAGGAAAGAGGCACTCACCGTGACCGACGAAGAGATCTTCGCCGTCCTGCACGCGCAGATCGTCGACGTGCTCCCCGAGGCCGCCGACGTGGCGATCACACTCGACCACAGCATGCGCGACCTGGGAGCGAACTCCATCGACCGCATGGACGTCGTCATCGCCGCCCAGGAGGAACTCGGCGTCAAGGTCCCCAACAGCGAACTGACCGGCGCCGGTGACCTGCGCTCGCTCGTCGCCGTGTTCCGCGAGTCCCTCAGCGCCCGCGCATGACCCCGCCGGTCCCCGGCGCCGTGGCCGTGACCGCCGCCGCCGTCCTCAGCCCGCTCGCCGACGACCTGGACGGCTTCACCGCCGCCCTGCTCGACGGGCGCAGCGCGGTGACGCTCCCGGACGACTCACCGGAGGCCTTGCCCGTCGCCGCGCTCGACGGGTTCACCCTCGGCGGCTGGGCCGGCCGGCACCTCGCCGACGCCCCGGACACCGCGGCGCGGCTGCGCAGGACCGCCGGCCGGGCCGCGCTGCCCGCCCGCAGTGCCGCCTGCGTGGCGCTGCGCGCGGTGCGGGACGCCGGTCTGACGGACGACCAGCTCGCGGACGGCACCGCCCTGCTCGTCGCGGGCGGCAACCTGTCCCTCGCCCACCAGGCCGACACCGTTCTCGGCCACCACCGTGCGCCGGGCAGGCTGCGCGCCTCCTACGCGCTCACCCACCTGGACGCCGACGTCATCGGCACCGTGAGCGAGCTGACCGGCATCCGGGGGGAGGGCTGGCTCGTCGGAGGGGCGTCCGCGGCGGGCGCCCTCGCCCTGATCCAGGGGGCCCGCACCGTCGCGGCCGGCTGGGCCGAACGGGTCCTCGTCGTCGCCCCGGCGGCCGAGCTGTCACCGGTGGAGGCCGAGGCGTTCCGCCGTGCCGGGGCGCTGGCCCACGAACGGTTCCGGGACCGGCCCGCCCGCATGTGCCGCCCCTTCGACCGCGACCGGCAGGGCTTCGTCCGGGGCGAGGGCGCCGCCGCCGTGCTGCTGGAGCGGCCGGACTCCGCCCGGGAGCGGGGCGCGCCGGTGCTCGCCGAGCTCGTCGGCTGCGGCCAGCGGCTGGACGCCCGGCGAGGCACCGAGCCGGACGCCGAGGGCCAGGCGGCGGCGATGCGCGCCGCGCTCGACGCGGCCGGCCTCGCACCCGACGACGTCGACTACGTCAACGCCCACGGCACCGGCTCCGTCCTCGGTGACGAGACCGAGGCAACCTCCCTGCGGAAGGTGTTCGGCGACCGCGGCACCCTCCGCGTCAACTCCACCAAGCCCCTCACCGGCCACTGCCTGTCCGCCGCCGGACTGATGGAGGCCGTCGCGGTCGTCGCCCAGCTGCGGGCCGGCGCCGTGCACCCCAACCCCCACCTGGAACACCCGTGCGCCGACCTGCCGCTGGCGGGACGCACGAGCGAACCGCTGCCGCTGCGCACGGCGCTGAGCAACAGCTTCGCCTTCGGCGGCATCAACGCCTGCGTCGTCCTGCGTCTGCCGTGCGACGGCCGCCCCGCCTCCCCCTCGGCTCCCGCCCCGTAGTTGCCCTGTAGTTAACGGAGAAGACCATGAAGCAGGTCGGCATCGAAGCCATCAACGCGTACTGCGGCGAAACCTATGTCGACGTCCCCACGCTGTTCGCGGCACGCGGTCTCGACGACAGCCGGATCGGCAACCTGATGATGGCGCGCAAGAGCGTGGCGCTGCACTGCGAGGACGCGGTGTCCTTCGCCGTCAACGCGGCCAAGCCGATCGTGGACGCCCTCACCGAGGAGGAGCGCTCCTCCATCGAACTGCTGATCGTCGGCACCGAGTCGGGCGTGGACTTCGGCAAGTCGCTGGCCACCTACGTCCACGACCACCTCGGACTGCCGCGCAGCTGCCGCCTGTTCGAGACCAAACAAGCCTGCTACAGCGGCACCGCCGCCCTGCAGATGGCCGCGGCCGTCGTCGCCGCCAGCCCCTTCGAGGGGACCAAGGCGCTGGTCATCAGCAGCGACGTGGCCCGCCCCGTGCCGCACACCTACGTCGAGCCCAGCCAGGGCGCGGGCGCGATGGCCATGCTGGTCTCCGACCGCCCCGTGGTCGCCGCCTTCGACCACGGGGCCAACGGCTTGCACAGCTACGAGGTGATGGACACCTGCCGCCCCGACCCCGAGCGGGAGGCCGGCGACACCGACCTGTCCCTGCTGACGTACATCGACTGCCTCAAGGGCGCCTTCGCCGACTACGCGCGCAAGGTGGAGGGCGCCGACTTCGTCGACACCTTCGACCTGCTCGCCATGCACACACCGTTCCCCGGCATGGTCAAGGGCGCCCACCGCGCCGCGCTGCGCAAACTGCGCCGCGGGATCTCGCCGCAGGCCGTCGAGGACGACTTCACCGCCCGTCTCGGAGCCGCCGTCCAGTACCCGCAGCAGGTGGGCAACATCTACGCCGGCACCGTCTTCCTCGCCCTGGCCTCCACGCTCGACAACGCGGTCGTCGACCGGGAGCGGCGCGTCGGTGTCTTCTCCTACGGATCCGGCTGTGCGTCGGAGTTCTACAGCGTCGTCGTCACCCCCGACTCCCAGCGTGCCGTGCGCGCCATGGGCATCCGTGAGGCGCTGGACGCGCGCTACCGGCTGAGCATGCCGGAGTACGACGAACTGCTCGCCGCCACGGCCGAACTGAAGTTCGGCGAGCGGAACTTCACCTTCGACCTCGACCGGTTCCCCCGGATCACCAAGGAACGCTTCACCGGCGGACGCCGCCTGGTCCTCGAGGCCGTACGCGACTATCACCGCGAGTACGTGTGGCTCGACGGAGGTGCCGCGCGATGAGCGCCGCCCCGGCCGCCCCGGTGACGCTGAGCCGCTCACGGGGGGTGCTGCACGCCCTGCTGGACGCGCCCGAGCGGCGCAACGCCGTCACACCGCAGCTGCTGGACGCCCTGCACGCGGCCGTCGCGGCAGCCGAGGCCGACCCCGCCTGCCGCGTCCTGGTGCTGTCCGCCCGCGGCGAGCACTTCTGCGCCGGCACCGATCTGACCGCCCCGGCCCCCCGGCCGGCGGCCGGCCCGGAGGGCGAACTGCCGTACTGGACTCTGCTCGACCGGCTCACGCGCACCCCCGTCGTCACCGTCGCACTGGTCGAGGGCCGGGCCACCGCGGGCGGCGTGGGGCTGGCCGCCGCCTGCGACCTGGTGCTCGCGGGCCCCGGCGCCCGGTTCCGGCTGACCGAGGCGCTCGTCGGACTGGTGCCCGCCATGGCGCTGCCCTTCGTCACCCGCAGAACGGGCGAGCAGCGGGCGTTCACCGCCACCCTGCTCGCCGAGGACCTCGACGCCGCGGCGGCGGTCGCCGCGGGACTCGCCGACCTGCTCGCCGACGAGCCGGAACAGGCGCTGCGCCGCACCCTGGTGGCCCTCAGCCGGGTGGACCGGTCCACCGCCGGCGCGCTCAAGACGTACCGGTCCCGGCTCTTCCCCCGCGACGCCCGTCTGGGGCAGGACGCCGGCCGCACCTTCCTCGACCGCCTCACCGACCCCGCGGTCCAGCCGCTGCTGGACCGGATCCCCACCCCGGAGCGTGCCGAATGACCGCACCCGTCGCCGAGTCCGTCGTCCGCCTCTCCTGGGAGGGAGCCGTGGCCGTCGTCACCATGGACGACCCCGGCGGACGCAACACGTTCTCCTCCGCTCTGACCTCGGGACTGGTCGACTCCGTCGAGTCGGCCGTCGCCGACCCGCGCACCCGGGCCGTCCTCGTCGAAGGGCGCCCGGAGCTGTTCTGCGCCGGCGGGACACGTCGGGAACTGATCAACTTCGCCCAGGGAAACGGAAGTTTCGACACCGACGACTTCTTCCGGGTGTTCGCCCGCTGCCCGCTCCCGGTGATCGCCTCCGTGCAGGGGCACGCCATCGGCGGCGGACTGGTGCTCGCGCTGTACGCGGACTTCGCGGTCTTCAGCGAACGCTCCCTGTACGCCGCCAACTTCATGCGGTACGGCTTCACACCCGGGATGGGCGCCACGCATCTGTTCCCCACGCGCTTCGGCCGCGAACTCGGCACCGAGATGCTGTTCTCGGCCCGCAACTACCGGGGCGCCGAACTGCGGGAGCGCGGAGCTCCGGTACGGGTCGTGCGGCACGCCGACGTGCCCGCCGCCGCGCGGGAACTGGCCCGGTCCGTCAGCGGCGCCCCCCGGGCCTCGCTGGAACTGCTCAAGCGGGAACTGGCAGCGCCGCTGCTCGCCGAAACAAGAGCCGCGGTGGCCCGCGAAGCCGCCCTGCACCGCACCTCGTTCCGGCTGCCCGAGGTCCTGGAGCGCATCGTCGCCGACTACGGCGAGCCCCGTGGCCTGACCTCCTGACGCCGCCCGCCGCCCGCCCGCCCGAGGACCGATGGAACCCATGGACGCCAAAGAGATCCTGACCCGCGTGAAGAACGGCACCCTGGACGCCGCGTCCGCCGCCGCCCTGCTCCGGGCCGCCGCCTCCGGGAGCCGGGAGACCCCGGCCGCCTCCCTGACGGCCCCGGCGGACACGGTGTCGCCGGAGCGCGCCGCGGAGCTGCTGCGGGCGGCCGCGCCCCGGCCGGACGTACCCGAGCCCGTGGCCGTCGTCGGATACAGCGCCCGTTTCCCCGAAGCAGCGGACGCCGACACCTTCTGGCAGCGGCTGCTGGACGGCGACGACCTCGTGACGGAGGTCCCCGCCGACCGGTGGCGGATCGCCGAGCACTACGACCCCGACCCCGGCGCCGAGGGGAAGTCGGTCAGCAAGTGGGGCGCCTTCGTGGAAGGGGCCGACCGCTTCGACGCCGAGTTCTTCCACATGCCCCCGCGCGAGGCCGAACTGATGGACCCGCAGGCCCGGCTGTTCCTTCAGGAGGCCTGGCGCGCCCTGGAACACGCCGGGCAGCGCACCTCGGCCCTCGCCGGAACGCGCTGCGGCGTCTACGCGGGCGTCATGATGAACGACTACCAGGACCTCATCGAACGGGAGAGCGAGCACGCCCGGATCGCCCAGGTGATGCAGGGCAACTCCAACTCCCTGCTCGCCGCGCGCATCGCCTACCACCTCGACCTCAAGGGCCCCGCCGTCACCGTCGACACCGCATGCTCGTCCTCGCTGGTCGCGCTGCACCAGGCCTGCCAGGCCCTGTGGCTCGGCGAGGCCGACATGATGCTCGTCGGCGGCGTCACCCTGTACCTCACCGAACTGCCGCACGTGTTCATGAGCCGGGCCGGCATGCTCTCCCCGACCGGCCGCTGCCGCCCCTTCGACGCCGCCGCCGACGGCATCGTCCCCGGCGAGGGCTGCGCCGTCGTCGTCCTCAAGCAGCTGACAAGGGCCCTGGCCGACGGGGACCCCGTGCACGCGGTGCTGCGCGCCTCCGGCATCGGACAGGACGGCCGCACCAACGGCATCACCGCCCCCAGCGCCGCCTCCCAGGCCCGGCTCGTCACCGCCACCCTGGACCGTTTCGGCCTCGACCCGTCCGGCATCGACTACGTCGAGTGCCACGGCACCGGCACCCCACTCGGCGACCCCATCGAGGTCACCGCGCTCAACGAGGCCTTCGCCCCGGCCGCCCGTCCCGCCGGCAGCGTCCCCGTCGGCTCGGTCAAGGGCAACGTCGGCCACACCTCGGCCGCCGCCGGACTTGCCGGACTGCTCAAGGCCGTCGGAGTGGTGCGCACCGGCCAGGTGCCGCCGTCGCTGCACTGCACCGAGCCCAACCCCCGCATCCCCTTCGACGAGGGCCCGTTCACCGTGGCCACCACGGCCGTCCGTCTGCCCGCCACCGGCGGACGGCCCCGCCGTGCCTCGGTCAGCTCCTTCGGGTTCAGCGGCACCAACGCCTACGTCGTCGTGGAGGAAGCGCCTGCACGCCCGGCCCCGCCGGCGCCGGACACCGCGGCGCCGGTGCTCGTCCCGCTGTCCGGACGGCGGCCCGAGGCCGTCACCGGCCGGGCCGCCGAACTGGCGCGCTGGCTCCGCTCGCCCGCCGGTGCGCAGACGGCCCTGCCCGACCTCGCCCACACCCTCGCCTGCGCCCGCGACCACCACCGCCACCGGGCGGCGGTCCTGGCCGCCGGCCGTGCCGAACTCCTCGCCTCGCTGGACACGCTGGCGTCCGCAGCGCCCGACGAGCGCACCGTCACCGGGCCGGACGGTCCCGTCCCGGCCGGCGGCCCGGACGCCCCCGCTCCCGACCGCGTCGAGGAGAGGGCCGGCGACGGAGATCCGGACGCGCTGCGCGAAGTGGCCAGGCGCTACGCGGCGGGCCGTCCCGTCGACTGGTCCCGGATCTGCCCGCCCGCACGACACCGCCGCGTCCCCGCCCCCGGGTACGCCTTCGTCCCCGACCGGCACCACGTCGTCCCGGCGCCGGACACCGTCGCCGGGATTGCAGACACCGCCGGGCTCACCGCCGCCGCCGCCGACGAGCCGGCCGCCGCCGGCCCCCGGGCCGGCCGCGACCCGCTCGACGGACTGGTGCTGTACACCCCCGGCTGGCAGGAGTGCCCGCTGCCGCGGCGTGCGCCCCGCCCCGGCACCGCGCTGTACGTGCACGACGAGCACGGCGACCTCGCCGCCGTGCTCGGCGGCTCCCCGCCGGACCGGGCGGCCGCCGCACCCCAGCCGGACGCCGCCGCGCTGGTGCTCCGGCTGACCGGCGACGACGTCGCGGCCCTCGAGGCCGCGCGGCAGGTCCTCGCCGCCCACCGCACCCAGCCGCTCACCCTGATCGCCGTCACCGCCGATCCGCGGCGGGCCGACGCCGCCCGCGCCCTGGTCCAGACCCTGCGGCAGGAGAACCCGCGCCTGACCGGCCGGGCCCTGCTCGTCACCGACGACGGCCCGGCCGCGACGGCGCACATCCAAGCGGAACTGGCCGCGCCCGAGGCCGAGTTCGGGCACCTCGCCGATCTGCGCGGCCCCCGGCGCACCCGCAGGGTGCTGCGCTCCGCCGACGTGCCCGCCACCGGGTTCGCACCCCGGCCGGACGGCGTCTACCTGGTCACCGGAGGCATGGGCGGCATCGGACTCGCCCTGGTCCGGGACCTGCTGCGGCACCCCGGTGTCCGCGTCGTCGCCTGCGGCCGCACCCCGGCCGGGGACCTCGCCCCCGCCTCGCGTCCCCCGGCGGACGGTTCCGGCCGTCTGCGTTACGTGCGCGCCGACGTGGCGGCGCCGGGCGGGGCCGACGCCCTCGTCGCCGACGTCCTCGCCGCCGAGGGAGCCCTGCACGGCGTCTTCCACGCGGCCGGGACGGTCGAGGACGCCTATCTGCTGCGCAAGACCGCGGACCGTATGGCCGGCGTGCTCGCCCCCAAGATCACCGGAACCGCCGCCCTGGACGAGGCCACCGCCGCGCTCCCGCTCGACGTCTTCGTGCTCTTCTCCTCGGTCGCCGCCGTCACCGGCAACATCGGCCAGTGCGACTACGCCTACGCCAACGGCGCGCTCGACGGGTTCGCCGCGCACCGCGCCGCCCGCGTGGCGGCGGGGGAGCGGCACGGGCGCACCCTGTCGGTGCAGTGGCCGCTGTGGGACGTGCCGGGCATGACCATCCCCGAGCCGGTCCGTCAGGTCGTCGAGGACCACGTCGGCATGGTCCCCCTGCCCGCCGGGCCCGGACTCGCCGCGCTGCACCGGCTGCTGGGTCCCGGCGGACCCGATGTCGTCTCCGTCTTCCACGGACGGGCCGACGCCTGGCGGCAGCACCTCTCAGGACTCGGCCTGCTGCCCGCGCGGGACCCGGAGCCGGCCACCGGGACGCTCACGTCCGCGGACGGCGGTGAAGGGCTGCTCGGCCTGGTCTGCCGCACGGTCGCCGAGACCCTCGGGCACGACCGGTCCGCCGTGGGGCCCGGCACGTCTCTGGAGGCCCTGGGGCTGGACTCGGTGATGATCCGCACCCTCGCCGCGAGACTGAGCACCCGGATCGCGCCCATCGGCCCCGAGATGCTCTACGGCCTGCGCGACCTCGCAGAACTCGCCGCCCACCTGGGCCGGCTCACACCGTCCCGGCCCGCCCCCGACGGCGGCGCCTCCGACGGCGCGGCCACGGAGCGCGACGCCCCGCCCGCGCCGCCCGTCCGGCCCGCACCGCCCGCACCGTCCGGACCGTCCGCGTCCGTGCACCCGGACAGGGGCCCGGGCCCGGACCCGGACTCGGGCCCGGACCCGGACTCGGACTCGGACGACGATGTGTTCGCTGTCGTCGGAGTCGCCGGACGCTATCCGGGCGCGGACGGCCTCGACGCCTTCTGGGACAACCTGCTGGTCGGCAAGGACACCGTCGGCGACCTGCCCGCCGACCGGTGGGGGGACAGCCGCGGCGTCGTCGCCAAGGGGCACTTCCTGGACCGCGTGGACGCCTTCGACCCCGCGTTCTTCGGCCTGTCCGCCCACGAGGCCGCGTACGTCGACCCGCAGGAGCGGCTCTTCCTCGAGGTCGCCTGGGAGGCCCTGGAGGACGCCGGTCTGACCGGCTCACGGCTCGACGCGCTCACCGCGGCCGACGGCGAGGCCCGCAGCGTCGGGGTGTTCGCCGGGATCACCTCCGCCGACTACCCGCTGCTCGGCGCGGAGCGCTGGGCGGCCGGACAGCGGGACATGCCGTCCGGCCACCACTGGTCCCCGCCCAACCGCCTGTCGTACCTGCTCGACCTGCGCGGCCCGAGCCAGCCCGTCGACACCGCCTGCTCGTCCTCCCTGGTCGCACTGCACCTGGCCGTGGAGTCGCTGCGCCGCGGCGAGTGCGCCGCCGCACTGGCCGGCGGCGTCAACCTGTACCTGCACCCGTCCCGGTTCCGCATGCTGCGCCGCTCCGGCTTCCTCGCCGAGGACGGCAGGTGCAGGAGCTTCGGCGCCGGAGGCGCCGGGTTCGGACCGGGCGAAGGCGCGGGGGCACTGGTGGTCAAGCGGTTCTCGAGGGCCCTCGCCGACGGTGACACCGTGCACGCCCTCATCCGCGCAACCGCCGTCGCCCACGGCGGCCGTACCAACGGATTCACCGCCCCCAGCCCCCGCGCCCAGGCCCGTGTGCTGCGACAGGCCCTGCGACGCGGCGGTGTGGACCCGGCCACCGTCAACGTCGTCGAGGCCCACGGAACCGGTACGGAACTGGGCGACCCCGTGGAGGTCGCCGCCCTGAACGAGACCTACGGCCAGGGGGCCGCCGCCGAGGTCCCGTGCTCGCTCGGGTCGGTGAAGTCCGCCATCGGACACGGGGAGTCGGCCGCGGGCGTCGCGGCCCTCACCAAGGTCCTGCTGCAGATGCGCCACGGCACCCTCGCGCCGACCCTGCACGCCGAGCCCTGCAACCCCGGGCTCGACCTGGCCGGCTCCCGCTTCCGGCTGCAGCACGAGGCAGCGCCCTGGCCCCGGCTGCGCGACGCCTCCGGACGCGAACTGCCCCGGCGGGCAGGCGTCAGCTCCTTCGGCGCGGGCGGCGTCAACGCCCACGTCGTCCTGGAGGAGTACCGTCCCGGCGGGTCCGGCGTGGCGGAACCGGCAGGCCGCCCCGGCGCACGGCAGCTCGTCCTGCTGTCCGCGCCCACCTCCGCTCACCTCACGGCGTTCGCCGGGCGTCTGGCCCAGTGGCTCACCGGGCCGGGCCGGCAGGCCCCCCTCCACGCCGTCGCCCGCACCCTGCGCACCGGGCGGGCCACGGGCCCCGCACGGCTCGCCGCGGTGGTCGCGGGGACGGACGAACTCGCCACCGTGCTCGGCCGCTTCGCCGACGGCGGCACCGCCTCCGGCCTGCGCGCGGGCACGGTCGAGGCCGGGCGGGAACAGGCGCCCGAGACCGGCGGCCTCCTGGACACCCTGTGGCGCGCGGGCCGCCTGGAGCAGCTGGCCGACCTGTGGGTGACCGGCTGGCAGGTGGACCGCCACGCCCCCGACACCGGTGCCGCGCTGGTGCCGTTGCCGGCCACCCCGTTCCTGCGCACCCGGCACTGGCTGCCGGAGAGCGACGAGGCCGGCGCCGCCGCACCGGCCGTCACCGCGGCCCGCATCCAGCAGCCCGCGGCCGAGCCCGGCCCCGCGCCGTCACCCGCGCCCGCCGCGTCGACGCCGGCACCCGGGCAGGCTGCCGCCCCGGGGGACGAACGGGTGCGGCGGCTCGTGGAGTTCGTCGGCGAACTGGCCGCCGGACCCGGCGCCGGCGGCGCCGTCGACACCGGCCGCACCCTCGTCGAGCTGGGCGTGGACTCCATCGGCGCGATGAACCTCCGGTTCGAGATCACCGAGCGCTTCGGCGAGACCCTGCCGCTCCAGCAGCTCAGCGAGTCCACCGTCGACGAACTCGTCGCCCACCTGTCCGCGCTGCCCACCCTGTAGAGGGAACCGGAGAACCCAGCCATGCCGCAGACCGACCCCGCCGCCCGGTACGAGCCGTTCGCGCTCACCGAAGTACAGGAATCGTTCTACGTCGGCCGCACGCTCGGGGGCGGCACCGGCGCGGGAACGCAGATCCACCTCGAGTTCGACGCCGAGGGACTGGACACCGACAGGGCCGAGGCCGCCTGGAACGAGGTCGTCGCCGTCACCGACATGCTGCGGGCCCGCCTGCTGCCCGACGGCCGTCAGGCGGTCCTGCGGGACGTGCCGCACTACGCCGTCCGGCGCGCCGACCTGACGGACGCCGCACCGGACGAGGCGGAGGCCGCGCTCGCCCGGCTGCGGCAGGAGGCGCTGAGCGGATTCGACCCGCACCGCTGGCCCTTGTTCGCGGTACGCGTGGCGCAGCTTCCCCGCGGAAGGGCCCGGGTGCTGTTCACCGTGGACGAGCTGATCGCCGACGGACCCAGCGTGTCGCTGCTGCTCCAGCAGTGGTACGCCGCCTACGCGCACGGCACGGCCCCCCGCCCGCCCGGCATCACCTTCCGGGAGTACGCCGAAGCCACCGCCGTCACCGAACCGCCCGAGGAGTCCCTGGCCCACTGGCGGGACCAACTGGCCGGCGTCGACCTGGACCGCCCTCTGCCGCTGGCCACGGACCCTGCGGGCGCCGCTCCGGACGCTCCCGCGCACCGGCGGCTGACGCTGAGCCTGGAACCGGAGCGCTGGGACCGGGTCCAGGCGGTGGCCAGACAAGCCCGGGCCACCCCGACCGCGCTGCTCCTCGCCCTGTGCAGCGCCGCCGTGCAGGGTGCCGGCCGCGACCCCCTGCCGGTGGTCCTCACGACGTACAACCGGCGTCCTGTGCACCCCGACGTGGCTCGCCTGGCCGGGCCGTTCCTCTCCACGTCGGTGTTCGTCGCACCGCCGACGGGCGGCACCCTGCGCGCCCGCCTCGACCAGGTGCGCACCCGGCTGTGGCAGGACCTGGAGCATGCGGCGGTCAGCGGGGTGCGCGCCCTGCGCGAGCACACCAGGGCCACCGGCGGACAGCGGGGACGCGCCGTGCCCGTCGTCTTCACCAGCCTCCTGGGCAGCCTCGCCGCGCTCGACGATGCCCCCGACGACCCGGCCAACTGGGCCGCCCACGTCGACCTGTCCGCCTCGGCCACCCTCACCTCGGGCGTCCACCTGGAGGCCTGCGTCCAGGAACGGGCAGGCGCGCTCCTGCTGTCCTGGGACTACGCGCCGACCGCGCTCGACGCCACCCGCACCGAGGCGGCCTTCGCGGCGCTGCGGGAGTCGCTGGAGCAGCTCGCGCGGGACGGCGCCGACGCCCTCGACCGCCCCCCCGGCCCGCCCGCGCCCGACGACGGGCCCGTGCCCCTCACCGAGGTGCAGTCCGCCTACCTCGTCGGCCGCATGGGCGCACTCGGCGGTGCCGCCGAGACCCGCGTCTACCAGGAGTTCCTGCTGGAGCGGCACGACCTCGACCGCCTGGAGCGGTGCTGGAACCGGCTCGTGGCGCACCACCCGATGCTGCGGGCGGCCGTGCACGAGGACGGCACCCTCGCCGTCGCCCCGCGGGCGGACACCCCGGCCTACCGCATCGCCCGGCACGACCTGACCGCGTCCCCCGACCCCGAGGCGGACCTCGCCGCGGTCGCCGAGCGGCTGCGCGCGGGCACCTTCCCGCTCGGCAGCCGCCCGATGTACGCCCTCGAGGCGAGCACCCTGCCCGACGGCACCGCCGTGCTGCACGTCGTGCTCGACGCCCTCCTCGCCGACGCCCGCAGCTTCGCCCTGCTGTTCGGCCAGCTCTTCACCCTGCACGACGGCGACGACTCGGTGCTCACCGAACCCGCCGACCCCGTGCCCCACCTGCGCGCCCTCGCCGAGCGGCGGGCCCACGGAAGCGAGGAGCACACGCGGGCCCGCGCCGAATGGCGGCGCAAGTTCGTGACGCTCCCCCCGGGGCCCGGGCTTCCCGAACCGGCCCCCGACGCGGCGCGCAGGCACCGTGCGGCCCCGCTCGGCTCCTGGCGGCGGCTGACCGAGCGCGCCGCCGCACTCGGCGTCCCCGCCGATCTCGTGCTGCTCACCGCCTACACCGACGCACTGCGCGCCGAGTTCGGCCACCGGGGCCCCTTCACCGTGACGGTCGTGTCCTGGGACCGGCCCGGCACGCTCCCGGGCGCCGCCGGCATGGTCGCCGACTTCACCCGCCTGGCCTGGGTCGTCGTCGACGACACCCTCCCGGCGTCCTTCGCCGACCGCGCCCGCGAACTGTGGTCCCGGGTCCGCGCCGACCTCGAACGCCACGAACGCTGCCCCGGACTCGGCGAACTGCGCACCCGGGTGTTCCGTTCCGGCGGGGCACTGCGGCTGCCCGTGGTGTTCACCCGCGTCCCCGAGATCGACCCGGCGCTGCACCCGCGGGGCGTGCGCCTGCGCACCAGCCAGTCACAGACCGCGCAGGTCGCCCTGGACCATGTGCCGCTGCTGACCGGGGACGACCTGATCGGCCAGTGGGACGCGGCCGACGGCGCGCTCGACCCCGACCGCCTGAAGGCGATGTTCGACCGCTACGCGCACCGCGTGCGCCGCTTCGTGGACGGGGACGAACCGTCACCCGCGCCGGCCGCGGTGATCGACGCGGCCGCACTCGCCGACGGCCATGCCGACGCCGAGGACGCCGGAACCGGCGACACGGCCCCGGCCCCCCTCGCCGCACCCGTGGACACCTGCGCTCCCGTGACCCTGGTGGAGCTCGTCGAGGCCGGGCTCACCGGACGGGACGACCGGGTCGCCGTACGGTTCGGCGGACACACCGTCACCTACGGCGAACTCGCCGGGCGCACCGCCCGGCTCGCCCGCCACCTGCACGCCCTCGGCGTCCGGCCCGGTGACCACGTCGCCGTGCACATGGACCGCTCCGAGGACCTGGTCGCCGCGCTCGTCGCGATCGTGCGGGCCGGCGCCGTGTACGTGCCGGTGGACCCCGCGAACCCGCCCGAGCGGGTACGCCACCTCCTCCGGGACAGCGGCGCCCGGGTCGTCGTCGCCGACGAGGCCCTGGCCGCCGTACCCGCCGGGACGGGTGCGGTCGTGGTGTGCCCCGGCCGGGAGGAGGACCGGCGCGCGCTCGCGGAGCACCCCGCGGCCCCGCCCGCCGTGGCACTCGGCCCCGACGACCCCGCCTACACCATCTACACCTCCGGCACCACAGGGACGCCCAAGGGCTGCCGCAACACCCAGCAGGGCGTGGCGAACCGCCTGCTGTGGATGCAGGAACGCTTCCCTCTCGGCCCTGCCGACCGGGTCGTGCAGAAGACGCCCTACGGGTTCGACGTCTCGGTGTGGGAGTTCTTCTGGCCGATCGTGGCCGGCGCCTCGATCGTCGTGGCCCGGCCGGGCGGCCACACCGACCCCGCCTATCTGGCGCGCCTGCTGCACGAGGAGTCGGTGACGGTCACGCACTTCGTGCCGTCCGTCCTCGGCATGTTCCTGCGCCACCCGCGGGCCGCCGCCTGCGGCACGCTGCGGTACGTCTTCGCCAGCGGCGAGGCCCTGCCCGTCGCGACCATGCGGCAGTTCTACGAGGTGTACGGCACCGGCGCGGACGCACCCGAACTGCACAATCTCTACGGGCCGACCGAGGCCGCCGTCGACGTCACGCACTGGGCGTGCCGCCCCGACTGGGACGAGCCGACGGTGCCGATCGGACGGCCCGTCGCCCATACCCGCATCCACCTCGTCGACGAGCGGCTGCGGCCGGTGCCGCCGGGCACGCCCGGGGAGATCCTCATCGGCGGCAGGCAGGTGGCCCTCGGCTACCACCGCCGCCCGGAACTGACGGCCGAACGGTTCGTCCCCTCGCCCTTCCCCGAACAGGATCCCTCCCCGCGGCTGTACCGCACGGGCGACCTCGGCCTGCTCGGCGACGACGGCGAGATCCGCTACCTCGGGCGCATCGACGGGCAGTTCAAACTGCGCGGACTGCGCATCGAGCCCGAGGAGATCGAGGCCGCGCTCACCGGGCTGCCCGCCGTCGCCGAGGCGCGGGTGCTCCCGGTGCGTGAGGAGGCGTCGGGCGAACAGGTGCTGGCCGCGGTCTGTGTGGCGCGCACGCCCGGCCGGGCGCCGGGCGTCGGAGAACTGCGCCGGGCCCTCTCGCAGGTGCTGCCGCCGTATCTGGTCCCGAGCCGCTTCCTCTTCGTGGACCGGCTGCCGCTGACGGCCAACGGCAAGCTGGACCGCGAGGCCGCCGGACGGCTCCTCGACGCGGCCCCGGAGCCCGGCCCGCGCGCGCTGCCGGGGGCGGACGCCGCCCCTGGCACGGGAGCCGCGGACGACGGCCGGGCCGCACGGATCCGCGCGGCCGTCGCCGAGGTGCTCGGGGTGGCCGAGGCGGAGGGGATCGACGCGGACGCCGACCTGTTCGACCTGGGCGCGACCTCGTTCAGCATGATCCGCCTCGCCCAGGAGATCGAACGGATCACCGGGACCTCGCTGCCGGTCGACGCGCTGATCAGCGGGCCGACGCTCGCCGCGCTGACCGCCGCCGCCCTGCCGGCCGCCCCCGGTACCGGTCCGGCCCGGGCAACGGCCCCGGCCGGGCTCACCGCCGAGGACGTGGCCCGGACGGCCGCCGCCGTGCTGAACCTGCCCGCCGTCGATCCCGACGCCGACCTGTTCGACCTGGGCGCGACCTCGTTCAGCATGATCCGCATCGCCCAGGAGATCGAATCCGCCACGGGCCGGACGGCCCCCGTCGACGTGCTGATCCGCACGCCCACGGCACGCGCCGTCGCGGACGGCCTCGCGCCTGCCGCGGCGGGCCGGGACGGCACCGCACCGGCGGCCGCCACGGGGACGGACGTGCGGATCGCCCTCGACCCGCAGGCCAAGGCGGCCTTCAAACAGGCGCGGATCGCCGAACGGCGGCTGCCGGCCTCGCTGCCCCGGCTGCCCGTGCCCGCACCGGGCCCCGCCGAGACGCTGGCCCTGTTCGACGCGTCGTCCTTCCGGGACTTCGCCGCCGGGCCGGTGCCCGCGGACGACCTGCTCGATCTGCTCGCCACCGTCACCTGGGGCGACCTCGACGGGCGGGCCAAGCGGCGCTACCCCTCCGGCGGCGGCTTCTACCCGGTGCAGGTCTATGTGTACCTGGCGCCCGGCGCCGTGGCCGGCGCCGACCCGGGCCTGTACTACCTGCATCCCGCCGAGCGGGCTCTGATCGCCCTCGCTCCCGACGCCCGCTACGGCACCGACCTGCACGTCTTCCACAACCGTGCCCTGGTGGAGGGCTCCGCCTTCGGCATCTTCCTGCTCTCCACCCCGGCGGCCATCGCACCGGCCTACGGCGAGCGCAACGCCGCCCGGTTCTCCACCGTCGAAGCCGGGCACATCGCCCAGCTGTTGCTCACCGGCGCACCCGGGCGGGGACTCGGGCTGTGCGCGGTCGGCGAGATGGACTTCGACGCCGTCCGCGCCGACTTCGGCGCGGACGACGACCAGGAGCTGCTGCTGTCGCTGTGGGGCGGCGCGCTCACCGCTGACGTGCGGGCCCGCCGGGACGCCCTCCGGGCCGACGCCGCAGCAGCCCCTCACGCCGAGGCGGCCCCTCATGCCGAGGCGGCCCTTCACGCCGCGGCGGCCCCTCATGCCGAGGCGGCCCTTCACGCCGAGGCGGCCCTTCACGCCGCGGCAGCTCCTCATGCCGAGGCGGCCCCTCATGCCGAGGCGGCCCCTCATGCCGAGGCGGCCCTTCACGCCGCGGCAGCTCCTCATGCCGAGGCGGCCCCTCATGCCGAGGCGGCCCCTCATGCCGAGGCGGCCCCTCATGCCGAGGCGGCCCCTCATGCCGCGGCAGCTCCTCATGCCGAGGCGGCCCCTCATGCCGAGGCGGCCCCTCATGCCGAGGCGGCCCTTCACGCCGAGGCGGCTCCTCACGCCGCGGACGACGGCGCCGCGGACGGCCGCACGGCGGTCGCCGTCGTCGGGTTCGCCGCCGAGCTGCCCGGCGCACGCACCCTGGACGAGCTCGACGTGCTGCTGGCGGACGGGGGCACCGCCATCGGGCCCGTGCCCGGACACCGCTGGGCGCCGCTGACCTCCGGCGCCCGGCGTGCCGGCGCCGCCGTCGGCGGCTACCTCGAGGACGTCCTGGCCGCCGAGGCCGAGGAGTTCGGGATGGACCCCGACGAGGGTCCGGCCGTCGACCCGCAGGAACGGCTGCTGCTGTCCGTGGCCCGCCGCTGCTTCGAGGACGCCGCCGTCCTCCCGGCACGGCTGGCCGAGCAGGGACCGGTCGGAGTGTTCGCCGGGTCCATGTGGCACGACCACGCGCTCCACGGCGTCACCGCCCGGGCCGCCGGACGCCCCGACGAGGGCACCCACGCCACCCGCGGCGGCCTCGCCCACCGCACCTCGCACGCGTTCGGGCTGACCGGGCCGAGCGTGCTGCTCGACACCGGCTGCGTGTCCGGGCTCGCCGCCGTGGAAGCCGCCTACCGGGCCGTCGCCGACGGCCGCTGCCCCGCCGCCCTGGCCGCCGGGGCCAACCTCGTGCTGCACCCCGACCACCTCGACGTCCTGTCCGGGATGGGGCTGATCGCCGAGGACCCCGACTCCTGCGCCTTCACCGACCGGGCGAGCGGCTGGCTGGTCGGCGAAGGCGTCGGCGCCGTGCTGCTCAAGCCGCTGGAACAGGCACTCGCCGACGGCGACCCGGTGCACGCCGTCCTGCGCGGCGGGGCGCTCCAGCACTCCGGCACCACACGCCAGTTCGGCGTGCCCGACCCGCAGCGGCAGGAGGAGACGATGCGCTCCGCTCTCGCCGACGCCCGCCTCGCACCCGCCGACATCGGCTACGTGGAGGCCGCCGCGGCCGGCGCCGCTCTCGCCGACGCCCTGGAGTTCACCGCCCTGAGCCGGCTTTTCACCGCCGACGCCGGGACGGGGGAGACGGTGCCGGTGGGCACCGTCAAACCGAACACCGGGCATCTGGAGGCCGCCTCGGTCTTCGCCCAGCTGGGCAAGGTCATCACGCAGTTCCGCCGCACCGAGGTGTACCCGACGGTCCGGTCCGCGGACGTGAACCCGGCCGTCGCCCGCGCCACGGGGCCGGTGGCCCTGGCGGGGCCGGGGACGGACCGCTGGCGTACCGCGCCGGGCCGCCCTCGGCGCGTCCTGGTCAACGGCTTCGCCGGCGGCGGCTCGTACGGCAGCCTTGTCGTCGAGGAGCCGCCGGCCGGCGCGCCGAGCGCCGACGACGGCACGGTGCGCGCCCTGCCGCTGTCGGCCGACACGCCGGAGAACCTGGCCCTCCTCGCCGACCGCCTGGCCGACGCCTGGGAACGCGACCCCGGCCTCACCGTGGCGTCGGTGGCCCGCACCCTGCGCGAAGGCCGTACCGACCGCCCCGCCCGAGCCGTCCTGGTGACCGGCCGCGCGACCGCGCCGGCCGGACTGCGCGCGCTGGCGCGGCGCGTCCGGC
Source organism: Streptomyces sp. NPDC014764 (assembly GCF_043082785.1). Taxonomy (NCBI): domain Bacteria; kingdom Bacillati; phylum Actinomycetota; class Actinomycetes; order Kitasatosporales; family Streptomycetaceae; genus Streptomyces; species Streptomyces sp. NPDC014764. The sequence goes on along the minus strand of NZ_JBIBXY010000026.1, from coordinate 30,990 downwards.
AGGGGGGAGCGGGCATCGCCGAACTGGCGGCCTCCGCGCCGGCGGACGAACTGGCGCCCACCGGAGGGTGGCTCGCGGGCGAGCGGGTGGCCTGGCCGCCCGTCGACGCGCCCCGGGCCGCCCTGCCGGCCACACCGCTGAACCAGGTCTCCTTCCCGTTGCCGACGACAGGTGCGGCGAGCCGGGCCGACGGGCTCTCGGCACGGCTGGGCCGCATGTGGGGACTCGGCCCGGCCGAGGAGCCGGCCCCGGCGCCCGGCACAGTCCGCCCACCGGGAACCGGCCCCGCGCCGGAGGAGGACTCCTGTGGTCCCGGCGTCGGCCCGGCCGGCGGCGCCGGAGCGGGCAGGGACCTCGCGGCCGGCGGGTTCGAGCGGCTGGCGCGGATCGTCGCCGCCGAGACCGGTGTGCCGGCCGAGCGGCTCACCCCCGGCCGTGACCTGTTCGAACTCGGGGCCACCAGCCGCCAGTTGCTGCGGATCGCCGCGCGGATCGCCGCAGACGGCGGCCGGGAGCCGTCCCTGGAGGACCTCTTCACCGCGGCCGATCTGGGCGCGCTCGCCGAGGCCGCCTACCCCGCCCACCCGCCCGCCACCGTCTGACAGGCAGTGATCACCATGACCCGGATCTTCATGTTCCCCGGCCAGGGCGCCCAGCGCGTCGGCATGGGCCGGGAGCTGTTCGACCGCTTCCCCGCACTGGAGGAGCAGGCCAGTGACGTGCTCGGCTACAGCCTGCGCACGCTGTGCCTGGAGGACCCCGACGGCCGGCTCGGCGACACCCGCTACACCCAGCCCGCCATGTTCGCCGTCAACGCCCTCGCGCTGCAGGCCCACCTGGAGGACACGGGGGAGCGGCCCGACCTCGCCGTCGGCCACAGCCTCGGCGAGTACAACGCCCTCCAGGCCGCGGGCGCGTTCGGCTTCACCGACGGACTGCGCCTGGTCGCCGCCCGCGCCGAGGCGATGGCACGGACCGGCGGCGGCGGAATGAGCGCGGTGATCGGCCTGCCCGAGACCCGGCTGCGTTTCCTGCTGCTGCGCGCCGGATTCGGCTCCCTCGACCTCGCCAACCTCAACACGCCCGGCCAGATCGTGCTGGCCGGGCCGGTGGAGGACCTGGAGGAGGCCGGGCCGATCCTGGAGGACGCGGGAGCCCGCGCGGTGCGGCGCCTCGCCGTCAGCGGCCCTTTCCACTCCCGGTACATGGCCCCCGCGGCCGAGCGGCTCTACCCGGTCGTCGCGGCCACCCGCTTCGCGCCGCTCACCGTCCCGGTCCTGGCCAACGCCACCGCCCGCCCCTACGAGCAGGAGCGGATCGGCGACCTGCTGCTCCAGCAGATCCATCAGCCCGTGCGCTGGTGCCGGACCATGGAGTCGATCCTCGACGGGGAGTACGGACCCGAGCCGGAGTTCACCGAGATGGGCACCGGCACCGTGCTGACCGGCATGCTGCGGCAGATCCGGCGCGAGCGCGGGGCGGCGGTCGGCGCGGCGGGCCCTCGGTGAGCGGGTTCGCGGCCGGGCCGGACCCGGGCAGCGTGCACCTGTGGTTCTGCCCCAACGAGACGTTGGAGGAGCCCCTGGCGGAGACGCTCGCCGAACACTGGCTGGACGAGCACGAACACGACGTGGCCCGGCGTTTCATGTTCCCGCGCGACCGGCGTCAGTACCTCGTCGCCCATGTGCTGGTGCGCCGCGTGCTCAGCCTGGTCACCGGGGTGCCGGAGGCCGAGGCGGCGATCTGGCGCTCCTCGCGCGGCCGTCCGTTCCTGCGGTCCGCGTTCGGCGACGGCCCGGGCCGGCCCGTACCGGACTTCAACCTGTCGCACGCGCACGGACACAACGTCGTCGCCGTGGGCCACGGACGCCGCGTCGGCGTCGACGTCGAGCGCACCGACCGGGCCGCCGAACGCGGCCTGGACTGGATCGTCCAGAGCTACTCCTGCGAGGAACGCGCGCGGCTCGCCGAACTGCCGCCCGGCCGTCAGCGGGACCGCGCCACGCTGCGGCTGTGGACGCTGAAGGAGGCGTACGCGAAGGCGCGCGGACTGGGGCTCGGGCTCCCCTTCGACTCCTTCGCCTTCGAACTCGCCGACGACCGCGGTGTGCTGCGCTTCCGGCCGCCCGACGACGACACCGCCGAGCGCTGGACGTTCGTCGAACTCCAGCCCCGGCCCGAGGTGCTGGTGTCGCTCGCTGTGGAACGCGGCAGGGAGAACTCCGGTCCCGCACGGCGGCTGTTCGTCCACGACGGGTTCCCCTGGGGCCGGCCCACCCCGCGCGAGCTGCCGCTGCCCGTGCCGCACCGGAGCCCCCCGGCCCCGGCGGGCCTGGCCGGCCGATCCGACTGACGTAGGACCCGAGGAGACGACCGTGAGGACACACCCCCCGACGGAGGACCGGGCCGCCGGCACCTCCCACACCACCGCACAGGCCTTCCGCGAGGCGATGGCGCACCTGGCCGCGCCGGTCAGCGTCGTCGCCGTGCTCGATCCTGCGGGCCGGCGCCGCGGTTTCACCGCCACTTCGGTGACCTCCGTGTCGCTGGACCCGCCGATGGTGCTCGTGGGCGTGGACCACCGCTCCAGCTGCCACGAAGCGCTGACCGGCGCGCCGGAGTTCACCGTGAACGTCCTGGTCGCCCACCACGGCGAACTGGCCCGCCGGTTCGCCACCCACGGCGTCGACCGGTTCGCCGGCGCGGGCTTCGCCGGCTGGCCCGGCACCGGCACGCCCTACCTGCCCGACGCCGGGGTCCTGCTGCGCTGCCGCACCGCCGACGTGGTCAGGGCCGGCGACCACGACCTGGTCCTCGGCGCAGTGACCGACGCCCGCACCGCCGAGTCCGCCCCGGACCCCCTGCTGTGGTACCGCAGGGCCTTCCACACCCCCGTCCCCGCCCTGCCCGCGGCCGCAGCGGCCTAGCCGCCCGGGCTTGCGCCGTCAGCGGGCCCGGGCCGGCGCCTGGGACGAGAGCAGGTCGAAACGGCGGATCAGGGCCTCCTGCTCCAGGGTGAGGCGCTCCACACGGCGCCGCAGACGGGCGATCTCGTCGGTGAGCGTCACCACCGTGGCCTCGTGCCCGGAGCCCGGTACGTCCTCGCCGCCCGCCGGGCGGGGCAGGGAACGGACCGAGGCCCGGGGCGGGCCGGCCGGGCCGGGCACGGCGAGCGACGGGTCGTGATGGAGGATCGCCTCCATACGGCCGCGCAGCACCGGCCCGGGCTCCACGCCCAGCTCGTGCGCCAGACGCGTGCGCGCGCGGTCGTAGACGCCGAGCGCCTCGGCCTGGCGGCCACAGCGGTACAGGGCCACCATCAGCAGGTCGTAGAAGCGCTCCCGCATCGGGTGGTCGGCGGTCAGCTCCTCCAGTTCGCCGGTGATCTCGTCGTGCCGGGCGGCCCGGAGACAGGCGTCGTACAACGCCTCCAGGGCGGTCAGCCGGTTCTCCTCCAGCTGAGCCGCCTCGGCCGCGCAGATGTCTCCGCGCACACTGCCCTCCAGCGCCGGCCCCCGCCACAGCGCGAGCGCCTGGCGCAGCAGTTCGGCGGCGTGCCCCGGGTCGGAGACGGCGGCCGCCCGGCCCTCGGCGGCCAGGCGGTTGAACCGCTCGGCGTCGGTGGTGGCACACCCCAGGCGCAGCACGTAGCCGAGGGAGCGGGTGACGATCCACTCGTGGTGGGCCTCGCCCGACCCGGCGGACGGCACCGGCAGCAGCCGGCGCAGCCGGGCCACATGGGCCTGGAGGGCGTTGGTGGCGTTCGCCGGCGGATGCTCGCCCCACAGTTCGTCGATGAGCCGGTGCACGGACACGATCTGCCCCGACTTCACCACGAGCGCCCCCAGCAGGGCGCGCTGCTTGGCGCCCGTGGGCAGGATCCTGAGCCCGGTGCGCTCGTCGTGGACCTCAACGGGACCGAGAATGCGGAACTGCATCTCTTCCTCGCATGTCACTCAGAAGCGGTCGGGGTCGGTGAAGTGCAGCGGCACGGACGGCTCCTTGCCCTGCACGAGGTCGGCCACCACCTCGCCGATGCCCAGGGAATGCTTGAAACCGTGGCTGGAGCATCCGCCGGCCACCACGATCCGCGCGTCACGCCCCGGCCGCCCGATGACGAACTGGCCGTCCGGAGTGCGGGCGTAGATGCCGGCCAGCGCGCGCGAGGGCGCCCGGCCCGCGCCCGGCACCGCCCACCGCAGGTGGTCCGCCAGCACCTCCCAGTCGGCCGGCGCGACCGACCGGTCCATGGTGTCGGGGTCGACGACGCGGAAGTGCTTCCCGCCGTCCTCCAGGCCGAGCTTCAGTTCGCTGCGGCCGGGCAGCGTGCCGTGCCCCCACAGCACGTCCCCGCCGTCGATCTCCCGCATGAACACCGGCAGCCGGTTCAGCGCGAACCGCTCGTGCGGCTCGTCGGGCGTGAACCAGGTCGTCGGCATCCGCACGACCTCCAGCGGCAGCCCGGGGACCAGCCGGCCCAGCCACGGGCCGGGCGTGAGCACGGCCTGCGCGGCGCGCAGCACCCGTCCGGCGGCGGTGTGCACGGCGACACCGTCACCCGCGTGCTCCACGGCCGTCACCCGGGTGTCCGTGAGCACCCGCGCCCCGGCCGCGCGGGCCGCCCCGGCCGCGGCCTGGATGGTCCGTTCGGGCAGGGTCAGCCCGCCCTGCGGCTCCACGACGGCGACGTCACCGGCCGCCAGCCCCTGGTGGGCCGGGCAGCGCCTTTGCACCGTGTCACGGTCCAGGACCCGCACCTCCAGGCCGTGCTCCCGGGCGGCGCGCAGGGCACCGCCGGCGATCCGGCCGTCGGGCGGGCCGATCAGCATCGCCCCGGTGGGATCCAGCAGATGGGCGCCGGTCTCGGTCTCCAGCTGCCGCCACAGCTCCCGGGAGCGCTGGGCGAGCGGCACCAGACCGGGGTGCTCCAGGCAGGCCGTGCGGAACATCCGGCTCTCCCCGTACGAGGAGCCACTGGTGTTGGCCAGCCCGTGGCGCTCCACCCCGATCGCGCGCAGACCGCGCCGGGCCAGCTGCCACAGTGCCGCGGCGCCCCACGCGCCGAGCCCGACCACGACGACGTCGGCGTCCGCCTCCCGCCGGCCGGTCATGACGGCCTCACCGCCGCCGGCGCCCGCAGCGCGGCCGTGGCGTGCCGCGTGACCAGCCGGAGCAGCGGCCCCGGGTCGTCCTGGAAGTAGAAATGGCCGCCGTCGAACAGGTGCAGTCCCTGGAAGTGCGCGGCGTGCTCCTCCCAGCCGGCCAGGCGGCCGGGGGAGACGACCACGTCGGCCCGTCCTCCGTACACCGCGAGGGGCACGGTCAGCGGGGCGGTGCCGGGGCGCGGCCGCCAGCTCTCCACCAGACGCAGGTCGTTGCGGATGGCCGGGCCGAACATCGCCCACAGGTCGGGGTCGTGCAGCACCTCGGCGGGGGTGCCGCCCATGGCCGCGAGGTGGACGCGCAGTTCGTCGTCCGGCAGCTCGTGCCGCCGGGTTCCGTCGCCCAGCGGACGGGGAGCCCCCCGCGCCGACAGGCCCAGCCAGACGGGCAGTTCGCGTCCCTCCTCCTCGAGCAGCCGGGTCAGCTCGTAGGCGACCAGTGCGCCCATGCTGTGCCCGAAGAACGCGAACGGGCCGGTCAGGTCCGCGCCCAGGCGGCGCAGGAAGAAGCCCGCCAGCCGGCGCGCGTCGTCCAGCGGCGGCTCGTCGGCCAGCCGCCCCCTGCCGGGCGCGTCCGGCAGGCGCACGTCCCAGCGTTCGGGCAGCAGGCCCGGCCAGGTGCGGTAGAGCAGGTGGGAGCCGCCCGCGTGATGGAAGACGAACAGGCGGAGCTCCTCGGACGGTCCGGATATGCCGTACATCGCCTCTCCTGAAGGTCGGGCCGGGTCACGCCGCTGCGGCGAGGCCGCCGGTGAACGCCGGGGCCACCTCGCGGGCGAACAGCTCCACGGCCCGCTCGGCACGGTCGAACGGCAGGTGGCCGGGGTTGAACTGCAGACTCAGGCACAGGTCGTCGCCGTACCAGCCGCGGATGGTCTCGATCTGCGCGGCCACCTCGTCCGGGGTGCCGGCCAGCACCTTGTGGTCGGCCAGGGACCTGTCGAAGTCGTAGGCCCGGACCTTCTCCACGAACGCCTCGTAGCCCGGATACTGCTCCGAGCGCGCCTCGGCCCAGGAGGCCACCGCCCCGGCCATCGTCCGCACGTAGTTCTCCTCGCCGGCGCGCGCGTCGGCGAGTGCGGTGGCCCGGTCCTCGCCCAGGTAGCAGGTGTACTTGATCTGGATGCGGCCCGGGCCCTCGTGGCCGGCGGCCGCGCGGGCCCCTCGGTAGGCCGCGGTCATCGCGGTGAGCTGCTCGCGGCTGGTGACGGACGGGACCACCTGGAGGTGGTGGCCGCGCTCACCGGCCAGCGCACAGGACGCGGCGCTGGTCGCCGACGCCACGAACACCGGGGGGTGCGGGCGCTGGTAGGGGCGGGGGAAGCCGGTGACCGGCCCGAAGCGGTGCACCTCGCCCTCGAAGCGCACCTCGCGTCCGCTCCACAGAGCTACGCAGGCGTCGACGACCTCGTCGAAGCGGGTGCGGCTCTCGGCCATGTCCACGCCGAACAGGTCGAACTCGTCGGGCAGGAAGCCCCGTCCGAACCCGGCGTCCAGCCGCCCGTGGGACAGGTTGTCGAGCTGTGCCAGGCGGGCGGCGATCTGCACCGGGTGCGCGAACGCCGCGATGACCGCGCCGGTCACCAGCCGTATCCGGCTGGTCCGCGCGGCCACGGCGGTCAGGAAGACCACCGGGTCGGGGCTGTAGCCGCCGTACGGGGAGCCGTAATGCTCCACCGTCTGCACATGCTCGAACCCCAGGGCCTCGGCGAGCGCGGCCAGCCGGAGACTCTCGTCGTAGTACGTGCTCGCGGATTTGCGTTCCGGGTCGACGACCGGAAAGAAGTTCACGCCGAATTCCATGGATGGCTCCGTCTGGTGATCCGATTCCGGCTGGCCGGAAAGGGCGGCTTTGATTCCTCCGCTGTCGGACCATAGACGGTCACGGTCACTCCGGGGACGGGCGCGAGCGTGCCTCCAGCGTTTTTCCGGACCCCTTCGAGTTCACGTCATGCGGCGTTCGCGGACTTCCGGCGGGAAATGAGCAGCCACCAGTCGCCGAGCGTGGGACGCGCCATCAGCTCGGGGAATCCGACCTCGATGCCGCGCCGGTGCCAGGCGGAGATCAGCGACATGGCGGTGATCGAATCCAGGCCGTGGTCCACGAGATCCTCGTCGTCGCCGGGCAGTTCCGTCTCGGGCAGCTGCATGCCGCGGGCTACCATCTGGCGCAGCAGATTGCGCGTCAGCGGGTCCGCGCCCTCGGGCACCGCCCGGCCGTCGTCCCGTCCGGCGCTTTCGGTGGTCTCCATGCCGCGAAAAGCTAACAGCGGCCGTACCCGGAAGGAAGACGGCTCCCGACGCTCTTTCCCCCCGGTCAGCCAGACGTCAGAGAGGCGTCAGACCCGGCCCGGGAAGCGACACCGGAAAACCACTCGACGACTCCTCGAGAATTCACGACGGACAGGTTGCGGCGGGATACGGTGCGGCTCGTGTTCATGTCGTGGGGAAAGGACAGCAGATCCCCGCGCGGCGCAAAATCGACGAGCCTCGGGCACCGATTCGCACACCGGCTCGGCAGCCGAGTACAGCCGTCGAGGTACGGGGAGGAAACCATGAAGATACGTGTTCTGGGTCCACTGAGTGCCGACGTCAACGGGATGTCGATCGTTCCCACGGCCGGGAAGCCACGGCAGATCCTGGCCCTGCTCGCCCTCTACCCGGGGCGGGTCATGCCCGTGCCCACCCTCATGGAGGAGATCTGGGGCACCGAACTGCCGCAGAGCGCCCTGACCACCCTGCAGACGTACATCCTTCAGCTGCGCCGCCGGCTCGGCACCGCCATGGGACCGGGCGCCCCCGGCGCCGCCAAGGGCGTGCTGGCCACCCGGCACGGGGGCTACCTGCTGCAGATACCGCCCGAGGCGGTGGACGTCCACGAGTACGAGTGCCTGGTCGCCGAGGCCCAGCAGTGCTTCGAGGACGGCGAGGACGAGCGGGCCGCCCGCAGCTACCGCAGGGCGCTCGACCTGTGGCAGGGGCCGGCCCTGGTCGACGTGCGCGTCGGCCCCATCCTGGAGATCGAGGCGATGCGTCTGGAGGAGAGCAGGCTGGTCACCCGGGAACGCCGTATCGACGCCGACCTCCGGCTCGGCAGGCATGCCGAGGTCACCGCCGAGCTGATGGACCTGATCGCCCGGCACCCCGAGCACGAGGGGCTGCACTCGCAGGCGATGGTCGCCCTGTACCGCTCCGGCCGGCAGGCCGCGGCGCTCGAGGTCTACCACCGGCTCCGCCGCCGCCTCGTCGGCGAGCTGGGCGTGGAGCCCTCACCGCAGCTGCAGCGCCTGCACCAGGCGATGCTGGCCGTCGATCCCCAGCTGGACGTGGTGTCCGGGCCGCGCCGCTCCTCGACCTTCGACCTGTACGCGGCCTGAGCGCGGGCGGGCGTCGCCGGCCGGCCCGGCGGCACCCGGACGATTCGAGTGTTTCTCCAGTCCTCTGACCGACTCTCGAGCCGTTACCACACAGCCGGCCGCTCGGGCGTAAGAGACGGAGAGCACCCATGCGACAGTTCGAACTGGACGATCTGAAGGCCCTGCTGCGCGAGTGCGCGGGCGAGGAGGAGGGCGTCGACCTGGACGGCGACGTCGTGGACGTGCCGTTCTTCGAGCTCGGCTACGACTCCCTGGCCATCCTGCAGACCACCGGGCGCATCGAGCGCGACTTCGACATCGCCCTCGACGAGGAGGCCCTGGACGAGGCGGACACCCCGCGCGCCTACCTGGACCTGGTCAACCGTGCCCTGGCCGCCGTCCGCGCCGCGGCCTGACCGCCGCGCGGGGGGCACCGCCGGCGCCGACACCGCCGACACCGCGGACACCGTGGACACGGATGTCGCCGTCGTCGGGGCCGGCCCCGCGGGGCTGGCGCTCAGCCTGATGCTGCTGCGCTCCGGCGTACGCGTCGCGCTGGTCGAGAAATCCGCCGGGGACCTGGCCGCCGCGAGGCGCGACTTCCACGGGGAGGTCCTCCAGCCCGGCGGCCAGCGGGTGCTCGACCAGCTCGGCGTGCTGGCGCCCGCTCGGACGCGCGGGGCCCGGCGCCTGACCGGATTCCGGCTGCTGGAGCGCGGGCGGGTCCTGCTGGACGTCGACTACGGCCGGCTGCCCGGCCCCCACGACCACCTGCTCGCGCTGCCGCAGCGGCACCTGCTCGCCGAACTCCTCGCCGCCTGCCGCGCCTTGCCCGGTTTCCGTCACCTTCCGGGCCACCGCGTGTCCGCGCTGACCGAAGGACACGGGCGGTGCACCGGCGTGGTGGCGACCGGTCCCGGCGGGCGCCGCGTCACCGTGCGGGCCCGCGTCGTGGCGGGCGCCGACGGCCGGTACTCCAGGACGCGGGCCCTCGCCGGCATCGGGGCCGGGCGCACCGAGGCCTTCGACCAGGACGTCGTATGGTTCTCGCTGCCCGCCCCCGGCCGGGCGACCGGCACGGTCGCCGTGCACCGGGCGCCCGGCAGCGCCGTCCTCGTGCATGACACCCATCCCGACCGGCTCCGCATCGGCTGGACGCTGCCGCACCGCGGCTGGCCCGCCGTCGCCGCCCGCGGCGTCGAGGCCGTCCGCGCCGAACTGGCCGCCGCGCTGCCGCAGTACGCCGACCTGGTCCGGGACCATGTGCGTGCCCTGGACGACCTGCGGCTGCTCGACGTGTTCGCCGCCCACGCCGACACCTGGGTGCGCGACGGGCTGGTGCTGCTCGGCGACGCCGCCCACACCCACGGCCCGCTCGGCGCCCAGGGCGTCAACCTCGCCCTCCAGGACGCCGCTGCCCTGCACCCGGTCCTGGTGGACGCCCTCGCCGCGGGCGACTGCTCCCGCGCCCGGCTCGGTGCCTTCGCCCGCCGGCGGGGACCCGCCGCCGAGGCGGTGACCCGGATGCAGAAAGTCCAGGCGAAGGCGCTGCTCGGAGCGGGAGGACCGGCGGCGGACGCGCTGCGCTCCCATGCGGCCCGACTGGTCGGCCGCACCCCGCTGGGCACGCGCATCACCCGGCGCATCGCCTACGGCCGCACACCGCCCGAGGTGCGGACGGACCTGTTCACGGTGCGGACGTCCTCCCCGCAGCCCGCCTGACCGGACCGGCCGTCCCCGCGGGGGGCGGCCGTCCCCGCGCGGGGACGGAGGCGGTGTCCGGCACGGCGGCGCTTCGACCGGGGCGCTAGGCCGCCCGGTGAGACTCGGGACAACCGACACCCGGGAGGAGAACGGCCGTGCCGTCCAGCCCCACCGTCCCCACCACAGCGCCCGCGCCCTTCGCCGAGACCACGGAGATCGCCGACGGCGTCCACGCCTACGTCCAGGCTCCGGGCGGGTGGTGTCTCAACAACGCCGGCGTCATCGTCTCCGGCGGCGAGAGCGCCCTCGTCGACACCGCGGCCACCGAGGCCCGCGCCCGCCACCTGCGCCGCACCGCGCTGCGCCTCAATCCCCAGGCCGCGCCGCGGACCGTGGTCAACACCCATTTCCACGGTGACCACGTCTTCGGCAACCACCTGTTCCCCGAGGCCGTGCTCGTCGGCCACGAACGCACCAGGACGGAGATGATCGCCTCCGGCCTGCACCTGACCGGGCTGTGGCCGGACGTGGAGTGGGGCTCCGTCGAACTGGCCCCGCCCACCCTCACCTACGCCGACGCCCTCACCCTGCACATCGGTTCGCTGCGCGCCGAGCTCGAACACGTCGGACCGGCCCACACCTCCAACGACACCGTGGTGTGGCTGCCCCGGCAACGGGTGCTGTTCACCGGCGACCTGGTCATGAACGCAGTGACCCCGTTCTGTCTCATGGGCTCGATAGCCGGGTCGCTGCGTGCCCTGGACCGGCTGCGGGCCTACGGTGCGCGGACCGTCGTCCCCGGTCACGGGCCGGTGTGCGGGCCCGAGGTGTTCGACGCCGTCGAGGGCTATCTGCGGCTGGTGCTGCGCGTCGCCGAGGACGGCAGGCGCGCCGGCCGCACACCGCTGGAGGCCGCCGGCGCCGCGTCCCTCGGCCCGTACGCCGCGCTGCTGGACCCCGAGCGGCTGGTGCCCAACCTGCACCGGGCGTACGCCGAACTGGACGGCGTCCCCGCGGACGATCCCCTGCCCGGCGAGGTGATGCGGACGGCGCTGGCCGAGATGATCGAGCACCACGGGGGGCTGCCCTGCTGTCTCGCCTGACGACGGCGCGGACACGACGACGCCCGGGGCGGGACCCGTCACACGACGGGCCCCGCCCCGGGCGGATGGTGCGTTCGGGGCCGTGGCCGCTTCAGACCAGGTGGTCCTGGCGGACCCGGCGGAACGTGGTCAGCAGGCCGCCGTCCTCCCCGACCGTCAGCACGTCGGTGACGAAGCAGCTCGGACCGGTCTGCGGCTCCGGGGTGCCGGGCCGGGTGTGCAGCACCAGCGCGTAGTACTCCGTGCGCACGGTGCCGTCGTCCTGCGGGAAGACCTGGAGCATGTTGAACCAGTGGCGGCGCTGCACCGGGTCGGCGGCGTGCTTGGTCCGCTGGTAGCCGCTCACCGCCGCGGCGATCGCCTGCCGTCCCACCAGCGGGTCGGTGCCGGGGCGGTGGTCGAAGACACCGTCCTCGGTGAACGTCGCGGCGAACTCCTCGGCCCGGAAGGCGTCGAGGTGGCGCACCTGCCCGGCGTAGAACTGCTGGATGCGAGGGTAGAGCTCGGTGAGGACGGGCGTCGCTGCGCTCACCTCGGCGGGGCTGGTCACGGTGCCTCCCGGGATTCGTGGCGGGGATCTACGGCGCCCCACCCTGCCCCGCACGGGTGGAAGGGGGGTCGAGCGCCACTGGGCCGTGGGGACGGGCCCTGTCAGTAGTTGCCGAGACCGCCGCACACGTTCAGCGCCTGCGCGGTGACGGCCTGCGCGTCGTCGCCCACGAGGTACTCGACCATCGCCGCCACCTCACGGACGGTCACGTAACGGCCCATCGGCACGCGGGTGGTGATGCGGTCGAAGGCCTCCTGCTCCGTGACGCCCCAGGCGGCGGCGTACCCCTCGCGCACGCGCTGTGCCATGGGCGTCTCCACGAAACCGGGGCAGACGGCGTTGACCGTGATGCCGGTCTTCGCCAGCTCCAGTCCGAGCGCCTTGGAGAAGCCCACCACGCCGTGCTTCGAGGCCGAGTAGGGAGCGGCGAGCACCACGCCCTGCTTGCCGCCGGTCGAGGCGATGTTGACGATCCGCCCGTGACCCGCCTCACGCATGCCGCCGGTGGTGAGGACCTCCTTGGTCACCCGGAAGACACTGGTCAGGTTGGTCTCGATGACGTCCGTCCACAGCTCGTCGTCCAGCTCCGCGGTGACTCCACCGCCGCTGCGGCCCGCGTTGTTCACCAGGATCCGCACCGGGCCGTGCTCCTCGGCCACCGTGCGCACCAGGTCCCGTATCTGCGCCGGGTCGCGGACGTCGCACACCGAGCCGGTGACCGGCAGGCCCTCGTCGGCCAGTTCCTTCACCGTGGCGTTCACCGTCTCCTCGTGCCTGCCGCACAGATGCACCGGCGTACCGGCGCCGGCCAGCCGCCGCACGATCTCCAGGCCGATGCCGCTCGTTCCGCCCGTCACGAGCGCGATCCGCTGGTTGCCGTCCCTCTCGGTCATGCCTTCTCCTCACGTCGTGCCCACGAGCAGGCGGCGGGTCCTCCTGCCCGCCGAGGTGTGACTGTGCCACCGCCGCCGAGGCCGCGGGCCGTGCGTGGACCCGCCCTGGACGGCACGTCCGCCCCGGCGCGATCCGGTCCCCAGCCGTATTTGAGCGTCCCTGCCTACCGTTCGGGCCATGAAGGCACTGGTCCTGTCCGGGGGAGCGGGCACCCGCCTGCGCCCCTTCACCCACACCTCGCCCAAGCAGCTGGTGCCGGTGGCGAACAAACCCGTTCTCTACTACGTCCTGGAGGCGGTCGCCGAGGCCGGGATCACCGAGGTCGGCGTGGTGGTGGGGGACACCGCCGAGGAGATCTGCGCCGCGGTCGGCGACGGCTCGCGGTTCGGCCTCGACGTGACCTACCTGCCTCAGCACGCGCCCCTGGGGCTCTCGCACGCCGTGCTCATCGCCCGGGACTTCCTCGGCGACGACGACTTCGTGATGTATCTCGGCGACAACTTCCTGGTGGGCGGCATCGCCCCGCTCGTGGAGCAGTTCACCGCCGAGCGCCCCGACGCGCAGATCCTGCTCACCCGGGTCTCGGACCCGACCGCGTTCGGCGTCGCCGAACTCGACGCCCACGGGCGGGTGGTGGGGCTGGAGGAGAAGCCGGCCAAGCCCAAGAGCGACCTCGCGCTGGTCGGCGTCTACCTGTTCTCGCCCGCCGTCCACGAGGCCGTGCGGGCCATCCGTCCCTCCGCCCGCGGCGAGCTGGAGATCACCGACGCCATCCAGTGGCTCATCGACACCCGGCACGACGTCCGCTCGACCACCGTCAGCGGCTACTGGAAGGACACCGGGAACGTCGCCGACATGCTCGAGGCCAACCGCTCGGTGCTGGACGGCATCGGTGCGGGCGTCGAGGGCTCCGTCGACGCCGCCAGCGAACTCGTCGGCCGGGTCCGCGTCGAGGCCGGCGCCGAAGTGCGCGGCTCACGCATCGTCGGGCCCGCCGTGATCGGCGCCGGCAGCGTGATCAGCGGCTCCTACGTCGGCCCCTACACCTCCATCGCCGAGAACTGCCGCATCGAGGACAGCGAGATCGAGTTCTCCATCGTGCTGCAGGACTCCCGGCTGGACGGAGTGCGCCGCGTGCAGGCCTCGCTCATCGGCCGGAACGTCACGGTGACCCCCGCGCCGCACACCCCGAGGGCCCACCGGCTCATCCTCGGCGACCACAGCAAGGTGCAGATCTTCTCCTGACCCCGGAGGTTCCCGATGAAGAAGCCGACGTCCCTGCCGGGCACACCGATACCCCGGACGTTCTCCACCCCCACCGCGACCGTGCGGGAGCTGGCGGTCTCCGGCGCCTACGTGTTCACCCCGCGGGTGCACCGCGACCGCCGGGGCGTGTTCGTCTCCCCGCTGCAGGAGGAGGCGTTCACGGCGGCCGTGGGCCACGGCCCGACAGTGGTGCAGACGAACCACACCCGATCCGCCCGGGGGGTGCTGCGCGGAGTGCACTTCACCACCGCCCCGCCCGGCCAGGCCAAGTTCGTGCACTGCGCCCACGGCCGCGCCCGCGACGTGGTGGTGGACCTGCGGGTCGGGTCCCCGACGTTCGGCCGGTGGGACACCGTGGAGCTGGACACGCAGTCGTTCCGTTCGGTGTACCTGCCGGAGGGGGTGGGACACGCGTTCCTCGCCCTCGAGGACGACACCGTGATGTCGTACCTGGTGTCGACGCCGTACCGGGCCGAGCTGGAGCAGGCGCTGCACCCCCTCGACCCGGTGCTCGGGCTGCCGTGGCCGCCCGGAGCCGACTTCACCCTCTCGGACCGGGACGCCGCCGCCCCGACCCTCGCCGAGGCCCGGACGGCCGGGCTGCTGCCCCGCTACGAGGACTGCCCCGGCCTCGTCGCGGCGGCGCACGCGTGACCTGCCGGGCCGGCCCGTCTCAGGCCGCCGAGGCCGGCAGCGGCGCACGCGCGGCGGCGGGGCGGGCCGGCAGGAATCCCAGCAGCGTCAGCAGGCTGCGGGCCTCCACGTTCAGCTGGCTGCCGTGCCGGACGAAGTCGATCAGCTGACGCAGCGTCATCCACGTGTAGTCGGGCGGCACGTCCAGCGGGAAGTCCTCGTCCACCTCGACGATCATGTAGCGGCTGCGGGCGTGGTGGAAACGTCCGCCCTCCTCGGACTGCAGCGCGTCGTACCGGACGCGTTCCGGTGCCGCGCCCAGCACCTCGTCCAGGAACGGCGGCCGGGGACCGGGCAGCGGCGCGCCGAGCACGCCCGGGGTGTAGTCGGCGGGCTGGCACTGCACGGTGGGCGCCATCTCGATGCGGTCCAGCGCGCCGGTCTCGATGCGGGCCTGCACCAGCAGATGCAGCACGCCGTCCACCCGGCGGGCGAGGAAGGCGATCACCCCGCGGCTGCTGGGCGCGAACATCGGCTGGGACCAGCCGGTGACCTCGCGGTTGGACGCCTCCACCCGCACGCCCAGGACGGTGAAGTGCCGCCCGTCGTCGTGGGCGATCACACCGTCACGCAGCGACCAGCGCGCCGTGGCGGCCAGCGGGATCAGCCGGCGCTCCAGGGTGCAGCGGTCCTTCGCATCCGTGAACCAGCTCAGCAGCTCCGCGGTGTCGTGCAGGGCCCGCCCGCCGGGCTGCCAGGAGGCGGCGAGCGCGGCCGGGAAGGCGTCCCCGTCCGGCGCGGGCGGACGGCGCAGCCCCGCCGCGCCGGACAGCACGGTCCGGGTGTCCATGTTCACCAGGTCGTCCGTCTGCAGCAGCTCGGCGATCTGGTCGAAGCTCAGCCAGCAGAAGTCCTCGTGGACCGGCACGTCCTCCTGGGTCCGCACGATCATGTTGCGGTTGCGCTTGGCGAAGAACCAGGACGCCTGCTCCGACTGGAGGGCGTCGAACAGCACCCGGCCGCCGCGCGGCGCCACGAAGTGCTCCAGGTACGGCACCGGCCGGCCGCCGTGCACCCGTGTGTAGTTGCTCTTGGTGGCCTGCACGGTCGGCGACAGCTGCACCAGGTTGACGTTGCCCGGCTCCATCTTGGCCTGGAGCAGACAGTGCGGGACGCCGCCGAACTCCTTGACCAGGATGCCCAGCACGCCGTGCTCGGGCTGCACGATGATGGGCTGCTGCCAGGCGTCCACACCGCGGCCCGCCCGGCGGACGTCGAGGCCCCGCACGGAGAAGAAGCGTCCGGTGCGGTGCACCAGATCCCCCGTCCCCTCCTGCAGCGACCAGCCGTCCAGCCGGTCCAGGGGTGTTCGGGTGACCTTGTACGCGTGTGCCTGGCGCCGCTGGGCGAACCACCGGTGGAACTCCGCTGTGTCGGAGAACATGGCTCGGACTCCTGCCGGTCGGGACGAGGGCGGGGGAGGGGCGCGCGTGCCGGGCCGGGGACACGGCCGCGCACCGGGCAATCTCGCCGAGCCCTCTCGATCCCTCCTCGACTGGGGGTCGAGACGGCCCCACCAGGCTCGAAGCCCCCGCAGCAGACTGGAGGCGCCATGGGTGCGCGACACACCGCGGTACGGTCCGGCCCCGCGTCCCGGAGGCGCCGGTGAGCGCCGCGCGGCCGCTGCGCTTCGGGGTGCTCGGCTGCGCGGGCATCGCGCGCCGGCGGATGATCCCCGCCATGGCCGCCGCCCGCGACGTCGAACTCGTCGCCGTGGCCTCCCGGTCGGGCGCGCGCGCCGCCGACACCGCCGCCCGCCACGGCGCCCGCCCGGTGACCGGGTACGCGGCGCTGTTGAGGGACCCCTCGGTCGACGCCGTCTACGTCCCGCTGCCCGCCGCGCTGCACGCCGAGTGGGTGGCGGCCGCCCTGGCCGCCGGCAAGCACGTGCTGGCCGAGAAGCCGCTGACCTGCGATCCGGCGCAGACGCGTGCGCTGCTCGCCGGGGCGCGGCGCCGGGGGCTGGTGCTGCGCGAGAACGTGATGTTCGTCCACCACGGGCAGCACGCCGTGGTGCGCAAGCTGATCGCCGACGGGGAGATCGGCGAACTGCGCTCGCTGCGGGCCCAGTTCGGTGTCCCGGCGCTTCCCGCGGACGACATCCGTCACGATCCGGAGCTGGGCGGCGGGGCGCTGGCCGACATCGGCCTGTACCCGGTGCGGGCGGCGGTGCACCTGCTGGGCACCGGCCTGGCCGTGGCCGGCGCGGTGCTCTCCCGCGGCGCGGGGCACCGGGTGGAGACCGCGGGCGCCGCGCTGCTGCGGCGTGCCGACGGCGTCACGGCGCAGCTGACCTTCGGCATGGACCACGGTTACCGGTCGTGCTACGAGGTGTGGGGCAGCCGGGGCCGCGTCACCGTCGACCGGGCCTTCACCCCGCCCGCCGACCACCGCCCCGCGCTCGTCGTGGAGGGCGAACGGGGCAACCGCACGTTCCGGCTGCCCGCCGAGGACCAGGTGGCGGCGGTGCTGAGCGACTTCGCCCGGGCGGTGCGCTCGGGGGAGACGACCGCGCCCGACGAGGCCGCCACGCTCGCCCAGGCGGACCTGCTGCACGCGATCCGAGCGACCGCGCAGGACGGCCGGGCGCGGGCCTCGGACGCCGGTCAGGCCGCGGACGGCCGTGCCGTCGACGGTTCCCACCAGCGGCGGTTGTCCCGGTACCAGGCCACCGTCCCGGCCAGCCCGGCCGCGAAGTCCGTCCGCGGCCGGTAGCCCAGCTGCTCGGTGATCTTGCGGCAGTCCACCGAGTAACGCCGGTCGTGGCCCTTGCGGTCCGCGACGTGGTCCACCCGCGACCAGTCCGCGCCGCAGGCGTCCAGCAGCAGCGCGGTCAGCTCCCGGTTGGTCAGTTCGGTGCCGCCGCCGATGTTGTAGATCTCACCGGGCCTGCCGTGGGCGCGGACCAGTTCGATGCCGCGGACGTGGTCGTCCACGTGCAGCCAGTCGCGGACGTTGCCGCCGTCGCCGTAGAGCGGCACCCGGCCGCCGTCCAGCAGCCGGGTGACGAACAGCGGGATGAGCTTCTCGGGGAACTGGTAGGGCCCGTAGTTGTTGGAGCAGCGCGTCACCCGGACGTCCAGGCCGTGGGTGCGGTGATGGGCGAGCGCGATCAGGTCGCCGGCCGCCTTGGACGCCGAGTACGGGGAGTTCGGGGCGAGCGGGTGGGTCTCCGGCCAGGATCCCGACTCGATCGAGCCGTACACCTCGTCGGTGGAGATGTGCACGAACGTGATCGGCGCGTGCCGTACCGCCGCGTCCAGCAGCGTCTGGGTGCCGCCGGCGTTGGTGCGCACGAAGTCGCCGGCCCGGTGGATGGAGCGGTCCACGTGCGACTCGGCGGCGAAGTGCACGATCTGGTCGTGCCGTGCCACCAGACGGTCGACCAGCGGGGCGTCGCAGATGTCCCCGTGCACGAAGGCGAACCGGGCGTCGTCGCGCACCGGTTCGAGGTTGGCCGGGTTGCCCGCGTAGGTCAGCTTGTCCAGGACGGTCACGGTCACGTCCGGGTCGCCGCCGGGGCCGAGCAGGGTGCGCACGTAGTGGGAGCCGATGAAGCCGGCCCCGCCGGTCACCAGGATGCGGGTGGTCGTCATGCGTTCTCCAGGCAGGGGCGGCGTCGGGACGTCCCGGGCGGCGCCGGGGGTCCGGGCCGTCCGGCAGCCGCGATTGTGCTGAAGCCGGCTCGAGGAACGGTCGACGGCGCGGGGTTCCGGCGCGGGTTCTCGAGCGATCCTCGAGCGAGGTCCCGGCACGCCGTGCCGGGCATGGGGGATCATCGGCGGGGGTGTACCCGCATCCGCCGACGCCGCGCCGCCTCGCGACGCGCGGCCGGCGGTCCGGAACCATGGGGAGAGAGAGTCCGAACGCATGGAGTGGATGACACCGCGGCAGGCCGCGCGACTGGCGTGCTGCGCGGCCGTGTTCGAACCGGGGGACCCGGCCCGCACGGGCCGGATCGCCTTCTGGGACCCCGACGGCGGCACCCCGCCCGCTGCGCCGGGCGGCGAGCCCGGTGAGGCCGACCTCGTGGTCCCCGACGGCGACGGCTTCACCGTCCGGACCGTGCCCGTCCTGCGCCTGACCCCGGCCGGCGCCCTGCCCGCCCTCCTCCATGCCCGCCGCGCGACCGTCACCACGGCCGCCGGGCCGACCGCGCCCACCGGGCCGACCGCGCCCACCGGGCCGACCGCGTCCGCAGCACCGGCCGCCACCGCTGTCGCCGCGCCGACCACGGCCGGCACCCAGCCCGCCGGATCGCCCACGCACGCCACGGCCGCCACCGCCGACGCCCCCGACCCCGCAGCCGCCCCCCACCCCGCCGCCGCCTTCTGGGGCGCCGTCACCGCCCTCGCCCTGCACCTGACCGCCCGCGAGCGCCTCCTGCCCGGCGTCTCCCCGGCCGGCTACGACACCTGGCGGGCGGGCCCGTTCGACGCCGACGACATCGCCCGCGTCCGCGCGCTCGCCGACGCCGCCCCCGGCGAGGCCGTCGCCGTCCCCGGCACCGACCCGGCCACGCTCGTACGCGCCTTCCTGGACGCCGTCGCCGACACCCTCCCGCGCACCCCCGCCGCCGAACTCGCCACCGGACGCGCGGCGTTCGCCGCGAGCGCCCCCCAGCACGTGCCCCGACTGCGCGCCTGGGCCGAGGAGATCTCCGCCGGACTCGACTCCGGCGTGAGGA
The DNA here is from genome assembly GCF_043082785.1 of Streptomyces sp. NPDC014764. Taxonomy (NCBI): domain Bacteria; kingdom Bacillati; phylum Actinomycetota; class Actinomycetes; order Kitasatosporales; family Streptomycetaceae; genus Streptomyces; species Streptomyces sp. NPDC014764. The sequence goes on along the minus strand of NZ_JBIBXY010000026.1, from coordinate 11,575 downwards.
TGTCCCTGCGCGTCGAACTCACCGACGCCACCGGGGCGGACACCCGGCCGCCCCGCCCGCGCCTGGTACCCCGCGCCCACAGCCTCGCCGACCCCACCCTGGCCCTGGACGCCGACGACCTGTTCGCCCGCGCCGACCACGGCCTCGGTCCGCGCGCCCAGGCCGACATGGTCCTCGCCGTCCGCCGCGCCCAGGCCGTGTGGCAGCCGCTGGAGCGCCTGCTGCCCGTGCCCACCGCCCTGGACCTGACCGACGAGGAACTGCGCGACCTGCTCGGCGGCGCGGCGGGCCGGCTGGCGGGGCACGGCATCGACGTCACCTGGCCGGAGACGTCCACCGGTGCGCTCACCGCCCGCGCGGTGGCCGGCGCCGACCGGACCCCGCCCGCCGACCTGCGCTCCTTCTTCGGCGGCGACGGCACCGTCGACCTGAGCTGGCGCCTCGAACTGGACGGCGAACCCCTCACCGACGACGAGGCGGCCACCCTCGCCGACGGCGGTGCCGTCGTCCGGCTGCGCGGCCGCTGGATCCTCGTCGACGCCGGCATCGCCCGCAAGGCCCGCGACCGCCGGCTGCCGCCGCTCACCGCGATCGAAGGGCTGGCCGTCGCCCTCACCGGCCACACCGACATCGCCGGCGAACGGGTACGGGTGGCGCCCAGCGCCTGGCTGGACGCCCTGCGCCGCGCCCTCGCCGACCCCGACGGCGGCGACCGGCCGGTGGACCAGCCCGCCCGCCTGACCGCCACCCTGCGCGACTACCAGCTGCGCGGACTGCGCTGGATGGACCGCATGACCTCCCTCGGCCTCGGCGGCTGCCTCGCCGACGACATGGGCCTGGGCAAGACGATCCAGCTGATCTCGCTGCACCTGCTGCGCCAGGAACGCCCCGAGGACCGCGGCCCCACCCTCGTGGTCTGCCCCGCCTCCCTGCTGGGCAACTGGGAACGCGAGGTGGGCCGCTTCGCCCCGGGCACCCCGGTGCGCCGCTACCACGGCCCCGGCCGCACCCTGGACGGCGCCGGCGAGGGCTTCGTCCTCACCACCTACGGCACCATGCGCCTGGACGCCGCCCGGCTCGGCGCGCACCCCTGGGGCCTGGTCGTCGCCGACGAGGCCCAGCACGTGAAGAACCCCCACTCCTCCACCGCCAAGGCCCTGCGGCAGATCGGCGCCCGCGCCCGCATCGCCCTCACCGGCACCCCGGTGGAGAACAACCTCTCCGAACTCTGGGCGATCCTCGACTGGACCACGCCCGGACTCCTGGGCACGCACGGCGCGTTCCGCAAACGCTGGATCGCTCCCGTCGAGGCCGAACGCGTCCTCGCCGCCAACGGTGACGGCGAACAGCACACCGCCCGCCTCCTGTCGGAGCTGGTACGGCCCTTCCTGCTGCGCCGCCGCAAGACCGACCCGGGCATCGCACCCGAACTGCCGCCCAAGACCGAGACGGACCGGCCGGTCGCGCTCACCACCGAACAGGAGACCCTCTACCGCAAGCAGGTGGAGACGGTGATGGGCGAGATCCGCGCCGGCGCGGGCGGCATCGCCCGCAGCGGCCTGGTGCTGAAGCTGCTCACCGGCCTGAAGCAGATCTGCAACCACCCTGCCCAGTTCCTCAAGGAGGACCAGACCCCGCTCACCGGACGTTCCGGGAAACTCGAACTGCTCGACGAACTCCTCGCCACCATCACCGCCGAGGGCGGCGCCGCCCTGGTCTTCACCCAGTACGTCACCATGGCCCGCCTCCTCGAACGCCACCTGCGCGACCGCGGCACCCCCGCCGCCCTCCTGCACGGCGGCACCCCGGTGGCCAAGCGGGAGGAACTCGTACGGCGTTTCCAGGACGGCGAGTTCCCCGTCTTCCTGCTGTCGCTGAAGGCGGCCGGCACCGGTCTGAACCTCACCCGCGCCGACCACGTCGTGCACTACGACCGCTGGTGGAACCCGGCGGTCGAGGCGCAGGCCACCGACCGCGCCCACCGCATCGGCCAGACCCGGCCCGTCCAGGTGCACCGGCTGATCGCCGAGGGCACCGTCGAGGACCGCATCGCGGCCCTGCTGGAGGCGAAGAAGGAACTGGCCGACGCCGTCCTCGGCTCCGGCGAGCAGGCCCTGACCGAGCTGAACAACGACGAGCTGGCCAACCTGGTGGAACTGAGGAGCATGGCATGAGCGAGGCACAGGGCAGCGGCGCACGGGGCTTCCCCGCCTTCCCGGCACGCCGGGGCGGCAGGGCCCGCGGCCAGTCCTTCTGGGCCGCGCAGTGGGCCGAGGCCGTGGAGGACGTCTGGCCGGAGGAGGGCCCCCTGAAGAAGGGGCGCTCCTTCGCCCGCACCGGCCGCATCGGCCCGATCACGGTCAGCCCCGGCCGGGTGGCCGCGGAGGTGTACGGGGGAGAGGAGACGTGCACGACGCGGCTGACGCTGACCGTGCTGGACGACGACGAGTGGGACCTGCTCTGGGAGAAGACCGCCGACCGCCCGGCCGAGACCGAGGCGCTGCTGGCCGGCGACCTCCCCGAGGACCTGCTGGAGGCCGTCGAGGACGCCCGGGTGCGCATGCTGCCCGGCTACGGCGACCTCGACGCCGACTGCGACTGCGACGCCCTCGACCACCCCTGCCCGCACGCCACCGCCCTCGCCTACCAGCTGTCCTGGCTGCTGGACTCCGACCCCTGGCTGCTGCTCCTGATCCGCGGCCGCGCCGCCGAGGAGGCGGTGGAGGAGCTCAAGTCGGCGCTGCTGCTGCGGGCGTTGGCCGGCGACGAGGAGGAGGACGAGACGTACGAGGAGGAGACTGGGGACGAGACCGCGGCCGGGACGGCGGAGGAGCCCGACGACAGCCTCCAGCGCGCCGCCTACTCCCGCCCCGCCGCCCCCCTGCCCGCCCTGCCGCCGCTGCCCGAACCGCCCGCCGCACCCGAGGAGCCGCTGACCGGCATCGAGGCCGACCCGCTGGACCGCCTCGCCGCGGACGCGGCCCTGCGCGCCCGCGAACTCCTCGTCCACGCCCACGGGTTCGGCGCCGCGCCGCCGGAACCGCTGGACGTCTGGCAGGACACGGTCCGTCTGGCGGCCACCCACCCCGACCCGCGCGTGGCGGAGCGGCTCCGCACCGGCTGCGGCCGCCCCGGCGAGGACCTCGACCGTGCCGCCGCCGCATGGCGCACCGGCGGCCGGGCCGCCCTGGACGTCCTGGAACACCCCTGGACCCCGCCCGAGCAGCAGACCGCCCGCGCCCGCACCGCGCTGGCCACGGCCTGGGAGGCGGAGGAACTCCCCCCGGTCACCGTCGACGGCAACCACTGGACGCTCACCGGCCGGGACCTCCAGCTCCGCCTCGGCCGCGACGGCCGCTGGTACCCCTACCGCCGCCGCGACGGCCTGTGGTGGCCGGCCGGCCCCCCGTCCACCGACCCGGCCGAGGCCCTCGCCGACCTGACCGGCCTGGCGGGCGACATGTGAGGCGACCCGCCCGGCCCGGGCCCGGTACGGCACGCACCGCGCGTGCCGCACCGGGCCCGTCGTCGTACAAGGACGGGTGCACTGCCGCTCCAACCGGGCTCCAGCCCGGCCCTTCACCCTCGGAGGCCAGGAGGGCACAGGCACGAGCGGACCGCCCTCACGCCGGCCGCCCGGCCGCGACCGCGGCGTGCACGACCGCCTACCAAGGAGAACCGACATGCCCAACGCCCAGGCCATCAAGGCGTTCCTCGTCGAGGAGTTCCTGCCGGACGTGCCCGCGGCGCAGCTCGACGACCACTACGACCTGCTGGAGAACGGAGTCATCGACAGCCTCGGGCTGCTGAAGGTGATCGCCTGGCTGGAGGACCGGTACGGCATCAACACCGACGAGGTCGACCTCGCGCCGGAGTCGTTCCGGTCGGTCGCCGCCATCGAGGAGTTCGCCGCGGCCGCCTCCGGCACCACGGCCGAGGCCGCGTAGCGATGCACAACGCCGTCAGCGCGCTGATCGCCCGTGACCGGCCCGTGGAGCGGGAGGCGTTCCACTCCCTGTGGGACGCCCTCCGCGACGGCCGGCTGCGCCGGGGCGAGAGCGCGGCGCTCCTGGCATCGCTGTCCACCCGGACGCCCGACCGCGCGACGCTGACCGCCCTGCTGGAGTCGCTCGCGGAACGCCGGCCTCCGGCGGGCGGGGCGTTCACCGGCGCCGTGAACATCGTCGGCACCGGAGGCGGGCCTCCCACCCTCAATCTGTCCACCGCCGCGGCCTTCGTCGCCGCCGCGGCGGGCACCCCGGTGGTCAAGAGCGGCTCGCGCGCACACACCTCCCGGATGGGCTCCGTCGACCTGCTGCAGCAGCTCGGTGTCGCACCGACCTCGTCCCACGAGGAGACGCACGAGACACTGGGACGCTTCGGCCTGGCGTTCACCGGCCCCCACGTCTACCCGGCCGAGATCGCGCTGCTGGCCCGCAGCGTGCTGCCGCTGGACTTCCGGCCGCTGGGCCGGTTCGTCAACACCTTCGGGCCGTTCCTCGCCGACGTGCCGGCCGACGCGCAGCTCACCGGTGTCTCCGACGCCCGGCTGGTCACCGGGGTGCGGCAGGCGGCCGAGCACGTCTCGCGCCGCACCGGCCGCACGGTGTGGCTGTGCACCAACGACCCCGGGGCCGACGAACTGCTCGGCTTCACGCCCAACCTCGTGCGCACCTACGTGGACGGCGCCGAGGACGACTTCGTCCTCGAGCCCGCCCGTTTCGGCTGTCGCCCGGGCGCCCTCGCCGACCTGGCCCCCGGCGCCGACCCCGTCGCCGGGTTCCGGGAGCTGCTGGCGGGCGAGGGCCACCCCGCCGCACAGGACACCGTGTGCCTCAACGCCGCCGCCCTGTCGGTCGCCGCCCGGGTCACCGGTGACTGGCACGAGGCCGTCCGTGCCGCCCGCGCCGCCATCGGCGACGGATCCGCCCTGGCCCTGGTGGACCGCCTGCGCAGTCGCGCCGCGGTCGCCCTCTGAGCCCCTCTTCCGCTCACGCGCCCCCGCCGGCATCACCGTATGGAAGGAGACGAAGCATGATCGTCCGCAAGCTGGAAGACGTCACCTGTGTCGAGTGGGGCAACGGCCTCAGCCGCCGTTTCCTCACCGAGGCCGACGGCGTCGGCTACACCGTCACGGACACCACCGTGCGGGCGGGCACCAAGTCCCGCCTGGAGTACCGCAACCACCTGGAGAGCTGCTACTGCATCGAGGGCAGTGGCGAAGTCGTCGACGGTGACGGCCTCTCCCACCCGATCACCCCCGGCACGCTCTACGCCCTCGACCGGCACGACGCCCACTGGCTGGTGGCCTCCCCGCACGAGGACCTGCGCCTGGTGTGCGTGTTCACCCCGGCGCTGCGCGGTGACGAGATCCACGACCTCGACTCCGCCGAGTACTCGCACTACTGACCGGGCCGCACCCCGCCGGAGGGCACGCCGTCCAGCGGCTCTCGACGTGCCCTCCAGCGGACACCCACAGCCTGGCAAGCACTCAAGTGACTTCGACTGCCCCTCGGCGACCGCCGGGGATCCGACACAAGTGGAGCAGGCATGACAGTTCTCGTGACAGGAGCGACCGGAGCCGTCGGCCGCCATGTGGTCGACGGACTCGTGGCCGCCGGCGCCCGGGTGCGGGCGCTGACCCGCGACCCGGCCGCCGCCGGGCTCCCGCCGGGGGTGGAGGTGTTCCAGGGCGACCTCGAGCAGCCGCAGACCCTGACGGCGGCCCTGGAGGGAGCGGAGAAGCTGTACCTCTTCCCGGTGCCCGGCACGGCCCGCGAGGTCGTCGCGCTGGCGAAGGAGGCCGGCGTGCGCCGCATCGTCGTGCTCTCCTCCTCGTCGGTGCTGGACACCTCAGGGACCAACCACAGCGGTGAGCACCACCGCGCCGTGGAGCGGGCCGTGGAGGAGTCCGGCATCGAGCACACGTTCGTGCGCCCGGACGAGTTCGCCACCAACGTGCTGTGGAAGTGGGGACACTCGATCCGTACGGAGGACCTCGTCCGCGCCCCCTACGGCAACGCCCCGCGCGTGTTGATCCACGAGGCGGACGTCGCCGCCGTGGCCGTGACCGCGCTGCTCGAGGACGGGCACGCCGGACAGGCGTACGTGCTGACCGGGCCCGAGGCCGTCACCCAGGCCGACCAGGTCCGGGCCATCGCCGAAGCGGTCGGCCGTCCGGTCGTCTTCGAGGAGATCACCCCGGACCAGGCCCGTGAACAGATGGGCCACGTCATGCCGCCGCCGGTCGTCGAGATGGTCCTGGGCTATCTCGCCGACGCGGTCGACCACCCGCCCGTCCCGGTCGACACCGTCGAGAAGGTCACCGGGCGCCCCGCGCGGACCTTCGCCCGCTGGGCCGCCGACCACGCCGCGGACTTCGCCCGCACGAGCGAGGCTGTGGCTGCCGTATGACCGTCCACTCCGAAGCCTCCCTCGTCAACGCGCGGGTCACCATGACCGGAAGCGGCGAGCCCGAGCAGAACCTCGTCGCCGTCCGGGACGCCCGGCCGTCGGCCGGCCCCGGCAAGGTCGTGGTCCGCGTCGAGGCCGCCGGCGTCTCCTACGCCGAGGTGCAGATGCTCCAGCACCTGCACCCCTTCCCGCCCAAGTTCCCCTTCGTGCCGGGCTACGACCTCGTCGGACGGGTCGTCGAGACCGGCCCCGGCGTCACCGGCCTGAGCCCCGGGGACCGCGTCGCCGCCATGCCCCGCCAGGGCGCCTGGCAGGAGTACGTCGAACTGCCCGCGAAACACCTCGCCGCGGCGCCCGAGCACCTCGACCCCGCCGTCGCCGTCTCACTGATCACCAACGGGGTCACCGCCCACCAGATGCTGCACCGCCTCGCCTCGCTCCAGCCGGGCGACACCGTGCTGGTGCACGGTGCGAGCGGCGGCGTGGGAACGCTGCTCACCCAGCTCGCCGTCCACCACGGGCTGCGGGTCATCGGCACCGCCTCGCCCGCCAAGCACCCGGCGGTCCGGGCCCTCGGCGCCGAACCCGTCGACTACCGTCTGCCCGACTTCGCCGGCGCGGTGCGGGAGCTGGCCCCGCAGGGCGTGCAGGCCGTCTTCGACCACATCGGCGGGCGCGGCCTCGACGTCGGCTGGGACCTCCTCGCCGACGGCGGCACGCTGGTCTCGTTCGACTCCTCCGTCGCCGGACACCGGCCCGGCCAGTGGTTCCGCCCGCACGTGCCGGCCCTGCGCCGCACGGTCGCCCGCTGGTTCGCCCGCAAGCTCGGACTCACCCGCGGCCGCCGCCAGACCATGTACTACGTCAAACCCGGCGCGAAGTTCCGGGCCGACCTGACAGCCCTCTACCGGCTGGTCGACGAGGGCGTGCTGCGCCCGGAGATCGCGGGCCGCCACCGTCTGGACGAGGCTCCCGCAGCCCTCCGCGCCCTGCTGGACGGCGCCACCGTCGGCAAGCACGTCCTGATCCCCTCGCACCGGTAAGGAAGAGATCCCCGCCATGACCGCAACGCTCACCGGCACCACCGTGCAGGAACGCAACAAGCAGATCGCGCTCGACTGCGCCGCCGCCTGGAACCGCTGGGACGTGGACGGCGTCATCGCGCACTGGTCCCCGGACGTCCGGCACTTCTCCGAGGACCGCCAGGTCGACACCGAGCAGATGATCGCCGCCATGCGCGGCGGGCTCGCCGCCTTCCCCGACCTCCACCTGGACGTCAGGAGCGCCGTCGCCGAGGGCGACCGGGTCATCCTGCGCATCTCCGTGACGGCCACGCACCTGGGCGACTTCTTCGGCAAGGCCCCGACCGGCAAGAAGGTCCGCTGGTTCATGCTCGAGGAACTGCGCTTCGACGACGCCGGCCGCATCACCGAGCACTACGACGTCTTCAACTACCTCCCGATGCTCAAGGAGCTGGGCTTCGTCGACCGCGGCGTGCTCGGGGGCTGACCACGCCTGCCGGGGCGGCCGGGCGGGGGGCGGGGGCCCCCCCCGGGGGGGCCCGCCCCCCGCCCGGCGCCCCCGCCGGCCCGGCACCAACCGGGGCC
>NZ_JBIBXY010000026.1:0-3544 GCF_043082785.1 Streptomyces sp. NPDC014764 | reverse complement strand
CGGGCGGGGGGCATCACCAGCCGGGCGGGGGCCCCCGCGGGGGGCGGGCTCCCACCCACGGGTGGTCCCGGCCCCCGTCCGTGCGCCCCGGCAGGCCGGTCAGATCTCGAGGCCCTTCAGGAACGTCGTGAACGACTGCAGACCCGGGTGCTCGGCGCGCAGCGCCGCGATGTCGGCCCGGTAGCCGTGCTCCTGGAACCACTCGAACATCAGGGCGATCTCGGGGGCGTTGGGGATGTACGGGTTCGCGGCGACCGCGTCCAGAGGCAGCTCCTCGAACCGCGCCGGCATCCCCGTGCGCTCCGCGTACGCCTGCGCCACCTCCGTCGCGGTCAGCTCGTCGCCGGCCAGCTCCAGCGCCCGGCCGACGTAGTCGTCCGGCCGGTCGAAGGCCTGCGCCGCGAAGAAGCCGATGTCCTCGACGGCGATGAACTGCACCCGCGTGTCCGGCTTCAGACCCAGCTGCACCACCAGCGTCCCGTCGACGTTCTGCGGGCCGTGCGCGGCGAAGTTGTCCATGAAGAACGACGGCCGTAGCACGGTCGTCGGCACGCCCAGCTCCTCGAGGTACCGCTCGATGTGCCGCTTGGACTCGAAATGCGGCACGCCGCTGTGGCGTTCGGCCCCGCCCACCGAGCTGTAGACCACATGGGCGACGCCGGCGGCCTTCGCCGCCCGGGCCACGGCACGGCCCTGACGCACCTCGCCGCCCAGCCCCTTCGGCGTCATGAAGTTCTGCACGGAGAACACACCGCGCACACCCTCCATCGCCGTCCGCAGGGACGCCTCGTCGTCCATGTCGCCGCGGACCAGGCGCACGCCGAGGGCGGCGAGCGCACGGGCCTTCGCGGACTCCGGGTCGCGCACCAGGGCCGCCGTCGACCGGCCCCGCCGCACCAGCTCACGCGCGGTGGCGCCGCCCTGCTGTCCGGTCGCGCCGATCACCAGGACGGTGCCGTCGGGGCCGGTGTCCGTGTTCGTATCGGTCGTTTCGGTCGTATCGTTCGTCTCGTTCGTCATGCCCCCGCGCCTCCCGGTCTCAGCGGAACAGGGCCGCGTTGGCGACGGCCCACTGACGGTACGGGCGCGGATCGCGCCCCGTGAGCCCCCGGACGGCGGCCGTGGGCCGGGCCCACGGCACCTCGGGGCTGTGCAGGGCCGCCACGTTGGAGACCGCGGCCGGACGGTCGCCGGTGATGCCGGCGAAGACCTCCACGACCTCCTCCTGCGGGGCCACCGTGAACTCCAGCTCCCGGCCCAGCACCTCGCCCAGGATGCGGGCCTGCTCCTCGGACGTGAGCACCTCGGGCCCGGTGAGCACGTACGCCTTCCCGCGGTGCCCCTCGCCGGTGAGCGCCGCCACCGCAGCGGAGGCGATGTCGTACTCGTCGACCGGCGCGCCAGGGTTGTTGCCGATCCAGTCGCGCACCGCGGAACTCTCCCGCACGGTCTTGATCCACCACGAGGTGTTGGCGTGGAACGGGCCCGGACGCAGGAACGTGGTCGCGACGCCCGAGGCCGTGACCGCCTCCTCCGCGGCCCGGTGCTCCTCCTTGATGCCGTGCGGCAGCGGATGCAGCACGCTCGCCGACGACAGCAGCACGATGTGCTCCGTCCCCGCCTCGGCGGCCGCCTTCGCCACGTTGCGGGCCTCCCCGGCCACATCGCCCGACAGCACCACCAGCGCCCGGGAGACGCCCTCGAAGGCCGCGGCCAGCGAGGCGGGGTCGGCGGGGCTTCCCGCGACGACCTCCACGCCCTCCGGCAGGCCGGCCTCCTCGGGGCTGCGGCTGAGCGCCCGGACCCCGCGGCCCAGGCCCACGAGCTGTTCCACGGCCTCCCGGCCCACCTTGCCGGTCGCTCCGGTGACGAGAATCATCGTCAGTCCCTCCAGCCGTTCGGCTCCGGCCACGGGGAGCCGAGCTGCCGGTAGGTGCTCTGGTACTCGGGCCAGTCGCGGTGGTCGCGGATCTTGCCGTCGACGAACCGGATCAGGTGGATCTGCTCACCGGAGAAGCGGCGGCCGGTCGGCGCCATCCCGACGAGGTTGCCGACGTGACGGCCGTAGAGGACGAGGTAGGCCCGCACCCAGTCGCCGCGCTCCTCGATCTTCACCTCCTCCAGGTGCGCCTCCTCGGAGAAGGTCATCCGCAGCCACTTCACGGCCATCGCGAACGAGTCCGGACCGCGCAGGTCCATGTGCTCCAGCGTCGCCGGGTTGAGATATTCCGGATGGATGTACTCGGCCACGTCCTCGGTGTTTCCGGTGTTGTACGCCCGCACCATGCGGCGCACCGCATCTATCTGACTGCTCATCGAATTCCCCTCCACGGATGCCGGTCCAAGACGCCGGGACACTGGCCGTCAGTCTGCGGTGGCCGAATTCGGCGGGCAAGCGGCCTTCATCCGCGGTCGAGGCGGCCTCCACGCGGCTTTGAGCGGTTCCCGAAAGGGCCACCGGAGCATGGCCTGTGCACCTCGCGAATTCCCGCGCCCCCCGACGAGGACCCGGAGCTGACCGTGGACACCGCCACCGCCACCGACATCTACAAAACGAAAGTCACGGCCGCCTTCAACGGGGCCGCGGCGACCTACGACCGGCTGGGGGTGGAGTTCTTCACCCCGATGGGCCGACGCCTCGTGGAGCGGGCCGCGCCGCGCCCCGGACAGCGTCTGCTCGACGTCGGCTGCGGCCTCGGAGCCACCCTGCTGCCGGCCGCCCGCCTGGTCGGACCGCAGGGCTCGGCCCTCGGCATCGACATCGCCGAGGCGATGATCGAGCAGGCCGGCCGCGAGGTCGAACGCCAGGGCATCGGCAACGTCGAACTGCGCGTCATGGACGGCGAGCACCCCCGCCTGCCCGAGAACTCCTTCGACCTCGTGGTGGGCAGCTACAGCGTGATCTTCCTGCCGGACGCCCGCGGGGCACTGGCCCGTTACGCCCGGCTGCTGCGCGACGGCGGCCGGATCGCCTTCACCAGCCCCGTGTTCAGCAAGGACACCTTCCCGTTCCTGCCGCCGCTGTTCACCCGGTGGATCCCGCTGTCGCTGCTGGAGCACCTGCCGGCCGCCTGGCACCCCGAGCGGCTGCGGGAGCAGCTGCACTCCTGGCTGGAGGACCCCGCCGACCTCACCGCGGCCCTGCGCACCGCCGGTTTCCGGGACGTGGAGATCACCGACGAGAGCGTCGACATGACGGCCGTGTCGGGCGCGGACTGGGTCACCTGGTCGCACACGCAGGGCATGCGCCTGCTGTGGCAGCACCTGCCGGAGGACGAGGCAGCCGCCCTGCGCGCCCGCCTCACCGAAGGGCTGGACGCGCTGCGCGGCGACGACGGCGTCATCCACATCGACGTCCCCGTCCGCTACGTCACGGCGACCGTCGACCGCTGACCTCCCCCCCGTCCGGCGGCGCGCCGGGGGGAAACGCCGGAAGGCCCCCCGGGCGGTGCTTGGGTTCAAGGGGTCGTCGCAACACCGCCTGGTTTCAGGTGGTGAGTAGATCACGTAGACGCTCGGCTGGGGTATCCCAGTCGAGCGTCTT
>NZ_JBIBXY010000025.1:0-88045 GCF_043082785.1 Streptomyces sp. NPDC014764 | reverse complement strand
AACTCGACAAACACCAAACCCTCAACGGATACAGCTACGCCGCCCAGAACCCCCTCACCCACTCCGACCCCACCGGAATGGGCCTGGCATGCGGAAACGGACCCACAGCAGACGGCTGTCCGAAACGCCCCGACGGCAGCACAGGAAACGGTCACCCGAACGAAGCAGTTGACTATTCCAAGCCGATTACCCCGCACCCTTGCAACAGCAACTGCGGCACTTCCAATGCAAGCAATGTAACCCCAGCCCCGAGTCCCGGCCCCCCTCCGGTCGACGGCCCTTACGACAAGCACATAAACGACCCGGTCATGAAGGTACTGAAGTGGCTATTTGCCCCTTCAGACCCATACCACCTTATGTGTACCGATGACGGGTCGTACTGCGGATACGTCGAGGTCAAGCAGAACATTGTTCCATGGACTCCGGGCCCAGTTTGGGCGCGATCCATGGGCCTCGGAAAGGGCTCTGCCAAATTCAAAGAATGGGCAGCAAATCTGCTTCCGAAGTTCCAAAAGAACACAGAGGGAGTAGCAGCCACGGCCTCTGGGCGCGTATACCGCCTAAAGAGTGGACAGAAGAAGGAAGACGCGGCACTGATAGATATAGTCAACAATCGTCTCCGGCAGGCCGGCTACTTGAAGGGTACGTCAACGTCTGCACGCGCAAGCGACGTTGAACCGAAGGCAGCCGCCGTCATGATTCGGGATGGCTTGGATGAGGCGACACTGATCATCAACAATCCAGCCGGACCGTGCAAACAGCCACTTGGATGCCATGCAACGCTTGACGCGATTCTGGGGGAAAAGAAGAAGCTGACCGTTCACTGGCCCAACGGAAGAGGTGGCTATAATGAGCACACCTACGGAGGTGCAGGATGACATACGGCAAGGTGCAGGCCTACTACCGAAACGAGCATGGAGATAACCCGGTCCTAATTCAAACTCCGGGTGATGTGGACGCTTTGATCGACGCCCTTCTTGGTAGTCAACCATCAGAGAATCTGGCCGCCCTGCACAGCCTTGAACGACCACTCATGCCAGCAGGCGTCCCAGACCACGAATTGCTGGTTGGGGTCGATGGGAAAGATCAGGTCGGCGTGTTGGCCTTCATGGATGACGGGAATTTCGTTTCGTTCAACCCCTCGAGTAAGCGCGGGGAGGCTTCCTACTCGATCATGGGAAGTTTGACCGAATTCCCAAGCGAGTCGGAAATCCCCATCGCTGCTGTGCGGCAGGCAGTGAAACAGTTCCTGTCCTCTGGCGGGCAGCGCCCAGACTGCATCGAATGGCAAAAACCAGAACTCTGGTGATCGTGTCGGACTTGAGCATGAGGCGCTAGTCCCAATTGGAGAGGTCCGCCAGTTCGCTGGCGGACCTCTCTGTACTACTGACCTTGAATGCGTGATGTCGTCATGGTGGCTGGCGTCGGAGGCCGGTGCCGATGAGACAGCTGTCGAGGACATCGTAACGGTACTGGAGCTGGGATAGCCCGCTTCGAACGGCAGGGACTGCTGCACGGATAGGTGACACCTGACCTGCGCCGTCCCTGGGAACGACCCGCCTCTCCCCGTCGCCCACCCCCGCCCGCGTCCGCCGTGGGTTTCGCAACGTCCACGCGACGGCGGCCCGTCCGTCGGCCGCACCGAACCGTCCAAACCGGACCCGGGACGGTCTCCCGGCTCGAAGAACAGGCACCGGGCCACACGGCACGACGTCGGTAAGATGGCCAAACGCGCTGAGTCGATCAAGGAACACCAAGCCCGCCGAGGATAAACGCCAAGCTAAGGCCGCGGCTGTCGCACCAGCTCCCGCGGCTTCCTGGTGTCGGACCGGTGCGCGATTTGAGCGCGTTCAAATATAGTCGGGGTCCGGCCAACGAGGCCGGATGGCGGCTGCCCGGGGGTATGCGGGGAGGGGTTGGAGTGGGCCGACAGTTGTGGCGCTCAATCGCTTACATAGGGGCAGTAGTGGCGCTGACGGTGTCATGCGGCTGGGCTGCGGCGATCCATGCTGCAGAGATTTCAGCGGACCAGGTTGAGGGACGATGGACCAGCGAGGCGGGCACATCCCTGACCTTCCACGAGGATCACACCTTCACCACTGAGCGCTTCGACGAGTTGCCCGTCGCACATGACTGCGAGAACCCCTCGGCCCTGTCGTCCGGCCGCTGGGCTTTCTATGCACCCGCTGAAACCGACCAGATCAACACCGCTGACGAGACCGCAACACGCGGCACCGTGCTGTCGCTGATCTTCTCCACCGAAGACTGCGAGGTGGTGATGTGTCCGACCGGGGACCCGGATGCCGGCTGCCCTGGTGACGGCTATCTCCACCGAGACCAGGCCACGGCTTCCGGCTCCTGAGACGGCCGGAACTCGGCCAGTCGGCTCAGGCGAGTAATACCCGTTTCCGCAACAGCTTGAAGCCCGCGCGGCCGAACATCTGTCGCTTGAACATCTTGATCCGGTTGACGTGTCCTTCGACAACGCCTGAGTTCCAGGGCAGGTCAGACCCGCGATGACGGCGTCCCGGTCCCGGTCGATTCCGGAGGCAAGCGTGTGGAGGCCGGGCAGGTCGTCCTGTCTGACGGCGTCGAGCCAGCCTGGCAGACGCTCGCCTTGGCGCTCCACGAGCATCGTCGCGAAGTCCCGAACGTGCCGGGTGAGTGCGTCGGGGCAGTGCGTCCGGGCAGTCTTGAGCTGGGGTTCCTCGGACTCGGTGAGGCTTTCTGGACGGCGGAGGATCCATCCGGCGACAGCCCGGGGAGAGGGCGGCCGTGAGGTCACCGGCCGCGGTGAGGTGCGCTTGTCGTGCAGGTAGGCACGAACGCACTGGTAGCTGCCCTTGTAGCCGAGCGGCACGATCTGCTTCCACGCATTAGTGCAGCCCTCGTTCCACCGGTCGTCCAGGTGCGGCTTGTAGCCATCGAGAATGAAGGGCCGGTTCTGCCACTGACCGGTTAACAGCTCCTCCGGCGTCTCAACGTCGGCCAACTGCTTGACCGTGCGATAGGTCATCCCCAGCTGCCGCTGGACCGAGCGCCGACTGTGTCCTGCCTTCAGCAGGGCGTGAACGGCGGCGTGCCGCGCCCGGGTTCGGTCGGCGAACCGGTCTCCTCGCGGCCAAGGCGAAGCGGACGGGGCGCGGCGGGGACGGCTTCGGATTCGGCCTCCCGAACTCACAGACAAATGCTGCTGCTGGAAGTGAACGAAGCCACGGGGTCCGCCGTTATCCCGGGTGGTATCAGCACGTCACACTGCGATGCTCGCCCACGCCGTCCTGACTGCACTCGCCGCCCAGGCCGGCGAGGCCGCAAAGGGGGATGCAGAAACGGATCAGCCCTCGTCCCGCTCACCGTGGCAGAGATCCGGCGGCTCCTGGGCGCTCTCCTGCCCCGCCCACGAGCCGACCGCGCCCCCATCACCCACGCACTGAAGTGGTCGGCCTGGAGAACACGCCGCCAGGCCGTCGCCGCCACTGCCACCACCGAAAACGCAGTGTGACTGAGCATTTGATTTGGCGAGTTGAGCAGGGTACCGGTACCGCCCGGTTGTTGATGTTGTTTTGGGCCTTTCCCCGTGTACGGCGCCTGCTCTGCGGTGTGCTCTCGCCATGGGTGACGTACAGGTCGTCGAAGCTCCGGCCGGTCCGGTGTGGTCCCACGCCTGCGGCCTGGAGGACCTTGCGCTGCCGTACGCGCTGCCCGAGCGGGCCACCGAGTGCCTGGATCTGGGGCCGGGATGGCCACGCACGTGGACGGTGACGTGGAAGGTCGGGAAGTCCGATGTCATCGTCCCGGTGAAGGACCTGTCGGCGGGGCCGGCGATGGCGTCGGTCCCGGTACGCCGGTTCTCCTGGCGGACCGGTCAGCGTCACCGGCCGGGGCTGGAGTGTCTGGTGACGACCGGCCGGCAGCACGGTTTCGAGAGCCTGGCCGAACGCTGGCTGCTGCTGGTCCTGGACTTCGTCGGCGGGTTCGACGAGGTACTGGCCCAGCCGTTCCGTCTGCGGTTCTCCTCCTCGGAGGGCAAGGGCTCGCACATTCCGGACTTCCTCGTGCTCGCGGCGGGGGCCTCGTGGCTGGTGGACGTGCGTCCTGGGGGCCTGATCGGGGAGGAAGACGAGGTGCGGTTCGCAGCGGCCGCGCAGGTGGCCGCCGCTGCGGGCTGGCGCTACATGGTGCTGACGGGCTGGCGTCGGCAGGTGCTGGCGGGAATCTACGCGTTGTCGGTGCGGCGCCGCCCGATGGCCGACCCTCTGGGGCTTGAGTGTCAGCTGCTGGCCGCGGTTGCCCGACGTCCGTGGCGGTTCGCGGAACTGGTGGATCAGACGCAGGTTCCGACGGTGGCCCGCACGCACGCGGTGCATCTCCTCTGGCACCGGCGGATGGCCGTCGATCTGGCTCTGCCGTTCGGGGACGAGATCTGGGTCTATCCGGTGGGAGGCCGTGATGGATGACAAGCAGCAGCTCGCGCGGTTCGAGGACCTGAAGGACGATGACCAGAAGCGGCTCCGGCTGAGGGTGGCCCACTTCCTGGAGGCCGAGAGCGGCTTCCGCAGCGGCAGCCGGCACTGGGCCCAGGAGGGTGAGCCCCGGCCCGAGTACGACCCGGAGCGGACCACGCTGACCGAGCGGCGGCTCGCCAAGGTGGCCGAGCTGAGGGCCCTGCACCCGGACAACGCCCACCAGTTGGGCCTGGGGCAGGTCAGCGAGCGCACGCTGCAACGGTGGTCTGCTGCCTGGCCCGAGCAGGGGATCATGGGGCTTGCGGACGGCCGTCTCACCCCGGTGCTGCGGGGGCACCGCAAGATCACGTTGCAGGTGGCGGAGGCGATTCACGCGGTCCATGCCGAGTGCCTGCACCGTTCCCGCGTCGGCATGAAGACCAAGGAACGGATGATCCACCAGTTCGTGCTTGAGAAGTTCGGCACGGAGGCGGAGAAGAAGATCCCGCACTACACGACGCTGCTGAAGGTCTGGAAGGAGTGGTTCGGGCCCGAGAGCGGACGTCAGCGCTACCTCCGTTCGGCGGCCGCAGTGGACACTGGCGGCTCTACCGTGACGATCACCCGTCCCGGCCAGGTGGTGGTGCTGGACACCACGCCGTTCCCGGTGAAGCTGCGCGACGACGTGTTCGGCGAGCCGATCACCGTCGATCTCACCTTGGGCATGGACGCGTTCACGCACTCGCTGGCCGCGTTCCGGCTCACCCCGGGATCGGACTCCTCCATCGAGGTGGCCATGCTGCTGCGGGACGTGATGCTGCCGCTGCCGATGCGCCCGGACTGGACGCCGGACATGGAATGGCACTACCCCGGCGTCCCGGCCGCGCTGGTCACCGAGTTCGCGGGCCATCCGGTCGCCGGGCGGCCGTTCTTCGCGCCCGAGACGGTGACCAGTGACCACGGCAGCGTCTACAAGAACCACCATCTGGTGCAGGTCGCCCGCACCTTGGGGGTGGTGGTGCTGCCGGCGAGGGCGATGCGCCCGCAGGACAAGGCTGCCTGCGAACGCGCGTTCTTGGGAATCCAGTCGCTGCTGCTGGAGTTGCTGCTGGGCTACCGCGGGCAGGATGTCGCCGACCGGGGTGCCGACCCGGAGGGCGATGCAGTCTGGACCCTGGACGAGATGGAGCATCTGCTGGCCACCTGGATCGTGAAGATCTGGCAAAACCGCAGGCTGGACCAGTACGCGCCGGCCTGGGACCCCGGCGGGCGGCACAGCCCGAACACGCTGTTCGCCACGGCAGCGGCCCGCGACGGGATCGCTCTGCAGATCCCGGCCCCGAGCCTCTACCACCACCTTCTGCCCGCGCACTTCGTCAAGATCCACGGCCGTCGCGGGGTCAAGATCGGCGGACTTTGGTACGGCGGCGACGACCCTGTCCTGGGTGAACTCAGCTTGTTTCCCTCCCCTCGCAGCGGCAGGCACCGGGACAAATGGGTCGTGCACCGCGACCCCCGCGACTGCCGACAGGTGTTCATCGAGGTCGCCGACCAGTGGCACACCCTCCCCTGGAACGGACTGCCCACCGGCGAGGACGTCCTCGCGTTCTCCGACGCGCGAGTCCAGCAGGTCCTGCGCGAGGCCGCCCGGGCCGGGCTGACGCCCCGCGACGACACCGAACTCCTGCCCGTCCTGCTCGACTTGATCGGCGCCCGGTCCCCGGTCGGCTCCTGGCCAAGCCAGATGACCAAGGCCGAGCGGGCCGAACGGGCCCGCGAGGTCGCCCGCGCCCGCGCCGCCGAACGCGACCGGACGGCCCCCGCCAGCCTGACCTCGCTGTCCGTCGCGCCGCGGCCGGCCGAACTTCGTCCGCCAGAACCAGCAGGCCGTCGATGCGGAACGGCGTCGCCGGCGCGAAGCCGCGGGCAGCGTCCCGCTCGTCTCGCCACCCCGCCTCGGCGACGGCCTGCGCGAGCACTCGCTGTTCACGCTGCCCGACGCCGACGACGACGCCGGTTCTGTTGCCGGGCCGGTTCGGGAAGGAACGCAGTGACAGGCGAGAAGGAGACGCTGCCGTTCGTCCTGACCGGCCCCGCGCCGGCCCGCGACACCGCGGCCGGCTGGCAGCACTGGTGCCGCACCCGCAAGCTGTTCATCCCGGCGCCGGTGATGGACCGCGCGGCCTTCGCGTTGCTGAGCAGGCGCAAGAAGATGCTGCACAACCTGCACCGCACGGCCACCCACGCGAACCTGCAGTTGCTGGACACGCCGATGAGCCGGACGGTCGAGAAACTCCTCAGCGGCCGCATCGAGACCAACGCCTTGAAGATCAAGCCCACCACCCGGGCCGGGGTGATGGTCTCCGGCGGCGGCTACCAGGGCAAGACCGAATGTGTCTGCGAGATCGCCGCCGCCTTCCAGGAACGGTGGCTCGCTCTCAACGACTACCTCAACCCCGACGCCCGCCCCGGCGCCCGCGACCTGCACATCCCCGTCGCCTACGTCCAGACCCCGGTGACCGCGAAACCGAAGAGCACCTGCAAAGCGATCCTGAACTTCTTCGACGCACCGCTCGGTCCCCGCATGGACCTGCCCGAACTGATCCGCCAAGTCGCCGTGTCCCTGCAGGACCACGGCACCAAGGTCCTGATCCTGGACGACATCACGAGGCTTCGCATGCACCGGGCCGACGACCAGGACACCCTCGACCTGATCCGCGCCTTCATGAGCATGAACGTCACCCTGGTCCTGGTCGGCGTCGACATCCCCGGCTCCGGACTGCTGCGTGAAGGACGCCACGACCAGGCCACCGGCCAGTGGCAGCTCCCACCCTCCCGGCTCGCCAAGGCCCACGGGCTGGAGGCCACACAGACCGAACGGCGCTTCGATCTGATCGAGCTGGACCGCTTCCACTACAGCACCGCACCGCAGATCACCGCCTGGGTCCAGCACCTGCACGGCGTCCAGAGCGGCCTCCGGCTCCTGGATGCCGGCCCCGGCATGCTCACCGCGGGCACTATGCCCGAGTACCTCTACCACCGCACCAACGGTGTCGTCGGCCTCCTGGAACGGCTGATCGAAGACGGCTGCCGCGAGGCCATCGACTCCGGCCGGGAACGCCTGGACGAAGAACTCCTCGAGGGCATCGCCATCGACCTGCGCGACAGCGACCGGCGCGACGCCGGCGCCGGTGAAGTTCCTGACGTCCCCGAAAAGCCCGCCCCGCGCAAGCCCCGACGCGGCCGCAACACCGTCTTCGACGACCGCGGCCCCCTCGGCACGGCCCAGGAGGGCGCCCGGTGATCACACCGCTGCCCAGGAGCCTGGACCCGCTGCCCGGCGAACTGCTGGCCGGCTTCGTGATGCGGCTCGCCCACCGCCTCGACGTCGCCCCGGACATCCTCCTGCGCCGCACCGGCCTGGCCGACTACCAGCCCAACAGCCAGGCCATCACCCGCACCACCCTCTCCCTGGAACTGCCCGCCCCGCGGATGAACAACTTCCAGACCGCCACCCGGCTCACCGCAGCCGAAGCCACGGCTCTGACCCTGCTGCCGCTCGCACCCCGCTACCCACCCATCGCCCACAGCCTCGACGTCGTCCGCGCCGGCAAGCGCATCCCCGCGCTGGACTGGCTCTTCCCCTCAGCAGCCCGCTACTGCCCCGACTGCCTCGCCGGCGACGGGACCCCGCTGCAGACGGACCACGGCGGCCCCTGGAAGACCGACTGGAGACTGCCCGTCGTCTTCGCCTGCCCGCACCACCAGCGCTTCCTCGAACACCTCTGTCCCGAATGCCAGCGACCGCTCACCGACCGCTTCGGACAGCTGATTGCCCGGCCGACCATCGCCGGACTCCACCCGGCCCAGTGCCGAGCACCTCTCGCCCATGGGTCCCGCCGCACACAACGGACGGCCCACCTTTGCGGCGCCCGTCTGGACCAGCAGCTGCCCGGACCAGCAGAACCCCTGCTTGAGGAACTCACCGCACTACAGAAGAAGATCACCACCATGCTGGGCCCAGACACCCCCGCGGCGACGGCCAGCGAGTACTTCACCGACCTCCAGATGGTCAGCGGACTCGTCATGATCACTTGGCCGAGGGCCCGCCCCGCCCCGGGCGTCGACACCCGCCGCACCGATCAGGTGCTGGCCGCCCGGCGAGACCCCTCGCACTCCATCCACGTCAGCACGCCGCCCCAGGATGCCCGGGCCTGCGCGGGCATCCTCCTCGCCGCTGACGCCATCCTGTCGACCGCCGACCTACGAACCGCGCTGGCTCCGCTCGCACCAGTCGAAAACCGCACCCGCAGCGGCATCGCCCCCAAGCGTCACCGCAGCTGGGACACCGCGTTCCGCCGCTACCAGGACGACTGTTCCCAGAGATTCCAGGACGCCGCCGAATACCTGGTCTCCACCCACCGCAGAAGCGGCAGGGGCGGAAGCCGACTGCCCCAACGCGGCCTCGACTACGGCCCACAGCACGTTCCGGCGTTCCTCCCCCTGGAGTGGGCCGAACGCCACCTCGGCGCCTTCACCGCAGCCTTCAGCACGCCGGTCCTGCGGCGCACAACCTCCGCCTTCCTCGTCCGGCGCGCCCTCGGAAAGACCATCGTCGACGCCGCCGAATTCCTCGGACTCGGCATCGACGGAAAGGGCCTGGGCGGGCCCATCACCAGATGGGCCCGCCGACAGGGCACCCCGGAGGCATACGAACAAGCCCTGGACGCGATCGCCGCAGACCTCGCCTCCTCACCGCTGACCGACTACCGGCACCGCCGCACCCTTCTCGCCGACTGGGCACTGCCACCAAACGCATGGCTCCAGATCGCCGACCAGCTGAAACGCCAGCCCAGCCCCCGCTACGTCTCCGACGACCGCGCACGCCTCGCCGCCACGGCCTACATCTGGACCCAAGTCACCCACGGCGAGACCCAATTCGCCCCACAACCGGCCGAAGCCCGCAACGATCCCGAACTCGATGCGGCATGGAGCCAAGACCGGTTCACCATCGGACACTGGATCCGGCAGAACAAAGTGCCCTTCTACCAGCAGATGAAGCCGCTTCTCGACTCCTACGCCGCCCAACTCACCCGAGCCGTCGACGCAGCCCGCTCAACTCGCCAACTCGGACGCTCACTCGCCAACTGAAGCGCTCAGTCACACGCAGCTCGGAACACGAATCACTGCTGGAGTACTAAAGATCGAACTCCAGGTGCTCGATGTCCGTGAAGCGGACCTCCTCCAGTTGGCCCGCGCGGCGGCCGCCGTCCTGGAAGTACACCTCCTTGAGCGCTTCGGCCGCGATCCTCTTGAGGTGCTGCTCGGTGGCGCCCTGCTCCTGGGCCTCGAAGAGACGGGCGGCGTAGCGGGGCGGCAGCGCCACCGTGAGGTGGCGGAGGCGGTCCTCGTCAGTGGAGCCGATCGGGGCGGTGTAGCCGATCCGGGCGCGGGTGTCGATGACGATGCCGCCGGTCGTCGCTGCCTGTTGCCGGGCCTTGGCCCGGATCTGGGGCTGCCACCGCTTCTTCACCTCGCGCTCCAGGCGTGCGGCGAGGTCCGGGCGCGGCTTCTTGATTTGGCCCTTCACGTACCGCTCGACGGTGCGCTGGGAGATCTGCAGCATCTGGGCGACCGGCTTGGTGCCCTTGAACTGCTTGACCAGGTACCGCATCTGCGCGGGCGCGCGCTTGGGTGCCGGGCGGGTGAACGCCTTCTGCATCGCGGCTTCCAGGCCGTCCCCGAACAGGGTCATCGTCGCCCTTTCCTACTCTCCGTTGTCGATGTCGGTGACGGTGCCATCCTTGATGTAGCGGGCGAGGTTGAGCTCCGGTGCGTTGAACCGCTCGCGGACCTCCTCGCCCCACAGGACGCTCTGGGTGCCCTCGTGCTTGACCAAGCCCGGGTTGATGCCGAGCTTGAAGCCGCCGGGCAGCGGCTTGCCGTCCCGGTAGGGCAGGAAGTCCAGCGGCGAGGGCCCGTTGGAGGCGTAGACGACGCAGTCCGACAGGATCGCGACGGGGTAGTGCCCGGTGAACGCCGCGTGCTTGACGATCTTGCGGTGCAGGTTGATCCGGGTGCGGGAGATGACTGCGGCCCGGATGTCCGGCCGCCACGTGGGCCGGGACAGCGCCCGCCAGGGCTGCCCGGGCTTCCAGCCCTCGCCGCGGGGCCGCTCGCGCAGCTTGCCCAGGCCGCCCTTCACCGTCGCCTTGATCGCCGAGACGACGATCGCCAGCTCCGGATCACGGTCTTTGTAGCCGTCCATCGCGGCGAGGAAGTCGGCCGGTGTGAGGTCGGCGTCGACGCCGAGGTCGGCCATCGTGGCGAGGTACGCGTCGCGCAGGCGGTTGTACCAGGCGTCGAGGTAGCGGCCGTTGTCGTACCGCACGTATGCCTCGAGCGGCGCGACGTCGTAGCCGAGTTCCACCGCGTACGCCACTGTCGGCGTCGCGTACCAGGCCGGTCCTTCGGGGTGCTCGCCTTTCGGCGTGAACGGGCTGGGCAGCAGGCCGGCGTCCAGGTCGGTCCACTTGTCTTTGGCGACCTTCACGCGGGACAGGTCGACGTGGGACAGGTCGACCAGCCAGCTTCCGGGGAGCTTCGGGTCGAACACCGGCTTCTTGACATGTGTCGGCTCGCCGAGGCCGACGATCAGTCCGTTGGCGCCTGCGGCGAATGCCATGTTGACGTCGATGCCGACGAGGTTGCGGCGCATGCATTCGTCGTCGGTGAGCGGGCGCGCCCAGTCGTAGGCCTCCTCGAGCAGCTTTTCGGCCGGGCTGCGGACGTGGAAGCGCGGCAGGTCGTTGAGGAGTGGGTGCCCGTCCGGAGCTTCGCATGGCGCGCAGTCCACCGGGTGCTCGCCCAGTGAGCCGGGGTTCTTGCTGTCCGCCTTCCGGAAGCGGCCGGTGGCTTCGTCGCGCACGGCGTAGGTCGGTGGGTGCAGCGCGGTCATCAGCTCCAGGCCGGTTACGGCGGTGGAGCCGCGCGGCGTCATCACCCTCGACGCGTACACGCCCAGGAGCCGGGCGAGTTCCGCCGCCGGGAGCTGGGCAGCCTCGCCCCAGTGGCGGGAGTCGAGTGCGTGCCAGGACGGGATGCACAGCTGCACGCAGTTGCGCTCTGAGCCCTGTGCCGGGCGGTAGATCCTCGCCCAGGGCCCGAAGCCCCTTTTCGTGAGCTTCCAGTCGGCGCGGGCCAGTTGCTTGATGACCTTGTGGCCCTCCGGGATCCGTCCGGCGAGTTTCTCCTCGTCGGTGAGGGCGACGGGCAGGCCGTAGCGCTGCAGCGCGGTCTCGGTGAGCACGATCAGCGGGTCGCCGTCTTTGCCCGGCCCGGACAGCTTTGGCTGCCCGAGTCTGGCCTCCTTCAGGGTCCAGTCGACCAGGGCCGGGATGGACTTGGCGGGCACGTCCAGGACCAGGCCACCGACGCAATACGCCTGCACGTGGCCGTTGTCGTCGACGTCGACGACCGCAAGCGGGCCGTTGGCGAAGCGCGGATCGGCGCTGGCGGGAGTGGTTTCCGGGGCGGCCTTGCGTGCGGCCGGGCGGCGTGACGTCGACGACGGGCTGGTGATGCGCGCTGGACGTGATGCGGCGGGCGAAGCAGTGGTGGTGGGGCGGGGTTCGGTGTTTTCGGAAACTGCCGTGGTCGCAGCCTCGGAGGCCGGGACTGTGGACAGGGTCCGCGTTTCCGGAGCGGGGGCGGGGGTGCTCGCGAGCGTCGCGGGAGCAGCCGTGTCGTGTACCGGGGTTGTGGCGCTGGGATCGGCAGGGTAGAGCTCCAGGAGCTTGCTGAGCAGGCGTGCGTACGCGTCACGCTCGGGGGGCCGGGGCTCCGTCTTACCTGACTCCCACGCACTGACGGTCGCCCGACGCACCTGCAGGGCCTCAGCCACTTCGTCCAGTGTGAAGCCGTGGGCCTGACGCAGCCGCTTGCGCTCCGCCGGTGGCGGAAGCACGGCACGGGACGCGATCAGCGCGTCGACCCGGTCGAACAGCTCGGGCATGGAACACCTCCTGTGTCAACCATAGCCTGAAGCGCATGTTTCGCGTACGAATTGCGTACGAACAGCGTTCGGAGTCTTTCGGCGGGTGACTCGACGTAAGCCACGTGAAGCCGTACGAGGGGCCAGCAGACGACGTCCCGTTCAAGATCAAGTGTGCTGCGGCGCCTTTCGTCCAAGCAGCTGTCGCACAGTCACGTTCGTGCTCTTCCCTCATCCGTGGCCCCTGGAGCGGTCGGGTCGTACTGACGGTTGGTGTCGTGGACTCCTCTTCCGAGCGCCAGGGTCCAGTGCAGGTCTCCCGAGTGCCGGCAGGACTGCCATGACCTGAGCAGCCCGGTTGCTGTCAGTTGGTCGAGCAAGGTGGGTAGTTGGGCGAGCGGGAGGCCGCAGGCGCGCGCCATCTGGTCGAGCCCGCTCAGGCCACTGCCGGCCTGCGGGTCGGCGTTCGCTGCGAGGTAGGCGCTCGCCAGTTGCGGCAGCGGTCCGGTTGTTCCTGCTGTCGAAGGGGAGCCGGCACGCAGTGCCCAGTCCGCGGCGCGCATCCGGTCGGGGCGGGCCGGGGCTTGGCCGAGCAGCGTGGCGTCCAGTAGTTCGGCGGCGACCTCGTTGGCCGCGGTCGCGGGGATGATGCGCAGCCAGCGTGCGTGCTCCAGCTCGCGCCATGGGTCCTGGACTGCGCTGAGGCGGAGGCTGCGCAGTACGCCGTTGGGCAGTCGGACGTGCATTCCGGTGTTCACGCGGAGTGCGCACTGCAGCGCGAGCAGGCGCGCGGCGGCCGAGGTGCTGGCTGGAAGGGCAGCGGCCAGGTAGCTGAGGATTTCACGTACCCGGGTCTGTTCGCCGGGCCCTTTGGGGCGGCGTCTGCGCCGCCGGGCGGTTGTCGGGTGCAGCGGTGCGTGGGCGAGGACGGTGTCGGGCACTACGGCGGCCTGTGCTGTCGCTGCGGCGCAGGCGCTGCAGGTGTCGGCGAGCCGCCATAGTCGTCCGCCCCTTTCGCGTGCGAGGAGGAGGCGGATGGGGCCGGCGCAGCCGCGGTGGCGGGGGTGCCAGTGGCAGCCGCGTTCGTGGCATTGGCAGATCCGTAGGTGCGAGGGGAGGAGGTTGCCGCGTGCGTGCCGTGCGAGGTGGGCGAGGGCGGCTGCGCGTGCGGAGGCTGCGGCGATCTGCCCGCTGGTGTGTGGGCATTGTCGGCATGCGAGAGCAAGCCCGCCGGCGTGCGGGCGCAGTTCCACGGTCCAGGCGCGTGGTGTCGTCGGACATGCTGGGCGCAGCCTCATAGGCGCGTGTTCCTCCTTGTCACGTCCGCGCCGGTCCCGTTCTTGGGGTGGGGGCGGCCGCCCACCGTAGTGCAGACCTCTGCCCTCTCGCGGGCGCCGTCACCTGGGGAAATAGGGCAGAGGTATGCACTGGCAGTGCAGGGGTCTGCACCGTCGGATGGACGGGTGACGATCTTGCCGCCCGATCCGGACCTCACTGCGCTGCGGTTCGAACTCGCGCGCCTGCGGGCCGCGCGCGGGTGGAGCTATGACGAGCTTGCTTCCCGTAGCGGCCTGGGAAGACGCACCGTCATCGAGATCGAGCAGGGCCGCACCATCGGCACGCTGAGGACCTGGCACGCTCTCGCCCACGCCCTTGACACCCCGCTTGACGAGCTCTTCAGCACCCTGTGCCGCGGGCACGACCTGCCCGGCCCGGCCCAAGACTGACTCCCCTCCCGGGCGCCTGTCGCAGATCACCCGAACTGGCGAGACCTGCTCGAATGCACCATCGAGTGTTCGTACTCCAGTCGCACCGTATGAGGCTGACCGGGCGATCCGGCAGAGCTGCCTGCCGCGGATCCGGCGTGTTGAATGACAGGTTCGCCCGCATGCGCTCCACACCTCCTCCCCCGGCCCGGCGCTGGGACGGAAGCCCTCTCGCCCACCGCGTGCGCCGTTCCCTGCGCGTCTCCCCCGACGGCGTCAGCCGGCTGCTGCGCTGCGGCCAGGGCGACCGGTGCCGCGAATGCGGCAACCGAATCGAGTGGTACCACCGCGGCGCTCAGCGACCCGTCCGTCTTCATCCGCACGAGCTTCCGGCCGCCCGGGTGCCCTCCGTGTGCCGCTGGCATGTCAGCTCCGGTGTCGCCTACCCGGGCGGAGACGGCAGCGACTGGTGCCGTCTGCCGCACGCCGTCGTCTGTCCCGCCCGAGACGTTCCCCCGCCCCCTCCCGAGCTGACCGGGCTGCGCCGGTCGCTCGCCGTGAACACCCGCCGTCTGATCGACGCTGGCGCCTTCACTCCTTGCCCGGCCTCCCCCGGCAGCCCAGCACCCCAGCGAGGGAACCCGGCAGCCTGCCGCCCGGCCCGCCCCGTCGTACAGCTGCTGTACGTGCGCTACCTCGCCGCCCGCCCGGTGGACGAGATCCAGTGCATCGCCCAGACCCGGCGCCGTCACCGCTGCACCAACACCCTGCTCTCCCCCGACACCCCGGCCGGCACCTGGAAGCTGGTCCCAGCCGCCGCGACGAGCGGGCAACTGGCCCTGCCCGCCGCGGTCATGGCCATCTACGACCTCAGCGCCATCCCGTACGCCGAGCAACTGCGCTGGCGCGCCCAGCGCTGTCTGCGGCACTCCGCCATCCCCACGGCCGCCGATCTGGCGGTGGCCGACTGGGAGCCCTTCGACCCCCTGGCTCACCACGCGCACATCCACAACCGCCTTCCCGCCCGTACCCGACGCTCAGGCCCCGCCGGCAGGGCACAGGAGGCAGTTGACCCATGACGCCCTTCCCCGTTCTCGAGCTCACCCTGCCTGGCCAGCCGCGCAGGGCGAGCTCCAGCACGCCCGGGCAAGCATCCGGCCGACCGCGAACGCGGACCGTGCCCGGCTGATGACGGTGCAGAGCGCGCAGCCTGGGCGGCGGGCCGCAGGATGTGTTCAGCCGGTGCGGTGCCGGGAACCTTGCCCAGCATGAACGCGCTCGGCGCCCGGAGAACCGGCTCGAGAATCTGCTCGCGCACCCCACTGTCGAAGAAGTTCTCATCTGCGCGGCCCGACTACTGCACGGCCGGCATCACCACTGCATCCCGGCAGCGCTGTGAGCCCATCCTGGGCGCTGCACCTTGACTGGGCGACAGCCAACACTGCCAGCCCTCACTCATCACTCCTTTCCCCCTTCCGATACTTTTCTTCTCTTCCGCGGAGCCCTCGTTGCACACGCCCACCGACGAACAGGCCCACGCTGCCGACGTTTTCCGGGCCAGTCACCATCTCGTCCTGCAGGCCGGCGCCGGGACAGGGAAGACCAGCACCCTCGGCCTCCTCGCGGCCAGCACCCACCGCCGCGGCCGCTACCTCGCCTTCAACAAGAACATCGCCCAAGACGCCGCCGGCCGCTTCCCCCGCACGGTGCTGTGCAAGACCGCCCACGCCACAGCCTTCGCCGCCGTCGGTCACCGCTACACCCGCCGCCTCAACAGCCCACGCCAGCCCGCGTGGAAGACCGGCCAGGCGCTCGGCATCACGCGTCCGGTCCGTATCGGCGCTCACGAGATCGGGCCCCGCGCGCTCTCCCACACCGTGCTGCGCACGGTCACCCGCTATTGCCACTCCGCCGACCGCATCCTGGCCCGCCACCACGTGCCACGCCTGCGCGGCCTGGACACACCCGGCGACCACGCCCGACTTGCCGACGAGGTCATGCCGTTCGCCACCAAGGCCTGGGCCGACCTGCACAACCCCGATCAGGGTGTGGTCCGTTTCGAACACGACCATTACCTGAAAATGTGGGCCCTGACCGGGCCGATCCTCGAAGCCGACTTCCTCTTCCTCGACGAAGCCCAGGACACCAACCCGGTCCTGGAAGACGTCTTCACCGCCCAGCGCGGCCATGCCCAACTCGTCATGGTCGGCGACTCCGCCCAGGCCATCTACGGCTGGCGCGGCGCCCGGGACGTGATGACCGGCTTCGACGCCACCCCTCTCACCCTGACCCGCTCCTTCCGCTTCGGCCCTCTGATCGCCGAAGAGGCCAACCGGTGGCTCACCCTCGCCGACGCCCCCATCCGCCTGACCGGCAGCGAGACCATCCCCACCGAAATCGGCAGCCTCGACCGGCCGGACGCAGTGCTGTGCCGTACCAACATCGGTGCCATGGCCGAAGTCATGCGCCTGCTCTCCACCGGCCACCGCGTCGCCCTCACCCGAGGCGGCCAGCAGCTGGCCGCGCTCGCCCTCGCGGCCCGCGACCTCAAGAACGGCCGCCGCACCTCCCACCCCGAACTCGTGCTCTTCGCCTCTTGGGGCGAACTGCAGGACTATGCCGCCCACGACCCCGCAGGACGTGACCTCCAGCCCTTCGTCGACCTCATCGACACCTATGGACCCGACGCCATCCTCACCGCCGTCGATCAGCTCGCCGTCGATCAGCTCGCCGACGAGCAGCACGCCGACGTCACCGTCTCCACCGCCCACACGGCCAAGGGCCGCGAATGGCCCACCGTCACAATCGCCGACGACTTCCCCCCCCCCCCCCCCGCCCAAGGACACCGACCAGCACGACGACCACGGACGCCCCATTCCGGAGCCCGTCAGCGACACCGATGCCCGCCTCGCCTACGTCGCCGTCACCCGCGCCCGCCACCACCTCGACCTCGGCGGCCTCTCATGGATCAACACCCACCCCGCCCCGCACCGAGCGCCAGCTGAAACCCGCGCAACGGCTAGCGTCATGACCTGCGCGGGTTAACGCCCGGCTCCCCGACGAGCAGCAGGCCCACCGGCCAAAGGAGGCCACCACGATGACATTCACGGCCGCGGAACGAGAAGCGATCGCCGCCCACTCCGCCGCTCTCGGCCTGTCCGCCGATGAGTACATCTGTCAGACGGCAGCCGACCGGGCCCTGTCCTGGCAGCGCGAGCGGGAAACCTTCCACGCAATGGCGCAGCGACGCGGCTGCACCGCCGACGAGCTGGTGCAGCGCGGAACCCTCACCGACAACAGCCACTAACCAGCCCGCACCCACAGCCCCCAGGGAGCCGCCACGCGAGAGGTGCGGCTCGTCCGACAAGGCCACTGCCGGTGGCCGACCCGCCTGTTCGGCCCGGTTCGCGTGCTCCGCCTTGCCCTCCGGCAGAAGGCACTGCTGACTGCCGCCCGGACCACACGAGTAAGATCCTCTATCGATAGAGCTGGCCTCGAAGGTCAACAAGGGGGCATCCCCACGTAAGTAGGGGTCTATCCACGGCCGCACCACCGGCGGCGTCACCACCTGGTTGTTCCCCACGCGGGTGGGGTCCGCCCTCAACGAACGCGGCCAACCAGCTGCTCGAGTACGGCTTCGTGGACCGAGACGGGGCTCCGGAGCAACCGGCCCGTGTGGTGCGTTGGCTGGGCGGGCTGGTGATTGTTCGCCCCCTCCGGGAGCGTGGAGGTGCCAGCCGCTCCCCCACGTTGAGGATCACCGGGCGTTGGAGTATCACGGATAGCTGCCCGTGCCGCACCGCCAGCTCCGGTGACGGTGCGGATGCGCCCGGACACCGGGGCGGCGCTTCAGTCGGTGTGACGTTGGGTGGGGTCGAGGCGGCTGAGGACGGCGCGCACGAGGTCCCGGCTGTAGGGAGGGAGCGGTGCGGCCGCGCCGTGTGGAGTGGGCGGTTTCGTCGGACCCGTGCTACCGGCTCCCTTCGAGCCGGGGCCGCCGTGCTGTTCCCGGAGCAGGTAGGTGATTTTGGCCCACTGGCGGAAGTTGCCGTGGCAGGCGACATCGTCGATCCACAGCAGTTCGTCGGTGGGTACGTCCGCCCACAGCGGGTGGTACTCGGGGATGACGGTGAGGACTTCGGCCGGGGTGAGGGGCTTGTAGCGCTGCCAGACGAGGATGCGGGAGTCCAGAGCCGGACGGTTCTTGATCTTCTGGTAGCAGGTTTCGGCTCCGCCCAGAACGACGGCGAGGCGGGTGTCCTCGTCGTCCCAGAGCCCGCGGATGAATTCGAAGGCCCGGGTGTCGAGCCACTGCGCTTCGTCGACGACCAGGACGCGCGGGGTTTCCGACAGGGCTTCCTTGAGGATGGTTTCGCAGCGGGTGCTGTTGAGGGGGGCCTCGCCGGGCAGGTCGAGCTTTTTGTACAGGGCGGCGCGCAGGGCCTGGATTTTGGCGGAGCCGACTTTGATGCGCAGGGTGGTGTGGGGGGCGAGGTCGTCGAGGTGGCTGTTGACGGCGAAGGTCTTGCCCAGGCCGACGCCGCCGTGGACGCACATGATGGCGCCCTTGCCGGCGTCGGTGTTGAGGGTGGTGACAAGGTTGGCGTAGGTCTCTGCGCTGGCCTGGGTCAGCATGGCGCGGGCGCCGGGCAGGCCCATGTAGTGGTAGTTCGGGCCGGCGGTCGGCTGGTTGTCGGGCGTGGTGGTCGGGTGGGTCACTCGGTGTCCTGGGGCTTGGGGCCGGGCCGGGGTTTGGTCCAGCGGGCGGAGTCGGGATGGGGCCGGTTGAGGAGGTCGGGCCGGGCCTCGGTCTGCAGCTGACTTTCCGGTGTGTGCAACTCGTGTAGCTGGGCGGCTGCCTGGCTGGCGGTGAGCCGGTTGAGGGGCTCGGGCGCGGCGGCGACGCTGGTGGCGGCGTAGCGGGGGGTGGCGTTCTTGCGGGCTCGGCGGGCTTTGGCGGCGTAGCGGTCGGCTTCGCGTCGGCGGGCGTTGCGCAGTGCGCGGGCTTGACGGGGGCTCATCTCGTCGCTGCGGAAGGCGGGGCCGCGGTAGGTGAGGGTGTCGGCGTCGTAGAGCTCGACGCGGTGGTAGTGGTGGGGTTCGTGGCGCAGGCGGACCATCTCGCCGGCGCTTGAGTGGCCGTGCATCCAGTCGCCGACGTAGTAGGCGCTCTTCCAGCGCACCCCCTTGCTGGTGATCTTCCGGGGTGGGCCTGCGTCGGTGAGGGTGTAGGTGTGCAGGTCGGCGGGGTCGAGGGTGTCGACGGGGGTGAGGTCGGCGTTCCATGCCTGGGCGGGGGTGCGCCGGTGGAGGCGGGCGATGGTGTGGTCGTTGTTCCACCAGTCCACCCAGTCGAGGACGACGGTGACGAAGGTTTCGTAGTCGAGGAGTTCATGAAGGGCCCATAAGGGCTGGCCGCGGCGGTCGCGGCGGCTTCGGGGGGTGTGGGCGTAGCCGGGCAGTCCTTTGAACAGCATGTGCTTGGCGGAGCCGTTGATGGCTTCGACGGTGCCTTTGAGGTGGGGGCTGTAGGGCGGTAGGACGATCAGTTCGGTGCCGAACTTTTTGAACGCCTCGTCCACGCACTTGCCCAGGAAGTCACGGCCGCGGTCGGTGCGGATCTTGCGGGGGATGCCGCCGAAGGGCCGGTGGTGGCCGCCGCAGAGGATGGCGTCGCGGGCGGCGGCCAGGATGGCGTCCTGGCTGGGCTGGTGGGGGGTGATGGCCAGCCCGCAGATGACGGCGGTGGTGTGGTCGATGAACCAGGTGATCCACGGTTTGACGCGGCGGCCGTCGACGTTGACGAAGGCGGATGCTTCGACGTGGTCGGTTTCCCAGACGTCGTTGCGGTTGCCGTGTGGGCGCAGGGCGTGCACGTCGTGCCAGCGGCGGGCGGCTTCGCCCCCTTTGAGGGCGGCACGCTGGCCGGGGGTGAGTTCCCGGTCTACGGCGCGGTAGAAGGTGGCCTGGGATACGCGGGGCGGGTTGCCGAAGATGTTGTCGGCGACGAGTTCGCGGTAGGTGGCTGCCGCGTTGCCGTGCCAGCGGGCCAGGGCGTCGTGCATGGCCGGGGTGAGGGTGAAGTGGCGGCGGCCTTGGGGGGTGTAGGTGCCGTGGTGGGCGTCGGCGTTGTCCATCCAGCGGCGCACCGTGCGCCAGTGGACGTCGAACCCGGCGGCGACGGTACGGACATCGTGGTGAGCGAGGCGGTCTGCGGCGCGCAGGCGCAGCAGTCGGCGTACGGCGGCGGCGCGCAGGGAGGTGAGGTCGTAGGGGCCGTTGGGTGGTGGTGTGGCGGGCACGGTTGTTCGGGGGGCTTCCTTGGGGTGGTGGGCGTCGGCGCGGGTGGGTCAGGCGGGGGCGAGGGTGAGCAGGCCGGCGCCGTAGGGCTTGCCGCGGCCGATGCCGGTGAGCAGGGCGTGGCTGAGTTGGTGGGGGTCGGTGATGGTGGCCAGGCCGTCGAAGCGGGTGAGTGCGTGCAGGGGGCCGGGAGGGTGGGTTTGTTGGCCGGGCTTGTCGGCGCGGCGGCGTCGGCGGGGGAAGCGGACGGGGGTGATGTCGGTGGTGGCCAGGGTGAGGCCGGCTTGGTGGGCGCGGCGCTGCCACCAGGCGAGGGCGTCGTCGCCGTAGAGGGCGACGATTTTCCGGCCGTGCTTGTTGTCGACGGGCTGGTGGTGGTCCAGGACGCGGCGGGCGGCGCTGGCGTTGGCGGTGATGCGGTAGCGCACCGCTCGGCCGGGGGTGAGGGCCTGGAACATGGGGTGCAGGGGTCGAGTTTCGGCGCTGCCGTAGCCGTGGGGCAGGCGGGTGAGGTCGGGCGGCTGGTGGGACTGGACGAGCAGGGTGGGTGGGGTGTCGTCGGTGGCGTCTTCCAGGCGGAAGAGCAGGCCGGCCTGCTGTCGGGGGTTTTGCCCGAGGTTGTCGGGGGCCAGGAGCATCACGCTCTTGTGCAGGCTGACGGCGTCGGTCAGGTCACGGCGGGCGGCCGGGCTGCGGCGGTTGAGGCGGATGCGGGTGAGGGCCGCTGTGGTGGTGAGGGCGGTGGTTGGGGTGCTGGTCACGGGGTGGTGTCCTGATGGATGTAGGCGGTCAGTTCGTTGAGTGCGGGGGGTGGGGCGTACAGGGTGGCGGGCAGGTTTTCGGTGGTGTGCCAGGTACGGCGGGTGGTGTGGAAGCGCCGTGTGGGAGTGAAGTCGTGGGGGACGTCGGCGACTTCGCGTTCGCTGTGTGCGGCGGGCACGTGGGAGGGCGGGTGTTCCCAGACGAAGGCGACGGGCACGGTGGCCTGGCCGGTGCGCGGTGGTGTGGTGAGGCTGAGCGGGACGTGGTGGAGGAGTTCACCGATGGGGTCGGGGTGCGGGCCGCCGAGGACGAGGGGTTCGTTGGGGAGGCAGGCGCGCCGGCCGAGGTAGGGGCCGAAGGCGGGTTGTTCGAGCCGCGTCAGGAGGTGTTCGAGGAACGGGTCGGGTCCTTGGACGGCGAGGGTGAAGACGGCGTCGGCGAGGTAGACCCGTTCGGTGATGAGGGTGGACTTCTCGCGGGGTCGGTAGGCGCCGCTGCTGGTGCGCAGGCCCTGGCGGTGCGGGCGGCCGCCGCCGACGGTGTGGTAGTCGGTGTGCCGGGTGCCGGGGCGGTCGATGCGGACGGTGAAGGTCAGGTCGGTGTAGGGGTTTTGGCCGGTGGCCGGGTCGGGGGCGAGGGCTTCGCTGCGGGGGCGTCCGTCTGCGGCGGCGAACAGGCCGATGAGGGCCGAGCGGGAGGGGAAGGGGAGGGTGTCGCGGTAGTGGAAGGCGGCGTGCTCTCCGAACGACATCAGCGGTGCGGCCAAGCGCAGCAGGATGCCGTTCATACGAGGGTCCCGGTGGGCAGGGCCGCGTTTTTGGTGAGGGCGTCGATGAGGTCGTCGAGGCCGGCGTGGGCGGTGCCGAGGTGGTCGATGGGGTCGGGGTGCAGGGTGGCGTAGCCGCGGCCGACGAGGCGGCGGGTGCCCAGCAGCCGGTTCAGCCCGGCGGCGTGCTGGGACAGGGCGGTGATGGCGGGAGCGGTGTAGCCGCCGCCCCGGGCGTGCTTGACGGGCTGTTCGAAAGCGCCGGCGTAGGAGACGGGGCGGCGGTCACGGATCGTGTAGTGGACCAGGTGGGGGTAGGTGTGCGGGGCGGTGGAGGTCTTCTTCGCGCTGGGCATGACGTCGATGAAGGCGTCGGCGAACAGGCCCAGCAGGTGCAGGGCCTGTTCGTGGTCGCCGTTCAGGTTGCGGGTCAGTTCGGTGAGGTTGACCGTGGCGTAGCGGTAGAGCAGGCCGGTGGTGAAGAACGCGGTCTGCAGGTGGGCGCTGCCGGCTTCGTTCGGGGCTGCCCAGTCCTCGACGGTGGTGAAGTAGTCGGGCTGGGGTGAGCTGGCATGAACGGTGAAGGCGGGGGCCATCTGCACGGCGCCGTCGACGTGGGCGTCGGGCACTTCGGCGAGCATGCGGCCGAAGAGGTTGATGGTCGCGGTGCGCCGGCGGATCACGGAAGCGACCCTGGGCGTGGGCAGGACGGCTTCCGCCTTGGGCTTCTTCTTGCGGGGTCCTTTGGCCGGGGCGGGCTGGGCGGCGGTTTCCTTGGCGAGGGCTTCTTCGAGGTGCGGGCGGTGTTCGGTGCACAGGTCGGTGAGGTCATCGAGGACGTCGCGCGGCAGGTAGAGGGTGGCTGAGGTGATGCCGCGCTGGTTTTCTTCGGTTTTGAGGCCTTCCGTGGTGGCCGAGCGCACGATCTGGGTTCCGGCGAAGGCGGCCAGGTCGGTGGGCCAGCCTGCCGCACGCAGGGCGTCGGCCACCCGTAGGGGCAGCATGCGGGTGCGGGCTGCGTGCTCGTCCAGGACGTCCTCCAGGTGCAGGCGCACGGCCCGCTTCCAGGACTGCGAGGACACCAGGGCGCGGACTACGCCGCCCAGGTTCAGTGTCTTGGGCAGGTCGTCTTCTCCTCGGTTGAGGAGGGAGGCGGGAAGTGGGTGCAGGATGTGGAAGTCGGCGTAGCGGGCGGGGGCGTAGGCGGTCATGTCACTGCTCCTTGGACGTCAGGGTGCGCAGGGTGAGGAAGTAGTTCTCGCGCCAGCGGGCCGCTATCTCGAGTTGGTCGTCGTCCCACCAGGCCAGGTCTTCCAGCAGGACGGCGAAGTCGAGGCGTGCGGCGCCGCGGCTGTTGAGGTGGCCGGTCAGCGTCCACAGCCTCGGGTGCAGCAGCGAGGTGTCGAGCCGGGTGAGAGTTTTGACGCGGTTGGTCATCGTGGCTTCTTTGAAGCCGTAGCGGGCCACGGCGACGGCGAGGTGGGTGCCGAGATCGGGACGGCGGCGCCAGGGCCGCTCGGCCGTGCTCGCCGCCGCTGCTGCTGAACCCGACGGGTCGGATGCCGGAGCTGTGTTCGCGGCCGGTGCGGTGGCGGCGTCCTGGTCCTTGCCGGGGAAGGGCTGCTCCGGCTGGTAGGGGCCTTCTTCGTGGGGCAGGTCGCGGTGCAGGGCGATGAGTGAGGCCACGGTGTAGTGGGCGCGGCGTGCTCCGAAGCCGGCGATGTGCCGGGTGAGGTGCTCTGGCATCCGGGAGCACTCTGCGACGGGCCGTCCGAAGCCCGAGTTGAGGTCGGCGCGGATGCCCTTGACCGCGCACACGGTGATGACCTGGTGGACGAAGTCGTCGTAGTGGGCGCGGCGTTGCGCGGTGGTGACGGGCATGAGCGGGAGAGCCTCCGATAAGGCGGCAAGAAGGAGAGGGCACAGGGACGTGGTGAGGGAGGTCAGCGGCCGCGCAGGCGCAGCTGGGCCAGGGCGGTGGCGACGGCTTCGGCGGCGCGGAAGTGCTGGGCGATCGCCGGGCGGGTGGCGGTGCGCAGGGCGTCGATGGCGTCCGCGGCGAACGCCGCGCGGGCGCTGCGGGCGGGTTCGTTCAGCAGGATCCAGAAGGTGGCCTCGGCGCGGGGCCAGTACAGGGTGCGGGCGCTGCGGGTCCAGGGCGGCAGGTGGCGGGGGCTGCCGGAGTTGGTGGTCTGCTTCCAGGCGTCCTGGGAGAGGCGGTCGAGGTGGGCGCCGATGTCTTCGGCGGCCTTGCGGCATGCGGCGATCCGTTCGGCCGCGGCAGGGTCGCATTCCTGCGTCCATGGCCAGATCGGCGGGGTCAGGGCCGTGTACCAGGTGCGGTTTTTGGTCTTGCCGTCCTGGTCGAATCCGTAGACCCGCACCCGCAGGGCGGCGCGCAGGTCGGGGGGCAGGTCGTTGAGGGTCGTGAAGGCGTCGGGGCGCTGAACGGTGTAGCGGCCTTTTCCGCTCTTTGCCTGGGTGCCTTTGCGGTCGTCCTCGTCGCCCGCCAGCAGCAGCGCGTCCAGGTCGCGCCACAGGGCCCGGTCGGCGTCCGCGCGGCGTGGTCGGTGGCGTCGGGTGACGGGCTCGTCCGCATGGACGTGATGGATGAGGTAAGGGTCGAGGGCTGGGTGTTTTTCTGGGTGGCCCAGGTCAGGTAGGCGTCGGTCACGTGGCGTCCGTCCGGTGCGGGGATGAGGAGGACGGCGTGACGCGAGCGGCCGGTCAGCAGACGGCCCGGTGAGGACACCGGCGGCGGCGCCGCATCGGGGTCCGGTCCCTGGACGAGGTCACCGTCGACGGGGTCACCGTCGTCGGGGTCGGGGTGGGGCAGGGGTTCCTCCCAGGGGCAGTGGTCCACTGCGTCCGGCCAGGACGGGTCGGGCTTGGGTATGCCGGCCAGGAGGGTCTCGTACAGGGTGCGGCCCAGGGGGTGGAAGGACAGACTCGAGCGCAGCGGGCCGGCTTTGGCCCGGCTGAGGGAGCGGTCGCCTACGGTGCGCACGGACCACTGGCCGGCCGCGCCGTAGTAGTGGTGGATGAGCATGTGCCACAGTGCCTGGGCGCTGGGCACCGGCTGCGGGTCGCTGTCGGAGTGCGGGCTGAGCCAGGAAAGGTTGTTGCCCTCGGGGCGGCCGAAGACCAGCTTGTTGACGCCGGCGCGTTGGGGGCACTGGCTGGCCAGTCTTGGGTCTTGCAGGAAGGGCCGCGCCGGGTGGAACAGGTCCCAGATGTAGGCGTCGAAGTAGGTATGAACGACGTCGGGGTCGAGTCCGGCGGGCTGTGCCAGTAACTCCCTGCGGCGTGCGGCCCACTGTCGTGCCGTCATTCGTCGCCGTCCTCGTGCGTCCAGGCCGCTGACCCGTGCGGCCATCACCACGAGCAGGCGTAGGACGGCTGATGCCGCCGGCGGGACGGGAAGTGCCAGGTCCTTGATGAGGTGGGCGCGCAGCAGCACGTCCCGCCACCCCAGCTCCTCCTGGCGTCCGTCCGGGAAGAGGACGGGAATGCACGGTTCTTTGTCGGTCTCAAAATGCGGGGAAGACACACAGGATCCATTGCAGGGTACGAACAGGAGAGGTATTTCGGGGAGACTCGCGCGCCGGAGCGGTAATTCTGCGCAGGCCAAGGCACAAGGAGCGCACCAGGGCGGCAGGAAAGGAGGGGGCAGACGGTGCGGGCGCGGGCCGGGTCAGGCCACGCCGACGTGCCGCCCCTGCACCACGGGGGCACCAAGGGTGCGGTGCACACAGCGCAGCAGGCAGGGCGCGCGAGACCGGACTCGAACGTCAGCCCGGCTCCGCGTTTTCCATATTAGCTATAGACGAGCAGCTTCCGAACCACATAGTCCAGCCGACAATTACCGGTCGGTGCCCCTTTTTTGAGGGTAAGCCATTTCCGTATCGCACTCCTCAATCCGTGCCGACAGGCGCGACGGCTGTCACTTCTCATTTCGATGTCACTGCCGGTTCTCGCTCAGATGTCAGGTCCTGTCTGGTCCCAGCCGCGGCAAGGGGGCATCGGATGAGAAGCCCTGGCGGCCTGATATGAGAATGCTCGGCCTTCTGTCATCTGGCACCGCGCAGCTGCGTGCCCCGGGCAGGAAGGTCCGGCCTTCCTGCAACAGCGATGCCTATTGAGGGGTTCGGGCAGGCGGCGTGGGGCGGGAAGCGGCTCAGTCTTCGGTGTGGACCAGTCCCAGGGCGCCGTCGAGGTGCAGACGGTGCCGGCCAAAGCGCACCGGCCGGGAGGGATCGCCGGCGTCCTGCGCGAGCAGGATGAGGTCGGCGAGGAGTGCGTGACTGCGCCAGGACGCTGGGACGTGGTGGTCTCTTGTGCGGCCGGCGACCCAGGCGACGGGGACGGGCAGGGTGTGCTGGAGGATCGTGCGGATCTGAGCGGTGGTCGGTTTGCGGTGCTCGGGCAGCGGCCGGGTGCCGGCCGCGTCCAGAGTGAGGCGGCCGCAGGCCATGCGGTAGACGGGCAGGAGGCGGCGGGGCATGGCGCCCAGGCGGGTGGCGGCCTCGCGGGGGTGCAGGTTCTGGCGGTGCAGATCGGACAGCGAGAGGGTGTCGTGCCAGGCGGGGACCAGGTGCAGCAGGCTGTGGTGTTCCTCGGTGCGGGTGCGGGCCTGGTGCAGGGTGTGGCTGCGGCGCAGGGCGGCATCGGTGCGGGCCAGGGTGTCGGCGTCTCCGTGTACGGCTTCCACCAGCTGCTGCACATCGTCGGGCAGGGTGAGCGGCTGCTCGGGCCGTCGGGCGAGATAGGCGGCGGTGGCGAGCGGCAGGAACGGGGAGTCCAACGGGCGCCAGGCGGGCGGCAAGAGGGTGCGGCCGCGATGGTCGGTGGGCTCCAGGACGATCAGGCGGGGGCGGCGACCGCCGCACAGCCAGTCGGGCCGTTTGATGTGGTCGAAGCGCCACAGGCGGCCCAGGCGTTGCAGGAGGGTGTGCAGGGGCGCCAGGTCCTGACCATGACGTCGACGTCGATATTGAGGCTCATATCCAGCAGACTGGTGGTGACGACTACCAGCCGCCCTGGGCGCTCCCCGGCTGAGGCCAGAGCGGTGCGGATACGGCGGGTAAGGGCCTCGCGTTGGTAGCCGGGCAGGCGGGCGTGCAGCAGGAGCAGCTGCCCGTCAGGGCCGCCGTCCGGCCAGTCGAGAGCAGTACGCAGATGCGTGTAGGTGGTCTGGGCGTCGGCCATGGTGGCGCAGTACACCGCGGCGCAGCCGCCCGAGCGGGCGACGGGGGCGATCTCCTGAGTGATCCGCTCCAGGCGGCTCTCCCTGGCGGGGGTGTCTTCGGGGTCGGTGCAGGAGGGGTGGCGCA
Organism: Streptomyces sp. NPDC014764; assembly: GCF_043082785.1. Classification (NCBI taxonomy): domain Bacteria; kingdom Bacillati; phylum Actinomycetota; class Actinomycetes; order Kitasatosporales; family Streptomycetaceae; genus Streptomyces; species Streptomyces sp. NPDC014764. The sequence goes on along the minus strand of NZ_JBIBXY010000025.1, from coordinate 60,740 downwards.
CCGGGTGGAGACGGAGGTCGACGCGGCGGCGGTGGCGGTCGGCATGGGCTTTGGCCGCGGCCGGGTCGATGCGGGTGAGGGAGGCGTCCGAGGCGGCGGCGTAGAGCCAGCCCGGGTAGGAGGGCCGGCAGTCCAGGTGGGCTGTTGCGGGGTGCGGGTGGCCGGCGCCGTCGAGATAGCTGCGGACGAGCTGGCTGCTGATGTGGCCGGGCAGAGTTGCGGACAGCAGCACCACGGGGCAGCCCAAGGCGCCGAGCCAGTGCAGCAGCCGGGACAGTGTCTGCCGCATGTACGGGGGCAGGGCGTGGACTTCGTCGACGATGACGGTCCGCCCGCACAGGGCCAGCATGCGCAGGGCGCTGAAGCGGACCGGCAGGACGGCCATGAGGGCTTGGTCGTGGGTGGCGACGGTGAACTGGGCCAGCAGGGCCCTGTCCCAGCCGCGCAGCCAGCCGTCGGGCACCGTGACGCGTTCTTCGGGCCGCTCCCCCGCAGCCGGCTTGCCCTCGTCATCGTCGCCGTCGCCGCTGTCGGGCCAGTAGGCGTCGCTGGTGGAGGGTTCGTGGGCGGCCAGGCGGTGGTCGGTGTAGGCGGTGTTGTCGTAGCTGTGGCTGTGAACCAGGGAGACCGGGGCGTGCTCGGGATGGTGGGCCGCGACGTAGGCCTCGAGGAGGTCGTAGGCGGCGTCGGTGGTGGCCATCGTCGGCAGCAGCCACAGGATGCCGGCCGTGTCCCCGCAGGCGTTGAAGATCCGTGCTGCTTCCAGTGCGGTGACGCTCTTTCCGCCGCCGGTGGCGTCGGTGACCACCAGGATGCCGGGCCCCTTCTCCCCCACCGCGGCAGTGAGTTGCCCGATCACCGAGGCCTGCAGGGCGTTCGGCCCCTCCAGACCGCCGTGGGCCCGGGTGAACGGCACCTGCGGCAGGGTGATGCGGGCCAGCCCGGACTCCTCGACCACAGCGGGGGCGTCCCGGACGGCCTGGGCGAAGTGCTCGCTGGCGCCGAAGGCGGGCGCCTGGGCTTTGGGCAGCCAGTAGTGGCGCTGGCTGGCCAGCCGGTCCGCGATGATGCCGATTCCGGTGATCAGCACGGCCGCCGGCGCCGACACGTCCGAGGGCACGGCGGTGGCGCCGGTCAGGTGGCGCAGCAGGGCGAAGTAGCGGCGACGTAGATCCTGCCAGGCCGGCCCGCCCAGGGCGAGGTTGACCCGGGAGGCTTTGGCTGCACCGTCGATGTCGACCTGCAGGAAGCGGCCGTGGTGGCCGCCCAGGATCTGGGCGACGAGCACTCCGGGGCTGTCGGAGGTGTCCGCCGGATAGCCAGCCTCGGCCAGCAGGTGCAGCACACTGTGCATGGACGCCCGTTCGTGCGGCATACGCCGCCAGTCACGGATGTCCGCGCGCAGGGTGTCGCTGACCCGGGCCCAGGGATGCGCCTCCTGTTCCTGGAAAGCGGACAGCTTGCCCAGATCGTGCAGGCCGGCGATGAACATCACCAGACAGCGCGCCTCGGCCAGGGTGAGCGCCAGTCCTGCGGCGATCAGCCGACGCTGACCGCGGGTCAGATACCGGTCCCAGAGCACGCCCGCGAGCGCCGCGACATCCAGCAGATGAAACAGCAGCGGATACACCGCCCACGCGCCACGGTCGAACTTGCCCCACGGCGTCAGATCGATCCCACCGTGCCGGGCATCCTCCCGCACCCCCACCGAATGCTCCCGCTCCGCTCTACGTCAACTCGCCCTTGAGTCAAGGGTGTTGCGGCCTATCCTGCTGCATGTAGAGCATCTCCCCCGGTACGCGCCCCCTGAGAGGGCAGGGTGTAGCCTACGATTCGATCTCACCGGTTTCCTCATCCCGTGAGGGTGCGCCCCTGCTGGTCATCACGGGCCGCTCAGGAACCTGTGTTTCCCCACACGCGTGGGGATCAGCCGTACAGCAGGGCGGCCAGCTGGGCGATACGCGGCCTTCCCTACAAGGGCAGGGGTGTGCCCTTCTGGATCATGATGACGACGAGGCCGACGCCCTCCCCACACGCGTGGGGGTCTGTCCACCGATGAGGCCCGCCGCCTTCTCGACGCGCTGGCTTCCCCATACGCGTGGGGGTCTATCGCCGACCAGGCGGCCGATGTAGTTCTGGCTGATGTGCTCCCCACACGTGGGGGTCTGTCGTCGGTCCGCCGCACTGACAGTCACGTGCAGTGCGTCCCCAACGTGCGAAGTCCATTCCTATTCGCAGCTGTCCAGCCGGGGGGATCAGTCTCTGGGCTGCTGGTCGGCGCCTGTGCGATGCGCTTGAATGCCGACCACGGTTGCGACAGATCAAGGGGGTTCGGTGGGCTTTGTCGCCGGGGAGCATGTTGCGTGGACCCGATGGTGGGGACCGGAGCAGGCCGAGAACAGGCTATTCAACGGGGTCTTGCCGGATCCACGCAATGAACACACGCAGTTCATCAACCGGCATGTGAGGCGGCTGGAGGACTTCGCGGCGTGCCGGGCCCTCGTACTTCTGGGCGATCCTGGGACGGGCAAGTCATCCGAGCTAGAGACAGAGATCAATCGGCGCAGGACGGCCGGTGAGCACGTCGAGCACATCCTGCTGGGGGACTTGCTGACCGCGGAAGAGGTGCGAGATGCCGTCCAGGGCGCGGACGCCAGGTGGCGGGCGGCCGGGTCGCCGGGTGACCTGACCTTGGCGCTCGATGGATTCGACGAGCCGCTGTTCGCCCTTCAAAACCTAGCCGCAGTATTGGAACGCGAGTTGGAGCGGCTCGATCGGGACCACCTGAGGGTGCTGATCACGAGCAGGCGGTCTGCCTGGCGGGATCGGCTGAGCGGGGCGTTCGCCCGGTGGTGGCCTGGTGACGCGACCGGCTCGCTGGTTCTGGCCCCGTTGACGGAGCGGGACATCCGGCAGGCCGCAGCCACGGAACTCGACGACCCAGACGGCTTTGTCGCATCCCTGAAAGCGGCCGACGTGCTGTTGCTGGCGGCCTCCCCCATGACCCTGCGTCTGCTGCTGGTGGCGCGCCTGGAGCGCAGCATGCCGTCGCAGCGTCACCGCATTTACGCCCTGGGGGTGAGCGGGCTGGTCACGGAGGCCAACGCGGGCCGAGTGGAGCGGGGTCAGGATGACCCTCCGCTGGATGAGCGGCTCGCCGCGGCGCGGCGTCTGGCGGCGGTCGGTCTGCTGTCGGGGCGGTCCCGGGTCATCCGCCGGTCCCAGGCCGTGCAGAGCGACACCGCCGTGGCGCTGAACGAAGTGGCTGATACCGAAAGGGACCTTGATGCTCTTCAGGCTGTCTTCGCCAGCGCTCTACTTACCGACGGCGGCACTGGCAGGGAGTGGACGCATCGCACTATTCAGGAGTTCCTCACCGCGCAGCAGTGCGAAAGGCTGCCCTTGGCCAGTGTGCGCAACCTGCTGGCCGATCCGGGCCGTCCTGACCGGATCCTGCCCCAGCTGGCCGGGGTAGCGGCGTGGTTGGCCGCCTTGCGGGCGGACGTGGTCGACTGGCTGGCCGGTGCCGAGCCCGAGGTATTGGTGCAGGCCAATCTGCAGGATCTTCCGGAGCCAGCCCGGGCTCGGGTTGCTCAGAAGGTCGTGGCGAGACTCGCGTCGGCTCCGGTGCCGGGCATCCGCTCCGGCTATGTCGGCTTGCTGCATGCAGGTCTGGGATCGCAGCTTGCTCCGCTGCTCGCAAGCGGTGAGCCGGCCTGGCGGCAGCAGGAGGCCGCCTTGATGGTCCGGGCCACAGGGGTTCGCGAACTCGACCGGCCGCTCATGGACCTTGTGGAACAGGCGGCCCGGGGCCGGGGTCGTGAGGACTACGACGACCGCGTCCGTGCCGCGGAGTGGGCTGCCCGTGCCCTGCACGGGACCAAGGAACCCGCCGTCCTCGACCGGGCCAAGCGCCTTGCGGCCGACGCCGCACAGCCGTGGCCGGTGCGGGCTGCGCTGCTGCCCGTACTATGGCCCCAGCACGTGGACATGTCCTGGCTGCTGGAGACGATCGCCGAGGCGGACCGTGTGCCGCACAGCCCCATGGGCCGACGGGTCGTGGCCATGCTCGCGCGTGAAGCCGAAGCTGGCGGGTGCGGTGTCGAGGACCTCGAGGCGTGGGCTGCGCCTCTTTCATCCGGTGCCCACGGTGACCCGGCGGTGCGACGCATGCTCAGCCGCGCCGCCTGGGCCGCTGTCGCGACCTGCCCGGTCGGTTCGCCTGCCTGGCGGGCAGGCGGACGGCTGCTGGATGCGCAGTGGGCCGCCAACGGCGAACTGCACGGGATCAGCCGTGACGAGATCACGGCACTGGCGCCGCAGCTCCGCCGGCAGCTGGTCAAGGACCTGGTGCAGCGGGCCGGCTCCGGACACGTGGTGACGGCACGACTCAAGGACGCTGGCCTGCTGCACAAGGAAGATCTTGATTGGTGGCTGGACGATCTGCGCGATGCCGGCGCTCAGCAGGCGGTCAGCGCACCGGCGTTCTTCGCCGTGTACGCGCTGGCCGACGCGGTCGATGACGAGGAGGCCTCACGCGTTGCGGATGCGGCAGAGGCAGCGGTGCCGCGGTGGCATGCCCTGGCCGAACGGTTCGCTGCGACTGCGCGCGCCGAACGCGCCGCCCGGCCTCACCTGGCGGCGGCCGGTAGCGGGTCATGGAGCGCCGAACAGGTTCTGAAAGAGCCGCAGTTCGCCAGGGTGATGGGCGGCTTGCAGCACCGCGCCGAGGTGGCCGGCAGACCGGGGCCGGTCCCCGCCTGGCCGGCTCTGACCCCGGCACAGCAGCGCGCCGTCGCTGAGCGGGCCGTGTCGTTTCTGAGTTCCGGTCCGGACGCCGCGGACGAGGTGAACGCTTACCTCATCGAGAGTGCCTGCCAGGTGGTCACAGCCGTCGACCGTACCTGGCTCGACCGCGTCCCCGCGCCCCACTGGATGGGGTGGCTGCCCGGCCTGTGGGACGTGCCCGGTGGCTACACAGTGCTGTCCCTTGCTCTGGAGCGGGCAGCCGCACACGACGAGGACACCACCATCGGCTTCCTCACGCAGAAGATGCACCGGGACGCCGGCACGGTCGCCTTCCATCAACGGCATATGAAAAGCCGACGGCTCAGCGCCCAGGCACTGACCCATCTCACCGAAGGTGAATACCCGGCGCGCGCTCTGGCCGAACTTCTCGACATCGCCGCCACCGCGTTGCCCGGCCCGACCACCGAACTGGCCCTCAATCTACTGCAGCGCCATACCTCCGCGTCCTCTGCGCAGGAACCGATCACGTCAGGCAACCAGGACACCGCCCTGGTTGCCGGTGCCTGCCTCGCCGCGTGCCCGATGCCGCCGAAGGTGTTCGAGGGCCTGCTCCGAGTCTTCGAAGACGACCACAAACTCGCACGGGACATCATTTACCGAGCCCATCAAAACGCCCACGGCGCCTGGTCCGCCCTGTCCCCGCCGCAGCGTGGACGGCTCTACCTGTGGGCGCACCAGGCGCTGCCGCGGCCCCTGGTCGCCTCCGGACGCATAGTGCGCAGCGATCCCGCCGACGAGTTCGCCTCCCACATCCTCAGCCCGCTGCTCGCGCAGCCCTCCTCGGACAACGCCGCCATCCTGGAAGACCTCGCCGCACAGACCGAGAGTGTGTGGCTGCGCGCCGACGCCGCACAGATGCGGGATGCCCTGCGCGCGCAGGCCTGGCGGCCGCCGACGGCCGCAGAGGTGTGTGAGGTGCTCACCGCACCGTCCCGCCGGATCATCCGGTCCCCGGAACAGCTCGCCGCCGTCATGGCCGAGGCGCTCAAAGACATCGCGGACGACCTGCGCACGGACCGTGCCCTACGCGCCCAGCTCTGGCACCGCCAGCGCAAGGACAACGTCTGGGCTGGTTATGTGCCGAAGGAGGAAATCGAGGTGTCGACCTGGCTCGCCCGCGAGTTGCAGCGAAGAGTGCGGGACAGAGCGGCTGTCCTGCGCGAGGTGGAGATCAACCCACGCCTGGCACACACGATGGGTGACATCCCCGACCTTCTCGCTGTCGCGCAGACCACCGGTGGTCAGGGCATGTCCGTGCCCGGCGAGGTCAAATGCAGCTGGCACAGAGAAGTCGTTACCGCCATTCGGGACCAGCTCGGCCGCCGTTACCTCCAGGGCCCGATGGGGACAACCGGCGTGTATGTGGCTGTCCATTACAGCAGCAGCGCCTGGGATGACGGCGACAGCCGCCGCGCCCGGGCGAGCCGCCACAGCCCGGAGCAGCTCCGTGACGATCTCCAGAAGCACGCGCGGGCCTTGGCCACTCAGGGAGTCACTGCTCACGTGTGTGTGCTCGATGCCTCGCTGGACGACGATGCTCTGGCTGTCGATGGATGAAACGCCGCGCTCCGGCACGGTGATGTCCTCTTCTGAGTGGCCACCGCACGAGTCGGACGCCCACCTTGCCGTCCTTCAGCCCCAACAGCGCCACCCTGTGCCGTTCCAAGACCGGTCTTCGGCATGTCCTGGCCCTTCGTACCCGTCGGCATCTTGCTGTCGTAGCTGACAACGGGTTCTCACCAGAGCAACCAAATCCGGTAAAATCGGCAGTAATAGGGTGTGTCGGTCCACCGCCTCACGGCTCAGCAGGAGCCTTCCCATACGCGTGGGGTCTGTCGTAGTCGTCAGCATTTCGGACAGCTCCAGCTTCACATCCCGGCCGGGTGGCCCTCCCTGTACGCATGGGGTCCGCCCCACCAACAGGCATACGCTGAAAGCGCAGCCATCTCTTCCCCATCCTGTGGCCGTCTCTCACCCAGGCAAAGTCGTCGTCGATCGGGTGGAACCTCTACCCGCTCCTGCGGGGTCACTCCGTCGCCCCCAGCCAACGGCGGACGAAGATCGCCTCCGTCTGATACGTGTCGGGGCCTGTCCCCCACAGTCCGTTCGGCACCTGCCAAAGCCCCGGATGTGAAGCATGATCCCTCGCGCAGAGGTGCTCCCCCTCGCATGGGAGTCTGTCCGCCATCGCGAGGCTTAGCGTCCGTGATGGGTTGTACTCCTCCGCGCGCGGAGCTGTCGCGCACTTGGCCGGGGCGTGACCTCCATGTGCAAGTCGTCTCACTCCTAGCCTCTTCCTCAATCGGCTGCCCCACACTCGTCGATCCGGTCCTTGACCTGCGGGTCGCCAGCCACCCTTGCGGGGAGCCTCGTGTCCTTGGTTAGGTGCGCCTTGATGATCTGGCGGACGTCCAGCCCGCGGGCGGAACCAAGGTCGGCAGCGTCGAGTTTGGCGTCTGCGAGGTCTGCGTGGGCCAGGTTGGAGCCGTTGAGTACGGCCCCGGTGAGGTCCGCTTCCGCAAGAGTTGCGCCGACGAGGTCGGCGTCTGTGAGGTCCGCGCCCTCGAGGTTCGCCCCGCTCAGGTCGGCGTGCTCGAGTTGAGTGTGCCTCAGAGTGGCCTTCATGAGGAGCGCGCCCGTTAGGTTGGCACCGGTTATGGATGCATGGCTGAAGTCGACGTGTGTAAGGTCTGCGCCCACCAGGACGGCGTCGGTCAGGACGGCGTTTGTGAATTTCGTGCCCACGACAGTCGCACCGGTGAAGTCGGCGGTCGGGGCGATCGCGTCGGACAGGTCGCCATCCCACAGGGTGGCCCCGGTCAGGGATGCCGCTGCCAGATGGGCGCCGGTGAGCACGACGGCGTTCAGATGGGCGCCCGTGAGCTCGGCTCCCTGCAGGTTCGCGTCGCTCAGGTCCACGTCGCTGATCACGGCCCCGGTGAGGCGTGCCCCGCGCAGGTCGGTCACCGGATGGCTGCGCCCCGTCGGCTGGCGCCCGAGGACGGTCAAGGCCGCCATGACGTCAGGGACGCGGGACACAACCGGTTCCGCGGGCTCCTCTTCCGTGGCCTCATCGCTCCCCCGGCCCGGCCTGTTGCCGCGTGCCGGCGGCGTGCGCACGAATGCCGAGAGCACCTCGACGACTGTCCTGTGGTCCCTCTCGCTGTCGTTCATGATCCGCTCGAGGCTGTAGATGCCACCTAGTCGCTCGTGGAGATTACCGGACCCGAGCAGCTTGATCGCTGCGATGTACCGCTCGGTGACCTGCCCCTCGCGCGTCAACGCTGCCTGCTCGCGGTCCTTCTCGCGCACGTGGGCGAACTGCTCCTGGCTGTGCTCGTACAGCTTCTCTGCATGCTGGTGGGTGCGATGGGTGTAGTAGAGCCCGAGTGCGGCGACCGCCCCGGCCCCGAGTGCGACGAGCATGGTTCGGAAGCCGGTGATGACGACGCCGTCGGCCGGCTGGAGGTCTTTCTCCCTGAGGTGGGGGCCGTCGATCCACCACGGCCCGCGCCACAGAAGCAGGACGTAGGCGAGCGCGGCGAGCGCGCCGACTACGGCAAGGACGAGGCGTCGGGTCTGCGGCTTCATACGGTCAATGATGACCGGACGCTTAGCGTCAGATCCCCGAACGCATCATCACTGAGGTGGCCTTGAGCTTCTGAATGAGCTCGCCAGCTCAACGTCTGCCAGCTGCATCGATCCAGCCGCTGCAGCCGATTCCGCTCGAGTAAAGTGAACAGAAACCAGTCTTGTGGTGCGCGAACCGGCAGACCGATAAGGGTACTCCCTACGCGCGTGGGGGTCTGTCGAGCGGGCAGTGAACGTCTGCGGGGTAGCGTGGCCCTACCCACACGCGTGGGGGTCTGTCGCCTCACTACGAGGCCGACGGGTATTCCCCCGCACGAGTGGAGGCTGTCAACTCCTGCTGCATCTCTACCACAACAGGCCTCAGCGCTGGGTCGCTAGTTCCTCGTCTTGCCTGCTTGCCCAGTCCCTCACCCGCCCGATTGTCTCGTCTGGCTTCGGCAGCGCCGAGTACACGACGAACTCCGCGTAGTTCGGGTCGTCGATCGACAGCGGCGGCAATGGATACTCGCGCAGCCTGGCCACCAGGTATCCGGCGGCCAGCAGGTCACGGGACTTCACGATGTCGAGGTCAACCTTGTCCGCATGCCAGTAGGAGCCGTCGTACTCGATGGCGAGCTTCCGCTCCCCTGCCGTCTCGACCGTGATGTCGACGAGCCAGCTCGCCCGCCGGGCGAATGCCTCGTGCCGCACTGACTGGCCGGACGATGCCCGGCCGAAGGCACGCTCCGCGGCTGCCCAGTGTTCCAGCTCTATGCGGGACTTGCCATGCTCCCTGCACTCGGGGCAGCCGCTGCCGCTAGCCCGTGAGGACAGGGCAGCCTGCCATGCGTGATCCGGGTTTGCGGAGCATATCCAGGCAGGTGTGAACAAGGTCTGGCCGGTCGGGCGCACCTGCCACGCGGACAGCGGATTGGCCGGCGACCACTCCGCCGCCAGATCAGGGAAGTGGTGGGCGAGCGAGTCGAGGATCGTGCGGCACTCCGGGCAGCGCAGGCGCTGGCCCTGTTCCCGACGGGCCGGTGTCTCTTGCCACTCGTGGCCGCAGTCTTCGTCTCGCTACCACACGAGCTTGCGTGAACCGGGCGACGCCTTCGACAGTTGAGTCTTGCCGTTCTTTGTCGGGTGCCACTGTGCGGCGATCTCGGCGTTGAGTCCCAAGGCCTCAGGATCGGCCTCGATCGCCTCAAGACGCGTCACGCGTGTGTCCTGGCCGCGGCAGGACGGGCAGCCGTTACGCAGATACGTGAGCGGAGACTGGCGACAGTGGTGACCTCGCGGGCAACATAGCCGACGGTGCCGGTAGTCCGCGACCATTACGGTCCGGGGATCTGTCTCGTCGTCCCAGGCGGCGAGCAGTTCGGGCACGTCCGCGACCGGCGTCCTCTGATAACGCGCGTGCTCCGCCTCCCACTCAGCCCGTCGCTTCGGTTCGCACTCCGGACACTCGCGCATGTTGACCATGTCGAGGATCCGTTTCCTGAACCGCAGCCCGCAGCCGGGGCAACGCCAGGCCGCCTCCCGCCGGGCCTTGACGGTGGCGGTCTCCCAGATGGCGGCGTCGTTGTGCTCAGTCGAGGACGGGCAGTTCGCTGTCCTTGAAGAGGTCACGCCGTTTAGGCCCGGCAGGCTTGGTCATCTGCCGCTCACGCCGAGGGGTGACCTGGCACTGGCAGCCGAATCCGATGCCCCCCCAGCCTCGCGGCGCTCAACCGGCCGCAGTAGCGGCACCGGACATGGTGCGGGTCGTCGGAGAAGGAGGGCGCAGTCAGTGCGCTGAGGTAGTCGTATCCGTTCTTCTCGGCGTGCTCCCGCGCCTCGGCCTGCGGAACCGGGTTCAGGTCGGCGTACGCGCCCATCGCCTGTCGAGCCTCCTGGGCCCACTGCCGCCAGTAGCAGGCCCGGCACGTCACTTCCCCATAGGCGTTCTTTTCCAGGGTGTACTCGAAGCGATAGTGCGCCTCGCAGCCGCATGCCAGGCACCGGGTCAGACGCCACGCCTTCGGTTTCGTGAACGGTTCCAGCGGTTCCAAGCCGCCCTCACGCAGAATCTGCGTGATGTGGGCGTCACACCAGGTGCTCTTCGTACGTGTAGAGAACGCGGCAGGCTGCCCGCAGTCCGCCTCAGAGCACAGTTGGGTCGTCTTACGGGGCGATAGGGAACTCACGTACGGATTCTCGCAGGCGTGTGTGCGCCAGGGCACGAAGCGACGTAATTGCTTCTTCCTTGCTGACGTCACTCGTCAGCTGCCGCCCGGGGTCTCCTGAGCGAAAAGGGTCCGCAACGCCTGCGGCGAGAGGGCCAAGCCCTGGGACGACCCCACAGCGGCCGCAGGAGGCGCTCCCGCACCACAATGACCGCGCTTCTGGTAAACCAGGCCACCGCATAGTCAGGCAGTGCAAGCAGAACCGCCCATGACAACCCCCACCAGGCGGCGGCTCCACCAGCGCGGCCAGCTCAGGTAAAGTGAGCAAAAATATGCCCTACCGGTCTCTAGAACCGCAGGTGAGCAAGGGTCTTCCCCACACACGTGGGGGTCTGTCCATCCGCAGGTTGCGGTAGCCGGTCGGATGCTGGTCTTCCCCACACGCGTGAGGGTCTGTCCATCACCGACACCGTCACCGCCCGCGCCATGCTCTCTTCCCCCGTATGTGGGAGTCCCCCCGACGGTGACGATTCCGACTTCGGACGCCCAGCGTTCCCCATGCACATGGAGGTTCGTTCGGGGGACCACGCGGTGAGACATCGCCGAGGTGGCGCCTTCCCCATGCAGGTGAGTCTTTCACCACGGACAAACCGTCGGAGCACCGTGCGCGTACTCCCACTCGGTCACCGGCCCATGAACTCGTCCCGGCCCTCAGCGGGATGGTGATTGCTGATCGACCGGCGGACGGACACAGCAACCCAGTAATGCCCGGTCACAGCGCTCGGGTTCATTCGCCCTCAACGGCGCTCTTTGGGGATCTTCTCGGCCATCACGCACGGCGCCCACCGACAAGGGCAAAGCACAAAACAACAGGTCAGATAGCCACTCCTATGGCCTTCTCGTTCCGTTACGCTGGGGATTCTCACACCACGTCACCAGAACTTCTCACTAACGAGCTCGTGCACGGTAGGCGGTGAGGCGTCGAAGGCTTCGACATGGCTCCGTGTTCACAGCTGCCGTGCCCAGGCCAGGTCCGCGGTCTGCTGGTGGGACAGCAGGCCGGCGGATGGCCTGGACGGTGTGGCTCATGTGTTCGCGGCGGCCGAGGTGGCGGGTCAGGGTCCGCCAGTTCTTCAGGTGGGCGATGCCGTGTTCGACACGGATGCGGCGTGAGGAGTGTGCTTTGCGCTGTCGTTCGTGCATCTCCTCGTACCAGTCCGGGGCGTTCTTCTTGAACTTGCGGTGCGGCGGTGTGATCACACGCCCGTCGGTCTGGGCACCCAGGCCCTGGTAGCCGGCGTTGGCGAGGATCTCCACCGCGGGTCCGTCGGCCAGGAGCCTGACCAGCCCTAATTGGCGGGCGTGGGTGATGTCTGCGCAGCTGCCGGGCTTGGTCGGGCTGCAGAAGAGCACGCGGCCGTCCTCGTCGGTGACGACCATGGTCTTGACGGCGTTCTGCTTGTTTTTGCCGGAGATGAATTTGTCGCGGTCCTTGCGTCCGGCGGCCGGGCGGCGGACCCGGGTCTCGGTGCCGTCGATGATGCCGGTCTTCCCGTCGGTACCGAGGTGGTCGATGACCTCGGCGAGGGTCCGCAGCCGCACTCCGGGGCTGATGGTGCACCCTCGCTCGGCGAGCAAGGGCCACACCTCTGCGACGGCGCGGGTGATGGTGGAGCGGTCGACACCGAACCAGCAGGCGAGCACGTCGTGCGTGGTGGCACGCCGGAGGTGCACGAGCGTGGCCAGGAGCCGGTCGACGAACACCAACCAGTGCTTCGCTCCGGCGCCCACAGCACGCTTCCGCGGACGGGACGCAAGCCTGGCCTGGTGCCGCTCGTGCCACAACGGGCCAAGCTCTGCAACGAGTTCAGCAATCACGTCGGCCGACAGGCCCGTGATCCTCCGGTCACTGATGATCGCTGCGCGAGACGCGGTCCCCACCACACGACCATGATCGACGATCAGAAGCTCGACGCCTCACCGCCTACCGTGCACGAGCTCGTTAGGGCCCCTACCTTCGGATCGGCCCTTTCCTGCATACCCCTGCCCCTCTGCTGCCGCCCGCTGGGCGGCAGGATGGGGCGATGGCAATGAGCGAGACGGAACTGCTGGCCCTCCTGCGCGAACTCGACGACCCCGAGCGACTGGAACAACCGCAGCACTACGACCGCGCCGTGACCGGCCTCGCGTTCAGCGCTCTGATCCGCCGGCTCGAAGCGGACTTCGGAGCCCCGTGCGAGTCCGAGCGGGACACCCAGGACTCCAGTGAGTACGGGCGCATCCACGTGCCCGCGGACGCGACGATCTGCAGAACACGGATCGTGGTCTGCGTGAGCAAGTTCGGCTCCCTGGCTGAGGTCTGCGCCGACAATCCAGGGGCCTTCCTCGGCACGGACGAAGCCCGTGAGGAAGGCACGCTGGATCCCGCCGACCTAGCCACAGTGGAGCAGGCCCTGGCCGAACTCGGCTACGCGAGCGTCCCCGAAGAACTGCTGGAGAGCGACTACGAGGGCCCCAGCGCGCTGGAGCACTTCGCAGCGCGGCCCACCTGGTGGACGCGGTTCTTCGGCCTCTGGTGATCCGCCCACCCTGAGACGCCTTGCACCGCGGGGGCCGGATTGGGCACTCATCGAACGATGCGGATGCCTGGCAACGGAGACGACTCTCCGCCTTCTGCGGTGAGGATTTCTTGCGCCAACTGCCGGGCGCGTCCCCACCCGACGTCGGTGGCCACTGCCTCCCTTGTCCACCGATCCACGTCGGTGTCCTGGGACATCTCGCTGAAGACTTCATCGATCATCTGCAGCGAGGGCAACACAGCACGACTGAGCTGCCCCTCATCGACCAGTCGGCCAGCGAGGCGGAAGGCATCATCGAAGCTCAAGGCGATCTCATCCGGCGGCACGTCGTATTTGTCCAGCCAGGCCACCTGATCCGAAGCAGGCGCCGCGACCACAACGACCGCCTCGATCAGCATGCGGCGACGCGCTGAAAGACCAGGACTCTCCACAAAGTCATCGTGCCACGACTCCGCTCGAGCCGAGCGAACAGCCTGTCATCTCGCTGAGCACGTTCGTCCGTACTTCACTGGGCACATTCTCGAGTACGCCGACACGGCCAGGCCCGGCAGCTGCGCGGACATCACCCATGCCCGCCAGCTCGGGCTGGTCAAGCTTCTGGCCGACGGACCCGCGGTGGAGATCCTCGCCGACGCCGGCTACCAGGGCCTGGGCGCGCAGACCGGCGGACGGGTGATCACCCCACCGCACCGCGAGTTCAAGAAGAACGCTCCTGACTGGTACGAGGAGATGCACGAGCGGCAGCGCAAGGCGCACTCCTCGAAGCGGATCCGAGTCGAACACGGCATCGCCCACCTGAAGAACTGGCGGACCCTGACCCGCCACCTCGGCCGCCGCGAACACATGAGCCACACCGTCCAGGCCATCCGCCGGCCTGCTGTCCCACCAGCAGACCGCGGACCTGGCCTGGGCACGGCAGCTGTGAACACGGAGCCATGTCGAAGCCTTCGACGCCTCACCGCCTACCGTGCACGAGCTCATTAGTTGGGCAGTTCAGGCCAAACCACCAAACCACCAAGGATGACTGCGACCAGGCAGCAGCCCTCGCCCGCACGGCCAGGTCATGTAAAGTGAACCAAAAAACGCCTTGCCGATCTCCAAAAGCACAGGTGAGCGAGGGTCTTCCCCATACGCATGGGGGTCTGTCCTCCCATCCGTCGGTGCCTTCGCCGATGTCCGCGTCTTCCCCACACACGTGAGGGTCCGTCCAGCAAGCGGGGAAAGACGGGATACCAGCGATGCCCTCCCCACACGCGTGCGAGTCCGTCAGCCCTGCGGCAACGACTCATCCTGGCCCATGCGCCCCACCGGTGAGGTCTGTCTGCGAGAGTGCCGCGCAAGCGGTATGCAGACTTCCTCCCCACCACGTGGAAGTCTGTCGCCGACCGTCAGGGCGCACTGCGAGGGATCGTCCTCTCTTCCACCCTGTGGGGGTCGTTCGAGCTTTTCGGTTACATCAGCACGCGCAGGGAAGCTTTCACCACGCTCGCGAGGGGGGGCGCCTCGGCTCGCCCTCTGGTGCTTCCCCGCACGCGCGGGGGTCAGTCCGATTTCCACCAGGCTGGCCACATCACCCGGCTGTCTTCCCTACACACGTGGGGGCCTGTCGGGCATCTTCGGATACGTCTCCACGCAGCCAGCCTTCCCCGCACGCGTGGGGGTCTGCCCACCCCCGCACGGGCAGGGACCACACCTGCAGCGGCTTCCACCCACATGGAGCGCCGCCCGGCGCAGCCATCTTGGCCGGATCGACCTCGAGATCTTCCCTGCACCCGTGTGGGCGGGTCGTGAGGCGGCGGCGTATTCCGACCTTGGCCCTCAACCGCCCGACCTGAACTAGTGAAGCGGCACCGCGGCAGCTGGATGCCCAGTGCGCAGGTCTATGACGCAGTGGGCCAGGCCCTCAACTACCTGGTGCACCTGGACGAGCACCGTCTCCGCATCCGGGACCAGTTCGGCCTGGAGGGGCGGCGGGCTCGCGCCCTCGTCCTCATCAGCCATCCCGCCGCGCAGCCCGGCATTCCGGAAGACACGATCAATGACGTGCTGCGCACCGTCAACACCCACCTGGGCCGCATCGAGGTAGTGACGTACAAAGAGCTCCTGGACAACGCAGAACGCGCTCTGGGGGACGATGCAGCCCGCTGAACTGCAATTGTGCCGCTTGGCGGGGCATGAAAGCGCGGTCGGCGTCGGACGGATCCACAGACAACGAAAGGGCAGGACAGTCATGGTCGAGATGAGCCCGCGGCAGGCGCGGGAGTTCTGGAAGGCACTGGTGGACAACGCGTCCTCGCTGATCGCCGACGCCCACACGCTGCTGTCCGCAGGGTCCTTCGGGCGGGCACGGTCCCTCACCGTCCTCGCGCAGGAGGAACTCGGGAAGGCGCTGTGGATCTATGACGCCTTCCAAACGGCCTGGAGCCAGGGCGATGGTAGGTCACGGGCGGTGGACGCGCTGGCTCAGCACGGGCGAAGCCACACGAGGAAGTACCTTGCGGCCGTCGTCTTCGGAGACGGACTCGCCGAGTTCTGGGGCGACTACAGTGCCGTGCCTGAGGGGGGATCGGGCTATGCGGCATGGGAGGAAGCGCGCCGCAAACGCCAGGAGGAGGCCGAGCGCGCCGCCGGTGAGGCCAACCTCGCCAAGCAGCAGGGCTTCTATGTGGATCGCGGCGTGGACGGCACAGTCTCCTCCCCCACGGCCATGGAGGCCGGCACCACGGCGGACGACCTGCAAACGGCCGCACGCGTGATCGAGATGCTGCTCATCAGCGACCATACCCGCATGAAAACGGCTGCTACGCCGTATGACAGCACGCACGCCCAGCAGTTTCGGCTCCTGCCCATCTCCCATCCGGATGACTGGGCAGCAGCCTCCGACGGGCCCGACCGGTCAGTCGAAGACAGCGGCGAGTAGCCCCCAACGCGGGTGGGGGCTGTTCCGTCCGGTGTCCCCAGCACAAGACTGGCTCTGTTCCCGGTAATGCCTCCCGGGCGTGTCAGAAGCTGTCCGATCGCACGCGGTCAGTTCCGGTGCGAGCTCGCTG
This sequence comes from Streptomyces sp. NPDC014764, assembly GCF_043082785.1. Classification (NCBI taxonomy): domain Bacteria; kingdom Bacillati; phylum Actinomycetota; class Actinomycetes; order Kitasatosporales; family Streptomycetaceae; genus Streptomyces; species Streptomyces sp. NPDC014764. The sequence goes on along the minus strand of NZ_JBIBXY010000025.1, from coordinate 44,567 downwards.
TGCCGCAAGGCCAGGTCGCCTCGCGGTACTTGTCCCGGCACCATCGCGTCGTGGAGGGGAGGGGTTGTGGCCCACCGGCCCGGGGCTGACCGCTCCGGACTGCCGCAGCAGTTTCCGCGCCGCCCGCTCAATCATCTGTATTGGGTCCGCGACGTCCCGGAAATCGAACCACTCGCCGCCCAGCGCTCGTGCGACAAAGTGTTCGTGCAGGCGTTCCTCCAGCCAGCCACCACCGCAGGAGGTCCACCGCACGACCAGCGGTGAACCGGAGCCGGACTGCAGTGTCTTACGCCGCGCAGGAACATCCTTGGACACGCCGATCTTGACGGCCTTGGGATCTACCTGCGAGGACACGGCATAAACCAAGCGGTCGTCGCGGTCCTCCTGCCGAGCAGGGGCATCACGCTGCACGAGTCCGCCCGTGTCCTGGTCGGAGAGTTCCTCTCCACGTTCGAACTCCTCCCTCAGTTCTCCTACGGCCTCCTCCAGTACACCGCGCACGTCGGCAGCACTCACCGCTCCCCGGTCAATCAGCTTCAGCATCTCCATGACCGCCAGCATGTCTATCTCTGTGCGGGGTTCAAGCACTTCGTGCGTGACGGGACCGCGCCTGCGTGCCACGGTCACGGTCAGCGGGACCTCGCGCAGCCAGTGACCATTGAAGCTGAAGTCGACGCTGAAACCTGCACCACGCATGACGCAAGAGTCCTTCCAGATCAGTCACTGCCTCAAAGGGGACCCGGCAGGCCCTTCCTTTGAAGACACCGCACTCCCAGCATGCGGACCGCGAGTATGGCAGCGAGGTCTGACAAAAGACCGCGCCTGCAGGCCGCGTCCCTGGACGGACCCTCGCGGGAGGTTGTTGCGACAGGCCCGGCAACTGGGGGTGCATAAGGAGGAGCTCGGGCTCTGCTTCACGGCCGGCCAGAGGTCCGGGCGTCCCGCCATCCTGAGTTCAGGCCCCGCCAGGCCACCCTTCTCGCCGGGATCCCCTTCGCTACCGCTACCGTCCCTCCGGTGCCCCTTGAGCGTGGCCGCAAGTCCCCGCACGCGCAAGGGTCTGTCGCACCGGCGTTCAGGCAAACCCCAGACCGATCTTGCGGCCATCGAAGCACGTGACACGTGATCCGGACGTGCAGCGAACGACCAGCGAGGCCACGCCTCTTGATGCCTCCGGGGAAGACGCCCAGGGTACCGCCGGACGACCAGCCGCAGAACCGACATCCACCGGGATCGGGATAGAAAACTGCAGGTCAGGCGGCCACCCCCATGGGCTTCTCATCTCGATGCGCTGGAGATTCTCAATCAATGTCACCAAGTTTTCTCATCTGATGTCACCGCGTATGCGCTGCGACCAGCAGGAATGCATGACATCCAAGTGAGAACAAATGGGACACTGCAATGAGAAGTCGCACCGCCATCCCGACGCCCTCGTGTGCTATCGAAGCCACGACACCGACGGATCGCATTACTCCAAAGCAGCAAGCCATGCAGAGGGCCACCGAATGGCGTCCCGAACCAGGGGAAATCTACGCGGTACGCCACCACAACGGTGGCGTACCGCGTAGACCAGGGGTTAAGGCCTCGGGTCATCCTCACCCGCAGCTCGGAGTGAGGTTTAGAAGAGCCCACAGCCCATGGCAACCCTGTCAAGAATTCGGCTACTGAGCAATGCTCCCACCCCAGTTATGCGAGACCCTCGTTGACCTCGACCACCACACCGACGAGGGAAAGAGATACCATGACACCAGCAGCGAACCGAATCGACCGCGGAGACCGTGCCGCAGGACCGGGTACCACTTCCGTCAAGAACAGGAAGACTCGATCAGCCATCTGTCCAATATTGCCGACGATGAGCACACCCAGAACGAAGAAGACTCCGTAGAATACAAGGCTCCCCACACTCATCTCAGACGAGACACGCGCAGCGATCTCGACCGCTTCGGAATTTTTCACCCGATACCAACCCATCCGCCTACAGTCCTAGCTATATCGCTGATTAGACCAACATCCGTCTCGTGCGACGTAGTTCACTCGCATCGCCGCCCCTACCTGCAGACGGACGTCGAAGCCGCCAGGGTGCCAGGCTCACGGCCGCGGTGCAGCGCTGCACACGGCTGCCGGCGGCCGGCCGCAGTGCTTCGACCCCACCGTCTGCGCGAAGACCCCGGAGCGTTCGGTGAGCATCGGCATGGCCTCGCGGCGGGCGGCGTCGATGGCCCGGTGCCGGAGACGAGGCCGAGGCGTCGCACATGAGTGAGGTCGGAGGTGACGACCAAGTCCACGGTCAGGCCGAGAGGCTCGAAGCCGACCTCGGTACGGGTTGCGGGGTGTTCGAGATTGACGTACCAGTTCCGCCGTCGGCGCCCGTCCCATTCGGGGACGAAGAAGGCATTGTCGCTGGACCTCGACGTGGGCGGGTTCCACAGCAGCAGGTCGGTCTCCTGCCACCCCGCGTCCTCGAGCTCTCACTCTCCTGTCGCCATCGCGCCGACGTTCGCAGGCGGGCCAGTCGATGCGCACTCTGCGGCGGATCAGCGCGGTGATGCTGTCGATTTGGCACACGGGCCGCAGCTCTTGGGTAAGCGGCGCAGCGCGCCCGCCGTTCTGCATACATCGATCGCGAATGCAGAACGGCGTGCACACGGTACCTCCACTAGATCGTGGAGGTCAGCTCCGACGACCTAGGATACTTCCTAGGCCTACTGCATAGGCGACGGAAATCACCATGCCGAAAGGCTCGGGAAGATACGAACAGACAACGAAAACAGCGAGTACCGAGGCCACACCGGCTAGCCACACAGTCCAGTGACGCCCTCTTATCTTCTTCTTAGTCGCCATATATATCCCTCTTGATTTTCGTCAAGTTTCGTTCCAACTTCCAGAATGCTACGCGAGTTCTCAGGCCACTAGCCACGGACTGGACAGTCGGACCCAAATATTTGGCCCCGACCCCTCCCCCAACACCGGTCCCCACGGTCTGAATACCGGCTTTCGTCCAATTCCAATTTCCCGTTCCCGCATTGGAGACTGTGTAGGTAGCCGCACCGACGGTGACCCCCACCGCAACTCCACAGACCACACTCGCTGCACAAAATCCAGCGGCGGCAAACCCTCCCACCGTGATGGCTGCATTCGTATAATCACGCCAGTTCTCGGAGAAGTGATCACCAACAGCGGAGACTACTTTTCCGCCGGTCTCGTCCCACGCATTACTCACGCCCTTTTTGATACTATCGAACAATCCGTCCTGCTTTACCTCCTCTGCACTCTTCCCTTGCTTCTGCACACTAGGCTGCGCTTTACGCTTCGCCGAATTTGCGTAGTAATCATTAGTTTGCTTCTCCACCCACTTGTAGGCACTGGAGCTGGTGTAGGCATTCCAGCGGGCGTGTTCCGAGGCAAGCTTCTTCTTATACTTCTTAGTCTTGCGACCCTGACTGTCGAGGTAGCCGTACTTTTTGTAGGCGCTTTTCATGACCTTGGCATTGCCGTAGCCCTTTCCGGTCAGATCGTCATAGATCATCTGTCCATCGGGGTCAGATGCAGTGACGGGCCGACTGTTGGCATAGGCGTAGGCGTTCATCTGCAAGGGGTCAGTGATGTCGATGAGGGGGTCGACGGAGATGAAGCTACCCAGGCTGGGGTCGTATTCGCGTGCTCCGATGTGGATGAGGCCGGTTGAGTCTTCGGTACCGTTGACGAAGCCACGAGTGCCGGGGAGACTCTCCGTCTGCTCGGAGCGAAGTTGCCCGAAGGGCAGTTGCCGGCGACGGGTAACAGTGAGGGTGGTCATGGCGACCGCTGTCATGGCGGTGCCTTGGTGGTCGTTGATGAGGTAGTTGAATCCCTTGCTGGTTCTCACCGCGATGGTTTCGCCGCCATGGGTGTAGTAGCGGGTTCCCTCCTTGACTCCTGTGGCTGTGACCTTGAGTTCGTTGTTTCCGGGGAGGGTGAGTGTCTGGCTGCCGTCGGCGTCACGGGCGACCATGCGGTTGCCGTCGGCGTCGTAGAGGTAGCTGGTGGTCTTGCCGGCCTCGGTGAGGGTGGCGAGGTGTCCTTCGTCGTCCCAGGTGAGGTTTTGCGTGCGGCTTCCGATGGTGCGGGTCTTGGCGTTGCCTGCCGCGTCGTAGGTGAATGTGCTGGTCTGTCCGTTGTCCGGTCCGCCGCTGACGGTGGCGGTCTGTGGTGCGTGGGGGATGCTGCCGCCAGCGGAGTTGTGGGTGTAGGCGGTGGTGGCGCCGGTTCGGTGGTCGGTCAGCTTCGTGCGGTTGCCGATCGCGTCGTAGGCGTAGCTGTGCCAGTAGGGGGCTGGTCCGCCGACGCTGGTGATGGCGGGTGCGTTGTTGCAGTCAGTCGTGGTGGTCCATGCCTGGGTGAGGCGTTGGAGAGCGTCGTTGGTGAAGCACTGTGTGTCGACGGTGCGGTCGGTGTCCTGCCCGCTGGCGGTGGTGAGGCTGGTTACGTTGCCTGCGTCGTCGTAGGTGTATGTGGTGTCGTCGATGCTCTTGGGTGCCAGGTCCCGGCTGGAGACTTGCCGGGTCATTCGGCCGGTGAGTTCGTCGTATGCGCGGGTGAGGTAGACCTTCTTGCCGAGGGTGCCGAATTCGAGGCCGCTGACGCGGGAGAAGGCGTCGTACTGGGTGGCGTTGACGAGGGCGACGGCTCCGGCGGTGGTCTTCTGCGGGAGGCTGAGGTGACCATAGATGGTGGTCTGGCGTTCGCTGGGGAGGTTGCCGACGGCAGGGTGGCGGATCCATTCCTGGGCGCCGGTGTAGGTGTTGTAGCCGTAGGTCCAGGTGTAGGTACCGGCCAGGGTGCCGGCGCCGTCCGGGACGGTGACGGTGCTGGTGGCGGGCTGGTAGTCGTCCGTGTATGCGGTGATGGCTGTGGTGTAGGGCTGGCCGTTGATGTAGCGGATGCTGCTGGCGAGCTGGCCCTTGGCCGCGGTGTCGTAGGTCCATTCGGCGAGCAGCGTGGTGCCCTTTTTCAGGGTGCGCTTGCGGCCGAGGTCGTCGTAGCTGGTGGTGAGGGTGATGCCTCGGGCGTCGGTGGTGGTGGTGGGGTTGCCGAGGTTGTCGTATTCGGTGTGGCTGGTGCCCTTGTCGGGGTCGTCGGCGTCGGTTTTCTGGCCGCGGGCGTCGAAGGTGTAGCGCCAGGTGTTTCCGGCGGGGTCGGTGATGGTGTCTGGTTCGTCGTATTTGCCGTAGGTGTAGCGGGTCGTCTGGTATTCGGTGCGCGCGGTGTTGGTGTACTGCAGGAGTTCGGTGGTGCGGCCGCGGACGTCGGTGAGAGTGGTGGTTGCGGTGCCGCCGGTGGGCGGGATGACGGTGGTGCGGTCACCGGCGTAGAGGGTCTTGGTGCGGTATGCCTCGTCGCCGAAGTGGCGGGTGATGGCGTCGGTGACGCGTCCCTGGCCGTCGTAGATGTTCTCCACCATGGCAGGCACTGTGTTGTCGGCGGCGCTGGTGAGGTCGGGGGACGGTGCGCCTTCTGCGTAGTAGGCGCTGTAGGTCTTGTCCGGCAGACCTCGGCTGTTGTATTTCGTCTCGGTCGTGATCCGGTTGGTGGTGCCGTATGCGCGTGTCTGTGTGGCGCGCTCGCGCAGCAGGCCGTCGTAGATCTGGTAAGTCGTGACGTACGTGCCGTCGTGCTGCAGCGTCTTGGTCTCGACTGCGTTGGGGGCAGTCCTGGAGATGGTGTAGGTGAATTCAGTGCTGGGCTGGTCGGGGTGGTCGGTCTTGGACCAGCCTGTTCTCCATACCTTCAGGGTGCGGCCGAGGCCGTCCAGGACCGCGTCGGTGCGCTTGCCGTTGGCGTCCACGACGGCTGTCGTCGCCCCGCGCGCGGGCTCGTAGTAGGTAGTGACGGTCTGCTCGAGAGTGTTGGTCTCTGACTTGGACCGGGGTGCTTCGACCGTGGTCGGGTCGTAGGCGGTGGTACTCGTGATGTTGGCAGCGTTGGTGTCCGTCAGTTCCCGGCCGTGCTGGTCATAGGTGTGGCGCGCGGTGGTGATGTAGCCGGTGCCCTTGGTGTCCTGCTCGTCGAGCCGGGTGATGTCGCCCTTGGTTGCCGGGGTGTCGAGGCTGGTGGCGCCGTCGTAGTAGTAGCGGGCAACGGAGATGAGGTCGGCCGGCAGAGAGGGCGTTTCGCCGCAGGCGACCGCGACGTTCTTGACCTCCTTGGGCAATTCCAGAATGCCGGTGGAGGAGGACGCGTAGGAGGTGGTGGTGCATTCCTCGTCGCCGGTCTTGGACAGGTCACCGAGGTCGGACTCGGTGAGGATGCGCCCGCGGGTGTCAAAGGTGCGGTTGATCTGGGCTGCGCGCCATCCGGTGGCAACGGCGGTGCGGGTCTTTTCCTGGGCGGTGCCCGTTGCGTAGGCCTGGAGGGAGCTCAGGCCCGTGCGGGGCTGGGTGGCGGTGGCCGCGGAGCGCCATGGGGTGTAGCTGATGGTCTTCTGCACGGTGCCGCCGTGACCGCTGTAGATGGCGTGTTCGCGGGGCATGCCGGCGAAGGCGGGGTGGTCGGTGACTTCGTTGCCTTCGTGGTCGGTGACTTTGGCTCCGGCGATGCCGCGGAAGTAGCGGTGCTCTTCGAGGGAGCGGGTTCCCTCGACGGGGGATCCGGTGCGTACCTGGACGCGGCCGTAGCCTTGCCGGTCTCCGTAGGTCAGGTAGGCCGGTTTGGTGAACTCGTCTTCGCTCTTGCCCCAGGCCATGCCGCCCAGGTAGCTGTAGTCGGTCTGCTTGATGGGTGCGCCGCCGGTGTTGTCGCTCTCCAGAATCTGGGTGGCGACGTAGGTGTGGAACCAGTCCAGGTAGGGCTTGTAACCGGAGGCCGGGGCGTCCGGGGGTGACCAGATGACCGGGTAGCAGCGGCGGTTGTTCGACTCGGGTGCGGGTACGTCGCCCGCCTTGCAGTCGGCCTGGGAGTAGGTGACGCCGATGCTGGAGCCGGTTTCGGTGTTGACGCGGTAGACGCGGTAGCGGTTCAGAGGCGGTACCGGGTCGGGAGATCCTCCCGTGGTGGCACCCTCGACACGGTTGGCGAGCTGCTGGCCCATGAAGGTCACCGTCGGCAGGGTGACGTCTCCGGTCCCGGTGTGGCCGGTGCGGGTGACGGATGCCAGCCACAGCGCGGGGTCGGTGCCGTCACCGGTGGAGGGGAACTGGTGGGTGAGTTTCCAGGTGTCGACCGGCTTATAGGCGCCGTTGGTCAGGATGCTGGTGTCGATCTGGGTCAGGCGCTCGCGGGTCCAGAAGGACGGTGAGAAGCGGTTGGTGCATTCCTGGCCGGCGGCGCAGTGACGGTCGAACGGGACGTCGGGCCAGTTCTTGGCGTGTGCGGCGTCGAAGGTGTCGCAGTCGGTGAAGCAGCGAGGAGCGACGGTGAAGGAGACCTGCGCGGCGGCCTTCTGGGTGTAGACGGTGTTGGAACGCAGACCGTACTCGATGCGCTCGAGGTAGCCGCCGCGGTCGTAGACGGTGGCGGTGGAGGCGCCGGTGCTGGGGTTGACGTTGAGGCCGTAGTAGTTGGCTTCCTTCTTCCAGTAGTAGGCCGTGGCGTCGCCGTGCGGGGTGACGACGTAGTCGAGGTTCCACCGCCAGGCCTGCTGGCACCAGGAGTCCTTGTAGGCGGTGGCGTGGCAGGGCTCGCCGCTCTGGTTGCCGAAGACGGGCACGGTCCAGGTGGAGTTGGTTTCCGTCTTGCCTGTCGAGTAGCCGGGAAGTCTGTTGTAGCCGAAGTGGTACTGGGTTCCGTCGGGGGTGGTCACTCGCCAGTACTCGCCGTTGTCGTCGCCGTTGGCGCGGGCGGTGTCGGCGAGCTTTTCAATTTTGGTGCCGTCGTCGTCCTCCAGGTGCCACTCGCCGGTGTCCTTGTCCTTGATCAGGACGCTGGACTGGCCGCTGAGGGTGAGGACGGCGTTGTCGTTCTTCCAGCATTGGTCGCCGCTCTTGTCGGTTCCGTTGCTGTCTGTGGTGTCCTCGGAGCAGGCGATGTAACGCCGTTCGATGGAGCCGACGTCCAATGTCCAGCCGTCACCGAGCCAGTTGGCCTGGTTGTTGGTCGCAGCGGTCCGTCCGTCGACGGCCTGGGAGCTGTAGGAGAGGCTGAGGTCCGGTCCGGGGCCTGCGGCCACTTCTGGGGTGTCGAGGTCGTAGCTCCAGGTGAAGGCTCCGCTGGAGCCGCCCGCGGACCAGGAGGCGGAGGGTGAGAGAGGGCTGGCCGTGAAGTCGCCTGCTGCTCCTGAAGCGGCGGCGGTGACGGCCAGCAGCACGGTGCCTGCGTTCGCGGTCATGCCGGTGGCTGAGCGGGCGGCGGGTGCCGAGGTGACCGGGGCGACGGTGCTGGCGGTGTCGGTCGTTGCCGGCAGGTTGACCACGCTGGCAAGGGTGGCGTGGTCGTTGTCGTTGCGGGCGGGCAGCTCTGTGCCCTTCCCGCAGTTGGTGCTGTTCGGCGCGGTGAGTGCGCAGGTCGGCAGCTGCTTGAGCGTCAGCCGGGATGCCCAGTCACCGCCGTAGGCGTGGCGGAAGCCGGAGTAGTCGACTTCAACGTTGACGGGGCCGGCGGAACCGTCCGCGGATCGGACGGCCAGGACCACGCCGTCCACGCCGAGTGACTTAGCGGTGGCGCGGCTGAGGACCTGGACTTGCGCCTTACCGGGGCTTGGGTCCTTCTTGGGCGCTCGGGGAATTTTTCCGATGCTTATCGCATGTTTTCCGGTCTCTGTTTGCCCCTTTTCCGGGAGGGTTACGGTGGTGCTGCCGACGTTTGGCCATTTCGCCTTCGGTGCAACCTTCGAGGGTGGCATCTGGGCGGGCTGACTGAGTTTGTGCGGTTTGACCTTGGCGGTTGGTACGGGGTCGGGCGCCTTCAGGTCAGGCAGCGTCAGTTCTGCTGCCGCGGCGACGGGTCCGCCAAGCAGGCTGATGGCGAGGTAGCCCGCCACCGTGACGGCGACGCCGCGTACCAGTCGTCTGCGCTGCCTCAAAGTACGAGGTCGGCGGGCAGCCCCACCGGGCATACCGGACACAGTTCCCCCCCTGGGAAGTCGTCAGGGACGTGATCTGGACGTAGATCAACAAGAACGTAACACCGGGTTGCCGATCAACGGCAGAGGGCTAACACAAATTAACCACTCCACCTTTTCCGTTTATTCATAAATATAGGTGCAAAGGGAACGAAAGTGCCCATTCTTGGAATACTACATTGAATATGAACCGAGAATGACGCCGCGGGGCCGAAAGGGCTTGTTACGTGATCACTCATCTCTCTACGGTGCGTAGTTGCATCACCACCAGGGAGGGGAAACCGCACCGTGAGACCGGCTCACCACACGAGAAGACGAATGCGCCGAAGGGGGTCTGCCTCCATCGCGCTCGCCGCGATGGTGCTCGCTTCGATCCAACTTCTGCCGAACACAGCGCACGCCGCATCACCGGCGCCAGCCGCCCAGGAGCCCGTCGCGTCCATCGACGCCCAGAGCAAGACGGCCCTCTCCGAAGCAAAGGAGACCGGGGAGCAGGTCGAAGTGCTGGGGCAGCGCACGGAGACCTCCCAGGTCTTCGCCAACCCCGACGGCTCATTCACCGAGGAGCGCTACGCGCTGCCCCAATGGGTACGCAAGGGGAACGAACTCGTCGACATCGACCCCACGCTGCAGGCAACGTCCGAGGGCCTGCAGACCACAGCCACAGAGGTCGAGGTCACCTTCTCCAACGGCGGCACCGCCCCCATGGCCACCGTCACCCGTGACGGCCGCAGCCTCGCATTCTCCTGGCCTAAAGCTCTGCCGGCCCCCGACGTATCCGGCGAGACAGCCACCTACCGTGAGGTTTTGCCCGGCGTCGACCTCAAACTGCATGCCACCCCCTCGGGCTTCGGCCAGGTCCTCGTCGTGAAGACAGCACAAGCCGCAGCCAACCCGGAGTTGCATCAGCTCGAGTACGACGTCCACAGCGACGGCGTCGAGCTCGAAGAGGACGGCGATGACAATCTGCGCGCCCTCAACCCGGCCGGTCAGGAAGTATTCACCGGTCCGGCGCCGCGCATGTGGGACAGCACCACCGACCCCAGTACATCTGCGGCAACCACGAGCGCGGCTCGCAGTCTGTCGTCCGACGCGGAGGGGCCGGTGGATGACGGCGGTTTCACTCCGCCCCCGGGTAGCCAGCAGGCCCCGGTGCCGGTCGACACGGACGGCAAAACCCTCACGCTGACCCCGGACCTGGACCTGCTGACCGGCGACACCACGCAGTACCCGGTGTACATCGACCCGTCGATCAGCGGCTCACGCTACTCCTGGACCATCGTCGACAAGCGGAACCCGAACAGCTCCTTCTACAACGGAGCAGGCTGGATCAACTCCGACGGCACCAAGGGCACCACAACGGCCCGCGCCGGCTACGAGAACGAGACCAACGGCCTCACCCGCTCGTACTTCCGCATGAACGTCAAGAATTTGTGGAGCACGGACAAGGTCATCAAGGCCTCCACGTTCCGCATCAAGAACACCTGGTCCTGGTCGTGCAACGACAGGAAGGTAGAGCTCTGGCGCACCGGCGTGTTCGACTCCTCGACAACCTGGAACACTCAGCCCAGCAAGGCCACCCTCCTGGACACCGTCAACGAGTCACTGGGCTGGGGATCGAACTGTCCCGCAGGCAACCTGGCCTTCGACACCACATCCGTGGCAAAGAGCGCGGTCACCAACAAGTGGTACACCGTCGCCCTGCTCCTCCAAGCCTCTGACGAGTCCGACGTCTACGGGTGGAAGAAGTTCGACGCCAAGTCAGCCGTGCTGTCCACCACCTTCAACACCGTGCCGAACGTGCCGACGGGCCTCGACACTTCCCCCAGCTCCGGTGGCTGCAAGACCGCTGCCCCTTACACAGTGATTGGGAACACGGACATTTACCTCACCGCCAAGGTCGGCGACGCCGACGGAGGCACCGTTCGCGCGCAGTTCCGTCTGTGGGGTTACAACAACCGCTCCGGCGGCGCCGAAATCTACGACGCGACCGTCTCCGCGACGTCCGGAACGGTCGCCAGAGCCCGCGTTCCGAAGGCCACACTCGCGGCGAAGGAAGCCGCAGCAGGGGGCGTCTTCTCCTGGAAGGTCCGCGCCTACGACGGCGAGAACTACTCCGCCTGGACTCCGGCCACTACCTGCAACTTCGGCTTCGACTCCACGCGCCCCTCGAGCCCACCCGCCATCACATCCGTCCAGTTCCCCGACGGCGGCGACGGCTGGCCGGCCGACACCGGAACCGTACGCACCGAGGGCACTTTCACACTCAGCAGCTCGGGCGTCACCGACGTCAGGAAGTACGAGTACTGGACGGACTGGGACACAACCGTACGCACCGCAACTCCTGCTGCGCCCGGTGGAGCGATGGATGTCAGGGTGACGCCTACCTCGGCAGGCTCCCACGTGCTGTACGCCCGCAGCGTCGACGCGGGCGGAAACGCCTCCGACCGCGCCGCCTACCTCTTCTACGTCAACAGCCCGAACATCGCCGACCGGCCCGGTGACCTCAACGGCGACGGCAACAGCGACATGTACGCGGTGCGCACCGACGGCACGCTGTGGCGATACTCCGGCACCGGCGACGGAACCGTCAGTGTCTACTCCGTCTCCAGCTCCGCCGGCTTCGACGGTGCCTCCATCACTCACCGCGGCGACTGGACCGACGACGGGTACGAAGACCTCATCGCCCTGCAGGGCACGGCCGGCAGCAAGAAACTGCAGTTGTACCCCAACAACGGCTACGGCTACGCCTGCACCACCACCGGCGAGCAGGACCCCGCAGGGTCCACCGCCTGCACAACAGACAAGCAAGAACTCGCCGTCTACGACCCTGCGAACAACCACTGGCAGAACGCCGACCAGGTCATCGCCATCGGCGACGTCGACGGCCCCCTGGACGTCGACGGCGACGGAACCATGGACGTCCCCGGCTTCCCCGACCTCCTCGTCAAGGAAGGCGAACTCCTCTGGCTCTACTTCGGAGCCAACAGCTACCACCTCGACGAAACACAAGAACCCGTCCTCGTCGGAGCCCGCAGCTGGTCCGGCTACGACCTGATCGCCCCCGGCGACGTCGACAGCAACGGACACGTCGACATCATCGCCCGCAACACAAGCACCGGATACCTCTACCTCTACCCCGGCACCGGTCCCGCCGGCGAAGGCCTCGGACAAGGCCCCACCCGCCAGCAGATCGGCTCCAACTGGGGGCCGGCGAACCGCCCCCTGATCACCTCACCCACAGACGCGGACAACAACGGCACACCCGACCTGTGGGCCACCAGTCCCGAAACCGGAAAGGGCCTTTACTTCTACCCAACCGTCACCACCAGCGGTCACGGCACCCCCACCGTAGTAGGAACCAACGGCTGGCTCGGCTTCCAAGCAATCAGCTGAGCCGCCCCTCCGCACCCTCGATCCGTCGGCCTGGTGTTACGTAGGCTGACCCAACACCAGGCGCAGACCAAGGCCGGTGCTGCCAGGGCCCCGTTTCAAACGGCTCGAAAGTGATGGCGTCGATCGGCAAGAGCTGATCGACGCCATCACCCTTCAACGAGTTGCAGATGGTCAGCCATGATTTGGACGCCGCACGACCGCCGGGCCCAGGCAGTCCCACCGACGTGGGGATGCTCTGGCCTCCGAGTTGTCGCGCACGAGGCCGGACGCGCCCCTATTTTGGTGGTCGGCGGCCTGTCCGTTGGCTACCAGGTGGGTCATGCTGCGGGTTCGTAGGTCACGGTCTGATCGGGGCAGTCGGCCGCCGTCTCGCGCAGGGCCGCCACCTCGCTCTCGTCGGCCGCAAGGCTCCAGCGGAGTTTCGTGCCGGCCCACTCCGCGGCGTATCGGCAGTGCACCTCGGCCGCCGGCGGCAGCCACTGTGCGGGGTCCTGGTCCGACTTGGAGCGGTTCGAGCGGGCTGTGACCGCGACCAGGCTCGTGGCCGATCCCTGGTCGTTGGCGTAGGCCTCACGCCGCTGTGCCGTCCACGCGGACGCTCCGCTGTCCCAGCTTTCCGCGAGGGGCACCATGTGGTCGATGTCCAAACCGGAGGCGGATGTCACCCACACCTGGTCGTAGTACGACCACCAGCGCCCACCCGACAGCCGGCACCGGGGCCCGACCGTGGGCGGCTCGACGGCCTCGTCGAGCAGCACCTCCGCGCGGGTGTTGCAGCCGTCGGACGGATCGTCTCCGGTGTTCCAGTGGCGGAAGGCGTCGCGGTCGTAGCCGTCGCGGGACTCGGCCTCCACCGGCAGCCGGTCGACGGCTTCGGCCAGAGGGAGCGTCTGCGCCGCGGAGGCAGGAGAGGACGCGGTGAGGGGCAGTACGGCAAGGGATGCGGCGGCCAGGCCGCGCAGCACGGTGGTGAGCATGAACCGTTGTTAACGGCCCCGTGGGGAGCGCTGTCGGGTCTTCGTCGAGTGCGCCGCCCGTGTGGGTGCAATGGTCGTACCGGAAACCGCCGCAGCACCACGCTGCAGCTCGCGGGCGGATGGTCAGCACGCCCCTCTCGCCGTACCCGGTCGGGTGACGCTGCCCGGACGCGCGAACCCCCGGCAGGCCCGAGTGCGTCGTGCCGGATATGAAGCCGATCAACGACGGGCACGTAGCCGAACCGGGACTCGCGGTCGTGGAAGTCGCCGCCGCCGATGACGAGACAGCGTTCGCCGTCCAGGAACTGCTCGCCACACGGTGGGCGATCGCGCCGGCGGACCGCACCACCCACGAACCCGGCGAACCAGGCGTACGACTGCGCTGCTACCTGGACATGCGGCAGCAGCCTTAGACGTAGACGGGGAACCGGAGGTCGTGGCCAGGGTCGTGCAGCTGCCGCGGCCCTGGCCGCCCCTACCGAATCGATACGGCGTGTGCATCCAGCAACGACAGGACTGAGCAGGCTTGGGCCCTGTGACCGACCGGCTTTGATGGCCTGATCACGAGGTGGTCTTTGGTCCGACTGACTACGCTGAGCGCCCTCGCGCGTCGGGAGGTTCGGTTGGTACGGCGGAGCACGCTCGGGCAGGACTTCCGGCGGTTGTGGGGCGCCTACGCGGTCAGTGCAGCGGGCAGTGCCGTCGGCATGGGTGCGTTGCCGCTGATCGCCCTTCTGGTGCTGGATTCCTCGGCGTTCCAGGTCTCGGTGCTTGCTGCGTTGTCTGCGGTGGCCAGCGCGCTGATCGCTCTGCCGCTCGGTGTGCGCATCGAGCACCAGTACAAACGGCCGGTCATGATCACCGCCGATCTGGCCCGCTGCGTGCTGCTGGCGAGCATTCCCGTCGCCATGGCTTTCGACAGGCTCACCTTCACCCAACTGTGTGTCGTCGGCGTTCTCCAGACGGCCGCGTCTGTCGCATTCGACGCGGCGAGCGGGGCACATCTGAAAGCACTCGTCCCGCCCGAGCACCGTCTTCGCGCCAACAGCCTCTTCGAGACGACCAACTGGATCAGCGTCAGTGCCGGCCCGCCCGTCGGAGGGCTTCTGATCGGAGCACTGGGCGCGGCGGCCACGATGGTGGTCGACGCGCTGTCCTTCCTCGGATCGGCTGTAGGCATCCGATGCATCCGGCAGCCTGAACCTGCGCCACCGGCACGCGCCGCCACCGCTCACCTGGGCCGGGACATCGCGGCCGGCTGGCAGTACCTCCTACGCCACCCAGGACTACGGCCGCTGTTCTTCAACGCGCTGCTCTTCGGCGGATCCGTCATGATGGCCTCCCCGCTGATGGCCGTCCTCATGCTGGACGACCTCGGACTGGCACCGTGGCAGTACGGACTCGCTCTGGGACTGCCGTGCCTGGGCGGTGTACTGGGCTCGCGCCTGACTCCGCTCCTCACCCGGCAATTCGGACAGCGTCGCATTCTGCTGGCGTCCGGCGTTGCGCGCACGCTGTGGACGATCCTGCTGCCGCTGACGCCCTCCGGCGCCCTCGGCCTGTTTGTCATCGTGGCCGCCGACTTCGGCCTGCTCCTCTCCGCCGGAGTCTTCAACCCGTCCTTCACCACCTACCGCATGGCAGCCACACCCGACGCCTTCATGTCCCGCGTCGGCACCTCCTGGTCGGTGGGCGCGAAGACGTGCCAGGCCGCCTTCGTAGTCGCCGGTGGCGTCTTCGCCGTCGCCGCAGGCGTACGCGGCGCCCTGCTCATCGCCGGCCTGCTGTGCATGGCGAGCGCACTGCTCCTGCCATGGCGAAGGGAACGCTTGTCCAACGGGCATGTTCCCTCGCCAACGACAGAAGCGGCTCCGTACCCGGCCACGGACAGCCCGGCCGCATAGCGGCCTCCTGGGCTACAGGGACGAAACTTCGTCAGCCCGGTCGGGCATCCGCGCCTTCGGTTCCGGCCTACGAGGCCAGCACTCGGCCAAACCTGCCCGAGCCTTCGACACGCGCTCGGCAGCACAGGCAGATGAATGGCCAGCACCGCCCGAACAGCATCTTCGTCCAGTTCGAACTGCCGCAGCCAAGAAGAGCAAGCAGCGCCTGGCGCGGCTGCGCACCGCGTGGCCGGAGTCCTAGGAGGAGGGCGGCTTCCTCTACCAGCGGTGGGAGAAGGTCGGCCAGGCCCGGCACGCCAACTGGCGAGAGTCGCGTCGAGCAGGTTCAGTAGGGCGGTTCCTCTGCGTAACCGTTCCTGCGCTTCGACTGGGGTGCTTGGCCGTCGGTGAGCGCGTCGAGCGTGACCCGTGCCGCCGCGCGCACTGCGTCGTCAGGGGCGTTGGTCAAGGGATGGATGAGGGCGAGGGCGGGTTGAGCGTCGAGTCCGAAGGTGGCGAGGGCGTTGAGCGCGTCGGTCACTACGGTCCAGCTTTGGTGCTGGTCGGCCCACCTGAGGGTGTCGGTGATCACGGGTATGGCGATCGGGTCCTTCAGCTCGGCCAGGCAGGACAGGTACAGGCTGGCGGGTATGGGCGCGTGGGGGTGGTGGGGATCGATGCGCCGCAGGCCGTTGGCGAGGAGGGGGACGAGCCGGTCGGCGGCCTGTGGGTAGCCGCCAACGCCGTAGAGGACGCGCCAGTCGTCCACGCGGGTTTCCAAGGAGCGGATCAGGTCGGGAAGGGCGCGAGTGTCGCGATGGTCGGCCAGGACCATGACCGCCTCTTGGTAGGCCTCGCGGATGAGGGGATTGTCGGTTGCCCAGACGTCCGGACCGTAGGTGGTGCGCAGGGTGGCCATGTGGTCGTCGAGGGCGTTCAGGAGGAAAGCGGTGTCCTCTGGGGCGATCGTGAGCCGGCCGCCCCACCACTGGCTGAATCCGCCCTGAATGATGCGGGCCGCGGCCCAGTCGTCCGGGAGCAGGCCGAGAAGAGAAGTCAGCACGGGACGGGGCAGGGGGCCTGGGAGATCCTTCGCCATGGCGATGGCGTCGTATCGGGTGGCGGCATCAGGGCTGGTCAGCTGTGCGACGAGGAGAGCCGTGCGATCCGCGATCCGGTCGCCCAGGACGGCGTGGAGGGTGCGCAGGACGCTGCTGATCGGGGAGTGCTCCTCCCAGCAGTGGTCGGGATCGAACCGCTCCACGGCCAGGTGAGCGGGGCGCACCGTGGGGGCGCCATCGCGGCCGCGAACGTGCGACGACGATTGGCACCGTCGGCATCCGTCGCACAGCTTCTCGGTGGTCGGGGTCACGGTGCTTTCCCGCAGAAGGGTGATCGCGCGAGGCACGAGGTCAGCGGTGTCCCGGGCCGGGTTGATCAGGACCTGGTGGGTGAGGGCTGAGAGCCGGACCGGGGCGTCGCTGTGAGGCCGTTCGGGGCCGTCGACCAACTCGTCCAGCCAGGTTGCCACGGTCGTCCCGGTCTCAGGCAGTCGGACGGCCAGACGCGCCAGCGTACGGACGACCAGCAACCGCTCCACGATTCCGTCTTCGGCCGGTAGGCGCTCGGCCAGGACGCGGGCGGCACGCGCGCCGTCGGCGAGGAAGAGGCCGACGGCTTCGATCGCCGGGCGGCGCACCAACGGATCCGGGTCGGCCGCGTAACGGACGAAGGCATCCGCACGCTCGGCCATCTCAGCGGTGATGGCAACGTGGGCGGTTGACTCGACGCCGTTCACCGTGAAGTAGATGCCCTCAGGGTCATAGCCCAGAGCTGCGCGTCCAATGCTGAGGAGCAGCCTGACGATCTTGGCCCGGTCGGGGGTGGCCGGCTCATCGGCCATGTCGAACAGGAACGGCAAGCTCGCGGCGGTGCACGGGTCGACGGCCCCTTGGTCATGGGCCTCCGCATAGAACTCCTCGAACGCCTCGGTGCGTACCGCGGCGTCCGGGCAGAGCATGTTTCGGAGGTGGCCCGGGACCCCGCATACCTGACCAGGCAGGTGGCCGGTCGTCCAGTCAACATCATGTGCATGGATCACGGACGACAGTCTCCAACGGATCGCTGACGTTCACGGCACCGGCTGAACGCCACCGACGCTCAGGGACGCCGCACGACGCTGTACGCACGGAGAGGCGAGACCGGCCGTTCAGGTACAGAGACACACCATGCTGAACGTCAGCAATGAGCCCTGGCTGACGATCTCGCCACCACCTCACAGGGCCACACACCAGGCGGACCGACGAACGAGGCTGACCACCAGCCCGCAAGGAGGGTTCAACCGCAGCTCGAATAGCGCAGCTTACGAATTCTGCTGCATCACCAGTGCCTGCCCCGACCTCTCCCCCACCTGACGTCAACGCCGCGCTGACGGCGGCCCGGCGCGGCGGCCCTGGCCGACGCGCAACCGGCTGAGCGCGCCCGAATCCCCGGTCGCGGCCGCACCGCCCATCCCGCCCGCCCCTTCCTCCTTCACTCCAGCCAAGGGACACGGGCAGAACAGCCGCAACGGGGATGTCAGCAGGCCGACCACGGCAAAACAACGTGGTGACCTGCGCGGACACGGAGACGGTCCTGCGGGCCGCGCAACACCTAGCGCGACTTCAAGCGCAACAGATAGGCACAACCCCCAGCGCAACCTCGTGCTCCTGGCCGACCGGTCACGCGGCCCGGACAGCTTCGTGGGCGCGGGCGACATGGCGCAGCTCGGAGCGTGCCGCCGGCACCGAGGGGACGGTCTCCCAGTAGGGGTGCCACCACAGCCGCACGGACAGGAGCAGCAGGCGGCGGCGCAGGGTGGTGGTGTCGCGGGGGCGGGGTGCGGCGAGTGCTTGGTAGGTGGCGTTTCATGCGGTTTGCGTCTGCACCAGGTTGTCGGGGAAGTCGGTCACGTCCATACCGGCATCAGATCGCGCGTTCGAATCACGTGTCACTTCGGACGCGCCGGACCCTGGCCTCGCGGCCGGAGTGCGGCTCGCCGTGGTCGCCCCCGACCACGGCGCAGCGACCTACGCCGGTGCTTCCCTGCCGCCACGCCCCAGCCGTCCATGAAAGCGACCAAGGCGCGGCGATGGGCGTCCTGGCGGGCGATCTGCCGGGCGAGAACGTCGCGGTCGACGTACGGGTCGACGACGGTGAGGCCCAGGCGCTGTGGTTCGAGCGAAGCGGCTGGACAGGGTTTGTCAGTCGGTTCCGGGATCATGTCGGCATGGGTGACAACAAGCGGAGGCAGCGGAACACGTATGAGGTGCTGGGACTACAACCGCTGTTCAATGCCTTCGGAACCTCTGTCCTGGCAACGGGTGTCTTCGACAGCATCACGAAGCGGTACGGGAACAGCACCGGCAGTTTGTTCATGGCGAGGTCCGGTGTCTACGGCAGCGTCCTGAAGCAGTATGGGCGCGGCATCGGCGCTCTTTCTTTCCTGGGGCCGCAGAGGTCGATATCCGTCGGTGTCCTCGACTCGGTGAAGACGGGGTCTCTGCTTGGTGAGTCCTTCTTCGGCAGCTACAAGACGGCCGCGCTGGGTCTGGACGCCTTCCGGGGCAGTGGCAGCGTCGGATCTTGGGGAGCTGACCCGTTCGGCTGGGGGAAGGGCGCGGTGACGACCGGGGTCTACGGCGGCGTGTTGAAGGCGGCCGGACTTGACCAGCTCAGTGGCAGCATTTTCCCGGCGGCACGTGGCGCCGCTGCTTCGGTCTGGCTGCCTGGTCTGCTGGACAGTTTTACCGCGCCCTTGGCGCCGAGCCTTCCGCGCCGGGCGGAGGAACTGGCAGATCTCCTGCTGCCGCCCAATCTGCAGGGCTTCTCCAGTAACGAGTGGTCTCAGCTGATCGACATCACGACCGAGGCTGGGATCGGCCTCATGTGGGCTCCCAGCGCCGGGCACCTGCGCGCGCTTCTCGCCGAAGACAGCCGGGAGGGGCGCTACGCCTACCTCCTGCAGCATCAGGACGAACTGCTCGATGAGCTGAGCGCAGGGATGCAGGAGGTCACCGAGGAGCCTTTGCAGGACCTCGTGCGGCTTGGCATGCGGGCCATCGAGTGCGCGAGAGCCGGCCTGTGGGAGGGTGCTCTCGCCCTGACTACGAACGTTCTGTACTCCGCGATGGAAGAGCACGGGATCGAGTGGTACCGCCGGGAATTCCGCAGTGTCCGCGACCACAATAACCAGCCGATCCGAGGAATCAACGGCCCCGGACCGACCGTGGAATTCGTACTCAGCAACGTCCCGATGCCCGAACGCCGGGTCGGAATTTTCGACCTGCGCACGCACCTGGTGACCCGACCCATGTCCCATGTGTTCAAAAACAGTGCGCTCGTGCAGGATCAGCACAACCGTCACGCGGTGTGCCACGAGGCTTCCTACACCTCGTTGCGAGAGGTGTACGTCCTGCCTGCCATGCTCAACATGCACGCCCTACTGCGGGTACTGGACGAGAAGATGTCAGACGACAGCCCAAGCCCTTGACCCGACCGTGACAGCCGGAAGTTCGCCTCCCGCAGTGTCTCGTGAGCGACGCTCACCCTTCGTCGGTCAGGGCCTTGGTGAACAACTCTTCGGAGTCCAGCGAACGGAGCAGGGGGCCGAGAAGCCTGCGGGTCACCGTGCCCGGTGCGTCACGCAGCTCCGCCAGCGTGGTACCGGTGCTTTCCTCGTAGGTGTCGGCGCTGTACCTGTGGCTGCTGGGCCAGTGTGACTGTCCGGAGAACCTGCGGCGGCCGCGGAGCCTGTTGGCCCCGACCGCAACGGCCCAGTTTCCGTGGTAGCCCACGTCGTCGGAGATCAGGCGCGTCAGCTCCAACATGTGCCAGGTGAGGATGACGGCGCCGGCGTCGAAGAGGACCTGTTCCTCTTCGCCCTCCGAGGCATAACTCTTGAGGCCGTCGGAAAGACGGGTCATGAACAGGCGCAGTCCGCCGTCCTCGAAGAGCTGGACTTCGATCACGTCTTCGTCGCGCCAGCCGCCGTCTGCGACATGTGTGCGGTCGGAGCGGAGGCCGGAGGAGCTGAGAGCTACGCCCCTGGCGCGCCTGTGCCCTTGGTGAGCGTGGCTCAGGTCGGGTTTGAAGCCCTGCCCTTCGAGCGCTGCTCGTAGGCGCTGGTTGTCCTGGACGCGACGGATCAGGGTGTGTAGGCGCATGTTCCAGTCCGGGGCGCCGGTGATCGACAGGCACATGTCCCGCCGTCCGGCTGTGGGCTGGGCGACCAGGAAGAGGTGGGACTGGGCTCCCACGTCGCGCAGCGGGTCTTCGTCCATCTCCTTACGCAGCAGGGCGAGGGTGTCGGCCTCGGTGTTGCGCCGCCGTGCGTGCAGCGCGACGACCTCTGCGTCGCCCATCTGGTACTTCGTCTTGTCACCTCGGCCGAAGTAGCGGTTGTCGACCATGTGCGGTGCGACGGGGCTCGCCGGGATGTGCACGACGAGGTAGCCGGTCCCGTCGTCGGCCGCCGCGCTGATCTCCTCGGTGAGGATGATCAGCGGCGGGTCGGGGATCGTCCGGGCGACCTGCTCGACCTTCTCCGGCAGTCCGTTCAGCGGCTGGGGGGCGAGTTCGAAGGTGCGGCTTTCCTTGTTCTCCTGCACGCCGATGATCAGAGTGCCGCCGTCGACGGCGAACGAGGACAGGTCGCGCGCCAGTTCCTTGTTGTCGCCCTTGCTGTTCGGGGCCTTCTTGAGGTCGAGGTAGTGGCTTTCCTCGAACAGGCCACCGATGATGGCGGCCTGGAGGTCCGCTTCGGTCTTCGGTGCCCACCGGGGGTTGTCGGACGAGAGGTAGATCGATGTCACTGTGCGGTCCCGCTTTCCATGGTCCAAGGCCCGGCGGGCCCGTAAGCCCCAGCAGTTGAGTGCCAAGGGTACGGAAGGGGACCGACAGCCCATTGGCTCTATCGAGCAGTAGGGACGTCGCTTGTCGATGAGTTTGGTTCCGGGCCGGAAGCCCCTGGTAGTCCGGCGACCGATTCTGCACCTCGGTTGTGTTCTGCCGATGATGCACCGCCCGGCGCGGTCCGGTCGGCATCCTCCCCGGCCCCTCATCAGCCACGTCGGGGTCCGCGCCCTCCTCGACCAACGCCTCCAGATACTGCTCCAGGCCGTTCACCCGGCGACGAGGCGCCTCTTCCGCGTCCGCAAGAGCCGCCCGCACCCGTTCTAGTTCGGCTTCGAGTTCCTTCACCTGCGAGGCTCCGGCCTTCTGCCTCGCTTCCAGAACCGCCCGCATCGACGGCATTCGCTACCCCCACGACGTCTCGCCCGGCAACAAGCCGAGACTCCCGCGTCAGCAATCGCTTCATGCCTGACCAGCGGATACGTCACACTAACGAGCTCGTGCACGGTAGGCAGGGAGGCGTCGAGAATCGCGGTGGGGCTCGGCGTTCACATCGGTCGTGCTGATGTCAGGTCCGCGGTCTGCTGGTGGGACAGCAGACCGGCGACGGCCTGGACGGTGTGACTCATGTGCTCGCGGCGGCCGAGGTGGCGGGTCAAGGCCCGCCAGTTCTTCAAGTGGGCGATGCCGTGCTCGACCCGGATCCGCCTCGAGGAGTGCGCCTTGCGCTGGCGCTCGTACATCTCCTCGTACCAGTCCGGAGCATTCTTCTTGAACTTGCGGTGTGGTGGTGTGATCACCCGTCCGCCGGTCTGGGCACCCAGGCCCTGGTAGCCGGCGTCGGCAAGGATCTCCACCGCGGGTCCGTCGGCCAGGAGCCTGACCAGCCCGAGCTGGCGGGCGTGGGTGATGTCCGCGCAGCTGCCGGGCTTGGCCGGGCTGCAGAACAGCACCCGTCCGTCCTCGTCGGTGACCACCATGGCCTTGACGGCGTTCTGCTTGTTTTTGCCGGAGATGAACGCCTCCCGGTCCTTGCGTCCGGTGGCCGGCCGGCGGACCCGGATCTCGGTGCCGTCGATGATGCCGGTCTTTCCGGCGGTGCCCAAGTGGTCGACGACCTCGGCCAAAGTCCGCAACCGCACTCCGGGACTGATGGTGCAGCCGCGTTCGGCGAGCAGTGGTCGTACCTCACCGATGGCGCGGGTGATGGTGGAGCGGTCCACCTTGAACCAGCAGGCCAGCACGTCGTGCGTGACCCCGTGTCGGAGGTGCACGAGGGTGGCCAGGAGCCGATCGACGAAGACCAGCCGGTACTTCGCACCAGCGCCCACAGCGCGCTTCCGCGGCCTGGAGGCAAGTCTGTCCTGGTGCCGTTCATGCCACAACGGGCCAAGCTCAGCCACGAGTTCAGCGATCACATCGGCCGACAGGCCCGTGATCCTCCGGTCGCTGATGATCGCTGCACGAGACGCGTTCCCCACCACACGACCATGATCGACGATCAGAAGCTCGACGCCTCCCTGCCTACCGTGCACGAGCTCGTAAAGGCTGTCCCGTAACCACGGCCCATCCCCGTGGGCGGGGCACTCTGCGCTCCCGGGGCTACCCGAAGATGAGCTCGACGTCCTTGTCCACGCAGAACCGCAGGACGGTGATCAACTGCCTGACGTCTTCGATGCGCCGTCGGATGACAGGGTCGCTGTAGTCAGACTGCCGCTGGTCGAGAATCGCTTCCAGACGGGGCAGCATGGCCGCGCATTGAGCGGGCGCGAGAGAGCCCTCGTCGTCTGGATGGTTGAGCAGTGGCGCCAGCGTGGTGGAGACACTGCGCCGCTCTCCGCCGAACCCGTTCATTTCGGTGAGGGTGAACCCCTCGGCCTGAGCCAACCACTTCCTGAACATGCTGAAGCCGGTGTATGACCAGGAGACGTCCGGACTCGCCACGTCGTCGTCGCCCGGGAAGAGCATCAGTCCCACCTTGCCCCCTTGGCCGTTCATAGCCCAAGATCGCCGCGAGGACGAGTGCCGGCAACTGGAACGATCTCCGGATGGCCGGTGTGATCACGGCGTCGGAGCCGTCCTGGATAGCCCCGTTCACCGGGCTGAGCCCACGCTGTTTCGGCAAGCTGGTGACGGCTGTGCGCCGCGAAACTGCGGCCAAGGAGCATCGCGGGCGCCCCTGGAGACTGCCGCTGGAGGACCGCATCCTGTTGGTCATCGCGTACTGGCGCACGAACTTGACGATGCGCCAGCTCGCCCCGCTGTTCGGCATCTCGAAGTCGGCGGCCGACCGGATCATCGACCACCTCGGGCCCCAGCTCGCGCTCCAGCCACGCAGGCGGTTCGCGAAGGACACCGTGCTCATCGTGGACGGCACACTGGTCCCCACCCGGGATCGCACGATCGCCGAGCAGTCGAAGAACTACCGCTACTCCACAGCCCACCAGGTCGTCATCGACGCCGACACCAGGCTGGTCGTCGTGGCCGGCCGTCCTCTGCCTGGCAACCGGCACGACTCCCGCGGCTGGGAGGAATCCGGCGCCAAGGACGCCGTCGGCAAGACCGTGACCATCGCCGACGGCGGCTACCAGGGCACCGGCCTGATCATCCCGCACCGCAGGGCCAAGAGCGAGGACCTGCCCGCCTGGAAGGAAGAACACAACCGCTCCCACAAACGCGTCCGGGCCCGCGTCGAGCACACCTTCGCCGGCATGAAGAGCTGGAAGATCCTGCGCGACTGCCGCCTCAAGGGCGACGGCATCCACTACGCCATGCTCGGCATCGCTCGCCTGCACAACCTCATCCTCGCTGGATGACAGGTGAGTGCATGCAGCAGTCGACCACGTCAGAACCGACCTCAAGATCAGTTACCGGACAACCTTTAGCCACGGACTGGACAGTCGGACCCGAATATTTGACCCCGCCCCCTCCCCCAACACCGGTCCCCGCGGTCTGAATACCGGCTTTCGTCCAATTCCAATTTCCCGTTCCCGCATACGGCGTCGAGCGCTACCAGCGTCTGACCGCCGCGAAGAAGGTGTACGACCCGACCAACATGTTCCGGGTGAACCACAACATCCCGCCCGCCTGACGGCATTCGGCCGCCGGGGCGGTGCCGGTGCCAGGGGGTCAGAAGGGCCCGCCCGGCCCAAAGGGCTCCGGGCGGGCCCTTCAAGGCGCTGTTGCCGCCACCGCATCCCCTCCCATGCCGGGAGCAGGACAGCCCCCGCCTGGAACGGGTTGGCTTCACCCGTTCTCCCCAGTGTGCGGATGGCCGTAGCTCCGGCCCGATCCGCCGTTGCGCCGCGGGCCACGACCCGGCCTGCGCCTGTCGGCGGCGCGAGAGGGGGACGACTGCGCCCGCCGATAGACGGTGGGCGTAATCTTTACAGTGCCAGTAGATGACTGCTCGACGTCACGGAGGCTGTTGGATGAGTCGCGTCTCGCAAGCAGAAGCGCGTGCGAACCGAGAGCGAGTGGTGGCCGCGGCCGCACGGCTGTTCCGTGAGGACGGTGTGGCCAATGTAGGCATCGCGGATGTGATGAAGTCGATCGGACTCACCCAAGGCGGCTTCTACAAACAGTTCGCATCCAAAGCCGCACTCGTTGACGAAGCGGCCGCCAAGGCGTTCGCCGACAATTTGCAGGACCTCCTGGCCTTGGACCAAGAGGCCGGGGAGCATGAGGCGGCGTGGCAGTCGCTGCTCGAGTCCTACTTCTCGGTCGAGCATCGCGACAACCCCGGTACCGGTTGCCCGGCGGCCGGGTTCGCCGGCGATGTCGCGCGCGAGCCCGAGCACAGGGAGACCTACGCCAAGGGCGTCCAGGAACTCGCGGGGTGGATTGCGCCTGGTGACGCCGGCCTGGCCGCCTACGCCACGCTCGTCGGCGGCATTCTGCTTGCCCGCGCCACCGCGGGCACGCCTTTGTCGGAACAGATCCTGCGAGCTTCACACGCCGCGGCGGCGAGGGCCGCCGACAGCACTGAGCCGTCGAACGACTGACGTTCTACGCCGCCTGGGCACTCTCAACCGCTCGACGTCAGAAAGGCCGTCCCGGCACAGCCGGCACCCCCGCCGAGGAACCCGCGCGCACCCTCGGCGCCGCACGCGACGGGTAGGGGCATGGGCCACCAGGGCGCCGCGCGCCACCGCCAAGGCCGCGGCCCAGTACGCCGGCAACGCTGCGGCCCTGGCCAACCACGTCCCTTTGGTGATGAACCGCTCAGGTTGCGCATTGGCCTGAGTGCCGTCGTCAGGCTGTGCATGCCGAACGCATAGGAGGCCGTGCGTTCGATGACGTAGAGGCAGCCGCCCGGCACGGTCAGTCCCGACGGATATCGGCCGTTGCGCTTCCAGGGTCCCGGCCGAATTCACCTGGACCGCGATCGGGATGACGCTGTCACTCGGAGGTGCCGGCCGCCGCCGCGACCGCGGCGCGCACCTCCTGGGCGAACCCCTTGACGGTGTAACCCGGGGGCAGGCTGTCGATCATGACGAGGTCCGAGATCGCGTTACGCACGCGCAGCGGCAGGATCGCCTGGTACTCGGGCGACCGGTACCAGGCCTCCGCCGCGGCACGGTCGGGGAACTCCATCAGCACGACCAGGCCCGGCCACGAGCCCTCGATCATGTCGGGCGCGCCGTTGGCCAGCCACTTCCCGCCGAACGGCTGGACAGTGGCCTCGACCTGCTCCAGGTACGACAGCCCCTCCTCGTTCGGGACGTCGCCGGGGATGCGGAGATGGTTGATCAGGTAGGTGCTCATGGAAGGTTCCTTCGAGGAGGCCACGCGCGCTGGGCGCACAGGACGATTAGATTATGTTTATGATCTAACCTCGTCGCGACAAGTCCCGCAACTCAGGACCCCAGAGGGACGGATCCCGCATTGAAGGTCGGTACCCACCCAGGCTTGGATTCCCAGTGACATCTATAACGTGCGCTCTGCGGTGACGGCCGCCATGATGGGCAGCACGTCATGCCCGACGCATCACTCGCCTCACTAGGTTCGAATGACCGTGTGAACGGCTGAGATCGAATGGACAGGAGCTCGGCCAGGAGTTGGGCACTTCGCCGCCAGAACCCGCGAGGCGCTGTCAGTCGACTTCCGCCGCTCGCACGACGGCACCGGCTCGAACGTCACCCGGTCGGCGCTTCTCCGGATGAACCGCCGTCATGGCCCAGCAGTGCCGCGCAGGATCGCATGCAGCCTGTGAAGCAGGACCCGGCCTCAGGGGCGCTCTTCGCCTCACCATCGCCCTTCCCCCACGTCCGGCATCCCGCCGGCCTCACAGCACCTCGACAATGGAGTTCATATGGATCACACGTCTCTCGCCTCCCAGGCGGATTCGGCCGCGCACGCTTTCGGGTCGGCCATGGAGAGGCTGGTGAGTGTCGTGCCCGGCGCCACCGGGCGCAGCTGCCCCCAGGGCACTCACCTCGCCCTCACCCGCTCGCAGATACCCACTCTCAACGTCGTGATGAGCACGCTGAAGACGCCCGACGCGGAGGAGATCGCAGACCTGGCCGCCGTGGCGGCCGCGGAGGCGGGCCTCGGCGGATTCCCCTGGAGTATCCGCCTGCGCGGCGGCCCGGACGAAGCGATCACGCGCAAGGCCGGCGAGTACGGGCTCACCGGCAGGTCCGAGCAGCCCTTCATGGTGCTGCCGCTGCAGGACGCGCCGACGCTCCCGCCGAAGACCGGACAGGTGCGGGTGCGCGCCCTGAGCGGTGACGAGTACAACGATTTCGCCGAGGTGCTGGCCGCAGGGTTCGGTGCGCCCGCGGTGATCATCTCCAGCCTGTACACGCCGGCTGTTCTGGATGCGCAGGGGATCACCGCCTACGTGGCCGAGGCCAACGGGGTCGACGTAGCCGCGGGCCTGGGGGTCGTTGTAGAAGGCCACCTCGGTGTCATCAACGTCGCCACGACGCCGCAGCACCGTAGAAGGGGTCACGCCCGAGTCATGATCGAAAGGATTCTGCGCGACGGCAGGGCCTCCGGCGCACACACGGCCTACCTCCACGCGACCGCTGAGACAGTAGGTCTCTTCGAGAGCCTCGGATTCCGCACCGCGGAAACCTGGACCTCGTTGACCGGGACCTGATCGCCGCCCTTTCGGCCGGGCGTATGTCTCGCTCACCCGAGCGGCTTTCAAGACTTGGAATTGAGCTGTCCCGAGCGGAAGGGTTCGACCTGGTGGGGCAGGCTGGCGAAGCCGGCGGCGGCGAGCACCTCGCCGAGTGCCGGAAGTGCCGCGGTCCGCGATACGAGCGCCGGGTCCCCTCGACCCGGGCCCGATCACCGAGGTCGCGGACCTGGAGGTCGGTCACCCGCAGTCCGGCCGCCGGTGGTGACGGCCAGAGCCACCAGACCGGCCGGTTGGCCACCGAGGTGGTCGGTGATCCCTCCTTCTGGAGCGGACTCCGGCAGCCGCTCGGTCAGCTGCTTCAGCAGCCCGCTCTCGCCGGTCAGCTGAGGCCCTCGGCCTGGGCCCGGCTCACCAACTCATCGATGTGGACGCGGCGAAGGCTGAAGGAGTACGGCAGTTCGTGCAGTACTCGACCAGCGGAGTCGGTGAGCACACCCGGACCGCCGGCTGGGCCGAGGGCCGCTGGGCGGCGAAAGCGGACTACTTCCACACCAGCAGGCGATCATGGAGGTGGCGCGGGGTGCGGGCTTTGCCCGCTGGACGGTGATCAAGCCCGCCTTCTTCATGGAGAACCTGCCCCTGCTGGCACCCAAGGGGCCGCGCGGCGGACTGCTGACGGTACTAAAACCGGATACCGAACTGGCCCCTGGTGGCCGTGCGGGACATCGGCACGGCTGCGGCGCACGCCCTTCGAAACCCCGACCGTTTCCATCAGGTGGAACTGGAACTGGAACTGGCCGGTGACCTGCGCACGATGGAGCAGATCGCGCAGACCTTGTCCGCCGCATGGAGCGAGCCCGTGACCGCGCCCTCCATGAGCCTGGAAGAGGCCCTCGATGCGGGTATGCCGGCGTGGGGAGCCGGACACGAGTGGAACAACGCGGTTCTCCAGCCCGCCCGGCCCGAGCTCGCCCGGGAGTTGGGCATCCCGGTCACCACCTTCGCCGAGTGGGTGGATGAGCAGCTGACACCCGTGTCCGGCTAGCTAGGGCGTACCCGGCGCTGTGACGCTCGGCATCGCCCGCCGGGGCGGACTGGGGCGAGGAGTTGGAGTAGCCCTGCCCCGTCATCCCCGCCGCGGTGGTTGCAGGATTCGCCGCACCCGTTGGCCAGCCTGCCGCATACGTGCAGTAATCTGCG
This sequence comes from Streptomyces sp. NPDC014764, assembly GCF_043082785.1. Classification (NCBI taxonomy): domain Bacteria; kingdom Bacillati; phylum Actinomycetota; class Actinomycetes; order Kitasatosporales; family Streptomycetaceae; genus Streptomyces; species Streptomyces sp. NPDC014764. Next base: position 16,094 of record NZ_JBIBXY010000025.1, on the reverse strand, counting down.
GGCTGACGAGCGCGTCTCCGGACCAGGCCACCCGCACCGCCTCGACCAGGGCCGTACGAAATGCTCCGGGAGAACCGAGCAGCGGAGTACGGGGGAAGCCGCGCCGACCGACGCGGCAACGTCGACCAGGGCTCCGCCGTCGACCTCCACAGGCTGCGCGAGCCGGATGACCCGCCGGGCGAGCCGGAGGGGGCCGAGACCAGTATGGGCCGGTGATCAGGTAGTCGGTGGTGATTCGGCTGCCCGGCCCTTGGCTGACGGTCGCGGATGGGCTGGACACCTGGGTGTGGCCCGTCGCCGCGCTCACCTTTCCGCGCGGCTCACTCCCCCTGAGCCCGGTGCAGGCGGCGGGCGTTGGCGCGGCGGGACGGGATGGCCGGGGCGGCGACCGTGCCGGCGATCCGGGTCCGCGCCGCGGTGGCCCAGACGAGGGCGAGTCGCGCTGCGACCCGGGCCAGGGCACTGCCTCCGGGGCGGACGGCGATATGGAGGTGCGAGATCCTTCACGGGGTCCAGATCGCTGCCCCAGACGACCATGCCTTCGCAATCCGCGAGGATGTCTCGCACGATCGCCTACTGGTGCGGCCAGAGCCTCTCGCTCCCGGCGAGCGGGTAGGCCGTGGGGCACAGGGCGATCGCCGTGCCGGAGAGGTGGTTGGACTCGAAGTCGGCGCCGACCGTGCGCCGGATGGTGTGGCCGGTGACACCGCCGCCCTCGCCGGTGTCGAGCGCGGCGATCTCATAGTGCCAGCGCCGGCAGCGTGCAGCAGCACCGCCCCGGCGTCGCCCCGCCGCAGCCCGAGCGAGGCGTCGGACCTCCCCATCCGGCCGGCCGACGTGACAGTGCCCGAAGAGCGCACCTGACCGCTATGGTGACTGACCATGTCACCGATGGCCCGCATCTTGCAGATAGCCCTGACGCTCTCCGGCTTTGCCCTACTCGCCTATGCCGCCCTGTGGGACATGGACGACGCCACAGGGTGGCAGTGCCGAGCTACTGAACTGGGACAGGAGCCGGTACAAATCTGCGGCACCGAGGACGGCCTGCACACTCCGATCCTCCTCGGTATGGGTGGGATCGCTCTAGAGATCGCGGGCGTTTCCGTCGTGGTGGGGGCCCGCAGGGGACGCTCGGTCGAGGCTTCGCCGTCAGCCGTCCCGGCCTCGTTCGCACCAACCCCCCTTGGTGCGGCGCCCGTCGGCTCAGCGCCCTTCGGATCAGGGCAAACACCCCCTGCCCCCGCTGCTCCCCCCAACCCGTGGCCTGCCCAGGCGCCTCCACAGACTGGGCCCGGACAGCGCTGACGGAAGCCGCTACGCCGGAGGCCTGCTCGACGACCGACAGCGGACGCCTACCCCGGCACCCGTCCGGCGCGTCGAAGGCAGCCCGCACCTCCGGAGTGGATCGTGGAACTCGGCATGGGTGAAGGGCGCCTGCCCCTGCAGCTTCACGCGGGCAACTGCCACATGGCCAGCAAGCCACGCCGCCCCGTCGAACGGAACGAAGTCCGCTGCCCCTTCGCCACGGGACTCAGGGCGTGCCGCAATCGCCGGTCTCGCCGGATCGCTTGCCGCGTACCCCGCAACCTCGAGCTTCGGCTGGGACACGTGGCACATGGCCAGCTAGTTGGCTGGTGGCTTGTGCGGGCTCACCCTTGTGCTGAGCAGACGCCCCGGCAGCCGTCGGGGTGGACGCGGTTGGCTCCCTGGCCGCTCCCACCGGTCTATTCGGCGACGATGGTCTCCTGCTGCACACCGGCCGCACCACCACCCTCACCCGGACGGCCAGCTCATCTGTCGCCGGGCCACTCGCCGGGCGCGGCATGGGTCATCCATGGACGATCCGGTCGTTTCTCCGCCGGGCGGGCAGCCGGGAGACGCTGAACGTCACCTCTGGTGGAACCCAAGCTGGTGGTGCGGCGTCTCCCGCGATGCCTCCGGCCGGTGGAGCCACCCCGCACGCTGCGCCACGCCAGCTCCGACCTCTCCCCCACCGGCATTCCCCGCCTGACGTCGCCGCCGCGCTCAGTGACTTGTGCAACAGTGATGCGAGGGTTTGCGTAGGGTCAAGTTTCGGGGGTAACTGAACCCCTTTAACGGGGTTGCTCGGGACAAGGGGGCGGCGTGGCCCAGTAGTGCACGAAGACGAGGATCAGTCGCTGGCCGGCCGTCCCCGACGGTCCACAGTCTCCACGGAGGGTGGGGAGCGGATCGGTGAGGCCCGTAGTGCGGCCCACCGTTTCATGACCGAGGTACAAGCCGTTCACGGCACCCCGGTGTCGGGAGCGTGCGATGGGCCTGGCGGAGCTGGTCTTCAGCGAGCTGGTGACTAACGGGCACAAGTACGCGCCTGGCCCGTGCCTGCTGGATCTGGAGGTCAACGACGGCGCCGTGGAGATCAGCGTTTGGGACAGCAATCCTGTCCTGGCCGGACGCCGATCCGAACCGAATCGGCAAGCACGGCCTGGAGATCGTAATGGAGTGTGCCGCAGCTTCCAGATCCGCCGCGAGCCGGTGGGCAAGCGCGTCAAAGCCGCGATCGTGCTGGCCGACGATCCCGGCGGGCACCCCGCAGGCCGCCTGATGTGACCGGCCCGGTTACCGGGCCGCTTCTCCGCATCCGGTGCTGCACCTCAATGCCCTGATGCCTCGGCACAGGCGCGGCGGCCCGGCCGACGCGCAACCGGCTGAGCACGCCCCGACCCCCGGACCTCCGCGCCGCCCATCCTGCCCTCCCAAGGCGCGGCTGTCGCGGGCAAGATGGACTTTCGTGTTCAGGCCGCCGCGTGAGCGTCCGACGCGGTCGTGGTTCCGCCCGTATTAGCGCGTAGCCACTCACGGAACCGTCCACGCCCGCGACAGACAGCCCAATACCGCACGCAGGCAAAGACGGAGCGGCACGCCACCGTTGTGGTGGCGTGCCGCCAGCTGGTCGGGACGAGTCGGCGGTGCGGGCCGCCGGTTCATCGGCTGGTGTTAGCGGCGTCCGCCGCGGCGCTGGCCCCAGGACTCGCTGTCGACGTAGCGGCCGCGGTCGTTGCGGAGGGTGGCGGTGTCGGAGCGGTTGTCCCAGACGTAGTGACGGCGGTCCTGGTAGACGTCCGAGCGGGTGTCGCGACCGATGCCGGTGTGGACGCGGACGGTGGAGCGGCCGCGCAGGCGGAAGTCGTCGAAAGTGTAGCGGTGGCCGTCCTCGTCGCGGAGGGTCCAGCCGTCGAGGTTGACGGCGCGGCGGCTGTTGTTGGTGATCTCCACCCACTCGCGGTTCAGGGAGCGGTTGGAGCGGTCGTCGCGGCCCGGGGAGTCGTACTGCACGTCCGAGATCTCCACAGTCGGCCGGTGCGGGCGGGCCTCGGCAGCGGAGGTCGGCACCGTCAGAACCGCGGTCAGGGCGCCGGCGGTCAGGACGGCGGCGGTGATGCGGCGGGCGGTGATGTTCTTCGACACAGGTTCCCCCTGCTTCGTGCGGGCACCGCCGGCGCTGGCCGGGACGGTGCCTGGTGCGGGTGCGGCCGGCTGGCCGCGGCCACACCCTGCCCACACCGTGCCCACCATGTGTAGAAATCGTGCCCCACGTTACAGATTCTGCATAATTCTGAGACTGTCGACTGCATTATCCATATACATCAGGTTGACGACGCATCAGGCCGTCGACCGGTGGGCGCCAAGGCCTCGCACTCAAGTCCGCCATGGCACGCCACCCCGGCGGAAAACAGACGTCACCCGAAAGTGAGTAACAGGCTCGGGCCTGAACCTTCGGGGTCTTGCGGCGGCTGCTGCCCAGACGGCACCGGACGGCCGCGCCCGCGCGGCCGGTTGCGGTTCGCCTCACCCTCGCCGAACTCGCCGTGGCCCTCCCCACGGACCGCACCTCGCCCGCAAGCGCGCCTACATGTTCGAGCTGTCCGGCCGGGACGCCGCCCGGCCGAAGCTCCGGGACCGCACCGCGTGCCTCGTGCGCGCTGCCGCGGCCGGGTCGAGCATGTCCGTGGGGACCGCCGGGTCCTGGGTGCGTCCCAGCCTTTCACGGACCACGGAGCCCATGTCGACGGCGCTGGCCGTGGCCGTGCCCCTCACACCCGACGACCGCCCCGACGTCCGGCCGCCAGCCGGGCGAATGCCTCCGTGTGTGGTGCAGGTTTCGACTCTGCACCACTTACGGAGGCCTTCGTGTCGCCCCGTGATACCCGGCTGACCGTTCGCGGCAGGCAACCGTGTGCAAGAGGGCGGGCATGACCGCTCCCTCCCGCCCACGTTCACCGAAGTCCCGTGGGAACCCCCTGCCGCGCGCCGCGGCTTCCGGCTCAGCGAAGCGGCCCACCGGGGAAGAACCCCGACGGGCCGCTTCGGTCACACCGTTGTGTCACCTACCACTCGTCTGCGTCACGTACCTACCGTGGTGGCCGACTGCAGCACCGTGCACTCGGAGCCCCACCACGGATCTCGCTCAGCGTGCGGTCCGTGTGGTCCGGCGGAGCGGAAGGGATGCCCGCGGCCTCGAGCAGGTGGAACTCGGCCGCCACGCCGGCGACGGACAGCCGGCCGTCCGGGAAGAGAACAAGGTCCATCCGCCATCCCCTCAGGGACGCCGACGGCGTGCTCGACATGATCGCGAAGGATGTCAGGTCGCGCTTCAGCGGCTCCTCGCTCCACCGGAACGACGCCAGACCGCGGACCACGAGCAGGGCGGCGTCGCCCGTGCGGTACTGGGGACGAGAGCACCTCGCTGACCTCATCAAACTGGCATCCAATGGAACGTGATGGCGCGAGTTCGAGTGATGGGCGACGAGGACGAGGTCGCCGCGGTGTTGGAGGTCCTGATGCCGTTCGTTCAAGCGTCTGCCCGGTTCGGGCCGACGGGTAATGTTCGAGCTGCTGCCCGCCGCGCCCGGCCCGGTCAAGGTGGAGCGCGTCGACGGGCCTGCTACCCACCAACGGGAAGTCACCTGACCGGTCGCCGTGTGCGCGGCGGGGGCAAGGGCATCCGTGCGGTACCCCACCGTGGAACGCCCCCCGAGCCGCGCGTGGCAAGGGCCGCGCCCAGTGCAGCGTCCCCCTGTCGCTGCACTAGCGCGGCCCTTGCCGGTTCTGCAAGGCACCCGGGCTACTGGCGCCTGACCGCTTACCGTGCTTTAGCTCACCCGTTCGTACTGAGCTGGGGAGTCCGTGCACCACCAAGACACCAGGCCGCATGCGGCATAGTCGCGCACGTATCTACCCTCATCACGGCGTACGTCGGCGTTGGAGCCGTTCTCGCATGCGCCGTCGTATGTCGTCATCGCCCTGGGCGGTTGGCACCTGAGGCGCCGACCTACTCGGCTGGGCTCGGAGCTGGGCACCGTAGTGGTCGGATTGCCTGTGGATCTGGTCCGGTTGACGGTCTGTCGGCCAGACGATGAGCAAGTATTCCTCGACGGGTTCGTCAACGGCTCCATCGGGGGCGGTGTCGCGGCCTCGCGCATGCACCCGGACCCGGTAGGTCCCTGGCCCCTGCGGCGTAAGTACAGGCAGGTCCGGAGTATCACTCATGACGCTTGTGACACGTAGGGCACCATTGGTCGTCTCTACGCTGTGGTCGACGACCTCATCCCATGCGTCGGTGTCCACCCGCTCGGGTGGACACCGACGCACCTCAACACTGACGTTGACCCAGCCTGCGCTGATGCCAGTGCAGATCACAACCTGGCCTGGCAGAGAGAAGACCAGCCCGTTCGACGTGTCGAACCCGGTCGGAACGCGCTTGTCGGAGTCGGCCAGTTCGAACGTGTGGTAGTCCACGCGGACGACACTGGAGGCCGTGGTGGGCGCTGGCTCCGTCATGCGCCCATGTTAGAGGCTGTTACTGGACGATCCACACGTGAAACTCGTCATCCTTCAGGACGCGGTTCTCGTTGTAGAAGATGCGTAGATCGTCACGCCCGGCGGCGGTGTTTTCATCACCGGGGATCATGCATGCGCTCCAGCCGGGGCCGGTGCGGCTGGAGAGGGAATTGATCTGGCACCAACTGAACGTTCGTCCGAGCTGAGGGTTGCTGGTGGCGCCCTCATTGGTCGAGGCAAAGGGGTACTCGTCGCAGGTGTATCCGGCAGGTCGCGGATAGCCGCCGGGCCTGTCTGCCCGGGGACATGCTGTGCTGCGGTTGGCTCTGATCGCACTGTCATCGGTCAGCCGCGTCAACGGCTGACCATCCGGGTACGAACCAGGCAGCCCGGACGCCTGCGCCTCCTGGATGTGCCGCGCATAGTTTGGGTAGAGGCCGCTGAGGCTGACAACGTTGACGGGGGCGTAGTCCTTGAAAACGCACCCGGGTGTGGATACGCCCTTGAGGTCGTTGTCACAGCGGATGGGCACGGCCACCTGGGAACCGATCAGTCCGCTGTCTTCGACCCACGACGGGTTGTCGAACACCCAGTACATGGTGGACTTCGTCTCCCCGATCGCGCCGGCCGCGGTGGCCGTGCTCGTGGGCACCGCGTCGCCCCAGGGCGCGCTACCCACCGAAACGGACTGCGCCGGGAAATCGACGTCAGCATCCGAGAGGCTGCACGGCCCAGGGCACGTGGCAGCGCCCGTCACGGTGGTGCCGGCGATCTGCCCCCAACCGCCATACATGCGGATGGTCACCTGGTGACCCCAGGTCGGCAAGTCGTGTGTTGTGTAAACGAGTTCGTTCGTCTGGTAGTAGATCTGCCCGATGAGCTCACCGCCGGGAACGGTGATGACATCGAGGAGTTTTGTGTCGATCGAGCAGGCGTGAGAGCGCGTGTGGTACCAGGTGCCGTCACCGTTGGAGGCGTCGTAGCACCAGTCAGGCAGGGGAACTGGTTGACGAGCCGCGCGGGCGGAGGCATCGGTCTGGGGAACCGACGGCTTACGCGCCGGCGCGGGTGCCGAGCACGCAACGGCCTTACGTCCTTCGGTCGCGAGCGCCTTCAAGCGGGAACGCACCGCCTCACACGAGTTGGCGACGTCGGCCCGTGCAGTGCTGTTGGCAGGGCGCTCCGCTTTCTGCGGCTTCGGCTTTGGTAGTTCGGCTGTGGCAGCGGTCCGCTCGGACGGCCCGGGAGTCTGACTCTGCGATGTTGCAGCGATCGCTTGAGCGGGCAGTAAAGCAAGTGTCAGTGCTACCAGGGTTGTTTTGAGAACGAATCTCACAATCTTCCCTTCGCGAGTAGGCGGCGTAGCACCGACGATCAGCAGGTGCCACGGACGTCCGTCACGCTAGGGCCAAGATCCAAGCAGATGCATGGCATGGGCATGCTTTGTCCGAAAGCGGTTACGGGTTCGGCTGAACGCTTCCATCTCCCCGCCGCACGTGTAGCTCCAGTACTCCAGCACCCTTTCGAACTGCGGCGAGCGGGGCCACGACTTCGACCACTTGCGAGGTTGGCTGCGCCGTCGGCAGATCGTGCCGCGCATCGCCCGCCGCGGGGTGGAGAACTCCAACCGTCTGGGTCCGCGTCGCTGGGTGGTCGAGCGGACGATGTCCTGGCTGAATGGATGCCGCCGACTGCACCGCCGCTACGAGCGCAAGGCCGGCCACTTCCTCGCCCTCGTTGGCATCGCCAGTGCCCTGATCTGCTACCGGCGCCTTCGCCGATCAGGACATTCGTAGAGTGCCCAGCAGGATGCTAGACAACAGGAGGTTGCAGGGATGCTCGACGCGGCCGTGGAAGTGCCGATCATGGACGACCTGGCCGTGTTCAGTGGCGACTGCATCGTCGCATGGTCGGTGTGCTCGGCGAGGGCCCGGTGGACGGCTCGTTCCAGGAGGCGCTCGGGTTTCTGTCCTGTGCGAATAGCTGTCGTCTGAAGAGCTGTGCGTGCGGCGGGCGGTAAAGCGACGTTGAGCAGCACGTGTCCGCTCGCGTCCGGGTAGTGCGTGGTGATCGCGTCGATGGGGACCCGGTCTTTGAGACGTCGGTGCAGCCGGTGGGCGGCCCGTTGGGGGGTCTTGGCGGGGACGAGTGCCATCAGGCGGGTGGTGTCGTGGCTGGCCGCGAGCGGCATGCTGCGGCAGATCGTGTCGAGTTCGGCAGGGTGCAGTGGGTGGGTGAGGGTGATCTCCAGTGCGTGGTGGGGCATTTGTCACCGCGGGTTGGGTTGGTGAGGTGCGGGGTGCGGCAGCTGGGTGTGGATGTGGGCGGTGTGCAGGAGGGGGTCAAGGAGCTGCCGGTCGGCGAGGGGCAGGTCGGCGGCGGGTAGGGCCGTGTGGGTGGTGCAGCGTTGGGTGCGCCAGCGCAGTTGTTCGCCGTAGGGCGGGTGGTTGAGGTCGTGGACAGCCATGGTGCCGCCGGGGAGGGCGGGGTGGCTGTGGTGAGGTTGGACGGGCAGTAGGGTCCATCGTCCTGCGGGGCGGGGTGGGTCGAGGATGGACCGGGTGCAGCGGTGTCGCTGGCGGGTTTGGGCGATGCTGCGGATGTTTTCGACGGGCTCTTGTGCGTGGTAGGGCGTGAGGAGGATCCGTACGACGGGCCGGTCGGGGGAGGTAGTTTCGGTGAGGGTGGATGTGCAGGGCGCCGGGGTGAGGGCACCGCTGTCGATCAGGCGGTGGGAGCGGACGGCGAGGTCTCGGATCAGCAGCGCCTGGCGAGGGCTGGTGACGCGGTGCTGGGAGGCGGGGGGCCGGGGGCACCGGGCAGCGTGTGGCAGGCGGCACCATCCGCTGCCGTCGTCGTGGGGGTAGGCGATGCCGTTGCTGATGTGCCGGCGGCAGGCTTCGGGCACGTCGGTGGTGGCGGCTGCGGTTGGGTGCGGTGCGAGGGGCCGTCGTTCGCTGCGAAGGGCCTGACGACCGGTGAGGTCCACGCTCACCTGGGCCGTGCAGCAGCCCCCGTCGGCGGGGAAAACCCCGAGCACCTGTTCCACCGGGACCTCGTCATCGGAACACCCCCGCGTCGGCCGGGAGGACTCTCCCTGCCGGCGGACTGCCCGCCTCGCTCATGTTCACCGCCTGATGACCGCCATCCACGCTGTGGTTCCGGACCGGCCGGCCGTCTGACGCGGCACCAGGGGACGCCCGCGGGGCCGGCGTTCCTGTCCGTCGGACCGCCGGTCACAAGGAACGCCTGTCAGGAGTTGTCGTCGCATGTCGCGCCCGCATCAGCAGCGATACGAGGGTGACGGCTGCTTGGTGGGACTCGGCGGTCTTGTCGTAGCGGGTGGCGACCTCGCGCTGCTGCTTGAAGCGGTTGAAGTACCGTTCGACGATGTAGCGCCGCTTGCAGAGCCGCTTGTCGAAGGCCGGCGGGCGTCCGCCTTTACTGCCGCGTCGGAGCCGGTTTGCAAGCTGTGGTCGGACCGTTCCGGGACGGTGTGCAGGATGTCGCGTCGCCGCAGCCAGGTGCGTATGGCCTTGGCGCTGTAGCCCTTGCCGCCGATGACGTGGCCCGGTCGGACCCGGGGCCGGGTCGGACCCGGCCGGGGCACCCGGATCGTCTGCATCACAGCGGTGAACTGCGTGCAGTGGTTGGTGTTCCCGCCGGTGACGGTGAAGGCGAGCGGTCGCCCCCAGCGTCGCAGGCCAGGTGGATCTTGCTGGTCAGGCCGCCTCTGGACCGGCCGGGCCCCGGGTTGCGGAGCCCTCTCGCGCAGGTGGGGCAATATCTGTTCCCGCGGGCTGAGATTTCACCGGAGCATGCGGATAGATTTTTTCCCGTAATAAGGAGGGCGGCGCTCTTCACGGCACGGCGGCTGCTGCGGCGTGCTACTGTCGTGTGAGTTGCAGTTGTGGTTCCCAAAACTTCAAGTGCTCCGGTCGGCCTTGTGCCCCCGGCAGCGTTTTTGTATCTCCGGTCTTTTCCGGATGGGGTGATCATCGCGGCGACACGGGGTTCGCACGGTGCGGCCCTCGTATGCACTGCCCCGAAGGAGAAATGACATGGCTACTGGTACCGTTAAGTGGTTCAACGCGGAAAAGGGCTTCGGCTTCATCGAGCAGGACGGTGGCGGCGCCGATGTGTTCGCCCACTACTCGAACATCGCCGCCCAGGGCTTCCGTGAGCTGCTGGAGGGCCAGAAGGTGAGCTTCGACATCGCGCAGGGCCAGAAGGGTCCGACGGCCGAGAACATCGTTCCCGCCTGACGCTGACTGTCACATATTTGTAGCTGGGGCCCGCATCCCTCGGGGTGCGGGCCCCAGCTGCATGCGTTACCCGCAGTGGCGTCGCCTACGACTGCAGACGACAACTCGACGTCGTCGGCGCACGCACGAGATTCGTCCCTCAGACGCATCCCTTCATAGCTGCAGCGCAGTGGGCGCTGCGAATATCGAGCCCACAGCGCCCCCAAGATTCCAGCGCCTGCGCCGCACAGAGCTCCTGTTGGCCAGATTCACTTTCAAGGCCCACCGGCCCATTCTTGCAATTCTCCGTGCTGCTCATCGCTTCGGGAATTCCTTGATATGCGCCGTATCGAGGAAGGTTCCGCATGAACCGCACACGCAACAATGACCGATACGCCCGCACCCGTAATGGCAGTGCCGACTCCGGAAGGGGTGGCAGCCGCTTCGGTTCGCCGGCGCCGCGCCGGTCGGCCGGACCGAGCCGCTCCGGGGGGTACGGCCGTCGGCCCGCCGCCGTCCAGGGTGAGTTCGCGCTGCCCCGGACGATCACTCCCGCGCTTCCCGCCGTGGAGGGATTCACCGATCTCGACATGCCCGGGGAACTGCTGGCCGCGCTCCGCTCGCAAGGCGTGACTGTGCCGTTCCCGATCCAGGCCGCGACCCTGCCGAACTCCCTCGCCGGCCGCGACGTCCTCGGCCGGGGCCGCACCGGTTCCGGCAAGACCCTCGCCTTCGGGCTGGCCCTGCTCGCCCGCACCGCCGGGCGGCGCGCCGAGCCCGGGCAGCCGCTGGGGCTGATTCTCGTACCGACGCGTGAACTGGCGCAGCAGGTCACCGACGCGCTTTCCCCGTACGCCCGCTCCGTGAAGCTGCGCCTGGCCACCGTCGTGGGCGGGATGCCGATCGGCAGGCAGGCGAACGCGCTGCGCGGTGGCGCAGAGGTCGTCGTCGCCACCCCCGGACGCCTCAAGGACCTCATCGACCGTGGCGACTGCCGGCTGAACCAAGTTTCCGTCACCGTCCTCGACGAGGCCGACCAGATGGCCGACATGGGCTTCATGCCGCAGGTCACCGGCCTTCTCGATCAGGTCCGCCCCGAAGGCCAGCGCATGCTGTTCTCCGCCACCCTCGACCGCAACGTCGACCTGCTCGTACGCCGCTACCTGACCGACCCCGTCGTGCACTCCGTCGACCCCTCGGCCGGCGCCGTCACGACGATGGAGCACCACGTACTCCATGTCCACGGCGCCGACAAACACGCGGCCACCACCGAGATCGCCGCCCGCGACGGCCGCGTGATCATGTTCCTGGACACCAAGCACGCCGTCGACAGGCTGACGCAGGACCTGCTGAGCAGCGGGGTACGGGCCGCCGCCCTGCACGGCGGCAAGTCCCAGCCTCAGCGCACCCGCACCCTTGGGCAATTCAAGACCGGGCATGTCACCGTGCTGGTGGCGACCAACGTCGCGGCGCGCGGCATCCACGTCGACAACCTCGACCTCGTCGTCAATGTCGACCCGCCGACCGACCACAAGGACTACCTCCACCGCGGCGGCCGTACCGCCCGGGCCGGCGAGTCCGGCAGCGTCGTCACGCTCGTCACACCAAGCCAGCGCCGCGGCATGGTCCGCCTCATGGCGGACGCCGGGATCCGGCCTCAGACCACCCAGGTCAGCCCGGGCGACGAGGCCCTCAGCCGGATCACCGGAGCCCAGACCCCGACCGGCATCCCGGTCGTCATCACCACTCCGGTGGCCGAACGTCCCAAGAAGCGCGCCACCTATCGCGGCCGACGTCGCCCCGCCCCGGCAACCCGGCGTTCCGGCGCACTCCGGTCCACGGCCGCTGCGGCCGCATAGAACCGCCGCCGGTCCGAACCTCGCCCGTCTGCGTAGGGCGCACCTTCTGGCGCTGGGAACAGTTGCAGGATCGCCTCACGCACAGCGCCACCTCGATGGTCATGTCGTGCCAGACCTGCGGTCCGGTCCCTTCGACCGTGACCGGCCCGATGACCAGCAGATCCAGGTGTGAGGGTTCTGGCCGCGTGGCGCAGGGCTGCCGGGTCGGTGTGGACGTCGTTGACCAGGCCGATGTCCGCGGCGCGCTCGGCGCCGATGGTGCGGCCGGTGAACGCCAGCTCGCGCAGGTGCCCCTGGTTGATCAGGAGGGGGAGGCGCTGCAGGCCGCCGACCACAACGACGGCCTGACCGGCGAGTTCGGCGAGCTGCTTGTCGTCGGCCTGCTGGAGGAGCTGGCGGCGCAGTCGGGGGCGGGTGACACGGCTGAGCAGGACGGGCAGAGCGTCCGCGAGGGTCTTGACACGGCGTTCCTCGCCACGGCCGTCGACGCCGTAGTGGGCGCGGGAGGTCGAGCACAGCGCCTCGACCACCGTGGGGAAGCGCCTCATCCGGCAGCGCCTCGTTCACGGCGTGCTGCTGCCACAGCCAGTTCGTCCCGGCGTTCATCATGCTCTCAATCGCTCAGGGGCGTAGGTGAAGGGACCCGGCCGGTCCGCTTCCGCGAGACCAGCCGGGCCGGCCATCAGACGAGGCCGAGTAGGGCCAGCGTCGTGAGCCCGGTGCCGTGGCGTGGCGGGCTCGGCTGCTGGGTTCTCGGCCTGTTGGCTGCATGGGAAGAGGCGCTCTCCAGGTGCAGAGCTTGTCGGGTCGTACCCGCATGGTCCTTGTGACGGAGGGGATTCCGCCACCGGATCGAACTGTTCGCGAGTGGCTGCTCGGAACCGGTGTCTGGCTCAAACGGTTGGAACAGTGCCGCCGTCGATGACGTACTCCGCGCCCACAATGGATGAGGCTCGGTCCGACACGAGGAAGCCGACCAGGTCCGCGACCTCTTCCGTCGTTGCGAACCTTCCGATTGGAACCCCTCCGAGGGAATCCATCAGGCTCTGCTCCGCCTCTTCGCGGGTCAGTCCGTTGCCCTTGGCGAGCTGGTCGATGAAGCCCGCATACGCTCCGGTCTGAATCCCCCCGGGGCTGACGGCGTTTACTCGCACGCCTCGTGGGGCCAGTTCGTTCGCGAGACCCTTGCTGTACGTACGCAGGGCACCCTTCGCCGACGCATACGGCAACGTCGCTTCGTGCAGCGGCATCTGATGCTGAATCGACGTGACGTGGACAACTGCTCCTGATCCTGCCTCCACCATTGCCGGCAGCAGTGCTCGATCCAGTCGAACAGCTCCCAGCAAGTTCAGGTTGAGCTCCGCCAGCCAGCGCTCCTCAGACGCTGCGGCGAATCCGCCAGGCGGGGTCGACGATCCTCCGACAACGTGCACCAGGATGTCCAGCGCACCTACCTCAGAAATCTTGGACACTACAACCTCTACACCGCCCACCGTGGAAGTGTCCGCCTCGATGAACCGGTCGGGGCGCTCGTAGCCGCCGGGCATGGTGCGTGCCGTGGTCCACACGTCGGCACCCATCTCTCGCAGTCTCTCTACGACGGCCTTGCCCGAGCCCTTCGAACCGCCCGTGACCAATGCCCGGCGACCGTCGAGACGATCGCGATCTGAGCTAGACATTTTTCTCTCCACTGAAGATTGAGGTGGTGCAGGTTCCGTCAGACCGGGTGGTTGGCGATGACGAGTTCGGCGATGAGGTCGTCCCGCAGCGCGAACCGGTAGTCGAGCTCGGCGACGCCTCCCGGGAAGGTGCCTTCGAGCCGCACGGTTACCACCCAGTGGGTGTCATCGACACGGTGAGCGCCGATCCGCTCGGTCGTGTATTCGAACTCGGACCCGGCGTCCCGCAGGAACGCGTCGGTCTCCTCCCGGCCGCGGAAGGTCTCGTCCTGGTCGACGATCACCGCATCCTCGGCGAGGAACGACGAGGCGGTGTCGGCGTCGCGGACGATGTGGGCGCCCAAGAACTGGCGGACGGCGGGCGGGAGCAGATCGGACGGAAGATCGGTGTGCTGTGTCATGAGCCCACCGTGTGACCTCGCGGCGCGGGAGGGTCAAGCCGTGGACTCTCCCCCAGGGGGAACCTTCAGAATGGGGGGATGCTGACCATTGGCGAGTTCTCGCGGCTGACCCACTTGAGCGTGCGGACCCTGCGCCGGTATCACGAGGCGGCCCTGCTGGAACCTGCCGTGGTGGACGAGACCACCGGTTACCGTTACTACGGCGTCGATCAAATCCCGACCGCGCAGGTCATCCACCGGCTCCGCGAGCTCGACGTCCCCCTGGGTGATGTGCAGCAGATCCTGCGGACCCCCGACCCTGGTGTCCGGGCGGTGCTGGTCGCCGAGCACCTGCAACGTCTCGAGGACGCGCTCGACCGCACCCGGGCCGCAGTCGTGTCGCTGCGCCGCCTGCTGCGGCCCGCTCCCGCGCCCATCAATGTCGAGCTACGTGCGGAGCCCGCACGGACGGTCGCGGCGGTGGAGGCCGTAGTCGGGCATCGCGACATCGAGACCTGGTACGCAGGCGCGATGGCCGAATTGGAGGCGGCCGTCGGCGCCGACGTGACCGGACCGCCGGGCGGCAGCTACGACAACGCCCTTTTCGAGCAGGAGCGCGGTCACGCGCTCGTCTACCTGCCGTCAGCTGCGCCACCTCGCACCGGACGCGTACACCCCGTGAGTCTGCCGGCCGCGGAACTTGCGGTCACCACCCATGTCGGCGAGCACGACGGCATCGATGTCACGTACGGCGAACTCGGGGCTTGGGTGGTGGAGAACGCGATGTCGGTGGCCGGGCCGGTGCGGGAGGTCTACCTTGTCGGCCCCCGTGACACGAGCGATCCCGCTGCGTGGCGCACCGAGATCGGCTGGCCGGTCTTCCGTGTCACCTGAGGCGGTCAGTGCGGTGCGGAGTCTTGGAACGACAGGGCGCACACGTTGAGCCTCGCGCTCTCACGAGTTTGGAGCACCGAGGCTTGATCAAACTGAGCCGGCCGTCGAAGGTGATGTCGAAGGCTTGCAGTGCGGCCTTCCAGCGCATGGTCCGGCGTTTGCGTCCGGTGCCGGTCGCGTCCAGGCTCTTGACGGCCAGGTAGACGCACTTGAGCGCGGCCTGGTCGCGGCGCGGCAGGACTGGGAGAAGGTCGCGAAGGCGCTCAGGCGCGTCTACATCGCGCCGACCGAGGAGGCCGCGCTGGAGCGGTTCGTGGAGTTGGCACGAACTCCGCCCACGCGCTCTCCCAGAGCCGGACGATCGCCGGATACTTCCCGCCCCAGACGTCGGTGCACCGTGCGTTCCACGGTCCATCGGTGACGGCCCAGTCGCTGGGAGGACTCGATGCCCTTGGGGGCGATGCGCGGGGTGATGTTCCGAGAGCGCAGCCACCGGCGCAGGTGGTCGTAGTCGTACCCCTTGTCGCCATGGAGCATGGCGGGCCGTCGTCGGCGCGGCCCGCGGCGGGAGCGGATGGGCGGGATGCCGCGCACCAGGGGTTCGAGCCCCCGGCTATCGTGGGTGTTCGCGGCTGAGATCCCGATGGAGAGGGGCAGGCCGGTCCGCTCGATGATCAAGTGGATCTTTGATCCCTTCTTTCCGCGATCTACAGGATTCGGACCCGTCAGGTCCCCCCTTTCGTCGCGCGCATGTTCACGGAGTCGATGGCGCACCGGGACCGGTCCAACTCGCCACGCGCGCCGAGTTCGTCCAGGACCAGGCGGTGCAGCTTGCCCCGTACCCGGGCCCGGCTCCACTCGGTGAACCGCCGGTGCGCGGTCGGCCCGGACGGGCCGAAGACCGGCGGCAGTTGCCGCCAGGTACACCCCGTCGTGGCCACGAACAGGATCGCCGCCAGCACTTCGCGATCACCGTAGCGGCGTCGGCCGCCACCCTGCGGACGCACCGGCGCAGCCGGGACCACCCGCTGGAACAACTCCCACAACCCGTCCGGCACCAGACGCCCCGCCATCGCCATCACGGCCGCCAGCCTGGTGATCAAGCCAGTTGAGACGATCTCTAAGACCGTGTCCTACGTGGTGAGGCGTCGTTGACCTCGACATGGGGCGGGGTACATGGAGTTGGATTGTTCCGGACGGGCTGTGGGAAATCGCGAA